>NZ_BAABWO010000001.1:0-972220 GCF_040362745.1 Colwellia sp. KU-HH00111 | reverse complement strand
TGCTGTATAAATGGACTAATCAATAGACTTTGAGGTGAAGCTAAGTTAAATATAGTGGGGTAAAGCTGCTTAATTTGCCTTACATAATAATAATAATGGTTTATTTTTTAACTTCCCTTGTTGAAGGAGCAACTCTGATAGAAGTTTTATTAATTGGTTGGAAATTTAATGAAGTATATTTATTTTGTATTTACTATCGCTCTAAGTTTGTCTTTTCCAGTACATAGCACAACCACTAATACTATAGAAAACCGTCAAGAAAGTATTCTCAGTGATTTATTTGATCAATTAATCAAGCGCCAAATCAACTCTAAAATGGCAATAGAAAAAAGTGTCAATGCCTTATTGGTGCGTTATCCTGAAAAAATTGATGCTGTTTTAAAAATCGCTATTACTAAATACCCAAATGAATATAAACAAATCATGTGTGGTGCCTTGCGTGCCGAACCAGCTTTAACTAGTGACATTATTGATATTATTCTAACGTCAAATTTAGCTGAAAGTTCTGATGTCGTTACTATTGCGGTGTCTGAAGAGCCTGGTTACACGCAAGAAATAGTAAGTAAAGCTGTTCAGCATGATCCCTTAGCTATAGAAAACATTATTCGGGTCGCACTATTAACAGATTCAGTGATGGCTAAAAATGTTGTTGGGGATTCAATGAAAACTTACCCTGAGAAGATGCTTGATATTCTCACTGTTGCTATTACGTCTTTACCTGAACAAGTCGTTAGCATGGTAAAGACCGCTTTAAGAATTTCACCTGACAATGTCAATGTGATCAGTACCGCGATAAATTCCTCGTCTAGTGATAAAGCGCGTGAAATTGTTGAAGCGGCGATAAAATCAGGTATATCAAAAGAATCTGCAATGGCAGCAGCTCTGGCAGGTGGAGCCAAACAAGCTGACATTGCTAAAGTAGAGCAATAGATTTATTCCTCTTTGCGCGTAAATACCCACTCATTGCCATGCGTTAACTCACTATTAAATTGATAGCCTGCTAAATCAAAAGCTTTAATTTTTTCACTATCAGTGATTTGATTTTGAATAATATAGCGAGCCATTAAACCTCGCGCTTTTTTTGCAAAAAAACTGATCATTTTATATTGACCATTCTTCCAGTCTTTAAATTGTGGTGTAATTATCGTTGCATTTAATACCTTTTTATTTACCACTTTAAAATATTCATTTGAGGCCAAATTAATTAACATGTTATCGCCTTGTGCTGCTAATGCATAATTTAGCTCATTGGTGATGATATCTCCCCAAAATTGATACAAATTACTACCGCGAATATTGTCTAGCTTGGTTCCCATTTCTAAGCGGTAGGCTTGCATTAAATCCAGTGGTTTTAGTAGACCGTAGAGTCCAGATAATATTCGAAAATGTTGTTGCGCAAAGCCAAAATCTTCATCAGTGAAGGAATTAGCGTCTAAGCCACTATAAACATCACCATTGAAAGCTAAAATAGCTTGTCTTGCATTGTCTGGGGTAAATGGCTGAGACCACTCACCAAAACGTGCGGCATTTAGCCCCGCTAATTTATCACTTAATTTCATAAGCGAAGCTATTTGTTCAGGTGAAAGCTCTAAACAGCGCTCAATCAGAATTTCACTTTGCTCAAGTAATGTAGGCTGACTCGTTTTTGTGGTTGCTAAAGGAGATTCAAAATCTAATTTTTTTGCAGGAGAAACAACAAGTAACATAATATATTTCAACTCTGGAAGTTAGTAATACCAATAAGGGCAAACTATAACATAGGATAAATGTATACCCAAGCTGTCGCCATGATTGATACTACTAGAGAGCGAGTGATTCACAGAGAATGTTCAAAAAGGTAAAACAAATGTTTTCAAGGGGGTACATTTAATAATTTAATGGTGTAGTATCTCCTCAACTAAACCCTTTTTTTATCACTTTTAGCAAATTCTATAGGTATTTCCATGACAAGTTCCTCCTCTCAATTAGCACAATTAAAGCAAATGACCACTGTAGTTGCCGATACTGGTGATATTGAAGCTATTGCTAAATTTCAGCCACAAGATGCTACAACTAACCCTTCTTTATTACTAAAGGCAGCCGCATTGCCTTTGTATAAAAATTTGCTAAGTGATGCTGTTGTTTGGGCAAAAGAGCAATCAAATGATGCTAAACAACAAGTTATTGATGCTGCGGATAAGTTATCAGTGTTAATCGGCTTAGAAATCTTAAAAACAGTTCCTGGGCGAATTTCAACTGAAGTAGATGCACGACTATCATTTGATACCAGTGCTTCAATTAGCAAAGCTCACAAGTTGATCGCAATGTATAATGAAGCAGGGGTTAGTAATGATCGTATTTTAATTAAGCTTGCCTCAACTTGGGAAGGCATTAAAGCAGCAGAACAACTTGAGCAAGAAGGCATCAATTGTAACCTCACTCTACTTTTTAGTTTCACCCAAGCAAGGGCTTGTGCTGAAGCTGGCGTTTTCCTAATTTCTCCCTTTGTTGGACGTATTCTTGATTGGTACAAAAAAGATACTGGTCGTACTGAATATGCAAGTGATGAAGATCCCGGTGTAATTTCTGTGACCAACATCTATAACTACTACAAAGCTAAAGGCTACAACACCGTTGTTATGGGAGCTAGCTTTAGAAACACTGGCGAAATTTTAGCACTAGCGGGCTGTGATCGATTAACTATTAGTCCTGATTTGATGAACGAATTAGCAAATAGCACTTTGCCCGTTAAGCAACAACTGACTGCTCAAGCAACTAATACAAATGAGCCTACTGAAGCTAAGCTTACGGAACAGCAATGGCGTTGGCAGATGAATGATGATGCTATGGCTACAGAAAAATTGAGTGAAGGAATTCGTAACTTTGCCATTGACCAAGTAAAACTTGAAAAGCAATTAGCCCAGCTTCTGTAATAGAGAAAGCTGTTCAGTAAAGCATCATACCGAGTACGTTTAACGCACATTTTTTTATAAAAAATGTGCGTTTTTTATTTGCATCAATGAAAAAATATGATATTAAAAAAGGGCAGTTGATTTATGTTTTTGCAGAAAAACTATTAGGGGATACTTTTATGGATAATTTAAGCCACGTTTTAAAGTCAGTTAGTCAACCAGCCAAAGAAAAATCAGCGCCAAATAAAAAAAGAAAATGGCGTGAAATAGAACTTTTAAGAGATAAATTTCAACTTGAGAAAGAGTTAAGAATATACGAAGACTCTTTAGAATACATGTTGGAAGAATTTTAATTTAACTCTGAATGTTCATATAATCAAAACCCAGCTTAGCTGGGTTTTTAATGCTTTTCCCACTAAGACACTCGTTCTTATACTGATTTCAAGCTAATGTAACAAAATCAATATTGACAAAATTCAAACAAGCGTTTAAATTCTAATTGTTAATTATTCTCAATAATCAGTTACCTCCTTATGTCAAAAACACTTATTAACTTTGTTCATGCAAATGGCTTCCCTGCAGGAAGCTATCAAACCCTGTTCAACTATTTACCCGATCATTATCAAGTTATCGCTCATGAAAAATATGGTCATAATGATAAATATCCAGTTGAGAACAATTGGCAACCTTTAGTAAATGAACTTATTGCCTTTGTTAAACAAGAGCTAAAAAATACTCAGCAAGAACAAGTTATTAGCGTTGGACACTCTTTTGGAGGAGTGATTGCCTTCATTGCCGCTTGCCAACAGCCGCAATTATTTAAAGGCTTGATCATGTTAGATCCCCCTGTTGTCACGGGTGGCACAGCCTTTGCGATGAAGTTTTTAAAAAAGACCCGCCTTATTGATAAATTTAGTCCTGCAGGTAAAGCTAAAGTTAGACGGACACAATGGCCTTTAAACACAGATATGGTTAAATTATTTTCAAGTAGGCAGTTGTTCAAAAACTTCGATCGCCGCTGTTTAGCTGATTATGTCCGCCATGGTATTATTGAACGCAATGAACAACTAGAACTAGTGTTCTCTGCACAAGTTGAAGCTGATATATTCAGAAATTTAGCTGCTAACTTGTCTAGCTACAAAAACCAACTAAAGATACCAGCAAACTTGATATATGCGGATAAAACAGATGTATTACCGATAAAATTCTTTAAACGATTTACGCGGTTAAACAAAAACATCGAACTCACCATGACTGCTGGTGGTCATATGTTCCCGTTAGAGCAACCTGAAAAAACCGCGCAATTAATTTCCACTACGCTAAAGCAACAACAGAGCCGCGATTAAACAACATCATATAAAATCAGTCTTGCTCTTTTTGTAGTTAGCAATGAGGTTGCCTGTAAACAGCAAAAAAATGACGGTTTAGCTCTGAGCAAGTTTTTTACTAATTTAATGAAAAAAGCTTAAAGTTAAAAAGCAAAAGACAACAACATTAAACCATGTTTTACAATTAGTTAGTAACATACAAAACAGTACAAAACCGTCAAAAAATCAATTGGCATAACATTTGCTCTTTCATAGTTTAGAAACTATTTTGCTGTGAAGGTATGCTATGAAACCCCTTAATTTGTTTGCGTCTAATTTATCTATTATTAAAAGGTGTATTAGTTTACTGTTTTGCTTTTCAATAGTTGCTTGCAGCAGTACAAAAGCTGTTAACCAAGACTATTTTTCAGATAATAGTAAGGTGAATGACGTTATCACCGATCGTGTTAGCTATGATAAGTTCGCTCCTGTTAATAAAACGACCATGAAAAAATCACTGCCCTCTGATCACTATTTAATGATGACGCTATTAAATAGGACAATAACCGCAGACCAGGCAATGATGTTAACTTTTGCTCAACAAAAACAGCAATTATTTGAAACCCCTTATCCTGATTATGCAATTCAAATAAAAGGCGAGAAAAGCGATGCTCACTCAACTCATAAAACCGTTAACGCCTATGCTAAACTGATTTCGCTGGACATTAATGCCGTTCGTATTACAGCCCCTAAATAATAATTAATAATTTACTTAAAAAGTAGGGAAATTCACTAAAAAATTAACCTTATTACACAATTAATTTTCACCATCTCATCCTAACAATTATAACCTGTTGTTATATAAGCATTAATACTTGTTGGCATAGCCTGTGCTATTTTTTAGATAACTAAAATAGTTCACCCTATGGACCAGCGAATGAAAACTATTAACACAAAAACAGCACTATTAATTTCACTTTTTACTTTTAATGCTATTTTTTTAGCTAGTTGCTCAGAAACAACAGCAACAGTAGCAACAGAAACCGAAAAAGAATTTGCTATCCCAGTTAGTGTTGCCAGTATTGAGCGTAATAATATTTCATCTAACTTTCACACGACTGCAACTCTAGAATCACGCACTGAAGCTGACATTATTACTCGTGTCACTGGGATTATTGAGCAATTAAGCGTTGAAGAAGGTGACTATGTTTACAAAGGCCAAGTCTTAGCTGAAATTGATCCTCGACGCTACCAACTTGCGCTTGATAAAGCCGATGCAGAACTTGCCGGAATTAACCAAGAATTACAACGCTTGTCTTTAATGGCAAAGAAAAAACTAGTGAGTGCTCAGGCATCAGACAAACTTAAGTTTCAACATCAAGCAGCTGTTGCTGCCCGCAAACTCGCGGCACTTGATCTACAAGATAGTCAGGTTGTTGCACCTATATCTGGCTTCATTTCGCACCGTTATGTAAAAGCAGGCTATTTTACTCAAGGATACCAAAAACTGTTTCATATTGTTGATGCAACCAACTTACAAGCGGTTGTTTACTTACCTGAGCATCAATTAAGTAATGTAAAATTAGATCAACAGGCAAACCTGAGTTTTAGCGCTCGTCAAAATCAAATATATCAAGCGAAAGTTCGCTCTATTTCCCCGGTGATTGATCCAAATAGTGGCACCTTCAAAGTTATTTTGTCTATTGATAACAATGAACAAGAATTGAAGCCGGGTATGTTCGCACAAATAGCCCTTACATTTGCCACCCACCATAACACATTAACCATCCCCAGCGATGCCATTATAACGCTAGATAACAACAGTAAAATATATTTAGTAAGAGATAACAAAGCTGTTGAAGTACAAGTAAACAAAGGTTTTATTGAAGAACAACTGACCGAGATAACTGGCGATATCAAAGCAGGGGATTTAGTTGTAGTCAATGGTCAGCATAACTTAAAAGCTGATGCACGTGTTGAAGTACTCAACGGTGATCCATCCACAAAGGCAGATAGCGCACTTAAAACTAATGAAACCGCTATTGTAAAAGCCCATTAACGGCTCATCACAACAACTATTTAAGGAATAATAATGAGTATAGTTGATACTGCTATCAAACGCCCTGTCACTGTGTGGATGTTTACATTTGCCGTTATTTTATTTGGTTTAGTTGGTCTGTCTCGACTAGCTGTAAACTTACTGCCCGAATTAACCTACCCAACGCTCACCGTGCGTACTAATTACACTGGCGCGGCTCCCGGAGAAATAGAGCAATTAATTACCAAACCAATTGAAGAAGCCGTTGGTGTGGTCAAAGGACTACGAAAAATAAGCTCTATTTCCAAAGCGGGTCAATCTGATGTGTTGCTTGAGTTTGAATGGCAAACAGCTATGGATATCACTAGTTTGGAGGTGCGTGAAAAATTAGACTTAATCACCCTACCCTTAGATGTTGAAAAGCCACTTATTTTAAAATTTAACCCTTCATTAGATCCTATTATTCGTCTGGGTTTGCAAAGTCAGGATAACTCAGTCGCCGCTTTAACTAAATTAAGAACCTTTGCCGAGTATGATATTAAACGCCAGCTTGAGTCTTTATTAGGTGTAGCTTCAGTTAAGCTAGGTGGTGGTCTAGAGCAAGAGTATCACGTGATTATCGAACAGCATAAACTGGCCCAATTAAACCTCACAAGTCAGCAAATCATTAATCGTATAAATGCTGAAAATATTAATATTTCTGCCGGTAAATTGATTGATGGTAATACCCAATATTTAGTCCGTACTCTCAATCAATTTACCAATATCACTCAAATTGGAGAACTAGTTGTATATCGTAAAAATGATAAAATAATCTATTTAAATGATATTGCAAAAGTTATTGACGGCTACAAAGAGCGCACTGACATAACACGTATCAACGCAGGTGAAGCCGTTGAACTAGCCATTTATAAAGAAGGGGATGCCAATACCGTACAGGTTGCAAACTTAGTCAATAAAAAACTCAATGAGATTCGAAAAACTACCGGTGATAATTATCAACTTACCCTAGTTTACGATCAATCAACGTTTATCAGTAATGCTATTAGTGAAGTCAAATCTGCCGCTATTGTTGGTGGCTTGCTCGCTATGCTAGTGCTGTACTTATTCTTACGTTCAATTATACCCACCTTGATCATTTCACTTTCTATTCCAGTATCAGTTATCGCTACCTTTAATATGATGTATGGCAGTGATATTAGCTTAAACATTATGTCACTGGGCGGAATTGCGTTAGCAACAGGTTTATTAGTTGATAATGCCATTGTTGTGCTTGAAAATATTTCTCGCTATAAAGAGCAAGGCTTAGGTGTTATTGAAGCAGCAACAAAAGGCACAAAAGAAGTCAGTGGAGCAATCATAGCATCTACACTAACAACACTTGCCGTATTTGTGCCATTAATTTTCATTGAAGGCGTTGCCGGTCAATTATTTGCAGATCAGGCCATGACCGTTGCCTTTGCATTAATTGCCTCTTTATTAGTCGCACTCACGTTAATTCCGATGCTAGCTTCAAGGGAGGTAAAACTGCAAGCTCAGTCAATAGGTGAAAGCACAGATACAACTCCCGCTTCTTTTAAAGAACGATCAGCATCTGAAAAAATTACTTGGCTACTTGCAATGCCTTTCAAAATCATCTTTATTTATTTACCTATGTTGGTGATGCGACTGATTTTATTAATGTTTCACGGCCTGAGTAAGTTGTTATCATTAGTGATGAAACCATTAGCCAATGGTTTTAATTACCTTTTTGAAGTGTTAAGCAACGTTTATCAAAAGTCTTTATCAATAGCACTCAATCATAGTATTAAAACCTTGATAATCACTTTATTATTTGCAGGCTCTGCGGCAATGATCTTGCCAAAAATTGGTGTTGAATTACTACCGCCACTCTCTCAAGGTGAGTTTTATTTCGATTTAGAATTAGCGCCAGGCACGCCCTTAGCAAAAACTGATCGAGCTATTAACGTGATCGCGCAAAAACTGCAAAGTGACAATAGAGTTAAAAGCACATACTCATTAACAGGCCGTGGCAGCTTAATGACCAGTAGTGCTAACAAAGGAGGTGAGCATCAAGCACGTTTACAGGTCATGCTACACAATAGTACTGACGAAAATGCCGTAATGGATGACATCAGACAATATGCGCGTAATATTATTGGCGCTGCCACCTCACTAAATCGTCCAGAGCTATTCACCTTTAGTAAACCTATAAGTATTGAATTAGCGGGGTATGATTTAGACGAATTAAAACAATATGCTAAGCAACTTACACAACTTATGGATGAGTCACCAAATTTTGTCGATGTTACCAACAGCCAACGTAAAGGACAGCCAGAGCTTGCTATTCATTTTAATCAACAAAAAATAGCACAATTAGGTCTAAGTACCCCAGATATTGCGCGCTTGCTAGCGGTTAAAATTGGCGGAAATGTTGCCAGCAAATATACTCTGTTAGATAGAAAAATTGACATTTTAGTGCGTAGCGACATAGAAGAGCGTGACTCAATTAAAGACTTACAAGAATTAATTATCAATCCTGGCAGCAACTACCCTATCACACTAGCGAGTATCAGCAGTATTACTGAAACGGTTGGACCTGCTCAAATTAATCGCATTAATCAGCAACGTGTTGCCGTTATCAGTGCCAATATTGCTGTTGGTGATCAAGGTAGTGCGATTATCAGCGCGACAACATTAGTAGAGCAGCTTAAATTACCTTTTTCGGTTATCGCTAACTTTGGTGGTCAAAGTGAAGAAATGCAGCAGTCATTTGATTCGATGATTATGGCATTAACCTTAGCGGTATTTCTAGTTTACTTAGTAATGGCTTCACAATTTGAGTCTCTATTACATCCACTGTTAATACTATTTAGCTTACCATTAGCTGCAGTTGGCTCTATTTATGGCTTATTTCTAACTGGTACTAATATCAGCGTAATCGTCTTTATTGGTTTGATCATGTTAGCCGGTATTGTCGTAAATAATGCCATTGTTTTGGTAGATAGAATAAATCAATTACGCGCCCAAGGGTGCGATAAAATTAGTGCCATTGAGCAAGCTGCAATATCACGTCTTCGTCCAATTATAATGACCACACTAACAACTGCTTTAGGCTTAGTACCTATGGCTATTGGCTTAGGTGAAGGGGCCGAATTAAGAGCGCCTATGGCAATTACTGTGATCAGCGGTTTATTGTGCTCCACCTTTTTAACGCTAATTGTGTTGCCTGTTTTGTATCGATTATTTGATTTTAAAACATTTGATAGCAAAGACATTAACGTAACCCCCGCTATTCAAACTAATGGCAGCAATGATTTAGCGGAGGTTACTCGTGTCTAATCAACCAATTGATAACAACGATAAACAAGCAATGAACCTAACAGCGCTAGCATTAAAAAAACCAGTAACCACATTAATGCTATGTTTAACTATGTTACTAACGGGCTTTGCTGCAACGCAATTGTTGCCCTTAGAAAAATGGCCTGGAATTGATATTCCTGAAATGATGATAAACGCGCCCTATCAAGCATCTACCCCCGCAGAGGTTGAGCGCTTGGTAACCAAACCACTTGAAGAAGCGTTATCAACCATGGGTGGCATCACTCAATTAAACTCAACATCAACTGAAAATGGCGCGCAAATAGGTATTGAGGTCGAGTGGGAGCGTAGCTTAGCGGGTAAGGCAATTGAGGCAAGAGAAAAAATTGACGCTATCCGTCACCTGCTCCCTGATGATTTACAGCGAGTATTTGTTTACCAATTTTCAACCGCTGACATGCCTATTCTGACGCTACGAATATCAAGTAAGCGAGAACTTAAAAATAGTTATCAATTATTGAATAATTATTTGAAAAAGCCCCTTGAGCGTTTAAGTGGCGTCTCGAAGGTTGAGCTTTACGGAGTTGATCCCAGGCAGATATCAATCCGTTTGCTAAGCGATAGAATGGCTAGTCATAATATCGACATTAAACAGCTAACCTTAATGCTTAGACAGCAAAATTTTACCATTAATGCCGGCTCGCTAAAATCAGAGCAAGCAAGTATCCGCATCAGTCCTAAAGGAGAATATACTAAACTGCATGATATTCGTGCGTTGCAAGTTAAAGACAATGTATATTTAGGTGATATCGCAACAGTTGATTTTGAACAACCTGAGCGAGTTGATGGTCGTCATCTTGATAGAAACTACGCTATTGGGGTGAATATATTTAAAGAGTCTAGCGCAAATTTAGTTGAAGTAGCAGGCAGAGTCGTTAGTTTAGTCGACAACATCAGTGATACTCGTCAATTTGAAGGTGTTAATATCTTTATGATGGAGGATCAAGCCAAAGGCGTGACTAATTCTCTAGGTGATTTATTAACTGCTGGCGGCATTGGCGCATTACTCTCATTTGCTGTTCTATATTTATTTATGCGCAACACTACCGCCACTTTATTGGTAGTTGCCTCTGTACCCTTCTCTATTTGTATCACACTCGCTATTATGTACTTACTTGGTTATTCCCTAAACGTTTTATCTATGATGGGCTTATTATTAGCCGTGGGGATGTTAGTGGATAATTCAGTGGTTATTACTGAGTCGATTTCTGCACAGCATCAAAAAACACCGAGCAAAAATAAGCAAGAGAAAATCAACAACATTCTAAAAGGCGTTGATAAAGTATCACTGGCCGTAATGACAGGTACATTAACCACCATGATAGTATTTTTGCCTAATATTATAGGCGAAAAAGTACAGTTAACGGTATTTTTAGAACATGTTGCCATTGCTATTTGTATCTCACTAGCAGCATCATTATTAATTGCTAAAACACTACTACCTTTATTATTAAGTAAAATATCACTAGATAAACTAAGTAATACTCAAGCTAAAAAAGATAAACCAGCACAGAGCCGTTTTCAAAACCATTATAAAAGCAGCTTAAATTGGGTGTTAGCCCACCCTAAAATTACCGGCGTTGCTGCCCTATTTATTTTAGTGAGCACGGCATTTCCTATGGGGGCAATCACTTCGGATAATAAGGATAATCAAGACGGCACGCGTTTATTTATGCGCTATCATGTTGAAGGACAGTTTCCCCTTGAGCATGTTGAAGCTATGGTCGACCGTTTTGAAGACTATTTATATAAAAATCAACAAGCATTCTACATTGACTCAGTTTATAGTTATTACAATGGCGAAAGAGCTTCTTCAACGTTATTGTTGAAAGAGGATCGTGATATTTCAATGACTGAGTTGAAAGAACGCATTAGAAAAAACATGCCAAATTTTGCCGAAGCAAAGCCCGACTTTGGCTGGCAAAGCCCTAAGAGTGGCGGCGCAAGTTTAACACTGGTTGGGCCTTCAACCGATTTATTAGTTCAACTTGCAAATCAAGTTGTTCCGGTATTAGAACATATTAACGGGCTTACTGATGTTCGCAGCGATGTTTCTCAACATCAAAAAGAAATGGTGCTAATTATTGATCGCATTAAAGCAAGTCACATTGGTTTAGATTCTCAAGAAGTTGCACAAGTAGTGGGCACAGCATTACGTGGCCTTGAGCTAAGGAGCTTTCGTCACGATCCAAACGGTGAAGTAAAAATACACCTACTTTACGACGAGCAATTAAAGTACTCGCTCAACCAACTGAAGAAGTTACCCATTGTGCAAGTTGACGGTCAAACGATCACTTTAGAAAATGTTGCTGAATTTAAAGTCCAACCTAGACTGACGTCAATTTATCGAGAAAATCGCCAAACAGCATTAACCATTGGCGCAAATTTAAGTGACATTACCATGGAGCAAGCACAAGAACGTATAACTCTTGCCATGGAATCAATCCATTTACCCGAGGGCTACAGTTGGAAGTTAGGGCAAGGCTTTAACCAGCAACAAGGTGACCAACAAATAATGATCATTAACATGCTACTTGCTTTAGCAATGATTTATATTGTGATGGCAGCTTTATTTGAGTCATTACTTTTGCCCGCCGCTATTATTAGCTCGATCATTTATTCTATTGTTGGCGTATTTTGGTTCTTCTTTATCACAGGTACCAGTATGTCGGTAATGGGGATGATAGGTATTTTAATTTTAATGGGTATAGTGGTAAATAATGGCATTGTTTTGATTGATCAAATCAACCAAATGACACCAAAAATACAAGATTTAGAACAAGTGATCAGCAATATTTGTGCAACTAGGCTTCGCCCTGTATTAATGACAGTTGCCACAACTGTGTTAGGCATGATCCCACTTGCCTTAGGCTCAACACAAATAGGTGGCGATGGCCCTTCATATTCGCCGTTAGCAATCGCAATTATTGGTGGCTTAACGTTCTCAACAATCACTAGTTTATACCTAGTGCCATGGTGCTATTTAGTTTTCACCAAAATGGCGAGAAACACCAGCATAGGCTTTTACCATGCCAATCTGTTTGCCAAGCGTTTAACAAAAAGTTAATTCATTACAAACATTGAAATGAATAGGTCACTGTATTTTTTAAGTTTAAAGTGACCAATCAAGCGCCTTAAACACTTGTAACCACTGTTGATCAAAATCAGCGCTAATGGTAATTTTTTGTTCACTAACCGGATGAATAAAGCTTAAGGATTTAGCAATAAGCATTAAGCGCTTAAAACCAAAATGGTTAATAAAAAAGGGATTTTGCTTGTTATCACCATAATTAATATCACCTAAAATAGGGTGACGTAAATGTGCCAAATGTCGACGGATTTGGTGACGTCGCCCTGTTATTGGCTCTAGTTTCACTAACGAATAGCGAACACTATCAAACTTGCCAAGGGCAATAGGTAAACTTGCTTGTTTGAGCACTTGATAATAAGTTTGTGCTGATTGCGCTGCTTTGTTTTGACTAACGTATTTATCGCCCAATTTATCTAATTTTTCTTTAAGAGGGTGATCAATTAGCTGAGGTTGTGTTGTGATTGGTAAATGGCCCCGCACCAGGGCAAAATAGGTTTTTGTTAAGCTATCATCAACTGTTTGTGATAATTCATGCTGTGTGTCAATTGCCTCGGAGTCAGTATCTGCACTATTAGATTTAGTAGCAAACGCGGCATTCATTTTTTGTGCTATATCTTTAGTGAGGGCAAATAATAACACACCCGACGTTGGTCTATCTAAGCGATGTACAGGATATACGTATTGACCAATTTGGTCGCGTACCAACTGCAAGGCAAAGTAAATTTCATTCTTGTCCATAAAACTACGATGAACAAATAGCCCCGCAGGCTTATCTATCGCCACAAGGTAATCATCCTGATAAAGAATGCGAAGGATTGGTTTTTCTGGTAGTAAAATATCAGATTGAATAGCCATAGACCTATTTAAAATTTTGCTAGATAGCCCTATTATCTCTATAATAGCGCACAGACTCAATCTCTCTTTAATACTGGTTTACTATTTTCTCCTATGGATACTATCGACACTATTTCGCAACTGCTTCATTCGTCAAACTCTCAGTATCGAGTTTATGATATCGGCAGAAAAATTGAAAAAATATCAAAAGAGCAATTTGAAAAAATAGAATTAAACCAAATCCCCTACCCGTATCCAAGTCAAGGTCATGCCTGTATTGCGCTTGCTTTTTGGCAACAAGGATCACCCGTACCTTATTTATGGTTGCTAAAGCTTCCTCTTGATGAGCGAGGTTTGTTAAACCAAGGAGCTAGAAACCATTTTATTGCCATTATTATTGAGGCACTAGGGAATGATTTAACACAAGATGCAAATGAGCATCAAGAAGCGCTGTTAAAAAGCAACCCCTATTTATACACCCCTGCGCAATACAAGTTAGCGGTATTGAACAGCAAAATAAAAGTTGAACTAAAGCAATCACCTAGCGAGTATCTAGCATCCTTTTCAACTTATCTGTCAGGAAAAAACGGTTGGGACAAATGGCAAGCAGTTGGGGTGCAAGGAATAAGTGACTTTACCGTAAGACTGACTGAAAACGGCTATAGCCAACAATTAATTAATGCCTTAGCACATCTACCCAATGAGGTGTTATTTCCTTTATGCTGCGCATTGGAAAATGAACAGTTTTCGGTTGAATTGCTCGATGCATTATTAGCTTTGTTAAGCAGCAAATTATTGCCTGTTGAGCCAAGCCAAGCACAAGAATATATTGAAATTCAGCAACATTTATTACGCAGCATTGCCAGTAATTGCCAACACCCCCATGTTGAGGAATTTATTGTTACCCTATTAGCACAAGAGAATGTTGCACCGGAACTATTAATAACCCTTTCTGGGCGCTGTTGGTTAGCTCTAGCCAATACTCAGCAATTAATGCTATTTTTAGAGCACTTAATTGCGTGCAATGATCAAGCTCTATTTAATAGTATTTTTAAGGATTTAGTTGCGATTCCTGTTATTCGACCAATACTTTTTCAGTGTATGCGCACACCTGAGCGCAGTAATGCATTAGCTCAAGCCATTGGGCAATTATTTAATCAGCTTTCTCCTAACCAAGTGTAACATCGCAACGTTACTATACTGAGGTTCAATCAATACCCTATGGAAAACATTTATTACTTACTCTTTTTTTTCTTACTGTGGTGGTATTTCATCTATTTAAGAAAAGTATCAGAAGCAGCCCGGTTACATGCAAACCGTTATTGTGAACAAAGCCAGTTACAGTTTATTGCAATAGCTCGACGGTCAAGTCGGTTAACCTTTAATAAAAAACATGGCTTAGTATGGTTTAGTATATTCGATATTGAGTTCAGCGGTGATGGTGAATCGAGTAACCATGCAACGATGAGCTTATTTGGACTAACACTAGATAATGTTGATATACCGCCATACCGAATTCATTAAACATTAGCGCTTTTAATGTTATAAATTATTTCTCCACTTTGATAGGAAGACACTGTGCAGTTTTTAAAGTCCCTTTTTTGTTTACTCGGTTTTGATAACAGAAGCCGATTTTTTGCTATTTGTGCTTCAGTTTATGCCATTTTTATTATGTTGGTTTCAGCATTTACCAGCCAATTGGTCGTTGCTGTATTTATAACACTACTCTTTACTGTGGTATTAGCGCTGACTAATTTACGCCGTCTTCATGATGCCGAACTTAACAAAAACTGGCTATTTGTTCCGAGTATTGCCTTTATCACTGTTGCCTTAATTATTATTTTTGCAGAGCAATATAGCAGTTATGCCTTATTTATTATCCCAGCACTTTGTTCAGCAGTATTACTCACCTACCCTAGCCGCAAATCAAGAAGTTTTATCCTAGGCTATTATGGGCCTGTTAATATGCAAGAATATCAAGTAGAAGCACATCTTGGTAAAGCAGCTAAATTTCGGATTGAACCAAGGCTAGTTGGCGATAACCATCTCAGTACTGATAGCCTAACTAATGTTGAGCAACCATCAGTTTTTCAAGAACATGTCCAAGAAAACAGTCGATATTCAAGCAATACAACTCACCATGATCAAACACTTGATGTGGGTGAGATGATCCGCATAAAAATACTGAGTAATAACAAGCTAAAATGGGGTTGTGGGCTGCTTATTGTACTAACATTACTTGGTTTATTAACTGTATGGTTGGTCAACTTTCTCAACGCCTCTTCCAGCGATTTAAGCCAAGAAAAGACCAATCAAATAGTCAATAAGACTGTGCCTAAACTAGATAGGTACTACCCATTAGCTATGCCAGATAATTACACTTTATATTTATCTGAACATCGAGGTATTACTATCAACTGGCAAGCAGATGAAGTAAACACAGCGCTTTTATGGTCACAAGAAACAGCAAAAGGCGATGGCAGTTGTAAAGAAATTAGCTTTAATAAAGGCGTATCAATACGCACTCTGATGGTACAGGTTGAAACAAACTCTGGTGCTAACACTGACTATTTTGCCAGCTTTTCTCCACTTGATAGTAAAACACTCATTAAAGCTCTCGCCTTTGGAAGCAAGTTTTCTTTATGTGGTTATCAATTCTCTTTAAAAGGCAGCCAAGCAGCTATTGCAATAAATGATCAATATGCGAGCTGGTTAGAGTACTAAGCAGCTAACTGGTACACAACTAGCTGATAAATTGAGGTTAAATTAGTAAAAAAAGCATAAAAAAAAGTTAGCAAAATGTTTGCTAACTTTAAGGGTTATTAATAACTCAACTCATTAATAATTTATTTGGTTTTAAAGCCTATCCCTACTTCAAATAACTGATCATAAATGCTTTTCATTGCGATAGTGTTCTCAGTTAACGAGTCGTTCCACTTGCTTCGCTTTTCAAAGCCTAAATCACTAATTTGATAATAGTAATCTGGCTTTAAACCACTGACATCAAGGCATGATTTTGTACAAGATAAGCCGCAGCCATCAATCGCAATAATAGGTCGGCCAGAAAAAGCTAAATCCATAATAGGAGCAACTTTACCTACTACGCCTGATACGCATGACATTTCAGCAATACCATCACCATCAAGATTAAGTGATATATTGTGCGCCATTTGCGCTAAATTAGAACATCCAGAGCAAGAATACACGATAGGTTTTTCTTGTGGTTGAACTTTTTCGTTGTTTTTAAGGTCTTCAGACACTGGGTAATCTCTCTTTGTATAGTAGTGCTAAACAGCTAAGTGACTTAAATAGCAAATCACCTATATAACGCCGATTATTTGATTCTAACAAGACAAAGCAAGAACGTTTTGATTTACATCAAGGTTTGTACCAATCACTCAATAATTTATCCAGTTTATCTATATCAAGATATTTATAACATGCATCACTAATTCGGTTAATCGCAATATCCTCTAACTGGTCAATACTAACATTTTCAGTAATCTCACTACCCGACCATGCCATAATGAGCGTCAAAGCTTGCGGCGTATCAAATATGCCATGTAAATAACAACCTGCGATTTGCTCATCTGCTGTTATCAATCCCTGAGATTTCCCATCAATACAAAGTAATGCCTGTGTGCTAGTTGAAGTGTCAGGGAGTAATTGGCTAATCCCTGAATGGATTTCATATCCACGCACCGCGACAGTTTTCTGATTTAAGTTTAGCTGGCCTTCAACATTCACTAGGGTTTTCGTTGCCTGTAACTGCGTGGTCATTGGCAAGTATCCTAAACCGGTACACTCACCATTATCGCTCTCTACTTGCATTGGGTCAGCAATAAGCTTACCTAACATTTGATAACCACCACAAATTCCCATTACTTTACCACCGTAGCGGCAATGCTTAGCAATACCGTGATGCCAATTTTGGTTTTTTAAAAATTTAAGGTCAGCAATGACATTCTTACTTCCGGGTAGAATAACTAAATCGCACGCCGGGATACTGACCACTACTTCAGGGTTTTTAGCAAATAAAAACTGACAGTTAATTTGCTTATGATGTCGTAAAGCATCAAAGTCAGTATGATTGCTCATATGCGGATACACTAAAACAACAATGTTAACTTGGCTTGGCTGCTCGTGATGAGCACAAGTTTGCTGTTGGGTAATCAGTGCATCTTCAGACGATATATCTAAGCCATGTAAATAAGGTAATACCCCTAAAACTGGTTTTTTAGTACGCTTTTCTAACCAGCGTAAACCAGATTCTAATAACGTAATATCACCACGAAAGCGATTAATGACAAAGCCGATGACACGATCTTGCTCGGATTGTGACAATAACATTAAAGTACCAACAAGTTGTGCGAACACACCGCCCTTATCAATATCTGCGATGATAATCACTGGACAATCAACCGCTTCGGCAAAGCCCATATTAGCGACATCACCCTCTCGCAAATTGATTTCTGCAGGACTACCCGCTCCTTCAACGACAATTAACTGGAACTGCTTAGATAATCGCTGATGGGACTCAAGTACTGCAGCCATCGCCACTTTTTTATAATCTTGATACTGCGCTGCTTCCATCTGCCCTTTATGAGTTGCAATCGCTTTACCGTGTATTATGACTTGCGCGCCGGTATCAGAATTAGGTTTTAGTAATATAGGATTAAAGTCAACATCAAGGGGAACATTAGCAGCTTTAGCCTGTAGCGCTTGTGCGCGGCCAATTTCACCGCCACAAGGTGTCACTGCACTATTAAGTGCCATATTTTGCGGTTTAAACGGCGCAACGTTAAGGTGCTTGCCGGCGAATAAACGACATAAACCAGCAACTAGGGTGGTTTTTCCGGCATCAGAGGTAGTACCCTGTATCATTAACGTTTGCGCTGAGGCTGGTCGATTATCATTCATGGTTAAAATGTACTAACTTGGGAGATATTGGGCAACAAAGCAGATACCAAACATAATAACTATAGGTGAGATAGTTAAGGTAAATAGAGTGTTACCTTAAAGGCTGTTGGCTTTATTTGTCACCAAGCTTTAAAACCTGACGTGATGATTTTTTTGACTGAGCTTGCTCAGACTTCGGATTAACATACACCGCACTAGCATTTGGCCTTGCACCTTCGATCCATTGCTCAACGGCTTTGCTTTTTGCTTTGTGTTGGCTTTTTTGTGTTTTGGCAGAGTGATTATGCTTATTACTGGCACCAGCTTCTTGTGCATTGGCATCATTTTTAACAATTTTTCCAGTACGTGCTACGTGATATCTTAGATCAATGGCTTGTAATAAGTTTCTCAGCACTTGATCCTTACATTCACGATAGTGTTTATGATCAGGCTTTCGGCTAAACGCACTCAGTTCAGGTTTATTAAGACGAAAGTCAACTGTTTTAAGTAAATCAATTAACTCTTCTGCTTTAAGATTTAGGGCTATTTTTAGTTTTGTCAGCACGATATTATTCGTTAAGCGTTTTTCGGGAACTGGTGAAGGCCCCGCTTTTTTGCCTCGTTTTTCATTAATAAAACCATTTAGAAATGCAGCTAACTCTATGTCTTGGCAATTAACAAAATCATCATCGTTATCTTTCTTTAACCAGCCGCTAACTTGCTCTCTTGTGACTGTTTTTCCAACAGAAGCAAACAAAGCAATCATTTTGTTGTCATTGAAGTTAAAGGTATAGCGCAAGCGGCGCAAGACATCGTTATTGTTCAAGATAATTCCTAATATAATAAAAAATAGTGTTCATAAATAAGGTTAGCTCATTTTAGCAGGTTTAGCGTGTTAAGTTCTGCTATTTTTGACATAAAAAAACGAGCAAATCACTCGTTTCTTTTATCTTTAAATGCCACTAAACCAAATAAATCTAGGAGTGGCATGCTGATGTTATAGCATTATTAAGCCTTGCTTTCGCCACATTTACCTTTGGCTTTAGCTTTGCCTTCACCACATTTACCTTCGCCACATTTACCTTTGGCTTTAGCTTTGCTTTCACCGCATTTGCCTTCGCCGCATTTACCTTTGGCTTTGGCTTTGCTTTCACCGCATTTGCCTTCGCCGCATTTACCTTTGGCTTTGGCTTTGCTTTCACCGCATTTGCCTTCGCCACATTTACTTTTGGCTTTAGCTTTACCTTCACCGCATTTGCCTTCGCCACATTTGCTCATAGCTTTGGCTTTGCCTTTGCCTTCACCGCATTTGCCTTCGCCACATTTTCCTTTGGCTTTAGCTTTACCCTCACCGCATTTTCCTTCGCCACATTTTCCTGCTTTTTCTGCTGGTTCCGCAAAGGTTACCAGATCTTGAGAAGCAAATGGGTTGGTTTCAGCTTTAGCAACATTACTAGCGAAAACAGATAAAGCTAATAAGCCAACAATAGCCGCTAAGCCCGATTTTTTAAGTAAATTCATAACATGTTCCTTTCTTATTTAAATTATTGATACTGATATTCTATTAGTTCTATAGCTTTTTAGATAGACCAAAAACTGTCGTTTTTAATTTCAAAAAAAATAATATTTTTTTAATTATTATCGCTTATCTATATTTAGCAATAAAAAAACCAGCAACCTGATTAAGGAGTGCTGGTTTTTTGCTTGCTATTTATCAATAAAGCTTACTAAATAGCAACGTTTTTGCGTCTAGCTGTGTCAACAATAAAGCCTTTCCAACCTTTAGCTGCTTTACGCGACTTGGGATCGTCCATTGCTTTGTTAATGGCTGCATAAGCTTGCTTATATTTTTCAAGGTAAAAATAAGACTCAGCAATACTCATGTAAATACGGCCTTTATTTTTAACTCCAAGCTCAAGTGCTTTATTTAAAGCAGGAATTGCCTTAGCAAATTGTTCATCTTGCTTAAGTAACATGCCTTGCTTACGATAATGCTTCGCTTCATTGGTCATTTTAGCCAACTCACCATAATATTTGGCGGCTGTACCAACATGCTGAGCAGCATGCCAAGCGTTTGCTAAGGTCGCAATGTTTTTATCATCACGTTTAACAAGCCCTGAAGCAATATGCTTTTCCAACAACCTAGCAGCACGATAAGGTGACTCATTAGAAGAATACAAATTAGCTAATGTCTTAATTTGTCCTTCTTTTTCGAGGAATCCTTGCTTGTATGCTAGATCTAGCGTTTGCAGTGCTTTAGGGTAATCTTCCACTAATAAATAAAACATTGGCAATTGTGTCCACCACGATTTATTTTCAGGGAAAATCAAGATAACCGTTTCAAGTACATCAATGGCTTCTTTATACTTTTTACGTTCGTAATAAGAAGTCAATTTCAAAACATATGGGTTTTGATTCGGTTTATCACCAAAAGCAGCAATGGCTTTATCAGCAGGCACAATCATTTTATCTAATTGTTTCAGCTCATAGTTTGCTTGTGCAATTTTAACCCAAGTATTGCCATCACTTTTACCGGTAAAGTCCATCCAAGCATAGTAATTAGTTAAAGCGTTTTTATAGTCTTTAGTTTGCATTTGCAAATCAGCCAATAGCTTTAACGCTTCACCATGGTCACCTTCATTTAAAATGTCTGGCGCAATAGCTTGTTTAAGATACTTTATCGACTCTTTTTCATGGTCACCTTTTGTGGCGTACATAACCGCAATAAAACGTGCAACATAAGCTTTATCGTAATCTTTACTTGCATCAATATCCAAAAGCACAACTAGTGCGCCATCGATATCAGACTTAACACCTTTTTTCTCGTCACCTGCATATAGTTCAAAAGCTTTTTGTACTTTTTTACCAACAGAAGGACCAACGAGTTGCGTAGGACGTTTCTTTTTCTCTTCTTTTGCACCCGCCGCCATTACAGAATCTGTAAAGGGAACTTGAGCAACTAACAGTGATGCTACAACTACTAATGAAGTTGACGCTTTACGAAAGAAAGATCGCTTAAGGGTAAATTGTTTCAACATAACTACTTCCCTCCGTCCATTTTAAAGTCTAATTGAACCGTTAAACCTGGCTGTCTCAATGGCTTACCATCAACAACTTTTGGCTTGTATTTCCACTTTCTAAGCGCACGTTTTGCTTCTTTATCAAAAACACGCTTAGGTTGTGCTTCAATTACTTTAACATCTTCAACACCACCAATTTCGTTGATAGTAAAAGAAAGCTTAACCCAACCTTCTTTACCATCTCGTGCTGCTTGAATAGGGTATTTAGGCTCTATTCGTACAATTGGTGTTGCATCGCCATCACGTCCAAAACCAGCACCTGGTGCAGATAATCCCGTTGAGGCGCCAGATAACTGAACACCTGGCATGTTAAACGTTAAACCACTGCTATCATTGCTCGCTTCAGGCTCTTGTGGAGCTTGCTTCGGCGGAGCTTTAGGCGGCGGCGGTGGCGGCGGCGGTACACGACGACGTGTTTCTGCAGACGACTTTGGTGGTGTAGTATTAACTTCTACTATTATATTCTCTTGTGCCTCATCCTTAGTTCTATCACCTGATGATACAAGGAAAGCCATAAAAGCAAATAAACCAAAGGTAACTGCAGCGCCTAGTAGTATTGATACTAAAACGCGTCCCATACTCTACCCCTTAGCTGCAGCAATGGATATTCTAAGACCACTTCCTGCTTCTTTAATTGCATCCATTACTTTAACAACAACACCGTGTTTAGCGTCTTTGTCTGCTTGGATAATAACAACATCGGTTGGTTGCTCTGCAAGTAATTTTTCAATCCTTGCGCCAACACGTTCGATATCAACACGGCCTTTATCTAACCAGATTTCACCATTATCTTTAACTGCAATAAAGATATTAGCGTTTTTCTGTTTAGTTTGTTGTGCCGCTTTTGGTTTATTTACTTCAATACCTGCTTCTTTAACAAAAGAAGTGGTTACAATGAAGAAGATCAGCATGATAAATACGATGTCAAGCATCGGTGTCATATCAATTACCGCTTCTTCGTCCTCACGAATTTTTTTACGTGCCATGAAAATCTCTCTCTAGTGATGAGGTAAACTGTCAACCAGTTTAGCCTTTGCTAGTTTAACTTGAGCGTCTAGTCTTGAACTGAAAAACACACCAGATAATGCTGCTACCATACCCGCCATAGTCGGAATAGTTGCTTGTGATATACCTGCTGCCATTAAACGCGGGTTACCTGTACCTTGTTGTGCCATCGTTTCGAACACCCCAATCATACCTGTTACCGTTCCCAACAACCCGATTAATGGACACATTGCCACTAATGTTCTGATGGTAATCATACGCTGTTCAAGCAATTCGTTTGCTTCGGAAATCCAAGTCTCTCTAATACGATGTGCATACCAAGACGTTGTGTCTGTGCGTGCATCCCAGTTAGAAATAATATTTTCTTTCATTGCTGGGTAGACAGATGACAAGAACCAATAACGTTCTATCATCATTATCCACATCAATAAGAGTGCAAAGGCAACAACGTAAAGCACGTTACCGCCAGTTGCAATAAAACCCCTGACAGATTCCCAAAGCTCTATCAGGAATAACATTATTTAGACTCCTTCTCTGCAATCGCAGCAATTAAACCTGCACTTTGCTCATCTAGTTTTTGTAAAACGCTTTTCGCTTTACCAGCAACAACTGAGTGAATAAGAATAAGTGGCAATGCACAAATCAAACCTAATGCTGTTGTTACAAGTGCTAGTGAGATGTTACCCGCCATAATTTTCGGGTCACCCGTACCAAACAAAGTAATGGTTTGGAAGGTCATAATCATACCAATTACGGTACCTAATAGACCCATTAATGGGGCAATAGCAGCAAACATTTTAATTAAGTTAACACCACGGTCTACTTTAGGTGTTTCACGTAAAATACCTTCATCAAGTTTCAATTCTAACGTTTCAGCATCAACTGATTTGTTATCATGGTAAATTTGCAATAAACGACCTAATGGGTTGTTAGCATTTGGCGTATCAAGGTTTTTCTCTTGTGCCTTAATTTTAGCTGACATACCACCTAGTACAATGATACGTTCAAGGGCAATTAAACAACCGATAATTAAAAGTACTGTGATGGCATAACCTACTTCTTTACCTTCGTGGAAGAATTCTTCTAAGGTTTTCTTACGTGTTTCTAGTGATAAAATACCACCACGTGAAGGATCGACATAAACACCAACATATCCAGAGCTCGCATTAAAGAACTCTTTAGCAGTTCCTGAAATATGACCCGCAGGTTGCTTAGGTAAAGGTTGAACTTGACCTACTTCATCGTTATACGTTAGGTAGCCATTGTCTGATACTAAGTTAAACGTACCTAAACGAGTCACTGTTTCAGTAGACTTAGAGCCATCTAGGTTGGTAACTTCAGTTGTAAACTTAGAAATTTTACCTGATTGCGTCATTTCAGTTTGTAGTGCAAACCATAACTCTTCAAGATCACTAATCGATGGGATTTCTTTAGCATTAGCGATGCGGTTAAGCGCTTCACCACGGTTTGAAAACTCAGCGCTTACAATTGAAGTTGAAATCTGTCCGTAAGCACCTGCAGCTGCTGCACGTGATACACCGAACATTTCACCTAACGTACCCGTTGCGTTATCAAGTTCAACTTCTTTTTGTGCTAACGTAATTTCGTTTGCTGCATATTCTTTAGTTAAACGCTTATTACGCGCATTCTGGTTAGCTAATTCTTTTTTTGCTTTATTTAGTAAGGCTTTTTTATCAGCACGAGCAGATAAAAACTCAGCTTCACGTTTTTTATCAAGTTTAGCTTCTGAAACACGGTCAGCTTTAACTTGCTTTAATAAATCATCTAACTGGTTTGCGTGGGTAGTAGTCACTACACCAGCAGTCATAATTGCTGCTAGAGCGACAAAATTTAACACTTTTTTCATTATTCTGCTCCTGCTGCAAATACTGGTAATTTAGCTAAATCCATAGGAAGTTGCTTACGCGCCATGGCGATTGCATCTTTAACGGGTTTGATGTACTCATCACCCAACTCTTCCCATGCACGGCTTTGGTTATTCCACAACCATGAACGTTTACCATCTAAAGATTGTGCAACAAAAGCAATACGCCCCATATGCACAAAATCAGCAGTTAGTGTGGTGCCGTTAAAATCCATCTCTGCTTGGTATGCATCAAAGATTGTGCCGTAGCCCGCTTCAATTTCATAAGCTTCAAGTACTAAACGAAATTGCTCTGAAGTAGTAACGTTTGAGTTATTCATAACGTCACGTAAGTTAGCAACACGTTCTTTACGACGTTCAATATTCATTGGCACGTCTAGTTCAATAAACTTATCTAAGGTGTCAATCATTTTGTACATTAGTGGTACAACACCTGATTTGAATTTATCGATACCATCAATTTGCTTTTGTAATGAAGCAATATTTGCTTTTTGATCATCAACCATACGTTGTACATGGTCGTTATAACCACGAAGTACGTCAGCTTCATCAACCGTATTACGATACTCAGCAAGTAGATCTTGCGTTTGCTCGTAGATAGTGTTGATTTTGGCTTGTGATTTTGCTGAGGCTTTAAAAATTTTAGCTTCAGCTTTTTGAAGGTCTGTTAATGCATTTGCATTAGCGATGTTGCTACCTGTTAATGCTAGTGCGCCTACCATTGCCGTAGCGATGAGGCTTTTCTTACTTACTTTGGACATAGTTCCCAACCAATTGCTATTTAAATTTTGATAACAAAGATTTATGTTACCGCAAATATAAAAATCTGTCGTTTTGTACTTATTATACAACTAATGTGTAATTTTTTATGAATACAACCTATCAATAATCCCAAATGACAAACAAGCTGTCAAGATGAGAGTTAAAGTTGCTTTCTATTGTAGTAACAAATAAAAAATATCACCCATAAAAAAACAATTTTTGTAAATAAAATGTTTGAATTGTGATGAATGGTCTTTTTTGCTTATTACTTAAACAAAGCTGCCTAAATTTAGGCACAAATACTTTGCTGCATATGTTTTACTAATTCATTCGTAGTAAGTCAAATTTATTTGTGTTTTTTGAGGATAAAAAAGACAAGAGAAGTGAATAAATATCAGAAAAAATGAAGTTAAGCCCTTAATAAACAATGAAAGAATGATTTTTTTAGCTTAAAATTCTAGTTTGTATAATATTTCAGCTAAATCAGGTTGCCACTGAAACTCGCTTAATTTAACTCTGGCGCCAATAACCACCACTTGCTCTGTTTGTAATCGCTGTTTTTGTTTGTCAAAATTAAGGCTATCAGTAGGAAAAGATATTTTACCTTGCGAATTAATCACTCGATACCAAGGAACGTTTTGACCTTGCCAACCACTTTCTGGCACCATACCTAATGCTTTCCCCACTAACCTTGCTCTACCGGGCAAACCGGCTAGATCGGCTATTTGTCCATAACAAGCCACTTTACCTGTTGGAATAAGCTGCACTGTTTGCCAAATTTGCGCATAGTGTTGATTGACTGAGTGCTTAGTTATATTTGACAAAGTGTCCTCCTTATTTCATAAGAATAAGTTATCATATCAAGATGAAATATTTATTTATAGATACGAACACAATGATGGAATTAGTATATTTATGAACATTTGGGTCGATGCTGATGCCTGCCCCGTGGTAATAAAAGAAATTTTATTTAAAGCGGCTGAACGTACAAAAATACAAACAACGTTAGTAGCCAATCATCACATTAAAATTCCACCATCTCGTGTTATTCACTTTATGCAAGTGAGTTCAGGCTTTGATATTGCTGATGATGAAATTGTTAAACGGGTTGAAAAAGGTGATTTGGTTATTACCTCAGATATTCCTTTAGCCGATGAAGTAATTACTAAGTTTGCAGTAGCGTTGAGCCCAAGAGGCGAACTATTTACTAAAGAAAACATAAAATCTCGGCTTAATATCCGTGATTTTATGGATACGATGCGTGCCAGCGGAATGCAATCAGGTGGGCCACCACCTCTTAGTCAAAGTGATCGGCAAACCTTTGCTAATCACTTAGATACTATTTTAATGCGTTATCAAAAATCGAAGCGGTGAAAATTGTAGGGGTAATTCATTGCCCGCTTTTTTGTCGGAATACCCTACATGGGGGGTTCTCTTTGTAGGAACGGGATTCGCTGCACGCTTTTGTCGGAATACGCTACATGGGGGTTCTCTTTGTAGGAAGGGGATTCGCTGCACGCTTTTGTCGGAATAAATTCCGCCCTACATTGGTTTATCAATCCGCCCTACATTGATTGCCCTGTGTAGGGGGTAATTCATTGCCCGCTTTTTTGTCGGAATACCCTACATGGGTTGTCCTCTTTGTAGGAAGGGGATTCGCTGCACACTTTTGTCGGAATACGCTACATGGATGTAGCTTATTAGAGAATGCAGGACGCACATTCTCCTGAATTCCGCCCTACATTGATTGCTCTTTGTAGGGGGTAATTCATTGCCCGCTTTTTTGTCGGAATACGCTACATGGGGGGGTTCTCTTTGTAGGAAGGGGATTCGCTGCACGCTTTTGTCGGAATAAATTCCGCCCTACATTGATTGCTCTTTGTAGGGGGTAATTCATTGCCCGCTTTTTTGTCGGAATACACTACATGGGGTTCTCTTTGTAGGAACGGGATTCGCTGCACGCTTTTGTCGGAATACGCTACATGGATGTAGCTTATTAGAGAATGCAGGACGCACATTCTCCTGAATTCCGCCCTACATTGATTGCTCTTTGTAGGGGGTAATTCATTGCCCGCTTTTTTGTCGGAATACGCTACATGGGGGGTTCTCTTTGTAGGAAGGGGATTCGCTGCACGCTTTTGTTAAAAATCATTCTACCCTACATTTTTTTGATTTTTTACTAACAAGGCTTTGATTTCAACAAGCTCTTGTTCAAGTTTTTCAATTTGAGCACGACTAGCTGGCTCCCCGCCCTCGCCTGTTTCTCCATGCTGCTCAGCACGAAAACTTTCATGCTCTTGGCTCATCACTTCCAGTACGGTACCTACCATCATATTTAAGAACACAAAGGCAGTTAAGAAAATGAAACTTAGATAATAAATCCAACTAAGTGGGTGTACAGCCATGGTTTCGTACATGACATCAGTCCAATCTTCAAAGGTTGCCACCCGAAACAGCGTTAGCATTGAGATCGACACATCGCCCCATAATACATCGTTAATTTGATTAAATAACATGCTACCAATAGCTGCGTAGATATAAAAAATAACAAACATGAGCAAGGCAATGTAGCCCATTCTAGGTATGGCTTTGAGTAAGGCATTAATAAGCAACCTCAACTCAGGCACCATAGACACTAGGCGTAACACTCTGAAAACTCTCAACAAACGAGCCAATAACACACCTGAGCCACCATCAGGGATTAAGCTGCCAATAACAATAACGGTATCAAAGATATTCCAGCCATTATGAAAAAATCGTTTTCCTTTTGGGTAAGCAAGAAAACGAATCACTATTTCGATAACAAAAAAGATGGTGATGCCAAGGTCTAATAAGGCAAGTACCGCAATGGTATTATCAGATAATTGATGTGTTTTGGCGCCAATCAATAACGCTGACAGTAAAATTACGGTAATAACCGCACTTTGAAACACTTTACTTGAATCAATTTTTTTTAAACGTCGTTGCGCTCTAAAAACAAAACTAGCCATAATTAACGCGTTGCGCCCACCGCTTGGTCACTTACATATGGGTTACTAAGACGTTCTTGTCCAAAGGTACTCATAGGTCCGTGGCCCGGAATAAAACGCACCTCATCTCCTAATGAAAATAGGTTATTACGAATAGAGTTGATCAGTGTGGCATGATCACCACGGGGAAAATCGGTTCTACCTATAGAGCCTTGAAACAGTACATCTCCAACTTGCGCAAGCTGTGAATCACGATGGTAAAATACCACATGACCTGGCGTATGGCCGGGGCAGAAGTATACCTCTAAGGTGATATTACCAAAACTAACAGTGTCACCTTGGTTTAAAAAGCGATCAGGGGTGAAAGATTCTGCATGAGCAAAACCAAAGCGTTGCTTTTGCTCTTCAATTAAATCAATCCAGAACTGGTCTTCTTTGTGGGGTCCTTCAATTGCAACATTATAATGCTTTGCTACTGCATTAGTTGCTCCAGCATGGTCTATATGGGCGTGGGTTAAAAACACCTTAACTAGGGTTAAATGATGTTTGTCAATTGCCGCTATCACTTTATCAATATCACCACCGGGATCAATCACTGCCGCCTGTTGTGTTTCATCACACCAAAACAAAGTACAGTTTTGTTGAAAAGGGGTCACTGGAATAATTTCAAATTGCAACATACTACTATCTACTTATATAAGACTACTGAGTTTTTTGAAATAATAACACAAAGTAGCGCATGAAAATCACCCTTTATATGTAACAAATTTGTATTTTTAACACTTATCCTAGTTTGCTTTACTCAACTAGAATAAATAGGTAAGCTCACCTCCTATTATTTAATACTTAAACTGTTAACTTCATGTCGTCTTCTGCTCTTCCTCGTGATTCATTTCATTCTCGTATTGGCTTTGTACTTGCCGCTGCTGGCTCTGCTATTGGTTTGGGTAATATCTGGGGCTTTCCTACCCAAGCCGCCAACAATGGTGGTGGCGCATTTTTATTTGTTTACCTTATTGTGACCTTATTACTTGCCTTACCTGCACTCTATGCCGAGGTTTATATTGGTAACCAAGCACAAAAAAATCCGGTTAGTGCGCTTGCTGAAGCGTGCGGCAATGGTTCTAAGCGCTTAGGTCGTAATGCTGGCATTATTGGCTTAGTGGGCGCCATTATGATGTTAAGTTTTTATACTATAGTAGCAGGTTGGATGTTAGCGCATGCATTAAGTGCCTTAACTGCATTGATGGGCTTTACAGATATTTCAAATTGGTTATCCACTTCTAGTACGCTGCGTAATCTGGTATTCACCCCTGTATTTATTGTTTTGGGCGCAGGTATTATTCACCAAGGAGTACATGGCGGCATCGAACGTTGGTCAAGTCGCTTAATGCCAATGTTACTATTGATGCTCATTGGCTTGATTGTTTATATTCTCCAACTAGAAGGAGCACAAGCTGGCTTGGCTTTATATTTAATTCCGGACTTTGCTCAAGTCAGTGATCCCAAACTCATTATTTCTGCCATGGGACAAGCTTTTTTCTCACTTTCTATCGGTGTAGGAGGTATGATGGTGTATGGCTCATACATGAAAAAAGGGCAAGATCTAGGTAAATTAGTGGTGTCTATCGCTGCACTGGATACTTTTATCGCGTTTCTAGCCGGGTTATTAATTATTCCTGCGTTATTTGTCGCCCAACATGCGGGTCAAGAAGTATTCACTAACGGCCATTTAATCGGTGAAGGCCAACTAATATTTCAAATTCTACCTTCTTTATTTGCCACTATGGGCATGGGTGGCTTACTGGTTTCTTTTAGCTTTTTCACCTTGCTGTCTATTGCGGCACTGACATCGACAATTTCTTCTACCGAGGTTCCTGTAGCCTATTTAGTTGAAGATAAAAACATGAATCGAAAAGGTGCGACTTGGCTTATTTCTGCCGTTGTTTTAGTTGCTAGTATGTTACTTATTGCATTTTTTGACTTACTATTTGGCTTGGTCATTCAAATGCTAACTACCATTCTCCAACCGCTAATGTCATTGTTTTATTTTATTGTGGTTGGTTGGATTTGGCAGCGTGGTAATAAACTTACCGATGTTGCACAACTACAGGAAAATACCAAACTAAGATTTTTTGGTTTTTACTTACGTTATATTTGCCCTATTTTGTTAATCATTGTTTTTATCAATGTTGCATTTTAAAAGGGGTTGCCTGTTAAGCAAAAACAACAAGGTTTATAATAACCCCTCGGCGCGCATTGGCTTGGTATCGTGATCTTGAAGTTCAACTTGCTCTATTTTTTCAAAACGATTTGAAATTTTATCCGCCGAGGTATGGATTTGTTTGACATCGGTGGCGGCTTGGTCAATATGTTTTGCTAAGTTAGCAAATCGTCCCTTAAAACGGTTGAAGTCGAGTGCTAAATCAGACAAGTGCGCCTGAATAATATGAATTTGCTTGCGCGTTGCTTCATCTTTTAATACCGAACGCGCTGTAGTCAAAATAGCCATTAACGTGGTAGGAGACACTAACCATACTCGTTTCTTATTCGCATAATCAACCAGCTCACTTTGGTGCCCGTGTATCTCTGCAAACACTGCCTCAGCAGGAATAAACATTATAGCGCCATCGGCAGTTTCATTATCAATCAAATATTTTTCGCTAATATCATTGATATGTTTTTTGATATCAATTTTAAATTGTCGACCAGCACTTTTTCTATCAGATGCAGGTAATTCAATATCCATCATTTTTCGGTAACTCTCTAGCGGAAATTTTGCATCGACTACTACGTTACCGGTAGGCTCAGGTAAAAACAGCACACAATCTGCAATTTTTCCGTTTGACAACGTATGTTGCAACTTGAAACTTTGTTCCGGTAATACATTTCGAATTAAGCCATTGAGCTGTACTTCACCAAAAGCCCCCCGTGAGCGCTTATCGTTTAGCACAGCTTGTAAACTCACCACATTGGTTGACAGTTCAGTAATTTTTTTCTGGGCATCATCAATTAACGCTAACCGTTGTAAAATATCACTAAATGTCTTAGTGGTTTTCTCAAACCCTTCTGTAAGCCGCTTTTCAACCTGACCACTAATTTGCTGTAAACGCTGATCGGTTGCATTAGTTAACACATCAATTCGTTTGTTCATTTGCTCACTGCTTTGCATTAACGACTTGCTTAGCTCTTCACGATTAGCCTGCGTGGTACTATTTAAATGCTTAATCAGTTGCTCAAGAGTTTGATTTTGATTGTGTGCTAACGTCTGATTGAGTTGCTCTTTTTGACTATTCAATTCTCTTAATAGTTTAAGACGAAGATCTGACATTTGCTGATCAAAAGCACTTGAAAGTTGTAATTGTTGTTTATCAAATAGTTGTAATAATGCCTTATTTTGCTCCGACGAATACAGCTCAAACTTAGTTTGTAGTTCAGCAATTTGTCGACCTTGTTTACGGTTATATCTGACAATAAGCAATATTGCGGTTAATAACACCCCAAAAGCATAAAGTATTAGCAAGGGTAAAATATCTGGCTGTTGCAAATTAAATAACATAGAAAACCTAATACACTGTAAATAACAACAGTTATTTAATCATATGTGAGTATTAACAACTAGTTATTTATTATTTAAATTACTTTGCCACTTAAGGTAATAACCCTGGTGTGATTACCTGTATCGGCTGGAAGAAAAAAGTAGCCCTTTTTATTGCTCTTTTTTATTCCCTGATAGCACTTCAATCGACATTAGTGATAAAATAATCAAATAACGATTATTGCAGTATATATCATACTATCGACCTTTAGCTTTTGTAGAGAGAAACATGAAAACCCATTTTGATGAATTATTAGACTTTCCCACCGTATTAAACTTTAAAGTAATGGGGGTTGCTTGTGATGAGTTGCCAGACTTGATTATCGCAGAACTACAAAAACATACCCCTGGTGACTATACAGTTAAAATAACCCCTAGCTCTAAAGGTAATTATCACTCGGTTTCGATCCCCGTTACTGTGACCAGTAAAGAACACATCGAGCAGATCTATAAAACCTTAAACGCTATTGAGCAAGTTCGCTACGTTCTCTAATTGTCAGCCAGATATATTCAGGTATACTGTTTAAAACAAAATTAAATAAGGCTTTTTTGTGAATAGCGAACTAATAATTCGACAGTTGTTTACTATGGATTACAGCAAGGTTTGGCATGCAATGCAAAACTTTACTGACAATCGTGACGAGCAAACACCCGATGAACTTTGGCTAGTAGAACATCCGCCTGTATTCACTCAAGGACAAGCAGGTAAAGAAGAACATTTATTAATGCCTGGTAATATTGAAGTTGTCAAAGTTGACCGAGGCGGTCAAGTAACCTATCACGGCCCGGGTCAACAGGTGATCTATTTTATGATCAATCTGCGCCGTAAAAAGATAGGGGTACGAGACTTAGTGACCTTAATTGAAAAAAGCATCGTGGCTGCGTTACATGACTTTGCTATTAAAGCCTACCCAAAGCCTGATGCACCAGGTGTATATGTGGATGATAAAAAAATAGCCTCTTTAGGTTTAAGAGTACGTAAAGGCTGTTCTTTTCATGGTTTAGCACTCAATGTAAACATGGACTTATCTCCTTTTTTAAGAATAAACCCGTGCGGTTATGCTGGCCTTGAAATGGTACAGACTTGCGATTTACAAGGCCCAAAAGATATAAAAAGCGCTAGCGATGCGTTAGTTAAATATGCCATCAACCTGCTACAAGTAAGCAAGGTTGAATATCAAACAGGATTACCCAGCAGTTATGAGCAAGCCAATGCCTAAAGACGAAAACAAATCAAACTCAGCCGTTAAAAAGCCAGTTAGAATGGCACCCGGCACCAAACTCCGTGACGCCGACAAAATGGCGCATATTCCGATTAAAGTTGTTAGCTCAACCAAAGAAAGCATGCTACGTAAACCCGAATGGTTACGTATTAAGTTACCTCGTTCAAGTGAACGAATTGACGGTATCAAAGCAAATTTGCGCAAGCACAACCTGCATTCAGTTTGTGAAGAAGCCTCATGTCCTAACTTGACTGAATGCTTTAATCACGGCACCGCTACTTTTATGATACTAGGTGACATCTGTACTCGTCGTTGCCCTTTTTGCGATGTAGGTCATGGCCGTCCTTTGGCTGTAGACCCAGAAGAGCCAAAAAAACTCGCGTTAAGCTTAAAAGATATGGCGCTAAAGTATGTAGTGATCACCTCAGTTGACCGTGATGATCTGCGCGACGGTGGTGCTCAACAATTTGCAGATTGTGTGCGTGAAATAAATGAACAAGCGCCAAATACTAAAATTGAAATTTTAGTTCCTGATTTTCGCGGCCGTATGGATAGAGCACTAGAGATCCTTAATAAAAATCCGCCTCATGTTTTAAACCACAATTTAGAAACCGCCCCAAGGCTTTATACCAAAGCCCGACCCGGTGCTAACTACCAATGGTCTTTAGATCTGTTAAAGAGTTTTGGCGAAGCCAACCCAAATGTTACAACTAAATCAGGTTTAATGGTGGGTTTAGGCGAAACTAATGAAGAAATACTGCAAGTGATGCGCGATTTACGAGCTCATGGGGTGACTATGTTAACTATTGGTCAGTATTTACAGCCAAGTAAAGACCACCTACCTGTTGAGCGTTACGTCCACCCTGATGAGTTTGCTATGTTTCAAGAAGAAGCCACTAAAATGGGCTTTGAACATGCTGCCTGCGGTCCATTAGTACGTTCTTCCTATCATGCCGACAAACAAGCAGCGGGTGAAGAAGTAAAATAGCCCATTTTGATTTTGCTTATTATGCAATTTGTTCAATTTGGTATTAAAAGGCAGTCAACCGACAGTTAAACTAAAAAAGCAATAACCTCGCTGTTATTGCTTTTTTGTTTTAAGGTAAACCAAAACACTTAAAGATATAAACTAATTGCCAGTACTAATGGTGTAAGTACACTGCAGCCAACATTAGCAGCCAAAAATTTAGGATTGACGGCAATGTTTTTCCCTAACCTTAATAGTCCTACCACGACACCATAACTCAACAACATAGGTATAAAGGTAAACAGCGCTCTATCAGGTAATCCCCCTAAGAAAACTAAATACGCCAGCAAAAGTTGTGCGCTAACACTGAAAAAAATATAAATGGCTGTACTGACCTTAACCCCGTACTTAATAGGAAAGTGATTCCTGCCAACACTTTTATCGGCATCAATATCTGGATATTGATTCACGAGTAGTAAGTTGTTAATTAATAGGAAAGGAATAAAAGAGAGCTGCCACATGCTGTTATTATACTCACCGGTAATACAAAAATAACTGCCACCCACAATAAAAATGCCAAAACCTATCCCTGGTGCCAATAAACACAATAAAGCATTGCGATTAATCCACCGAGTATAAGTTACCACCAATAATAGACCAAATAGCCCTAAAGGCACAATTTGCCAACCATGAAGGGCAACAAAATAACAACCTACGCTGACCGTCAGTAATAAAGCGATAATACAGACCAATAAAACCTGATTAGCAACCTCTGGATTGGTAGGCAATAAACCACTGCCACCACTAAAAGGGGTTCTAACCGTTTTAAAGTCAAGTCCGCTTTTAAAGTCTTGATACTCATTAAGTGTGTTAACTGCAATGTGTGCTGCCAATGCCCCTAATAAACAAAGGAACACATTAACACCATCAAACGCAACTTGTTGAGACCTAGCTATTGCTACCGCTAAGAATACACATATCGGCGCTAATACTAAAAAGGGTAAACGCATTGCTTGTAAGACTAAAATATAACGACTCATGTTACTCCAGATAATGAAAGTTGTAGGCAACTAATAAAATGTGATAAAAATTTATAAACATATAAAAATTAAGCTAATATTAGAATACATTCATTAGAAAGTATTTACCAAAAAATAAGGTAACGCTAAAATCAGAAGGAAAAATCCATGCATACGTATGAATGGAAAAAACAGTATTATATCGGCTTAGATTTAATAGATTCTGAACATAGTAACCTATTTGCTTGTATTAATAAGTTGGTTATTGCCCAACATTTTGAACAAAGTATTATACTAAGCCTAGCCGACGAAGTTATTTCTTATGCCGAATTTCATTTTCTCAGTGAAACTAACTTTATGCGTATTCTGAACTACCCTAAACTTAAAGAGCACATGGCATACCATAATGAATTGACGCAAGAGTTATGGCAAAGACGAGATAAGTTAACCGAATCTACCAGTAATTTACAAAAGTTCATTGAATTTATTGTTACATGGTTTGTTGAACATACCCAAACAATTGATAGAGAATTTGCTGCCTATGTTAACGAGATAAAACCTTTACCTAATTCACCTAAAGCAAAACTAAAAGAAATAGTACTAACCCATAAGATTTAGCCCATCAAACGCCGTGGTTTGGGTATAGCAGAGTTGAGAAACAAACCGAATTCACTGATCATTATTGAGCATTAAAAAGCAAAAAACCCTGATAAATCAGGGTTTATATATCACTTAATATGGCGGTGAGCGAGACCAGGGAAACACAACTTAATATATACATTATATTTAAAAACTTAATGCTCATTAATTCTGTTTACTTTTTCTTTGATTGCCTCGCACACAAAAGCATTTAAACTCATATCGTCCATGGCCATAACAGCAGCCCTATGTAGATCTGAGCCTGTTCGCACATTAAAAGACCCCTTAAATGGTTTATTAGGTTCTCTGTTTAACTCTTTACAGTCTTGTAAATATTGATCCACTGAGGTTTCAAATTCATTTTGTAACTCAGTGATTGTTTCAGCTTCATAGGTAACAAGATCACGAATAAACGCCAACTTACCAAATAAATTACCGCTTTCTAGCTGCGCCTCTATAGTGCCAGAATAACCTTTATATTCTAAATAAGTCATAATAAGCCCTCTTGCTTTAATGTTGTTTTAACTGACTTTAATGCACCACCTTTAAGTTCATTGTCAGGGTGTGGCTTGTGCAATAAAATCATGCTGTCTATTTTTTCGTTGTAAAATCGTACCCTAGAGCCAGCCATTTCTTTTTTGGTATAGCCTAACTGGGTAAGTAAACTAACTAAATCAGTCCATACAAACGTATTTTTTGCATTATTCAGTTTACTTATTAGTTTAATTAATTTCGTCATTAGTCACTTTACCTTATGCAACTAATTATAGTTGCTAGATTTTCGTTTTACAACTTTAAAAACACCAACAAATACACCTAAGAAAAACACTTCTAAAATTGCGTGGATCAGATAACGTAGCAGCTTAATTGTGGTCTATCACGGTCTTTTATGAAGTCTGATGAAGCGAAGTACTAGCTTGTAGCCCTTGCTTTAATTGGATTAGTGATACGTTAAGGTACCTAGTGGGGTTCAATATGGCGGTGAGCGAGAGATTCGAACTCTCGTTAGGGGTAAACCTAAACACACTTTCCAGGCGTGCGCCTTCAGCCACTCAGCCAGCTCACCTATATTGTTTAACCGCGCTATAGTAGATAAAAAGCGGTGAGCACGCAAGCCCTTCACTAAAGTTACTCGGTAAAAAGTAACTAAGTGCTTAAAGTTTACTCGATTTAATGCCCTTAAGCGTTACCTTGAGTTTTAAGTTTGTTCTCAGCAGCAAAATTGAGCATTCTATGTAAGGGGATCAAAGCTTTCTGGGCCAGCTCGCTATCAACAACAATCTCTTTACCAATAGGGCTTTCTAATGCCTCAACAATCGATTTTAGCCCGTTCATTGCCATCCAAGGACAACTGGCGCAACTTCGACACGTTGCACCATTGCCACCAGTTGGCGCAGCAATAAACGTCTTATCGGGGTTTGCCTGCTCCATCTTATAAAAAATGCCCTGATCCGTAGCAACAATAAAGTGCTGATTAGGCATTTCTTGGCTCGCTTTAATCAGTTGGCTGGTTGAGCCGACAGCATCGGCAAGCGCTACTACGTTAGCCGGTGATTCTGGGTGAACCAAAACAGCCGCTTCTGGGTATTGCACTTTTAAATCACGTAGCGCTTTCGCTTTAAACTCATCATGGACAATACAAGCGCCTTGCCACATAGTCATGTTAGCACCAGTGACTTTTTCAATATATGAGCCTAGGTGGCGATCAGGGCCCCATAAAATAAGTTTATCTTCACTGTCTAGCATTTCAACAATTTCTAGGGCAATACTTGAGGTTACCACCCAATCAGCACGTGCTTTAACGGCTGCTGAAGTGTTAGCATAAACAACAACAGTATGCTCGGGATGTTGATCACAAAAAGCTGAAAATTCTTCAACTGGACAGCCTAAGTCTAATGAACAGGTAGCTTCAAGCTCAGGCATTAATACCGTTTTTTCCGGAGTGAGTATTTTCGCCGTTTCTCCCATAAATTTAACACCTGCTACAATCAAGGTATCTGCAGGGTGCTGATTACCAAAGCGCGCCATCTCTAGTGAGTCGGCGACACAGCCACCAGTTTCTTCTGCAAGTGCTTGGATTTCAGGATCTGTATAATAATGAGCAACTAATACAGCATTTCTTTCTTTCAACAGTCGTTTGATTTTATCTTTTAAGGTAGCTTTTTCATCACTTGACAAAGGCTCAGGCATTGCTGGTAGTTGAAAGTCAAAGTCGACGGCTAAATTAGTTTGGCTCATGATTAATCTCAATTATTATTACAAAACAAGTTGTTTTAAAGCGCAGCAATTATAAAGGAATGCACGGTGAATGTGTAGTGATCAACCCTGAATGATTGAACCTTCGAGATAATTTTGCTTAGTGGTTAAAAGCCTTGGCTTGCTGAAAGGTTTTCTTGAAAAGTCTGTTCTAGAATTGGTCGGCCGTGAAGGATTTGAACCTTCGAGATAATTTTGCTTAGTGGTTAAAAGCCTTGGCTTGCTGAAAGGTTTTCTTGAAAAGTCTGTTCTAGAATTGGTCGGCCGTGAAGGATTTGAACCTTCGAGATAATTTAGCTTAGTGGTTAAAAGCCTTGGCTTGCTGAAAGGTTTTCTTGAAAAGTCTGTTCTAGAATTGGTCGGCCGTGAAGGATTTGAACCTTCGACAAATTGGTTAAAAGCCAACTGCTCTACCAGCTGAGCTAACGGCCGATTCTAGTTTTTCTTTACTTTGTTCTCGTTATATTAAAGTGGTCGGCCGTGAAGGATTTGAACCTTCGACAAATTGGTTAAAAGCCAACTGCTCTACCAGCTGAGCTAACGGCCGTTTTAATATAGTTTTTACGTTTTCTTGAATTGGTCGGCCGTGAAGGATTTGAACCTTCGACAAATTGGTTAAAAGCCAACTGCTCTACCAGCTGAGCTAACGGCCGATTCAAGATATTTACAATTTTTGTTCTTCTAAATTTTCATCTAGATTTACTTTAATAATTAAATTTTAGTAAACAAGTAATACGTTTTAGTTTAGTTGTTTAAAATAATTTAAAAATAAAAGTGGTCGGCCGTGAAGGATTTGAACCTTCGACAAATTGGTTAAAAGCCAACTGCTCTACCAGCTGAGCTAACGGCCGACATCGCGTTGAGGTTGCTACCTCAACGCGCCGCATATGATACTGATATAAAAATTTAGTGCAACAATAAAGTTCGTTTTTTTTGCTATTATTTTTCGATTGCCTAAAAACAAAGCAAAGCGCTAGTTTTGTCGACACATAATAGACCTTTACCGCAGCTTTTATGCGTAAAACCACATTAAAAAGATAATGCAGTAAATGGTACTTGATCTATTGGGTTAAATTTTCTAAACGTGGTTTTGCTAATTGTGCTGACGTTGAATCTGGATATTGTGTTATCAACTGTCGATATAGCTTAACCGCTCTGTCAGTAATGTTTTGTTGTTGGGCAACCATCGCCAGTTTTAATAAAGCATCAGGACGTTTATTCGAGTCTTTAAACTGTTCAATAACCGTATTAAACTCTTGCGCTGCTTGTGCTAACTCACCTTTGTTAAACAACAACTGCCCTAACCAGTAATGGGCATTGGGTGCATAAGTTGATTGAGGGTAAGTTTGATTAAAACTCTGGAACGCAGGAATGGCTTGCTCATAACGTTTATCTTTTAGCACTAAATTAAGCGCTTTGTCATAAGCTTCATTTTCTGTTAAATCATCACTGTAATGTTTAGATACTACCGCAGTGTCTATGACATTTGTTGCTTGTGGTGTTGGCTGTAATGCTTGGCTAACACGTCGATCAAGCTCTTGATACAACTCTCGCTGACGCTCAAGTACCTGAGAGAGTTGATGGGTATGAAGCTCAGTAACACCACGCAATTCATTTACTTGAGTTTGTAAATCGTCAAGCTGGCGCTGTATGTTAACTTGCGCACGATTACGTACATCAAGCTTACGCTCAATATTAGCAAGTTGTTCAGAAAGCGAGCCTGCACTTTGATTATTCATTGATGTAGAGCTTACGTCTATCACTGGCGCTTGCGCCGCTAGCACTGAAAAAGTGCTAGCGGTTAAAGATATACCAAATAAAACTGCTCTAGTTGAAAGGGTTAGTTTCATTTTTTTTCCGATGTTATGTATCAGCCGTTTTGAGTGTTCTGTTGTTAATATACAATAACAGCGCGACGGTTTTTAGAGAACGCTTCTTCTGAGCGATCTTTAATCATCGGCTTTTCTTCACCATAACTTACTACTGATAGTTGATTTGAAGAAACACCCATATTTTCTAAGTACGTTACCACTGCTTTAGCACGACGCTCACCTAAAGCGATGTTGTACTCTGGCGTTCCGCGTTCATCAGCATGGCCTTCAATTAACACTTTAACATCAGTATTAGCATTCAAAAAAGTAGCGTGTGCGTCTAATACATTTGAAAATTCACTGCTAATATTCGACACATCAAAACCAAAATAAATAATGTGCTCAGAACGTAATTTAGCTAGTTGCTGACGTTTTTGTTCTTCAATTTCAGCCGCACGTTTAGCCGCAGTAACTTGCACGCTATCTTCAGCAGCTTGTTGGCTAACTTGGGTATTAGTATTGATACTACTATCCTCATCACTGCTATCATTAGAGCTACAAGCCGCTAAAGCTAGAAGTGGTAGAGCAACCGCTACATTTTTAAGTGTTTTATTCAAGCGCATGTTATTTTCCTTATTATTCAAAAATAGGTTTAAAAATTGTTTTTCATTGTGAGGGCTAGTCTATAAAAATGGTGACCAAGCAGGTGACTTAACTTGCCCATCAAGCGCAGGTAAACGCGCTTTAAAACGTCCATCAACAGAGACTAATCCCAGCACCTGTCTATTATTATGTAATGTACTATATATTATCATTGTGCCATTAGGTGAAACACTCGGAGATTCATCTAAACGAGTTTTCGTTAACACTTGAAATATACCTGTGTCTAATTCTTGTTTCGCTAAACGATATTGGCCACGTGTTCGATTAACCATAATTAACTGTTTACCATCTGGGCTGATTGAGCCACCTAGGTTCATTTCACCATCAAAGGTTAATCGCCTAATCTTACCATCGACTAAATTTACGCGATAAAGCTGCGGTTTACCACCCCGTTCTGAACTAAATATTAAAGAATTACCATCAGGAGACCAACTTGGTTCAGTATCGATTGCTCTATTACGAGTTATACGTCGTAATTTCTTGGTTGCTAAGGTCATTATATATATGTCAGGGTTGCCATCTTTTGACAAAACCATGGCCATTTTACTACCATCAGGTGAAAAACGTGGAGCACTGTTTATCCCTTTAAACGAACTAATTAATTGGCGTTGTCCCGTATAAATATTCATGGTATGAATTTGTGCTTGTCGGTTCTCAAACGACACATAAGCCAATTGTTCACCATCAGCATGCCACGAAGGTGACATTAACGGCTCATTTGAACTTAGCAATACTTGCTCATTAAAACCATCATAATCGGCAAAAGCTAATTGATAAGGATATTTACCTTGATCTCTCACAATAACATAAGCTATTTGTGTTAAGAAAGCGCCTTTAGAGCCAGTCAGTGCTTCATAAACTGCATTGCTAATGGTATGAGCATAACGGCGAAATTGGTCACTAGAGATTTGAGCACTACTTTGACTTAAAATATGATCCTCCGTTTTGACTAACTCACCATTACTTAGCATCGAGGTTTGTCCGCCCGTGATTTGACCTCGAATAACATCAACCAATTGGTAACTAACACGATATTTACCAATATTAGTTTGTTCTACGCTACCAAACACAATTGCTTCTACCCCAGTGTTCGCCCAAGCACTATAATCAATATTGGTTGCTGAGGTGGGTAATTGCGGAAATTTATCAGCGCTAATGGGGCTAAACTTACCACTGCGTAATAAGTCATCACTAATAACCTTAGATACTTCTGCGGGCAATTCCCCCACACCTTGCCATTTAAATGGCACTACAGCTATTGGCCTTGCACTGTCAATGCCGCCAGTGATCACAATTTCAAGTGTTGCCATTGCCGAGGTAGACAGTAAGGTGATAAAAATTCCAAGTAGTAATTTAATTTTCATTGTTCACTTCTATTTATTTTTGAATATAAGGGTTTGATTGTTAACTAAAGCCTGCTGTTAAAACTCAGGTACTACGGTAACATCAATATTGCGCATTTGTTTAAACACTTCAGGATCTTTTGATACTGGCAAAGTGCCCGCTTTATACACAGCTCGTTTGGCCGCTTCGCAAACAACAGTGTCACCACTAACAACACGCGCCTGTGTAACAAATCCCGAAGGTGCTAGGCTAATCATTAATTTACATGATTTTCCTTCCATTGTTGAGCGGTCGTTAATCATATTTTGATCTATCACATTAGTGATTAACGCTGCGTAACGTTGAATTTCAGTCATCATTTGTTGCTTACGCGCTTGATTACGTGCCGCCATTTCAGCTGCCATTTGTTCAGCTAACAATTTTTCTTGCGCGGCCTTCTCTGCTGCGGCTTTCTCTCTTCGTTTACGCTCTGCTTGTTGTTTTTTACGTAAATCATCAGCTTTTTTCGCCGCTGCTTCTGCTTTTAATCTTTTTGAGCGTGCCGCAGCCGCCGCGTCTTCAGCTTTTTGTTTTTCTTGCTCTTTCTGTTTCCTGACTTTTTCAGCTTTCGCAGCTTTGGCTGCCGATGCTTTAGCTGCCTTGTCTGCATTTCGTTTTTCTTGTTCTTTTTTCTTACGCTGCTTTTCTAATTTTTTAATACGGGCTTCTTCTCTGGCACGACGTTTTTTTGCATCGGCTGCACGCTTTTCAATAGCCTGTATACGTTTTTTTTCAGTTGCCTTGTCATCAGCTTTTTGTTTTTTAATTTTGTCTATCGCTTGTTGTAATTTACTCGCATCAACAACTGTTGCTTGAATCGGTTTAACCTCACTAGCAACCGAAGTCGCCTTTTTAGGTTTGGTTTGGCTGCTAAAGTCACCAAAAAAAAGCATGGTGATTAACGCAATATGCAGAACCACACTAACGATAACAGCTTTAATTAACGTGGCACGATCATATTTGGGCATCACTTTAATTCTCCACCGAATCTGTCATTAGCCCAACCGAAGGTACACCTGCAACTTGTTGCAGTAACACCATCAACTGAATCACTGCATCATAGGACACCGCACCATCTCCGTTAACCACCACGGGTGTATCAGGGTTCACGGCTAAATGTGCTTTAACTAAAGTGGCAACTTCTTCAGCCGACAATGGTTCTTTGTCGTTACTTCCCAGGGTAATATAATAACGTCCTTGCGCATCAACAGAGGCAACTAGCGGCGGTTTTGTATCTTTATCTAATGGCTCAGCCTCTGCTTGCGGTAGGTCCACTTTAACACCTTGGGTTATTAAGGGGGCTGTTACCATAAAAATAATTAATAATACCAACATCACATCGATATAAGGGACAACGTTAATTTCAGCAACTTTACGGCGCCTAACTCTTTGATACATCAATAAACCCCTTATTTACACTCGCTGCTCAATCGCCGATTGACGTTGTAAAATGCTGGCAAACTCTTCCATAAAATTACCATAGCTATTTTCAAGCTTTTCAACTTTATGACTAAAGCGGTTAAATGCCATTACAGCAGGAATTGCCGCAAACAAGCCCATAGCGGTTGCAATCAAAGCTTCTGCAATACCGGGGGCAACCATAGCTAAAGTCGCTTGTTGTACCGAGCCTAAGCCAATAAATGAATTCATGATCCCCCAAACCGTTCCAAATAAACCTATATACGGGCTTATTGAGCCAACTGTTGCCATAAAGGGTAAGTGAGTTTCTAAACTGTCAACTTCACGAGATAATGCAACTCGCATTGCTCGATGAGTACCATCAACGATCGTTTGGGGATTATCTATATGACTTTTACGCAAGCGGGCAAATTCTTTAAACCCTGCAACAAATAAACTTTCTATACCATGAATTTTATCTTTAACTGATATTTCATTATAAAGTTTGCTTAAATCGGCGCCACTCCAAAATTTATCTTCGAAGTCTTTTAATTGTTGTTTCGCTAAATTAAGGGCTTGGCGACGCTGAAAAATCATCGCCCAGCAAGCAACCGAAAAACCCAGCAACACCAACATAACAAATTTAACCAACAAGCTAGCTTCTAATACTAACTCAAAAATTGAAAATTCAGCAGACACGTTTAAACGCTCCTAATATAGATTCTGGAATAGCCGTAGGCTTTACATTCTTAAAATTAACACAGGCAACTCTTACTGTTGCTCTGCATATCACTTGCTGCGTTTGGTTAATAATTTGTTGATGAAAAACCAAACTAGCCCGTTTTAACGAAATAATAGTGGAAGTTACCGTCAGTAAATCATCTAACCTAGCCGAAGCAATATTGTCCATTTCTACCTTTGTGACCACAAAACCTATGTTTTGTTCTAAAAAGTTTGATTGATTAATGCCTAATTCTCTCAGCCATTCTGTTCGAGCACGCTCAAAAAACTTTAAATAGTTGGCATAATAAACAATTCCACCTGCATCAGTGTCTTCATAATACACTCGAAGGGAATATTTTTGACTTGTATTAGGGGCTGAAGTTGACATTTACAATAGGGTTTCTAACATAATATTCCTGAGTGAATCTATAGTAATAGATAACCTAGCCCACAAACAAGGCGAAGTTAAAGAATAATTACATTTTCCTAGCAATAGATTAGTTTTGTGCGCAATTAATATCCGTAAGCCTAGTCTCCGATAAAGTAGAATAACTAATTCCCAACAAGATGTATAAATGCTGGATGGCTATAGAAAGGCTTAGAACTCCAGCCAAGTCTGCCATTAATGTTGAATTATGTCGTTATTTGTAATCGGGGTATTGGATGACCATATGCATTCGGATTAGTTTTTCTAATACATAACCCTATTTTTTTTAGTTTGTCAGTAGTGTCCAGTTAACCTAAAATACACTTGTTTTCTGATTTAGCTCCTAGCGCTAAACTAGTAATGACTTACTCTTCCCCATAGAGACATTATTAGCAGATAACTTAGAATTGATATGTTTGATTACTATTCCCGTAGGTTCAGATTTTATTTTTTCTCCTTGACATGTTTATTGGAATTTTCTCTTTGAAAAATATTTCCTTCTATCAACTTGATATTTAAGTTGGCCCACATTTATTAGTGTGGGCTTTTTTTTGTCTAAAATCCGTCAGGATTAAAGGTTAATCACTAACGGGAGCGGCCAATAAATTACCCCCTACATTGAGACGCGGCATAGTCTGAACATTAATCGACAACAAGCAATAAGTTCACAGTTACACTGCCCTCTGTGTAGGTTGGACTTTAGTCCGACAACGGGCAATAAATTACCCCCTACATTGAAACGCAGCATAGTCTGAACTTTAATCGACAATAGAAAAAGGACAATGGACAATCGAGACTATTCTACTGGGTTAGACTAGCGCAATAAACACCAGTTATAATTGCCCTAGCACTTTCGCTGGTTCAACTTTAGTAGCTCGCCAAGCAGGGTAAATAGTTGCGAGTAATGACATAAGTAATGCAGTAATAATGGTGATATAAACATCAGCCTGATTTAATTGGCTAGGAATATGGTCAATAAAATATACATCGGCTGATAACAGTTTTAACGTAAACAATCGCTCTACAAAAGAGAAAATATCCGCAAGGTTTAATGAAATAATGACTCCTAGACCAGCACCAAGCACACTTCCTAATACCCCATTAACTAATCCTTGAAAAATAAAGGTTGTCATAATCAGCGTATTACTCGCCCCCATGGTTTTAAGGATCGCAATATCGCCCTTTTTGTCATTTACCGCCATAATCAAGGTGGAGACTATGTTAAAACTAGCGACCGCAATCACCAACACTAGAACAATAAACATCACCATACGTACCATTTGTATATCATTAAATAAATGTCCTTGGCTATGGGTCCAATCTAAGATATAAACGTAATGGTTAAAGTTTGAGGCAATCATCCTACTAACGCGTGGCGCGGCAAACACATCATCAAGTTTTAACCGAATACCTTGTGTTTCACCTGTTTGATATCCGTTAATTTCAGCGGCATGATTGAAAGCAATATAAGCAAGCGTTTCATCAATGGTGCCACCAAATTTAAAAACACCTACAATTTCTACATTGCGCTTTATCGGCGCAGCAAAAATATTTTGTGTTGTTTGCTGAGCCACTCTATTGTCTTGAACACGTGTAGGCAATAAAATCTGTACGCTGTCTCCAACTTTAACCGATAATTTTTTTGCAATACCTGCACCAATAATTATCCCTTGATAAGACGTTTTCTGAGCATACTCTTGATGAGTTGCCTCTGGGTTTAGTGCTTGCCAACTGCCTTCAACAATGTAGTTTTGAATATCTGAAACGCTTGCTTCAAGTGTGGCATCGACACCTCTAATCTCTAACGCCTTTAATTGTGCTTTGTGCTGCATCATTGCTGTTATGGTAATCACAGGGGCTGCCGCCAAAACCTGAGGGCTATTTTGAATTTGCTGAACACGCCTTGGCCAATCAGGTATCGGCTCATTCACCGACATTAACTCTGCATGAGGTACTATTGATAACAATTTTTGCGCTAATTCTCGCTCAAAGCCGTTCATGGTGCTCAAGGCAATAATCAACACCATGGTGCCTAAAGCAATGCCAAAGGTTGAAGACGCAGAAATAAAGGTGGCGAAACCCTGCCCCTGACGACTGCGTACATAACGCAACGCTAAAAAAACACTTAGCGGTTTTAACAATGATGAGTTATGTGCTGACTTAGCGTTTGCTTGCTTTTGGCTACTTGATGAATCGGGCGCTTGATTTATCATTTTTTACTTGCTCATAGGGCTGGTTTCAACAAACGGCGATAAGTGACCATGATCTAATTTTAATTGTCTATCCATGCGCTTAGCTAAAACAAGATCATGAGTGACCACAACAAAGCTGGTTTGCGCGCTTTGGTTTAACTGGCGAATTAATTGATAAATTTGCTCTGCAGTATCTGAGTCTAAATTTCCTGTAGGTTCATCGGCTAAAATAAGTGCAGGCTTTGTCACTAACGCTCTGGCGATTGCAGTACGCTGTCTTTCACCTCCTGATAACTCACTCGGCCTGTGATGCAAGCGATGAGCTAACCCCACTTCAGTCAATACGGTGGTAGCGGCATTTATAGCAGCTTTAGGTTTATCTCCTCGGATTAGCAAGGGCATAGCCACGTTTTCTAATGCCGTAAATTCCATCATTAAGTGATGGAACTGATAGATAAAACCAATATGTTGATTTCTAAAAACAGCTCTTTGTTTGTCTGAGAGCGTTAAAATATTCACACCATTAATATAAACTTCGCCAGAGCTTGGTAAGTCCAAGGCGCCTGCTAAATGTAAAAAAGTACTCTTACCACATCCTGAGCTACCAACTATAGCCAGTAGTTCACCCTTTTCCACCGTCAACTCCAATTTATCTAATACCTTAGTTTCAATATCCCCTTGCTGGTATGACTTAGATAACTGACTGCAATGTAAAACTTTACTCATTTCGTAAAACCTCTGCCGGTTGAGTTTTAGATGCCTGAAAAGCAGGATATAAGGTAGCGATGAAGCTCATCGCTAGTGCTGAAAGCACAATAACAACCACATTAATCAATTCTAGTTGCACCGGTAAAGCTTGCGCCGCCGTATTACCCCCTAAGATATTAAGCCCCATCATAGCTAACATTTCATTAAGGTTTAGCGCGATTAAAACCCCAGACACACTCCCGAGTATTACCCCCCATAAACCATTAATCATGCCTTGTGTAATAAATATTTTAACAACGCCAGCACGAGATAAACCCAGTGTTTGTAAAATACCTATTTCGCCTTGTTTTTCTACAACTACCATCACCAAAGCTGACACAATATTAAATGTTGCCACAGCAACAATTAAACTTAACATTAACCACATCATCGTTTTCTCCATTTTCACAGCGGAGAATAGCGCACCTTGGGTATCATTCCAGGTGGTAAACGTCAGATTTTTAATTGGTAGTTCATTTAGAGAGGCACTCGTTAACGCATTGACAACACGCTCAGCATTAAACGCATCATCAAGATAAAGTCGTAATTGGTCAATTCCATCACCTTGACGGCGTAATAACTTCGCACCATATTGGCTATGAATATATACCATGGCGTCATCAACTTGCGAGCCAACATCAAAAATACCACTGACAATAAAGTTTCGCTGTACCGGAATTCTACCCATTGGTGTAAACAGCGTTTTATTTGGCAAAACTAAACGTACCGTATCTTGGACCGTCACTTTTAACTTATTCGCTAGCGCGCGACCAATAACAATGGCATAAGGCTGTTGAGATAAACTTTGCAAGGAGCCTGCGAGCATATGGTCGTTGATGATATTATTTTGTTCGAATTTAGGGATTATCCCTTGTAACAACACCCCTTGTAGATTGCTTGATGATTGAATAAGTGCCTCGCTGCTTAAAAACGGGCTAACATGCTCAATATGAGGTTGCTGCAACAGTTGCGCTTTTAAAGCAGGCCATGCTTGAAAGCTTTCGGGCATCACTTGGTTAGTTACTTGGCTTGGCGCTTGACTAGATGATTGTGCAATCACCACATGCGGCACTAGCCCTAAAATGCGTTTTTTTAGCTCGCCTTCAAAACCATTCATCACAGATACAACGGTGATCAAAGCTGCAACACCGAGCAAAATTCCGACAGTGGAAAAAAAGGTAATAAAAGAAATAAAGCCAGTGCTTTGTTTGCTACGACTATAACGTAAACCAATAAACAGGCTAACAGGTTGAAACATTTGTTATTCTTGTGAAAAGTGCTGAGCTAAAATAAGAAACTAAGCATAACACAGCCAATTGTTGCTCTGCTATAAATAATACCATTCAAGCCAATAAAACAAATAATATCGCATCAGTAACTAACTTAAAAAAGACAGGGAATTAAGATAGAAATTAGCGTTGAACCTAATGCGATAGCTGATATTATAAGATCATCAGTAAAGATTGAAGACGACATTAATTCTATATTTATACGAGTTGACAGTGCATTATATCAAGCCAAAGATGCCAGAAACAATCAATATACTATAGCCTAGACATACTATCGCCCAAGTAGGCCTAGTCAGCAATAAGGAAAAATAAGTGAAGTTAGAGAATCACGAAACAATTGAGCAAAAGTTAACTAAGTATCATGAATTCTTTGCCGTTGAACATGACTTTAGCATTAACATTAGGCCAATTGATCCACACCATGGCATAAGTTATGAACAATTTATTGCTAACATGCCAACCCCGTTTAAAATGGCTAGCGATATGTCTACTATTGACCAATCAGCGCTTCGCTCTATTAAAGCGCTGTCAGGGGTAGCCAGTCAGTTAGTAGACTTTCTCAACTATCAATCGACTAAAATTGATTTATTAATAGGTTATATTTTAAGTCAACAAGATGATGAAAGCTGCCGCTACCAAGGGATTGAATTTGGCGGAGGCGGTCTATTATTTATCGCAAAACAACCCTTTGAATTAGCGCAGTTATTAGAGATGAAAATTTTTCTATTAACTGAAAATAGTGGTGTGTATTGCTATGGTGAAGTCATTGAGGTAGAGCAACAAGCCGATGATTATTACCACAAAGTAATATTTCACTTTATTCGTGAAGACGATCGAGAAGTATTAGTACGAACCAGCCTGCATCAACAGTCAAAGCAGCTTCAGGCACTGACGCAAAAAAGAAACCAAGAAAGTAAGGAATAAAGCTAAAAGCAGGCTAGTCCTAGCATGCTTTTATCTTCTGTAGAGTTCACTACACTAAACACAAATACGATTTAAAGTACTATCAACCACCGCTGTTGTTTCTTGTTGCTTATTGGCGTGTTTCTCTACAGAAACTAATCCCTCATTAATATCGCGACTTAAGGACACTACCGCTACCATGCTGTCATTAATTGAGGCAGTTGAGTTTTGTTGCTCTTGAGTACCTTGTGCTATTTGCGAGGTTAAACTGTCAACCTGCTCAAAAGCATCACTTATTTGTTCTAACGCTGATACAACTTCTGCTGACTGATCTAAGCTATCCTGTGACAAGCGTTGGCCACGAGTTACCGCCGAAACAGCATCAATTGTTTTGGTTTGTAAACCTTCAACCATTGATTGTATCTCTACGGTTGACTCTTGAGTTCGGTGAGCTAAGGCTCTAACTTCATCAGCAACAACGGCAAAACCTCTACCTTGCTCACCCGCACGAGCAGCTTCAATAGCGGCATTAAGCGCTAACAAATTAGTTTGCTCTGCAATACCACGAATAACATCTAATACTGAACCAATGCGGGCGCTCTCCCCTTGTAACAATTCTAAATCATTGGCCATAGTGGCCACTTCAGTGGCAAAAGACTTAATGGTATTTTGGCTAGTATTTGAAGATGATATACCTTGTTTCAGTGTGGTCATCACCTCAGTAAAGGTTTCACTGACTTGCTCGGCATTACTTGATAGAACAGATGATGTAGTTGCAACTTCTTCAATAGATTGTGCCATTTGCTCGACTTGAGAAACTGATTCATCAACCGCCTTAGCTGAGGCTTGTATTCGCACAGCCAGTCGATTTGAGCCCTGACTTAATGCACTTGATTCATTTCTGATGTTGCTGATAATATCGGCCAAAGCGACAATAAAATCACTCAACTGGTTGGTAATTTCACCGAGTTCATCGGCGTTAGTATCGGTAAGTGGTCCTGAAGGGGCTTGCTCAGTGCTAACGACTAAGTCTAAATAGTGTTTTAATTTGCCTATTCGTTTAGTTAACTGCTGGTTAAAGTAGAATACGCTTAAACCCGCTTGGGTGGCAATCAACGCCAACATAATAGCCAAAACAGTGTATTTACTGAATGTATCTGCTGAAAATAAAATAACAAGACTAAAGACAATACCTACAACAACCATAGGTAAAATAAGTTTGATACTTAAATGTTTATTCATAATACGACCCTAGAAACTTTTTTTTATTATAATAGTATAATCCTAATTTGATAAGTTACCTGTAAATCATCTAATTTGCTATGATTATTACCAATTAACTAAGGTTTAGCGTAGGATTAACTAATGTAAACATAGCTAATCAAAAAGGAAGCGTCATATGTCATTTGTTGAATTAATGATCATCATTTTAGCTTTGGGCTCGATTATTGGCGCTATTATGGTCCTCAAAAAATCGGCAAAAAAGTTTGATCTTAGTGAAGAGCAACTAGCAAAAATCAAAAAGAGAAATGAAGATTTAGATCGAGAAGATCGAGAAAGTTGAGTCTTTTATAGCCTTAATTACGATACAAGGTTTTAATTAAATGGTAGCCAAATTTTGTTTTTATTGGCCCATGTACTGTTAATAACGCTTTTTTAAAGACCACATCATCAAACGCCTTTACCATCTGACCTTTGCGAAATTCACCCAAATCGCCTCCTTTCTTTTTTGATGGGCAAATGGAAAATTTTTTCGCTAATTGAGCAAAATCTGCACCGTTATCTAACTTTTGTTTTAACGCTATTGCTTCTTGCTGTGTTTTTACTAAGATATGAACTGCCGCCGCCGTTGCCATAGTTTTACTCATTAAATATAGTGTAAGGACTTATTATAGCGCTATATTAATTGACTGGTAATACCATAATTTACTTTTACTTAAGCTTTTTATGACATAAAATGTCACCAAGTCATTTTTGGCAACTGCATTTAATCTGATAGGCACTTTAATTTTATGAGCACAATAAAACATTTATTTGACAACAATAAACGTTGGGCAGACGAAATATTAGCCCAAGACCCTAGTTTTTTTAAAAACCTTTCTGAACAACAAACACCAAAATACCTATGGATAGGTTGTTCTGACTCGCGGGTACCTGCAAATGAACTGTTAGGTATGATGCCTGGCGAAGTATTTGTTCACCGTAATATTGCCAACCAAGTGATTCACACCGATCTTAACTGTCTTTCGGTAATTCAGTTTGCCGTAGAAGTTCTTAAGGTGGAAGACATCATTGTCTGTGGTCATTACCGCTGCGGTGGCATTCAAGCAGCCTATAATGACCAAAGCCTAGGATTAATTGATAACTGGCTACGTCATATTCAAAATGTTTACCGTTTTAATAAGAAAAAATTAGATGCTATTGAAGGTGATGCTGAGCGCTTAAACTTATTATGCGAGCTCAATGTCATGGAGCAAGTTGCCAATGTTGCTAATTCAACTATTCTTCGCAGTGCATGGGAAGCCAAACAGAACGTAACCGTTCATGGTTTGGTCTACAATGTCCATGATGGAATTTTGAAAGATTTAAATGTTTCTGTAAACGCGAACACTAAATAAAAAGCAATTATTATTTATCGCTAACAATAATGAGTTGGAAAAGCTTTAACACATTTTCCAACTCATATGCCACTAAGCAAATATAGTGCTATAGCACACCTCGCTCCATTTGATTTAATTCAATAGACTTAAACAGAGTCGAAAAGTTACCTTCGCCAAACCCTTGATCATTAACACGCTGAATCATTTCAATGAAAATCGGACCAAATAAATTTTTAGTGAAAATTTGTAATAAATAGGAGTTTTCACTTTGACTATCAACTAAAATTTGATGCTCTCTAATTTTATCTTTGTCTTCTTTCACCCAAGGTACGCGGTCAAAAATTTCATCATAATATTCAGGTACAATATGTAGGGTATCTATCACGCTGCGATCTAGCTTTTCTAACGAGCTAACTAAGTCATCGGTGATAAAGGCTAAATGCTGGACTCCGGGTCCATTATATTCCGACAAATATTCATCAATTTGATTATCCTTATTGCCTTTACCTTCATTAATTGGAATACAAAAAGTACCACATGGTGATTGCAGAGCGTAAGAAATTAGCGCCGTTTTAACCCCCTTTATGTCGAAATAGCGTACTTCAGTAAAGCCAAACACGTCTTTATAAAAATCAGCCCACCTAGTCATGGTTCCTTGATAGACATTATTGGTTAAATGGTCAACCGCTAAAAAGCCCTTGTCTTCTACCACAACAGGCTCATGGTGCGCTTCAAAGTCGGTGTCATAAATAACACCTTTATTTTTACCAACATTACTTTCATAAGGTGCAAAGTTTTCAATAAAATAAATTAAGCTATCACCTATCCCGTAAATAGCGGGATAAGGTAATTTATTGTCGGCATGTTCTGCGGATTTTGCACCACGTTTAACCGCTTGTTCAAACGCGAAGTTAGCGTCTTCAACACGCCAGCCCATTGAACATATTGCGGGACCATGGCTTTTGGCGAATTCTTTAGAGAAGCCTTGAGTTTCCCTATTTAGTAAAAAGTGGATATCATTTTGATTAAAATAATCAATATCACGGCCTTTAAATGTTTTAGTTTTTGAAAAGCCAAAACCATAAAAAGCTTGTTCCATAAAATCAGAGTCAGGGCTCGCATACTCGGTAAATTCTATACCACAAAGTTTTAATGGGTTATTGGTTGCAGGTTTAGCGTCAGTCATTTGATTATCTCTTCTACTATAATTCAACTTGTTATCGCTTTATTATCTAGATGTATTTGCAATTGCGAAAGCCTCTGTCAAATTGACAGCAAAATGGACATGTAAATGTATATGTACGACTAATAAGACGAAAAATGAACAGAAAGAAAGCAAGCCTATATACAGGCTTGCAGTGCGATGTAAGTGATTATTTACAGGCAAGAAAAAAGGCGCTAAAAGCGCCTTTTCATTATGCTATATCTAAACCTTAATAGGCTCAGTTTCATATAGTGGTTAGTTATGGCGTGAAGAACGCTCTTTATTGCGACGTGGAGCTTGTTGTTTCTCTATTCTCTCTTCTGAGGCACTAATAGCAATTGGTTGTCGACGAACACGCACGCCTTTTAACTGCTTGAATAAATCAGCTGGGATACCTTTAGGTAATTGCACAAAGCTATGCTTTTCATGTAAGTTGATAGCGCCAATGTAGCTGCTGTCTAGCGAAATTTCATTAGCAATAGCGCCAACGATATCACCTGGACGCGCACCGTGATCTTTACCCACTTCTAAACGATATGTCTGCCAATCAACATCATTACGGTTCACTCTTTCTTTACGTGGCTTATCATCACGAGCGCCACGGGCACCGGCACGTTCGCCACGACGATTATCACGACCACGATCGTTTCTATCTCGACCATTTCTATCGCGACTATTATTGTCGCGGGCTTCACGGCGTGGTTTCGGATCTTCTTTAGGCTGTAAAGGCTGTTTTAATTGCTTTTGATACAATAACGCAGCCGCAATATCTGTCATCGACATTTCTGATTCATTCGCCATAGATTCAACGATTTCACGCATGCTGGCTAAATCTTTAGACGCAACAATATTTGCCATATCATTGCGCGCACGTTCGATACGCTTTTTGCCAAGTTCTTGAATATTTGGCAATTCATACATTTCAACTTTGCCTGAGGTTAAACGCTCATAGTGACGAAGAGAATACATTTCACGTGGACGAACAAACGCAATAGACATACCTTCACGACCTGCACGGCCAGTACGTCCAATACGGTGAACATAAGCTTCATTGTCACCCGGCAGATCATAGTTTATCACTAAAGAAATACGCGGAATGTCTAGACCACGAGCAACCACATCAGTAGCCACCAAAATAGACGATTTACCCGATTTCATTTGTTCGATACAACGCTCACGTTGAGCTTGGTTCATATCACCATTTAACGCCAGTGCAGGATAACCTGCACTTTCTAGTTTCTCTGCTACATCAACCGTATCATTTCGAGTACGTACAAAAATAATCATCGCATCATAATCAACAATTTCAGCAATGCGTTCTAACGCAGTCATTTTAGTAATGCCGGTAACTTTCCACGCGAATTGACTGATATTAGCTTTTGCTTTTTTAACAGCTGCAATTTTAATATGCTCAGGATCTTTTAAGAAACGATTAGCTATCTTGCGAATTGCTGGCGGCATAGTCGCAGAAAATAAAGCCATCTGAGTTGTTTTAGGTAAATGATCCAAAATCCATTGAATGTCTTCTAAAAATCCCATATTCAACATTTCATCTGCTTCATCAAGCACACAAAAACGTAAATCTCCTAATTTTAAGCTTTTACGGCGTAAATGATCCATTAATCGACCCGGCGTTCCTACAACAACCTGCGCTCCGCGCTCTAATTGTTGAAACTGAGGTCCGTAAGATTGTCCACCATATAGGGTTGCTACACGTAGGCCTTTCATATTTTTACCGAAAGACTCTATTGCTTCTGCAACTTGCATTGCTAATTCACGTGTTGGTGCTAGCACCATTAACTGTGGCTTTTTAATTGAAGTATCTATTTGTGCTAATGCCGGTAAACCAAATGCCGCTGTTTTACCTGTACCTGTTTGTGCTTCACCTAATACATCTTTACCTGCTAATAAAGGTGGAATTGTCTGTGCTTGAATTTGTGTTGCAGAAGTAAAGCCTATTGAGGTTACCGCGGTTAATAAGTCGTTTGGTAAACCTAAGGTGTCAAAGCCAATGGTATTTAAGGCTTGGTCGTTTTTTTCAGTATTTATTTGTTCAGTCATTTTAATTTCATCTTTTTAGGCAGGTCTTGAAAAAATCTCTAAAAAGGAAAGGCAGCAAAAAATAAACAGCAAAAGATAGTTAGCCTTTAGACATAACAAACGTTATGAAAGCTTACTGAATTGGAATAAATTTTAATTGCTAAGTCTTAACCTGCGTACATCATACGAGGAAACCACCAGGAAGACTTAAAGCGCATAGCGTTTAGTACGCTATATTTCTGCTGGAAACGATATGTTCAGCTGGGCAAGTCTATTGGGCGGAAAACCCCCACTCATTTTCGGTGGGCGTATTCTTTTTTACTCTTAAGCTAAAAATACGCCTCGTGCTAGGGACAACTCTCAAGTAAGAGCCATCATGCGTTAGTTTACTCTAAAAACTAACATTCCTTCACCGAGGCGCGCATTATACACAAAGCATACCAGTTTGCAAGTAATAATGCGTTTTCGCCAATACTGTTTAACTCGTTAGGTAGTGAGAATGCTTTTTATCCGCCGTTAAAACATGCCCTGGAAACCATAATTTAAGCATTACCACGAGTTTTTTTAACTGGTTTTGATTGCATTGCTTCACCTTTTTCTGCCAGTCTAATATTTCTTTTTCTAACACTAAGTGACTTTGCTGGTGTGCATCAAAATCTGGACATTGATTGGCTTTAAGCAAGCTTTCTTCATAATCAAAATGTTGACGTGTCGAGACCACAAGCTCTTGTACAAGTGGTGCAAACTGCTCATAGCTTTCACCTTTGTTGACCGCAACATCAATGCGGTTAATTAAGTTCATTAAGTGCTTATGTTGCTCATCTATTGCTTCAACCCCCACACTAAACCTTTCATTCCAACTGAGTAGTGGCGATAAAAACTCATCTCCACCACCATTAAGCAAATGAGTAAACTTTTTTTCTACATCAAAAGGCACTTCTGCTTGCTTCATAATGCTGTGATGCATCCATGCAAGGCAAATTGTAGATATAGCAAACATAAACATCCATGCGCTAGTCCAAAGCCCAGTCCACTCTAGCAAATAACCAAAAATGATAGGACAAACAAAGCCACCTAAACCACCAAGGACACCCACCATACCACCAACAACACCCACCTCTTCAGGGAAATAATCAGGTATATGTTTATATACTGCAGCTTTACCTATGCCCCAAACACTACCTAATGCCACAACCATAACCGCAAAGATCCACACATTAGCCTGAAAATAGATGCGAGTAACGCCTTTAGCTAGTAATTCTTTTTTAGTGATTTCTTGACCAACGGTCACCACACTTTCTTGCCATATTTCTTTGGTTGGAAACACTAACATTTGTTCTTCTAAGTTTTCAAAACCTTGGGTTTTAACTTTTAACTGATAGACCCTGTCGTCAACCACTATTGCGTTTTCAGTGACTTGTGTCACCGTACCTGACGCCTTGGCCATGATACCTTGTCCGGTAGAGTACACTTCCATTTTCGGCACAGACAGCGCCATTGTCATAATGACTGAGAATGCCAACACCCAATACATCACTTTGCGGGCGCCCATTTTATCAGACATCCATCCGCCCAAGGCTCGAATCACACCTGAAGGAAAACTAAATAAGGCTGCTAAAATACCTGCTGTAACTAACGGCATATAATAAACATTAACAAAATACGGTACTAACCATTGCGAAAAAGCGACAAAACAACCGAACACTAAAAAGTAATATAAGCCAAAGCGCCACACACGAACGTTACTTAGTGGCTTAAGCATTTCACGCACTGGTTTATTATGTGTAGCAGGTTTTTTATTGGTGGTAAAAAAAACAAAAATAATACCCATCACGACCAAAACAGCAGCATACATTACCGGTAATTCACGCCAACCCTCAATATTTACGCCATTATCCGTCAAAGAATTCAGCATTGTCGGGGCTGTTAACGTGGTAATAGCAGCTCCCGCATTACCGGCGCCAAAAATACCTAGCGCCATTCCTTGTTTTTCTCTTGGATACCAAATCGAGGTGAAAGCAATCCCCACAGAAAAACTAGCCCCAGCTAGACCAAAGCCAAAACTACAAGCAGCAAAAAACCAGAAACTATCGGCGTGAGACAGCAGATACATTGGAATTGCACAGAAAAACAACAAACCAGCAAAGACAGGTTTACCACCAAACTTATCGGTTAAAATACCCGCAGGCAGTCGAAAGACAGCACCTGTTAAAACTGGAATACCCATCAACCAGCCAATTTCTACTGGCCCCCAGTTATACACTTGGTTTGAAGCTAAATATGTCACTAAAACGCCATTTAGCATCCACACAGCAAAACAAACTGTGAAAGCAAACGTGTTGATGAAGAGCATTTTGTGTGACTGGAAAGTTGCAGTTGTTTGCATAGCAATATCTCTTTTATTGAAGCACTATGATAAAAATGATTTAAATAGCTTTTTTTAAAAGCTTAGTATAAAAAAACAATCTAAAAACTGAAATACATGGGATGACAATTTTAGTTGAATTATTCCATGAGATTGTCAGTGTTCTATTAACAGGACAAAAAAAATCTGCTGTTAAAGCGCCAATTTGAACAAAGGCTATTCTTCAGCCCCTTCTAACAATTCAGCAAAATGAGATAGTTTAGCCAAAGCCAAACCATGAATAGATTTTTTCGGATATCTTCCCACACTATTGGTAACACCTGAGGTGGTATTCATTAACAATTCCAAGGCTTGATCGATAGTTTCAACCGCATAAATAGCAAACTCACCTCGCTCAACTGCCGCAATCACTTCGGTATTTAACATCAAGTTAATAACATTTGTTTGTGGAATGATCACCCCTTGCGTTCCGGTTAAGCCTTTGTCTTGACAAAGCTGGAAAAAGCCTTCTATTTTTTCATTAACCCCGCCAATAGATTGAACTTCCCCGTGCTGGTTAATCGAGCCAGTAATCGCTAATCCTTGATCGATAGGCAATAAGGTTACAGCTGAAATTAATGCGCACAGTTCAGCCATTGAAGCACTGTCGCCATCAATGTGTCCATAAGACTGTTCAATTGCAATGTTAGCAGAAATAGCCACAGGGAAATCTTGCCCGTATTTATGCCCTAAATAACCCGTTAAAAGTAACACCCCTTTAGAATGAATTGATTTACCTAAATCGACTTCACGCTCTATGTCTGTTACCCCTTGGCTACCGGCATAAACTGTTGCGCTAATTCTTGCAGGCGTACCAAAAACACTACCGCCAATTTCTAAAACGGTTAAACCGTTGACTTTACCGACACACTTTCCTTCTGTGCTGATCAAAACTTGCTGTTCTTTGATTTCATCGAGCCAGGTTTCGCTTAACCTGCCAGTACGGCGTTTTTTAGCTGTCAAAGCCATAGCAACGTGGGCTGCTGTTAAAGGCCCTTTTGCGCCAGTTTTTGACCAACAATAGTTAGCTTCGTCCAATAAATCATTAACTTGAACTATATTGGCAGAGATTTTTTGTTGGTGTTCGGCTCGTCTTAGTGCATAACGCACCAGCTCAAGCACCGCTTCATCTTCGATATCAGGGTAGTGATAATTAAATGCCCGTTGACGGATCAAATTACCAAAAGCGAGTAAATTGTCCTCAGTTTTTTCTAAATGGTGATCAAAATCAGCCAACACTCGAAACAGTTCAGTAAACTCTTGATCATAATCTTGTAAGGTGTAATAAATCTCAGCATCACCTAACAAAATCACTTTAACCTGTAGCGGTATTTTTTCTGGTTGTAAACTGTATGCGCCGGGTTGACTCATTTCAGTATAGGGGTTTTCTATGGTTATTTGTCCGGTTTTTAGCGCTAACTTCAAACGTGACCAAACTAACGGCTGAGTTAACAGCTTATCTGCATCAAGTAATAAATACCCCCCATTTGCCTTATGCAATGCGCCTGGGCGAATTAATCGATAGCTGCTATAGCTATTACCTTGAAAACTAGCAAAATCAACATGACCAAAAAGGTTTTGATAGGTTGGGTTTTGCTCATAAACCGTAGGGGCACCATCATCGATATTTCGCGGGACTAATAAGTTAGGTAAGAACCGCTCTACCATAAGTTTTCGTAATTCTTTATCGTTTAATGAGTCATCTTCATCATTCACTAAAATTTCGAGTGAGGCGTCAACAATATGTGCTTTAACTCGGCTTAAGTATCTGAGCACACCCTCATTTTCTTTAAACTCTTGCTCTAATTCGGTTAGATACGGTTTAATTGCTTGTTCAGCCGTGTCATATTTTAATTGTCGCAACTTATTCGACGATTCGCGTTTCCATAATGGTAGCTCAAGCAGTTGCTCTGCAAGCACCACTTCAAGCTCGGCTAATAATTGATAAAACTTAGCGCGATCTTTTTCATCTATACTAGCAAATTCTTTATCATTGAGTGGTTGACCGTTAACTAAAGGAGCAAAACCCACTTCACCATTTTCTTCATAGAGTGAAACATTATTGTTTAAAGCAATTTCCTCAACTTTAGCAATAGCTTCATCGTATTTTTTATTAAACTCACGATCAATGGCCGATTTTTGCCTTTGATAGCCTGGGTTATCAAAAATTTCAGGGAATAAGTCCATCAACTCATCAATAAATTTATTGATACGAGATAAAAGCTGCTTGCCGTCACCAGGGTTAACATATAGTTTGTGCGGCGCATGGTTTTCATCAAAATTATTGATATAACACCATTCAACCGGCGTAGCTTGGGTTTTAGCTAATTCATTTAACAATTGCTTAATCAAGGTTTGCCGGCCAATACCATGTTCGCCCATAGCAAACACATTAAACCCTACCGCTGTCATCGAAAGACCAAAGTCGAGCGCCTCTTTAGCACGATCATGACCAACAAAGGTTTGCGTTATTTTACTGGCATGGAGTTTTTGAGCGAAAAGCGCTGCAGATAACGTTGAGCTTAGTTGAGATGGTGATAGTTTACATTGCAAAGCAGGCGTTGTGGTCATGTATATCCTTGAGAAAAAATGCTTTTATTACGAGTACCTTGCTAAGTGTACTCGCTAAGCGCTTGACTAACAATAATAAGTCCAACAAATTGACTGATAACTAGCTAAAAAACAATTGAAAATTAAGGATCTAGCGGCAAACGGATAAAACTGTCACCACCGCATTCTGCACAGGCCGGCACCTCACTAAGATGGGTAATGGTTATTTGTTGATCACATTGCTGACACACTAATTCACCAAAACCAATAATATCATCTGTTTTATAGATGCCATCATGCTCAAAGTCATCCATAAGTTCAGCCCATTCCACCTGCGATTTGTCAGTTAATTGTGCTAGGTTTGACCACAATGTCTCATTTAATAACCCCAAGTAAATAGAATGTTGCGCTTGTGACTGATTTTGTTGATAAAAATCATGGAGATCATATTTCAAATTATCGGTAAATTGATTAACCTTCTCTTGCGACATGTTTTCAGCCGCCTCAATATACAACTTAGCCTGTTTAACAAGCTGAGTAATTTTCGGTTTTTGAATAGATTTCATCTCATCAAGCCAGTTATTTAACTCTTGATAAACCTCCATCAGATAGCCTTTTTTATTGCTCATAACCCCTTCCTATAACGTTTGGTTTTTATTCTTTTTATTAGTATAGACAAAATTACCAATTAAGCTTGTTGTTAACTAGTCAGATAAGGTATTCTATCGCGATAATTTATACTCTAAATATTGTGCTTTTTTATCTTCTGCTCAGCAAGAGTGATGTGAATAAACAAGTAAAATAACACCTAAATAATACAGCGTTCGAGATACCCTTAATGGAAGCCATTTATAATCCCCAAGCAATTGAAGAAACAGTTCAGACATTTTGGACTGAAAACGACACATTTAAAGCCGTTGAAGATGACAATAAAGAAAAGTTTTACTGCCTAGCCATGTTCCCGTACCCAAGTGGTCGATTACATATGGGGCATGTACGTAACTATAGTCTTGGTGATGTAATCGCTCGCTATCAGCGTATGCAAGGTAAAAATGTGATGCAACCTATGGGGTGGGATGCCTTTGGTTTGCCTGCAGAAAATGCCGCGATTAAAAATAAAAGCGCTCCTGGGAAATGGACTTATCAAAACATAGATTACATGCGCAACCAATTAAAATCACTAGGCTTTGGTTACGACTGGAACAGAGAATTAGCAACTTGTAAGCCTGATTATTATCGTTGGGAACAATGGTTTTTCACTCAATTGTTTGAAAAAGGCTTGGTATATAAGAAAAACGCGACGGTTAATTGGGATCCGGTTGATCAAACCGTTTTAGCAAACGAACAGGTCATTGATGGTCGTGGCTGGCGCTCTGGTGCGCTCATTGAAAAGAAAGAAATTCCACAATGGTTTATTAAAATTACCGATTACGCTCAAGAATTACTCGATGATTTAGATCAGTTAACTGATTGGCCAGAGCAGGTAAAAACCATGCAGCGTAACTGGATTGGACGCTCGCAAGGTGTTGATATGACCTTTGAAGTTGATGGACTCATTGAAGGCAAGACCCAAAGTTTTGATATATATACCACTCGTCCAGATACCTTAATGGGCGTTACTTATGTAGCCCTAGCGGCAGAGCATCCTCTAGCGGCCATTGCCGCGAAAGACAATACTGAGCTAGCGAACTTTATTGAAGAATGTAAAGGTAACCAAACTACCGAAGCTGATATGGCGGCAATGGAAAAAAAAGGCGTTGATACTGGCCTTAAAGCAATTCACCCGCTGACGGGTGAGTTAGTACCTGTTTGGGCAGCTAACTTTGTGTTAATGGATTACGGTTCAGGTGCTGTGATGTCAGTACCGGGTCATGATCAACGCGATTATGAATTTGCTAGCAAATACGGCCTTAAAATCACACAAGTTATCAGTAGCAGTTCAGAAAACGCCGAACAAGTGGATGATATTTCTAAAGCGGCGATTACTGAAAAAGGTACCTTGATTAATTCAGGTGAATTTGATGGTTTAAACTTTGAACAAGCGTTTGATGCTATTAGTCAACGATTAATTGATGAAAACAAAGGCAAAGTGACGACTAACTTCCGTCTTCGTGACTGGGGCGTTTCTCGACAACGCTATTGGGGAACACCTATCCCAATGATTAATCTAGCCAACGGTGAATCTGTACCTGTACCTGCAAAAGATTTACCTGTAGTTTTACCTGAAGACGTAGTCATGGATGGGGTAACGTCACCAATAAAAGACAACCCAGAATGGGCAAAAACCACCTACAATGGTGAAGCAGCATTACGTGAAACGGATACATTCGATACTTTTATGGAGTCATCTTGGTATTATGCTCGTTATTGCTCACCAAACGATGACACTCAAATGCTTGATCCTGCTAAAGCCAATTATTGGTTGCCGGTAGATCAGTATATTGGTGGCATCGAACACGCTATTTTACATTTACTGTATTCACGCTTTTTCCATAAATTACTGCGCGATGTTGGTTTAGTTAGCTGTAACGAACCGTACAAAAAATTACTGTGTCAAGGCATGGTGCTCGCTGATACTTATTATCGCGAAGCTGAAAACGGTGCTCAAGAATGGATTGCACCAAGTGATGTCAACGTAGACCGTGATGAAAAAGGCCAAGTAACTAAAGCTGTCAGTAAAATCGATGGTAATGCGGTGATTTCTGCCGGCATGAGTAAAATGTCAAAGTCAAAAAATAATGGTATTGATCCACAAGAAGTTATTAAAAAGTACGGCGCAGACACAGTTCGCTTATTTATTATGTTTACTTCACCACCAGAGCAAACACTAGAATGGTCTGACTCAGGGGTTGAAGGCGCGCATCGCTTTGTTAAACGAGTCTATAAAATCGTATTTGATTTTACTGAAACCATTAACGATGAACTGCCACCAGTACACGAGTTGAAATTAAATTCAGCGCAGAAAACACTTCGTCGTGAATTACATAAAACTATTGCTAAAGTAACTGATGATATTGGCCGCCGTAATACCTTTAATACTGCTATTGCCGCTATAATGGAGTTGATGAATCACTTAAGCAAAGCACCCATGGCTTCAGTTGAAGACCAAGCGGTTATGCTAGAATCACTTCACGCCGTTATTTTGATGTTAACGCCAATCACACCACATATGTGTCATTACTTATGGCAAGCTTTAGCGCAAAAAACTAACCGCAATCAAAATGAATCGGTTGAAAATGCGCAATGGCCAACTGTTGATGAAAACGCCTTAGTTGAAGACGAAAAGTTAATTATTGTTCAAGTCAATGGTAAGCTTCGGGCAAAAATAACAGTCGCTGCTGATGCAAGTAAAGAAACGGTTGAAACCTTAGGATTAAATGACGAAAATGTGGTTAAGTTCACTGAAGGTAACACCATTCGTAAAGTGATATATATTCCAGGTAAATTATTGAATATTGTGGCAAATTAACATGAGTTCACAACCGCATCCACGTGAAAGTCTCAAGGCGAACAAGCAGCTAAGTAAACTAGGGTTAATTATGCTATTAACCAGCTTTTTAACCGCCTGTGGCTTTCACATGCGTGGTAATTATTTACTCAGCGATGAACTACAAACAATATATGTGAGTTCAAGCGATGTTCATGGAGAGTTAACCCGTTTAGTCAAACAGCATTTATCACGTAATCAAGTCAATGTGCTTAACAGCAAAACGGCAAAATCACCTGAATTACGTATTGTTTCTGACAAACTTGATCGGAGAACCCTTTCACTATTTCAAAATGGACAAGTTGCTGAGTATGAATTGATTTATGCTGTGCATTACCAGCTTCGCTTTGCTACCAATAAACAAGGAGAGCCAAGTGATGAACGACAAGATTTTCATTTTGAATTAAACCGTGATTATCAAGACGATCCTAATTTATCATTAGCAAAATCTCGTGAGTTGTCGTTATTATTAAGTGAACTTAGGCAGTCTGCCGCAGATAAAATCTTACGTGACATGGCAAGAGTTCAACGATAACTAAATTTTTGTTTTATTGCACAAGGCTTACATGAAAATTTACCATAACAAGCTACAGCATACCCTAGCACAAGCATTTATGCCGGTATGGTTAGTGTTTGGTGATGAACCATGGCAAAAAAATGATAGCGTAGCAAGCATCATAAAACATGCTCAGCAGCAAGGCTTTAGTGAAATAATTCGTTTTAGTAGTGACAACAAGTTTGACTGGCATCAGCTCATTGACGAATATCAATCAATGAGCTTGTTTGCAAGCCAACGTATTATCGAAGTTGAATTTACAAGCATAAAAGTCGGTGATCACGGCAACAAAACCTTGTTAGCATTAAGTGAAATTCTTGAAAAAAATACAGCAATGCACGATGTTATTTTTATTTTTCATGGACCCAAGCTTGATGGCGCAAGTGCCAATCGTAAATGGTTTAAAAAACTCACACAATTAGGTTGCTACCTTCCTTTATATGATATTGACAACAAAAGCTTACCTCGATGGCTCCAAACACAAGCAAAAAGCCTAGCACTTAATTTATCGCCTGAACTCTCTTCATTATTGCTTACCCTATTTGAAGGCAATTTACCGGCTCTAGCACAAGAATTACAAAAACTTGCACTGTTGTTTCCAAATGTCCATCAAATCACCTTAGCCGATGCTGAGCAACTGGTGATCAATCAAGCAAAATTTAACCCCTTTCAACTGATGGATACGTTATTACAAGGCGATTGTCACAAGTGTATCGCCATGCTAGATCAGCTACAACAGGAAGGTGTTGCTATAAGTCAGCTAATGTGGGTGTTTCATAAAGAAATCAATCAACTTTATGCAATGTTAAATAAACTATCGCAAGGTACAACATTCAATGAACTCTATAAAGAATACCGTATTTGGGATAAACGAAAGCCTATTTACCAACACGCCCTAACAAATATGAACCTAGCAAATGTAAAACGGGCGATGGCACGGTTAGCCGACATTGATTTGATCAGTAAAAGCAGCAGTGAGTTTAATGCGTTTATTTTGTTGGCTGATCTGTGTTTGAGTCTTTATCATGGTGAAAAAATGCAACATTTTTCACTTAACTACGAATACAGTTAATCATGAAGCGGCTTGGCATTTTAGGGGGCACCTTTGATCCTATTCATCTTGGTCACACGCTACCAGCTAAAGTAGTTGCACAGCATTTATCATTAGATGAAATTTTGTTTATTCCTACCAGTATTCCTCCCCATAAAGCCTCACCAAGGGTAAGTGCTGCGCATAGAGCATCCATGGTTCAATTAGCTTGTACTGAAGAGCCACTTTTTAACTCTGATGAACGTGAGTTACATCGAGAAGGGTATTCATATACTGTTGATACTTTAAAAGCATTAGTACAAGAGTACCCACAAACACAGCTTTACTTTATTATCGGCCTAGATTCCTTATTAACCTTTACCACCTGGCATCAATACCATGACATTTTATCTTTGTGCCATTTAGTCGTTAATACCAGACCTAATTATCAACTAACTAACCTTAATCTGGCTACGCAAAATTTACTCAAACACCACAAAGTCGACGATATTGCTAGCTTAGCGACAACGAGAACAGGAAAGATATTTATACTCCCCAACGATTTACCCGACTATAAACAAGGGTTAGATCTCAATATTTCTTCTAGTGAAATAAGACAACGAATAAGCAGCCAGCAGCCCTGCGATCATCTTCTTTCAGAGAGTGTATGCGCTTTTATCAACAAAAATAAGCTTTATCGTTAACGAATACAGTAAAAAGTGTTATTATTTATCTCTTAATCTTATTTAATTGTAATTCAAACTTGGGTGCGGCAATTGTCGATGATTTACACCCAAATTAAACAATAAACCTGACACTAGGAAGAACACCTTGCAAACCGAAGAACTTAACGCATTTGTTATTGAAAAACTTGAAGACATGAAAGGCAGAGATATTGTTTCTCTTCATATTAGCGATAAAGCAAGCTTTGCCGACTATATGATAATCTGCTCTGGTAATTCCAATCGCCATGTCAAATCTATTGCACAATCAGTAGCAATGGAATGTCGAGCCGCTGGTGTAGAGCCACGAGGAATAGAAGGCAATGATGTTGGTGAGTGGTCTTTAGTAGACCTAAACGATATTATTGTGCACGTAATGACAGATGAGCAACGTGATATTTATAATTTAGAACAATTATGGGCTGAAGATTAAGTTTACTCGAGCTGATATATGAAACTCACTTTATATGCCGTTGGCACTAAAATGCCAGCTTGGGTGACCCAAGGTTTTAACGAATATGCTCGTCGCTTTCCTCGTGACTTATCGTTTAACTTAGTCGAGATTTGTGCAGGAAAACGCGGCAAGAATGCCGATATTGCGCGTATTTTAGAAAAAGAAGGTGAACAACTGCTTGCCGCTATTCCAAAAGGTAGCCATATTGTCACCTTAGAAGTAGAGGGTAAGCCTTGGACAACACCTCAACTTGCCCAACAACTTGAACGTTGGCAGTTAGACGGTCGTGATGTTGCATTACTCGTTGGCGGCCCAGAAGGATTAGCACCTGCTTGTATAAAAGCCAGCGCACAAAAATGGTCACTTTCACCGCTAACACTACCTCACCCCATGGTTCGAATTCTTATTGGTGAGAGTCTATATCGTGCTTGGAGTATTAATAACAACCACCCTTACCATAGAGAATAACCTTGGCGCCTCTTGATATGGTCATCAAAAATAATCGTAGTGTAAAACCTGTTCAAACTTACTCATCTAAGATGTTAGCCCTGCTGAATTATTGCCTGTGGTTTAAGGTCAAATAATGGCTCGTCGCGTTGTTATCAGGAACCATTCCGCCGAAGCAAACCTTTTTGCACGTCGCGCATTTATCGCTTTTTCCGGTGTATTGATTCTGCTAATAATATTATTTAGTAACCTCTACTCATTGCAAATAGCCTCGTTTGAAAAGTATCAAACCCGTTCAAATTCAAATCGGATCAAACTATTACCAGTAGCACCAAACCGCGGCTTAATTTACGATCGCAATGGCGTTATCCTCGCTGATAATAAACCGGTTTACAGTTTGGCTGTTATCCCTGAAGACACCAAAGACTTAAAAAATTCTATAACAGCAATTAGCCAATTATTGGAGATCAGTGCTGACAGGCAGAAAAAGTTTTTCAAATCGGTTAAAAGTAAACGCCGATTCAAACAAGTTGAATTGCATCCGCGTTTGAGCGAACAACAAGTCGCACTTTTTTCTGTCAATCAGCATAAATTCCCCGGGATCTTTGTTGATGCTCGACTCAAACGTTATTACCCTTTTGGCAAACTAACCACGCACAGCCTAGGCTATGTTGCTCGAATCAATCGTAAAGATGTCAATAAGCTTGAGCGTGAAGGTAAGTCAGAAAATTATGCTGCCACCCACGGCATAGGTAAGCTCGGTATTGAAAAATATTATGAAGATATTTTGCACGGCACCATTGGCCATCAAGAAGTTGAAGTGAATAACCAAGGTCGAATTATTCGCACTTTAAACTTTAACCCTCCCACCCCAGGTAAAGACTTGACCTTAACTTTAGATATCGAGCTACAAATGATCGCTAAACGTGCGCTCTCAGGGAAACGTGGTGCGGTTGTCGCTATGGACCCTCGCACTGGTGGCGTTTTAGCAATGTATTCTAACCCAAGTTATGATGGTAATTTATTTGTACACGGTATTAGCAATAAAGCTTACAACAAGTTACGCAACTCTAAAGATTCTCCTTTTATCAACCGTACTGTCCGAGGCTACCCACCAGCATCAACGGTTAAGCCTTTTCTCGCATTAACCGGATTAGAAGAAAACATCATCACCCCTGATACTAAAGTTTGGGACCCTGGTTGGTATCAACTCGAAGGACTGCCCAACAAATACCGAGACTGGAAACGTTGGGGTCATGGTTGGGTTAATTTAAATAAAGCCATTGAGCAATCGTGCAATACCTATTTCTTTAAATTGGCATTTGAGCTAGGTATTACCAAAATTAGTACTATGATGGAGCGCTTCGGCTTTGGCGATTACACCGGTATTGACATCCATGAAGAAAGTAAAGCCATCATGCCCAGTGTTTCATGGAAACGTGGTCGCTATAATCAGTCTTGGTATACGGGTGAAACACTCTCGGTAGGTATAGGTCAAAGCTACTGGACAGCTACGCCATTACAACTGACGCAAGCACTGACAACCTTGGTTAATCACGGTCACAAAAAAGTACCGCACTTTCTCCATGCCACTAGCGAGCTAGTAAGCACAGACGAAGGTGTCCAGAGTACCAATATTGAAGAAATAGTGTATGAAGAGCAGGCTCCTCTAGTGTTAAAACAAGAAAAAAATTGGAATGTAGTGCTCAATGCCATGCATCGCACAGTGCAAGTTTTTGGAGCTACTGGCCATGAAGCGTTTAAGGGAACACATTATGATGCTGCAGGGAAAACAGGTTCTGCGCAAGTGGCAAGCATTAAGCAAGATGAGGAATATGAGGCAGAAAAAACCAAAGAAAGCCAGCGAGATAACGCTATGTTTATCGCCTTCGCACCTTACAAAAACCCAGAGATTGTAGTTGCGGTCGCCATAGAAAACGTAGCAAAAGGTGGCGGCGGCACCAATGCTGGCCCCGTTGCAAGACAGATAATGGACCAGTACTTTGGTAACCGAGTCATTTCTGCTAACCAAGGTACCAACATAAAAAACAACCTGATGGTGAATCAACACCAACACTCTTCAGCAATAGTTAAGGTGCAATAATGCGAAGCCGCGGCCAAGATCACCAAAAAGAGCGAAGTTTATGGCAAAAATTACATATAGATCTACCGTTGACCTTAGGTATTCTCTCGTTAATGGCGCTAGGTTTATTTATTGTCTACAGTGCTGCCGGCCAAAGTATGGGCATCGTCTATCGCCAAGCCATTCGTTTAGGTATCGCTTTAGTGGTTATGTTACTGGTTGCACAAATTCCTCCATTATCTTATCGAAAATGGGCCGTTCCCGTTTTTATTGCCGGCCTATTGCTATTGGTTTCGGTATTACTCTTTGGTCATGTCGGTAAAGGTGCACAGCGTTGGTTAGATTTAGGTTTTATGAAGTTTCAACCTTCAGAAGTGATGAAGTTGATTGTCCCCATCATGATTGCATGGTTTGTCAGTCAAGATAATTTACCGGTTAAAATATCGACTATTTTAGTTGCGTTTATTTTAGTGTTGATACCGACACTGCTAATCGCTAGACAACCGGATTTGGGCACATCATTACTGATAGCAAGTTCAGGGATTTTTGTGATCTTTCTTGCTGGTGCCAGTTGGAAGCTCATCGGTATATGTATAGGTTTAGCCTCGGCATTCGCACCAATTTTATGGATGTTTTTGATGAAAGATTATCAAAGACAGCGAGTGATGACATTTTTAAATCCAGAACAAGATCCACTTGGCTCAGGTTATCATATCATCCAATCTAAAATAGCTATTGGCTCAGGCGGCATAAATGGCAAAGGTTGGCTGCAAGGTACACAATCTCAGCTTGAGTTTTTACCTGAGCCTCATACTGATTTTATTTTTGCAGTGTTTAGTGAAGAATTTGGTTTGATTGGTGTAGCGATATTACTGGCCGTTTATTTATTTATCGTCATGCGCGGCTTATGGATTGCTGTCAATGCACAGCATGCATTCACCAAGCTATTAGCTGGTAGTATTACCCTAACCTTCTTTGTTTATGTATTTGTTAACATTGGCATGGTTTCAGGCTTGTTGCCGGTAGTGGGAGTACCTCTACCGTTAGTGAGTTATGGCGGAACTTCAATGGTGACTTTAATGGCAGGATTTGGCATGCTAATGGCGATTAGCACACATCGTAAGTTTCACGTGTAGTGATTAATATTTTGCAATCTTAACCTTAGCCTCAACTTAAAGAGTCTCTAAATGAGCAGTATAAAAGCACTTTTAGTTATTATATCAATGACTTTGCTCTTTGCTTGTAGCACAGGACGATATCAACAAGCCCACGATAGTATTCCAACTAGGCTACCGAATCAGTCTGAATTAAAAGATGCAATCCCTCGAGCAGAACCCTACAGTCGCGGTGGCAACAAAGATTATCGTGTCCGTGGTATCGATTATAAAGTACTAAACAATGCGCTAGGCTTTGAGCAAACCGGCATAGCCTCTTGGTATGGTAATAAATTTCATGGTCATTTAACGTCAAATGGTGAAATTTACGATATGTATGCCATGAGTGCTGCCCATAAAAATTTACCTCTACCTACTTATGTTAAAGTAACCAACCTAAGCAATAACAAATCGGTTATTGTTAGAGTTAACGATCGGGGGCCCTTTCACCAAGGCCGAGTGATAGATTTATCCTACAGTGCTGCCTATAAACTTAATATGTTACAAACCGGTACCGCAGAAGTAAAAATTAGCGCAATTAACACCTTTGCTAATAAAACCACTCCAAATACAGCGGCCATTAACAATTCAACAAACGCTACGTCTGTAACAGCAAATCCCCATGCGGGTGACAAAAACTATATTCAGGTATTTGCCACCAGCAAACTTGAACTTGCTAAAAAGAAGGCTAAACTTCTTACTCAACGTTATAAGCATGCTGTTAACTATCCAAAAGAAAATGGCATTTACCGCATTCAAATTGGCCCTATATTAAATACTGAAACACTAAATCAATTATTAGAAACATTGAAGCAAAGCGACTACCCCAATGCTTACTTACGCAGTTTATAACTATTACTTTGTGGTAATGTGAGCCAATTAAAAATAATTTTACAATTAACTGCCTTTCAGCCATAGCCAAGGATATGAGAGATGGTATACTTTCTAACAATTTACTAGGCAACTATTCTCCTAATCATCTAATTGTTAAATAATTATGCTAATAAAACGACTAATGCTATCGAAAAAAACGGTTCACAAATTCTGCAAACAAGTGGCTATTTCACTACTGGGCTCAGCCTTAACTTTTTCCTCTTTGAGCTATGCCATAACGGTTACGCCAGATGCACCACAAATTAATGCTAAAGGCTTTATTTTAATTGACTTCACTACGGGCAAAGTGATCGCTGAAGGTAATGCTGACATGCAATTAGCGCCTGCTAGTTTAACCAAAATGATGACTAGCTACATCATAGGTAAAGAGCTAGAAACTGGCAATATTAGTAATAATGACAAAGTGATGATTAGCGAAAACGCTTGGGCAAAAAACTTCCCTGAGTCATCAAAAATGTTCATTGAAGTTGGAACAGAAGTGTCTGTAGATCTACTTAATCAAGGAATCATCGTTGCTTCTGGTAATGATGCTTGTGTCGCAATGGCAGAACATATTGCTGGCAGTGAGAGTGCTTTTGCTGATTTAATGAATGCTCATGCCGAACAATTGGGAATGTCTAGCTCATTTTTTGAAAATAGCCATGGCTTAGATAGCTCATCTCATATGACTACACCGCGAGATATGGCGACCCTAGCAAGCGCAATTATTCGTGAAGTACCAAACGAGTACGCAATCTATAAGCAAAAATCATTTACCTATAACAATATCAAACAATATAACCGTAACTCATTATTGTGGGATAAAAGCCTCAACGTTGATGGCATGAAAACCGGTCACACGTCGAATGCTGGCTATAGCTTGGTTACCTCTGCGACCAAGGGCGGCATGCGTTTAGTGACTGTTGTGATGGGTACAGAAAGCGAACGAGCGCGCAAGGTAGAAAGTAAAAAGTTACTCAATTACGGTTTCCGCTTTTTTGAGACCTTTACTCCTTACAACGCGGGACACAAATTTGCTACCAATCGCATTTGGATGGGTGACAAGCCAGAAGTTGATTTAGGTATAACCCTTGACACCCCAATTACTATTCCTCGTGGGCAACGTAAAAATTTAGAAGCTAATTTTGAATTAAATCAACAATTAACAGCACCTTTAGCGAAAGGAACCGTTGTTGGTAAGTTATATTTACAACTTGAAGGTGAAGATGTTGCTCAGTACCCGCTAGTGACGCTTCAAGAAATCAATGAAGGTAGCTTCTTTTCAAAGATAATGGATTACATCAAATTATTCTTCGCATCACTTTTCGAATAAATTGAATCACAAAAAAAAGAGCAGTAATGGGTAAACCATTACTGCTCTTTTTTATTTATACGTATTCTAAAATCAAACAACAAGCAGAATAGCCGGCACCAAACGAACACAACACAGCTTTATCGCCAGAGCTATAACCATCATGGTGCTTATGCAAGGCAATAATACAGCCTGCAGAGCTAGTATTAGCATATTCATCCAAGATAATCGGTGCCTCGCCTGCTTCAGGCTCTCTACCTAAAACTTTCTTAGCGATGAAGTTATTCATATTGATATTTGCTTGGTGTAAGTAAAGGCGTTTAATATCTTTTGGCGCTAATTCAACTTTAGCCATTTGCGTAGAGATTAAATTAGATACCATAGGTAAAACTTCTTTAAACACCTTACGGCCTTGTTGAATAAAGTATTTATCTACATCTTCGGCAGTATCAGGGCTACATTGATTCATATAACCAATATTACTGCGAATATTATTAGAAAATTCGGTTATTGGTTGCTCGGCAATAATTCTAAATTGGTGCTCACCTGTAGCCGTAGTTTCATCTTCGATAATGCTAGCTGTGGCCACATCACCGAAAATAAAGTGGCTATCTCTGTCACGATAATTAATTTGTGGGCTGAGGATTTCAGGATTAATCACCAATACGGTTTTAGCTGTGCCACTACGCACAGCATTGGCGGCATTAATAATACCAAAAGTTGCCGCAGAGCAGGCAACCAACATATCAAAACCCCATCCGGGACAACCAAGTGCTTGCTGAATTTCAATTGCCATTGCAGGGTATGAACGCTGAGTATAAGCACAAGCTACGATGACTAAATCAATATCTTCAGGAGTTTTATTAGCAGCTGCCATCGCTTGTTTTGCTGCGGCAACACCAATCTCAGCTTGCATTGACAATGCTTCGTTTGGTCGTTCAACAAAAAGAGGCTTCATTATATCAACGTTTAATATGGCATCTTTAGACATCACATATCGACTTTTAATACCCGATGCTTTCTCAATAAAGGCGCTGCTAGAATGCGCTAAAGCTTCGACCGAGCCATTTTCGATAGAAGATTGATTTTCTTGATTAAATTTATCAACATAATCATTAAAACAAGCGACTAGCTCATCATTGGAAATACTTTCAGGAGGGGTAAATAACCCAGTACCACTAATTACAACAGACATAAGAATTTCTCGACCAATACAGTAAGTTTGGATAAATCATAAGGTATGACCACTAGTGTATTTTATTTCACAAGATTTGTCGATTGTTGGTAATAGTTTGCCTTAATAACACTAGAGCAAAATGATGTTTGATAGGAAGGAAAACTAAAAATAACAGCCTTGAATGTTGGTAATACATCCAAGACTTAAGCATATACTTATTATAAGCTTCGCAACTGAGTAGCATGAGCATGACTACTCTTCAAAATAAGTGCCCCAGCCGTCATAGTCGACATTGCATTGCTGTGCTAACTCATACATTTTTTGTGTTTCTGCTCGCAATAAGTCAGCATTGAGCATTTGTTCAGTTACAATATCAAATGCGAAAACTTTATCGCCATTTTCGAGTTCAGCTTCTTCTGGCTCTTCCACTTCTAAACCTAGTTTAAATGCGGTAACCGCAGCCTTTTCTAGTAAGTTAAAGTCTTCACTAGCAAAATGATGCTCTATGGTATGATATACCTCATCATTGGTACCATCTTCAAGCAACTCACCCACCAAGGCATTGGTATGCTCAAACCAGCGCTGTAATTCTTCATCAATCATTTTACTTACCTTTTGCTATTTCTTCATCGAGTTGGCTAATTTTTTCTTTCATTACAGCATGTACTTGGTCGGCAACAGCACGTGCATTGGTGCTACTCTCATCGGTGATAAAAACAGGATCTAAAAGTTCAACGATAATTTTACCGTTGTCCCAACGCCCCATTTTAATGGTGCCTTCCTGATTACTGACACATACAGGTACAATAGGGACATTCGCCTGTATTGCAGTGCGAAAAGCCCCTGTTTTAAACGGTAATAGACCACGTCCTCGACTACGAGTACCTTCAGGAAACATCCAAACTGACAGTTTATTTTTAATAATTTTGTTGGCGGTAATATTTATAGTACTCATTGCCTTACTCGTGTTTTGCCGATCAATTAAGATATTACCTGTTAACCAATACATTTGGCCGAAAAGAGGAATCCACTTCAAGCTTTTTTTACCTACACTCACCGTCCCCGGTTGCACTGCACTCGCTGAGGTAAAAACATCATAATTATTCTGGTGGTTAGCTACATAAACAGCCGGACCTACATTTTTAACCGACTCAGGAATCCTGACTTCGACGTCAAATCCCAACAGCTTAGTGATTTTACCCAAATATCTAGAAGTATGATGAACATTATCACGGTGAAATGGCCTAAGTATGCTGTAAAAACAGGAAACAATACAAATAAGCAAAAAAGTAACGGACATCAAAATAAAGCGAAAAATAGTTAACAACGGGTAAGTCCTAGTAAAATCTTAGACCGCGAGTATAACAAATTAGCCCTTAGAGTTAATACTTTTATTATCAAGGTATTTGTTGTTGTGTTTGGTCTTCTGTTTGGTTGCTAAAGGCGTGGTGATTCAGTTAATAACCTAGTGACCTAATAACCTACTGACCTAATGGTTTTGAACGAATATAGTCTTGAGCTGGTGTAGATAAACAAGATTTAGAGATATAACGCTTACCTACGCTCTTACCTAAATTAAAATGTAATACAAAGCCTAAACTTGTTTCATCTATGGAGCTTATATCTTGCCATAAAATTCTATCATTTTGATAATAAGACTCGCTTAGTACGCCTTTTTCGTCAAGGGTTAAGCTAACTTCACTTCCCGAGGCTTTGCTTAGCATTTGTCTTACAACCCACCACGGCTGATGATAATACAGGCTTAGTGCTTCTAATATACCCAAGGCAACCACAAACCAACCCGCATAGGCATTGACTGGGGTAAATAATAAAATGACCATGCCAAACAAAATTAAAACACCCGATTTTAAAAAGGCGTTAGCACAAAGCTTTAGCGTTGCAGACTCGCTATAACACTCGTTAAAGTGAGCTTTATCTAGAGTAAACTTACTGGTGTAGGATACAGGTACGTTCATGAAAAAAGACTAGTGTAGTAAAAGAAAAAATATTCTAACAGAAATAACCAAGCAAAGTCATTACCTTAACCAAGCTGTCATCCCAGTACTACCGCTAAATGATAACAAGCACAACACATTAAAAACTAGTACGGTCTATAAAAGCATCGGGCTGTTTATTTTTTGACAATCCATTTTTCATGGCTATACGTTGGTTTTTCCTACCAAGCAAACGCAACTGAGTTATACGTTCCCAAAGTAATGCTGAACGTGTGTCTTTTTTCCAGGTTTTCTTAAACAAGTACTTAGCAGCAGCCACAGCATCAGGGCTTTGTTGGCAAATACTCTCTGCTAATTTTTTAGCCTCCGCTAACGGGGTATCACTTACTTTTGATACTAGGCCATATTCTGCCGCCTCAGTACCAGAGAAAAACCGACCTGTCATCGTTAGTTCTTGTGCAATATCAACACGAGTTAAACGTGACAGCGTCGCCATACCACTCATATCTGGAATCAAACCCCACTTCATTTCTAATATTGATAAGTTGGCATCTGGGGTGGCAATGCGATAATCACTCGCGAGTATAATTTGCATGCCTGCTCCAAAACAATTGCCATGAACCACTGAAATTACTGGCACTGATAAATCTCGCCATACATGAGCCACCCGCTGAAACATATTGTCTTTTCGCCAAGGCAGTTTGATAAAAAATTTAGCGATCATTGATGGGTGTTTACTGACATAGCTAAAATCCAACCCAGCACAAAAAGATGCACCAGCACCTTGTAAAATAACACAGCGTATACTTTTGTCTTTATTGATCCGTTTAGCTGCTTGAACCAAATCAACAATCATTTGCTTGTCTAAACCGTTGTGCTTTTCAGGTCTATTTAAAGTGACGTATGCTAGGTGTTGTTCAACGTTTAAGTGCACTCTTGGGCTAGTCATAATGTTTGCTTCTGTTTAAGGATTTGAGCATCAGTGTGACACATATCAACTGGTAGTACCACTATAAATTCGCCCCAACAAAAGCCGTAAAACACAAAAAATGACAACGCTGTCAATTTCGTGTTAAACTAACCTCACGCACCTAGAACAGCCTCATTGCAGTAATGCAGTTAATCAAAGATTAATCGCTTTAATAATAAATAATTTGCAATGATTTCAGATACCTTAGGATGATGTTCTTAGGGTATTTCTCCCTTAAGGCGAAAGCCACAGGGAGAGTAATTTAATTTTTCTAAGGATACACCATGCAAATTATTATTTTTGATAATACTCAAGACGTTGCCGAACATGCTGCCTTATGGGTAAAAGAGTTGATGTTAAAAAAGCCTGGCGCTGTACTTGGCTTAGCTACCGGAAGCACGCCCATAAGTCTTTACCAACAACTTGTTAGCAACCACAAAGCGGGACTACTCAGCTTTAAACACACCACCACCTTCAACTTAGATGAATACTTAGGCATTGCCCCAAACAACAGCCAAAGTTATCGCCACTTTATGAACAGCAACTTATTTGATCATGTAGACATAGATAAAAACAACACCTTTCTTCCAACCTGTAATACAGGTGAAAACCCAAGAGTACAAGGTCTGGCTTACGAAGAGAAAATCAAGCAGGCTGGCGGCATTGATTTACAAATTTTAGGTATAGGCGCAAACGGCCATATTGGATTTAATGAACCAACCTCAAGCCTTGCCTCACGTACTAGGATTAAAACATTAACTCAACAAACCCTAACCGATAATGCACGGTTATTTAATGCTGATGAATTTCAACCGACCCTAGCCATGACTATGGGTATCGCAACAATTTTGGATGCAAAATATGTATTACTTATGGCGACCGGTGAAAATAAAGCACAAGCGGTAAAAGACATGGTAGCGGGAGCAGTTTCAGCCATGTGCCCTGCCTCAGCATTACAAATGCACGAAAATACCATTGTATTACTAGATAAAGCAGCTGCGAGTCAATTAGCAGATCAAGAGTACTATCATTGGGCTAATGATCAAAATACTAAAATCAACCAAGAATTTGGTTTGTACCATAATTATTAGTTGCATCATATAGACTAAGCACAATAATCTTCCTCTGGATGAAAGAGCAACGTCGCATTGCTATAATAAAAAACTTCAATATAAAACCGGCTTATATTTAATGCCGGTTTAAACCCTACTGTTTAGGCTATCCTTGCTAAAAAATTGCCTCTGATTGCATTCGTTGGTGATAATGGAGACTCAAATGGTTCCATTAACATATCTACAGCGCTTTCAATCGAAGTGACTCAAAAGCTTTTTTATTATTAAAATAAGTCATATCGATAGTCAGTAAATCATCTGTCAAACTAATACTAGCTTTTTTGACATTTGAAAATTGTTTTAATTCTTTTCTAGCCACAAAAAGGAAAAACTTTCTTTCAAACTTTTCCAATTTAACAAAATTATCCGATGAGACAGCGCCATAGTCATAACGAATTAATGCAAAACTTACAACCGGGCTTAGTGCAACCTTAGATAAATATCTATTGTTACTAAATCCCCACATAGCTGTTTGATAAAAAACAAACATCATCCAAAAAGCAAATATACTATAAATTCTAGCTTTGGATACAATTAACCAAAGACCAAGAGAAAAAGCCCCAAAGCTAAAGACAGAGTATAACAAATCAAAGCGTTTGAAATTATCTTTTAGGAACCAAAAAAAATCTAGGTCAAACTTAAAAAAAGCGCTCCATATCACAATTGGATGTAATACCAGCGTTAACCCGATAACTTTATTTTTCATGCAAACCAATTCGAAGCATACTTTAAACCGCAAATGGGTATTTAATCGCATCGTGACATTGATAACCTTCTACCGCGAAATCATCCATAGTCACCCACGTTTCTAGATCTTTTAATGACTTAATTTCTGGATTTATAATCAACTTAGGTGAAGGTAACGGCTCACGTTTTAGCTGAACATCTCTCATTAAGGGCAGTTGGTCTTCATAAATATGAGCATTGACAATTTTATGATAGGCAATACCCGGTTTAAGCCCGGTGATCTGCGCCATAATAGCCAAAAAGAAGAACACTTGTACTTGATTAAAATTCAAACCAAGCGGCACATCACAAGAGCGCTGATAACTGGTTAAGTAAAGAGTACCATCTAAAATTGAAAAGTTATGAGTATGCATACAAGGGCGCAAACAACCCATGTGAAATTCACCCGGATTGTAAAAGGTCAAAATTTCAGCGCGATCGTCTATACCCTGACTTAAGTTATCAACTATTTTTTGCAATTGATCGAGCGCACCACCATCTGGCTTAGCCCAAGCTCGCCCTTGCACGCCATAAACGCGACCCATATCATCCTCACCTTTACGGTAAGTATTGTTAAGCCAAGCATCGTTTAAATTTGCATTAGCATCCCAAGTTTTAGTGCCTAACTTTCTAAAATCAGCGGCATTATCATAACCACGAATATAGCCGATAAACTCAGCAATTGCCGACTTAAAAAAGCTCTTACGCGTAGTGATCATTGGAAACTCATTCGCCGCAACATTATATTCTAGATCGGCATTAATAACGGTTAAACAACGTTTACCTGTACGGCTGTTTTCAACCCACTTGCCTTGCTCAACAATACGTTGACATAAATCTAAATAAGCGCGCATTATGCTTGTCCTTTATTTTTGATACCTTTGGTATTCACCATTTTTTCATTACTAATAGCTGACTTTTCTTGAATAACATAGCCGATGTAAATAATAAATATACCAGCTAAAATCATCGGAATGCTTAAGATTTGCCCTTTAGAGATAAACGAAAAATATAAACCTAAGTGGGCATCCGGCTCTCGGTAGAACTCAACGATAGATCGAAATACGCCATAACCAATTAAAAATATGCCCGACGCTAACCCAAGACTTCTTGGTTTGCGAGTAACAAAATACAGAATAATAAACAGCACTACCCCTTCAAGAAAAAACTCATAAAGTTGTGACGGATGACGCGGTAATTGTAATGAGTCCGTTGGAAATACCATGGCCCATGGTACATCGGTTTGTCGACCCCACAACTCAGCATTAATAAAGTTACCTAAACGACCCATACCTAAACCAATCGGCACAAGTGGTACAACAAAATCTCCGACAGATAAAAATGACTTATTAGCTTTACGCGCGAAAATAAACACAGCAGCTGTCACCCCTAGCAAGCCACCATGAAAGGACATTCCTCCTTGCCATATTTGGAAAAGATATAAGGGGTCTGCAAGAAAGTATTCCCATTGATAAAAAAGTACATAACCAACCCTTCCACCAAGCACAACCCCAAGAAAGCTATAAAATAATAAATCACTCACTTGCTCTCGGGTCCATAATCCGCCGCTTTTATCCGCGGCTTTATTTGCAATAAACATTGCAGCGATAAAACCAATAAGATACATCATGCCGTACCATCGCAATGCGACAGGGCCAATACTAAAAATAATAGGGTCAATCACGGGAAATTGTAAAAACTGTTCTGTCATTTGTTATCCAAAGTAGAAATTCGCGCAATCACGCACGAAGTAAAATTATATCGTTAGGTTAAAATCATCTTTATTGCGACTAGCATTAAAAATACAGCGAAAAACTTTTTCAACGTTTGCACCGGTAATTTAGCTGCGAACTTTACTCCGATTGGCGCAAATAAGGAAGAGGTTAGCACCACACCAAGCAAGGCAGGTAAATACACATAGCCTAAGCTCCATGGAGGTAATAAGGTATTATTCAATCCTGAGATGATATATCCGATAGAGCCAAAAAAGGCTACCATCACGCCACAAACAGTAGCAATGCCAATACAATGGCGAAGCGGCATACCAAAATAACTTAGCACTGGCACCAAGATAGCACCGCCAGCCATGCCCATTAAACTGGCAATCATGCCAGTACACAAACCAATAAATTGTAATACCATTTTTGAAGGCATAGCACGGTAACGTTGCACCCGAATTGACGCTAGCATATACGATGCAAGAACGATCACTGCACCTGCAAAAAAATTAGTCAGTGCCTGAGCTGACAGATGGTCGGCAATAAAAGCGCCTAACATCGCACCAAAGGCAACAATAAACATAAATGGCTTGGCTAAATCCCAAGGTATATTCAAATTTTTATGATGGGCAAGTGTTGCGCTTGACGAGGTCATAACAATCGCAGCCAATGAGGTAGCCAATGCCATTGGCATAATAACCTCATGACTAATTCCTAATTGAGATAACAAATAGACTAATGAAGGTACAACAATTAAGCCCCCTCCTATACCTAGTAAGCCAGCTAAAAAGCCTACTATTGCGCCTAGAAATACACAACTAATAAAAATAAATAACATTACATTCCAGCACGAGTAAAACCGCCCAAGCCCAGCATTTCAAGTTGTTCATTGAGATAACCATGGACTTGCTTGGCTGTGGTCAGTGTTAAGGTATGAGACAAAATTTGTTTTGCCACGTTAAAGTCAATATGACGAATAACCCACTTTATTCGCGCTATATTATGCCCATTCATACTGAGTTTATCAAAGCCCATTGCTAATAATAATAATGCACCCGCTGGCTGACCGGATAACTCACCACATAAACTTAATGGTACTGAATATTTTGCCGATTGCTTAGCTATTTGATCTAAGGCGCGAAGTACCGCCGGGTGATAAGCATCATGTAAATTAGCCACTTGCACATTATTACGATCAACAGCCAACAAGTACTGAGTTAAATCGTTACTACCCACAGAAAAAAAGTCAACCCGTTTAGCCAGCTCTTCTATTTGAAAAATTACCGAAGGCACCTCAAGCATTATACCCACTTTAGGCCGAGCTAATTTATTGACTACATGGTCATAATTCGGCCCCAATTCTGATTTTATTTCTGCTTGTACTTCAAAATAGGCTTGGTTAATTAACCGAATTGATTCATCGACTTCACTGACATTAGAAATCATCGGCAGCATAATTTCTAAGTTTTGGTGGGTTTGACTTGCTCGCATCATCGCCCGTACCTGCACCAGAAATATTTCAGGGTGATCTAAGGTAATACGAATTCCACGCCAACCTAAAAACGGGTTATCTTCAACAATAGGAAAATAAGGTAATGATTTATCCCCTCCCACATCTAAGGTGCGCATGGTTACCGTGTGTTGTGCACAACTAGCCAATATTTCAGCATATAACTGTGTTTGCTCATGCTCAGAAGGGAAGCAGTGACGGTTCATAAAAGGAATCTCGGTTCGATATAAACCTATACCTAAGGCTCCTAAATTTTCTGGCCGATCAAAACCGACAGACAAACCTGCATTAAGTTGTAACTCGATAACGTTACCGTCAGGAGTAATCGTGGGTAAATGAATTTCCTGCTGAATTTTTTCAGTTAATTCACGCTCTTGTGCGATCAAATGTTGATACTCTCGTTTCAACGTTTCATCAGGGTTAATAAAGAGCTCACCACTAAATCCATCAACAATGGCTTGTTGATGTTCAAGTTGAGCAAGCGGAACTGCTGTCAACCCCATAATAGCAGGCAATTCCAAGGCATGAGCTAATATCGCCGCATGAGAGTTAGTCGAGCCCGACATAGAAACAATGGCTTTAAGCCCTTTGTGTTGGTACTCAGCTAACATCGCAGGAGTCACATCTTGAGCGAGCAAAATAAAGGCCCCCGGCAGAGTTAATGTTTGTTTGTGCTCATTTTGAAAGTTAAGTAATACCCTATTGCCTAAGTCACGAATATCACTTGCACGTTCTCTTAAATAGCTATCTTCTATAGCTTCAAACTGCCTAACATAGTGTTCTATTACCAGTTTTAATGCACTTTCAGCCTGCCAACCCTGCGCTATTTTTTTTGACACTTCTTGGCGGATATCCGCCTGCTCAAGCAATTGAATATAAACGTCAAAAATAGCTAAGTTATCATCGGTAACAATACCCGTTAATTTTTGACTTAACTGCTCAAAGTCGAGCCTAGTTGTTGTTAGCGCCTGTTCGAAGCGCTTAACTTGCAGTTTTTGCTGTTCAGGGCTGACTTTTTGTAATGCCAAAGTAGATAAATCAGCTTTAGGCTGGCAAACCACAATTTGGCTCATCGCAATACCCGGCGCTCCGGGAATGCCGACCAGTTGTTTAACCCCGTGAACTTGCTCTACGCCTTGGCTAAATAATTTTTTCACCTCAGCATTAGCTAGGGCATTAGCTAACTGTGCAGCTAGGGTAACTAAAAAAGCCTCTTCATTTTCACTAAAGTGACGCGCATGTTGTTGTTGAATTGACAAAATCCCCAACACTTTACGTTGGTGAATAATAGGCGTACCTAAAAACGCATTAAAATGATCTTCTTTCACTTCTGGGGCATGCACATAATGCAAATGATTGCGTGCATTAGCGATGTTTAAAGGCTCTTCTCGTTGACCTACCAGACCAATCAAGCCTTCAGAAAAACCAATGGTGGTTTGTCCAAAAGAATCTTGGGCTAAACCGTCTGAAGCCATCAAAACAAAATGTTGTTGGGTATAATCGGCTAGATATATTGAGCAACAATCTGTTTTTAGGGCATTTTTGACTTGGCTAACCATACGCTCTAATGCACTTTGCATTTGCGTATCTTGACTAAACTCAAGAATGATACGGCGTAGTGTGGTTAACATAATGTCCTTTTTATATGGGTAAAAATAAAATGACCCACAATAAAGTAGGTCATTTTAAACATCATAGTAATAATTAGGCTTGTCGTTTACGTCGGTTAGCGTACTTGTCAGGACGCTTTTCAAATGAAAAAGCTAAAGCCGATGAAGCAAACTCTTTCATCACCCGACGATAAACATCACGCTTAAATGACACAACCTGTCGTACTGGATACCAGTAACTCACCCATCGCCAATCATCAAATTCAGGATGAGCGCTATGGAGTAAGTCAACAGCAGATTCAGGTGCGGTTAATTTTAATAAAAACCACTTTTGTTTTTGCCCAATACAAACAGGTTTACTGTCGTGTCTAATATAGCGTTTTGGCAATTTATACTTCAACCAATGCTTGCTTGATGCAATAATTTTCACGTGTTCAGGTTTTAAACCAACTTCTTCATGTAACTCACGATACATTGTCTGTTCAGCGGTTTCCCCTTCATCAACACCACCTTGTGGATATTGCCATGAATGTTGCCCAAACCTTCTTGCCCAAAATACTTGTCCCCTGCCATTTATTATTACTATGCCGACGTTGGCGCGGTAGCCTTCGGCATCGATCACAGGAACTCCTGGAAAACTAAAAAAATACTTGTATAGATTCAACCATATTAACGGCGACTGAGCAAATGATTACTTTGATTTTTTCACCTATTAACCCGATAATACTGCGCAATTAAAAAATGAACGGCGATTTTGCTACTATGACTATTCCTGCATCAGAACAAGAACTACTGGAAAGAGTGCAACACTTGGCGGGTTTAACATTAGCTGAAATCGCTGAAGATGCGGGTATAGAAATCCCCAAAGATTTAACACGAAATAAAGGATGGGTCGGTTTGCTACTTGAGCATGTTCTCGGGGCTAGTGCTGGCTCTCGACCTGAGCCAGACTTTCCAACCTTAGGCATAGAATTAAAAACCTTACCGATAACTAGCCAAGGAAAACCACTTGAAACTACTTTTGTCTGTGTTGCGCCTTTAACTGGCTTAGTCGGGGTTAATTGGCAAAACTGCTGGCTAAAACAAAAACTCTCTAAAGTACTCTGGGTGCCGGTAATCTGTACAAGTACTGACCAAAAAAAACTGCCTTTGGCTGAACGAAGAATTGGCAGTGCTTTTATGTGGACGCCCTCTCCCGAAGAAGAACAGCTTTTAGCCTTGGACTGGCAAGAGCTAACCGATATGATAGTGCTAGGGGAAGTTGAAAAAATCCATGGTAAGCATGGCCAAGTTTTACAGCTTAGGCCTAAAGCAGCTAACTCAAAGGCCAAAACCCAAGCCTTTGATAAGAGCGGCAAGCCCTTTATGACCTTACCCCGTGGTTTTTATTTAAAAATTCCCTTTACTCAACAGCTATTAAACAAAAAATTGCGAATAAATTAAACACGTACTTCCCTGAGTATTATCACCTAATACTATAGCTTCATTAGGCAATACATGAGCAACAACTCAGGTGCGACTGATAAATACCTCTTGCTCCATCGTCACAAATTGGCCTGCTTTAAGCAGTTGATTTTGTGTGTTAGCCGCTTCTAAACAAACAAACTCTTGTTCACCCTGAGGATGAATATCAGCCATGTTACTGGCGGTTTCCACACCGGGATTCCAAAAAACCCATTGATGAGTATTTTTTGCTTTCAAGACAATTTTACGTTGCCACAAGCGATCAACAATCGTCATAACATCACAAGTATGATAAATGCGATCAACAGGGCCAACACCATTTTCAATTGGTTGTGGCTGGGACAGTTTCCCGGTTAATTTATCATTAAAGGGCGCATGTTCTAAGGCCGCCACCTTTATATTTTCAGGTGAGCTAACTGAAAAATAACTGTGTAAAGCGCCGGTATAGTATGCATCTTGCTCACTGAGATTGTGCATTTTTAATGTTTGCTTAAATGAATCACCAAAAAATAAGCCTTGAGTTAACTGACATGGGTATGGCCAAAGTGGAGCCATATTTTCCCCTTGCCACAACAAAGATAGTTCGACCCCTTGTTCTGATATCTTAACAGCATCTAGCTGCCAAACTTGTGATCGGGCAAAACCGTGATTTCCCCATTGATTGTCACTATCATCGGGGTGCTGGCCAAACCAAGGCCAACAAAGTGGAATACCACCTCGTATCGCTTTTCCTTGCTGAAAATGACTGTTTTTTGATAGCCAGAAAACGTCTTTTTCACCACAAGGTTGCCAGCTAAGTACTTGACCACCGTACAAGCTAACTTTTGCTGTACCCTTAGCATGTTCAATAACTAATGCCGTTAGGCCTTGTGAAAGAGGTGCTTGATACACCCGACCAAATTCATTTTCAGTTAACAGCGACATTTATTTGTTTTCCATCCTGTTTTTTATAAGCCTAATACCATTAACAATTAATGGTATTAATTAAAAGCTAAGTATAAAAAAACAAAAAACTGTTTGAAAGCTTAAAAGTTTTTACTTGAAATACAATCCTGGGTAAAACCCGCGTAAAATCTGTGTTGAAAATCACCTCTTTAATGATCAAAGTATTAGACAAACATCGACTTAACTTCAAGATACTTTTCTTTAAATTGCTGGCATTGCATAAAATCTACCTCAGGTAAAATGCCTTTTTTTGCAAAGCTGGCTAACAATACCTCTTTGGTCGATTCATCATTGAAAATACCATGGTAAATTGCCCCCGCACGAATAAAATCGAGATAATGAGGCTCTTTAGGTAAAAGGGTCAGATCACTCCAGCTTTCAGCTAACAGCGTCAACTCATCTGAAAAGCCCCAGGCTCGGGTGATAGAGCCACCAATTTTGCCCGACAGTTTAATAATGGCCTGCTTTATAAATCTAGGGTTAGCAAAAACATCAGGGTGATGTTCTGCTTCGGTTATAATAGGCAATACCCCAACATTGTGTACTATGGCCGCAAGGGTAAGGGTATCAATTGATAAGGGAGAATGCTTTTGCTGTTTAAGATACAAGTCCATTAAACTAATTGCCACTGACGCAACATCAACGGTTTTTTGCCACGATTTTTTCATATACGTAGCAACAATACTGTTTTTAGAAACAAATACTTGCTGTATTGCCATAGCGGTGGCAATACTTTTTATTTGTCGTAATCCTATACGATTAACCGCTTGCGATATGGTTTCAACCTTAACACGTCGCCCAAGTAACGCACTATTAGCCACTTTAATGATGCCTAAAGACAAGGCAGGGTCATGAGAGATAAGCTCTCCCATGTGAGCCAAACTGATGTCAGGGTCATCAGCCGCTTGTCTTACCTTCAAAGCAACCTCGGGTAACATGGGTAACACTAATTCGTCTTGCTTTATTTTCTCTTTTAAAATCACATATAAAGCATTTTCAGCAGCCATAGCATGCCCCCTTTTTGATTTTTAATCTTTAATAAAAATAACACAGTTTTGATAAACACCAAGGACTTTATCAATGTTAAAAATAAACATTCTCTGTAAGTAATAATAGCTACTTACCTTATTTTATCTACTGTTTAGATTGCCCACAGACGCAGATTTTCTTATAATGCGCGACAATTACCTTGGTTCGCATCACGTTATTGCGTAACAGGGGCGCCCTTTAAAAAAGATAGATAAATAAATAGATAATTTTTATGTTAAAACCTGAATTACTTTCTCCTGCTGGCAGTCTAAAAAACATGCGCTACGCCTTTGCTTATGGTGCTGATGCTGTTTATGCAGGCCAACCACGTTACTCCCTTCGAGTACGTAATAACGAGTTTTCACTCGACAACATAAAAATAGGTATCGATGAAGCCCACGCTTTAGGCAAGAAATTCTATTTAGTTAATAACATTGCCCCCCATAACGGTAAGTTAAAAACCTTTTTAAAAGATATTACCCCTGTCATTGCCATGAAGCCTGATGCATTGATCATGTCAGATCCGGGCTTGATCATGCTAGTACGTGAACACTTTCCCGATATGTCAATTCATTTGTCAGTACAAGCCAATGCCGTTAACTGGGCAACGGTTAAGTTTTGGCAACAACAAGGCGTTGAACGCGTTATTTTATCACGCGAACTCTCGTTGGATGAAATTGAAGACATCCGTATGCATTGTCCAGAAATGGAACTTGAGGTTTTTGTTCATGGTGCATTATGTATGGCTTATTCTGGCCGCTGTTTATTATCTGGCTATATTAATAAACGCGATCCTAATCAAGGAACTTGCACCAACTCTTGCCGCTGGAAATATGACACTCACCAAGCCAAAGAAACAGAAACGGGTGATGTAATCGCAGTTAACCCTGCTGCTGAAATATATACCCCAAATTCTGACATTATTACTCCTAATAGTGATATTGCGAGCGCGATCCCTAGTAATCAACCCATCGATGATATAATACTATTACAAGAGCAAGGTCGCCCAGGTGAATATATGCCAGCTTTTGAAGACGAGCATGGCACCTACATCATGAACTCAAAAGACTTACGCGCCGTTGAACATGTCGAACGTTTAGTCAAAATGGGCGTACATTCATTAAAAATAGAAGGACGAACCAAATCTTTTTATTATTGTGCTCGAACTGCACAGGTATATAATCAAGCCATTAATGATGCCTTATCAGACAAAGCCTTTAACCCTGAGTTAAATAAAGATTTAGAACATTTAGCACACCGTGGTTATACCGAAGGATTTTTAAAGCGCCATCGCCCTTCAGACACTCAAAACTATGACTACGGTTATTCAAAAAGTGATACTCAGCAATTCGTTGGTGAAGTGATAGGTAGAAACGAACAATCTGGTTTAATTGAAATAGACGTAAAAAATAAATTTCTCGTTGGTGATTCATTAGAATTAATGACTCCCGCTGGCAATGTTAGCTTTACCTTAAACCAAATGATCCACAGCAAAACAGGTGAAGAAATTACCGATGCCAAAGGCTCTGGTCATAAAGTTGCCATCGCATTAGACACAGAGTTACCATTAGAGTTCGGTATTATCATGCGTTATTTAACAGACGGTGGCACCACACGTCATCCTTTTGCCCAAAACCAAGCCGATAAATAGGCTAACTATTATGGCTTTGTTTATTGAAGATAGCTGTATCAATTGTGATATGTGTGATCCTGAGTGCCCAAATGAGGCAATTACCCTAGGTGAACATATTTACGAAATTGATCCTGACAAGTGCACAGAGTGTTTAGGTCACTACGAGCAACCTACCTGTGTAAGTGTTTGTCCTATTGATTGTGTTAAACCTGATCCTGAGCATGTGGAAAGTGAAGCAACTTTACTGGCAAAATTTGTAAAAATGCATGGCACTTAGCTCAGACACTGAAAACATTAAATGCTATAATCAAGCTATTACTCTATTTATATCAAGCTCAATTACTATTGAATTCAAATAGTTTCATAAAAGGAGAGCATTGAGCACAATGACACAACAGGAACAGGAAAGTCACTGTAAAAAAAGTGGGCTTGGTAATGTCTATATAATGACTCACTCATTTTTCTCTGATGTGATCAGAATTGGCTGTACCTTTAACGATCCCCTAGAATACACAAAGTCACTTTCAGCAAAAACGCCTGGTGATTATACCTTGGTTTTTGCTCGCCAATGCGACAACCCTTGTCAAGTGCAACAACGCATTAAAACGCTGTTATCTGCCCAAAAATATGTCAACGAGTTTTATCATGTACCTACAAGCGTAGCCGAACGCTTACTTAAAAGAGAAAGTGCGATTATTCCCTCGCTCATGACGGCTTAGCTCACCGCTAACCATATTGCTACCATAATCATTAACGTGCCTGAAACTCTATTTAATAGCTGTACATTGCTTTGCTGCGTTAATAATTTACCTATGGTTTTACCGCCAGTGGCATATAACATCATACAAGTAAATTCAGAAAGTAAAATAATGGCCACTAGCATTGTTAACTGCGGTGTAAGCGCATAATCTTCATTGATAAAGGGCGGCAATAAAGAAATCATAAACGCCCAGCCTTTAGGATTTGCAATTGCCGTGAACAGCCCTTGATTAAACAAGCTTCGCTTACTAATGCTTGTACGGGGATCATGGTGTAATGAGATTGCTAGCTTCCCTTTAGAGCGCCACATATTAATCCCAACATAGAGAAGATAACCCGCGCCAATAAACTTTAACACGGCAAAAAGTTGCGGCAGTTGTAACATAATACTTGAAACACCGATAACAGAAGCGATAGCAACAATAGCTACCCCAAGCAGCTCCCCCCACATCATCCACAACGTATTACGAATACCGATAGACATACCTAACGTCATCGCTAAGGTCATACACATACCTGGCGTAATGGATACTACAAAAAAAGTTGGAATAAAAAGTCCAAGTAATGTGAAGTCTAACAAAGCCGATTCTCAGAAAATAAATCAATAAACGGCGATATTAACAATTAATACTGTGTTTTTATACCCACTTAGCAACCTAATATCTGACCGGATAGTTAAGCAGGTATTTTTATAAGTATTTGTTTTTATGCTAGGCTATAACTATAGGCGTAGGGCTAACGATGTAATTAACTTGAGGTTCAATGACAGATTTAACCAAACTTAAACTCATGGAAATTGCCAACCGAGTCCCTTTATTTAAGGCGCTAAACGCCCACGAAAAAGGGCAAGTAATCGCCATTGATAATATTGTAAAAGTCATCAAAAAAGACACTGCGTTTATTAACTACGGTGACCGCAATGACAACTTTTTCATCTTACTGAGCGGTAGCGCTAGTGTGTATCAACATGACCACAAGATAGCCAAAGTAAAAGGCGGGCAATTTGTTGGCGAAGTTGGCTTTATTTGTGGTGATCCCCGAACTGCCACCGTAGTTGCTGACACTGATCTGGTCACATTTTGTATTGACCGCAGTCGATTTATGTATTTACCAGCAACCTTGAGAGAAAAAATTAAAGACCGTTTGATTAATGGCTTAGTTGATCGAGTTGAATCTATGAATGAGCACATCGCCCAACTAGATAAAATAGTAAGCCACTATCAAACAAGTAACACAGAGGTAGAGCAATCATCGCAAGCACCTCAAACAGCCCAAGCAAATAAATCGCCCGCTGAAAAAAATAAAATCAACAAAAATCAAACAGCGCCAAATGAGCAAGCACCTGAGTCTGAACAATGCGAGAGCACTGTCATCACAGCTCCGACAGAGTTAAGTAAGACGTTGAAAAAAAGAAGAAAACCAACGTGGAAATAATACTAAACCCTTTACCAAAACTAAAATCATACGGTTCACCAATGTATTGGATCAACCTGATAATATTGTTTTAATTGTTGATACAAACTTGGATAATGACGATGCAGAGATTGTGCTTGTTCAAAAAACACTTCACTAGCAACTGCAAAAAACTCTGCCGGTGCTGTTGCACCATAATAATCAAATAATGACGGCTGACCAGTTTGCGCTTGTTTCTTTAGTAATTCGAATTGCTCAGAGAAAACATCTGACCAACATAGATAGCCTTGCGCTTTATCTAACACAGGCGCGCCATTCGCTGTTCCATTTTCTTGATCTAATTGATGAGCAAACTCATGAATTACCACATTTTTCCCATCATCAGGAATTTGTGCGCCCTGCATAGTATCTTGCCATGACAAAACCACCTTGCCAAAGTCCCAAGATTCACCTGCTAGAACGACTTTTTGCGTAAAATGTACACCATCTATATGATTGTTGTGTTGGTTTTTAACAAAGGCGCGAGGATAAACAAGAATGGTTTGTAATTTAGGATAAAAATCTGTGTCACGATTGAGCAACAATAAACAAGCTTGTGCTGCAACCGTTATTCTAATTTCATCGGTGATAATAACACCATTACAACCAATAAATTTTTTTTCTGCTAAAAACACCTGAATGAGTTGCTTTAGTTGTAACTGTAGATCAGCAGGCATAGTCCTAAAGTAAGGCATCCTTTGCTGAATAATTTTACGCCAGTGCTTTTTAAAAGGTTGTTTCCTTATTTTATTACGTTGATACGCACGCCAATAAGGTTTTGAAACAGAATAACCAATGAGTAAAGCTCCAATAAAAATTGGTAACCAATAAGACAACATACAGAACATAACTTGTTAGGATTTATTATGAAATAGGTACGAATAGGCTAAAAATCAAGCTGTATAAACTTTCTTTTATTTACTTAGTGACCTTGAGCAGAATGAAGCCAGCCCCTTATTGCAAATAAAGCGGCAACGAGTCATTGTTTGCTCTTTGTCAGGCTCAAAGGATGATCTAACACAATACAATTACCGCACCTTTATTAGACAATAACATCCTTGTTTACTTATCAATTCACTCTCAAATGAACACAATTCCTCAATACGCAGCGACGCTGAGCGACGGTCACCCGGTAAAAGTATACTTTGAAGAGAACATGCTAATACGCTCTTTACTACAACAATTAACAATCACAGATATCCACCAAGATTTTGAATTGTTTTTTAATCTATTCAATCAACTCGCTGAAATAGAAAAACGTTTTGCCCGTAAAGAGAACCAGCTATTTCCTTACTTAGAAAAACATGGCTGGACAGGACCAAGCCAAGGTATGTGGGCTTTTCATGATAAAATAAGAGACAGTTTCAGGGCATTACGACAGTGCATTGACACTAAAGAGTTTGCGCCGATAAACATTCATCTTGATGAAATAATTGGTGACTTACAAGGACTAATGGAGATTGAAGAACATCGATTATTTCCCAATGCCTTAGAGTTACTCGATGAAGATGAATGGAAAGATATGCGTGAAGGAGATAAAGAAATTGGCTGGATGCTCGCTAACGATCCCACCCCTTACCCGCCAGTTGCCTATGTTCATCCAGGCGAAGATCGCAGAAAGAAGCGGTTACCGTTTTCAACCGAAGATAGAATTAAGTTAAATGAAGGCTACATGACCGGCGAACAACTCAACTTAATGTTACAGTTTATGCCTGTTGATCTGACTTATGTTGATGAAAACGACAGAGTTATTTTTTATAATCGGGGTGAAAATCGTGTTTTTCCGCGTTCAGCTGGGGTTATCGGCCGTGAAGTGAAGTTCTGTCATCCACCTAAATCTGTTGATACTGTGTTAAAAATACTAGAAGAATTCAAAAAAGGCACTCAAGACACCGCTGAATTTTGGATAAACTTTAAAGATCGCAAAATTCACATTCGCTATTTTGCTATTAGAGATCAAGAAAATAATTACAAAGGCGTTATTGAAATGTCACAAGACATCACCGAAATACTTAAAATTGAAGGCCAAAACCGTCTACTAGATTGGGGGTAAACTATGTATCCGATAAGCTATATTGAACCTGTATTCCGCCCACCAAGTGAATGGAAAAGCCTAATATTACAAGTCACTAATGGTTGCTCATGGAACAAATGCACCTTTTGCGATATGTATACTAGCGATACTAAAAAGTTTAGGCCAAAAAAACGCGAGCAAATTGAACAAGAAATTATTGATGTGGCCAAATCAGGCATTACCACCCGACGCGTATTTCTCGCTGACGGCGATGCAATGATGTTGCCTTTTAACCGTTTAAAAGAAATACTCACCTTAATCAAACAGCATTTGCCACAAGTGAGTCGAGTATCAAGTTATTGCTTACCGAGAAACCTGAGTAACAAAACGGTTGAACAATTAGTTGAGTTACGTACTTTAGGGCTCAAGTTGATGTATGTCGGCTGTGAAAGTGGCGATGATCAAGTACTGAGCCTGATTGAAAAAGGCGAAACCTATCAAAGTTCATTGCTAGCGCTTAATAAAATTAAACAAGCGGGCATGAAAAGTTCGGTAATGATTTTAAATGGCTTAGGTGGCCCTGAACTTTCTCGCCAACATGCAATCAATTCAGCAAAGTTAATGAATGAAGCACAACCTGATTACCTCTCTACGCTAGTGGTGAGTTTTCCGTTAGGTGAACAGCGCTTTGCCCAAAAGTTTGACCAAGCCTCTTTGCAACCGTTTCGACAGTTAACCCAACAAGAACTTTTTAAAGAAATGGAAACACTGCTATCTGAGCTAGATTTGCGCAAAACCATTTTTCGCTCAGACCATGCCTCCAACTACCTAGTACTCAAAGGCATACTCGGTAATGATAAAGATGCTCTACTTAAACAAGTCAGACTCGCATTAAAACAACCCAGCGAGGTGAGTTTAAGGCAAGAGTGGCAACGGGGTTTGTAATGAGTAATGCCATTGCATAATATAGCCCATAAGCAATCACATTTGATTGCCTAGCTAAAGGCAATCAAATTATCTTGCATAATTTCACATAAAACTGGTTAGCTCACAGCAATATCATCGGCAAGTTGATGGGCATAGCCCATGAAAAAAACACCATGACTATAGCTTAGAGAAAACCATTTCATACACGAACTTTTAGGTGTTTTTTATTAATGACGAGCGCCATAAATAAAATAACGCAGGTAAAACCAACAAGGTTAAAATCACCGCACTTAGCATGCCACCAACCATGGGTGCTGCAATGCGGCTCATCACTTCAGAGCCAGTACCTGTACCATATAAAATAGGCAATAAACCAACAATAATGGCTGCTGCTGTCATCATCACCGGGCGAACACGTAGGCCTGCGCCATGCATTACCGCCTGAAGCACATCTTGTTTAGTGGTGGCTATTTCTTGTGCTTTATTCGCCTTAAGCATTTCTTGATAAGCTTGATTTAAATACACTAACATAATAACACCTATTTCTACCGCTACCCCCGCAAGCGCAATAAAACCAACAGCTACCGCAACAGAAAAATTAAAACCTTGCAGGTACATCAACCAGATACTACCCACCATTGCCAGCGGTAAAGTCCCCATAATCATGGCCACTTCAATGACATTCCTAAAGTTTAGGTACAGTAAAATAACGATGATAAATAACGTCAGTGGCACAACGTAGGTTAACTTGGCTTTGGCACGTTGCATATATTCATATTGACCCGCCCAAGTAATTGAGTAACCGGCAGGAAGATTGAGCTTCTCAGCCATGACCTTTTGTGCCGCCACTACATATGTACCAACATCAACGCCTTCAATATCAACAAATGTCCAACCATTCAACCGGGCATTTTCAGATTTTATGCCTGCAGGGCCGTCCTCAATAAACACATGAGCAACATCACCCAATGAAATACGCTGACCATTAGGTGTCACAATAGGTAATAAGGATAGTGTCTCTGGCGAGTCACGATAATCTTGCGGATAACGCAAACTCACGGGGTAGCGCTCTAAGCCTTCCACGGTTTTAGTCACATTCATTCCACCAATGGCAGTAGCAACAACTTGTTGAATTTCTGCAATATTGAGCCCATAACGTGCTGCTTGAGCCCGTTGAATATCAACTTTAACATAACGACCACCAGCGACACGTTCAGAGTAGACCGATGCTGTACCGGCTACCTCTTGCAGAATAACTTCTAATTGCTTGCCTATAGCTTGAATAACCGATAAATCAGCGCCAGCAATTTTGATGCCTACGGGAGTTTTAATCCCGGTTGCTAACATATCAATACGGGTTTTGATTGGCATAACCCAAGCGTTAGTAACCCCAGGTAGTTTAACTAAAGCATCTAGCTCTTTTTTCAAGCTTTCGGTAGTAACCCCCGCTCGCCATTGATCATGAGGCTTTAATTGAATAAAGGTTTCAATCATAGTTAGCGGCGCGGGATCGGTAGCCGTTTCAGCCCGCCCGACTTTGCCAAAAACAGTTTGAACTTCTGGGACTGTTTTAATCAATTTATCGGTTTGTTGCAGTAACTGCCGTGCTTTTCCTATGGAAATACCCGGGTATGTCGTTGGCATATACATTATATCGCCTTCATCAAGGGGCGGTATAAACTCACTACCAATTTGATCTAATGGGTACAAACCAATAACGAGCACTGCTAAGGCAGCTAACAAGGTGGTTTTAGGAAAACGCAACACTAACTTCAGCACCGGCAAATAGATAAAGGTTAACAACCTATTCACTGGGTTTTTATGTTCAGGTAATATTGTTCCACGAATGAAATAGCCCATTAATACCGGCACTAAAGTAATCGCCAAAGCCGCAGATGCCGCCATAGCATAGGTTTTGGTAAACGCTAACGGTGCAAACATCCGCCCCTCTTGTGCTTCTAGGGTAAAAACAGGCACAAAGCTCACCGTGATAATCAGTAAACTAAAAAATAACGCAGGGCCAACTTCACTGGCTGATGCCACTACCACCTGCCAACGGCTCTCAGAGGTTAACACCTTACCTTTTGAGGTCAGTCGCTCCATGTGCTTATGCATATTTTCTATCATCACTATAGCGCCATCAATCATAGCGCCAATGGCAATAGCAATGCCGCCCAGTGACATAATATTGGCATTTAACCCTTGAAAATGCATGATAATAAAGGCAGTTAAAATGCCTACAGGTAAGCTCACAATTGCCACCAAAGACGAGCGCAGATGGAATAGAAAAATAATACAGACTAACGCTACCACGCCAAACTCTTCCAATAATTTGTAGGCTAAGTTATCTACAGCACGTTCGATTAGCGCAGAGCGATCATAAACAGGCACAATTTCAACGCCATCAGGCAAGCCTTTTTTCAGGTGTTCAAGTTTTGCTTTGACGCGATTAATCACTTGTTGAGCATTTTCGCCATAACGCATGACCACAATACCGCCAACGGTTTCCCCCTTACCGTTAAGCTCAGCAACACCTCGTCGCATTTGTGGGCCAGTGACAATATCAGCCACATCTTTTAATAATAATGGTGTACCATTTTCATTTACCCCTAACGGAATATTTTCTAAATCTTCAACGTTTTTAAGATAACCAGTAGCACGCACCATGTATTCCGCTTCCGCCATTTCAATGACTGATGCGCCAATTTCTTGGTTACCTTGCTTGATGGCCATTTGAATATGTGACAGCGGAATGCCAAAGGCACGTAACTTGTCAGGATTAATTACCACCTGATATTGTTTCACCATGCCACCTAGGACAGAAACTTCAGAAACGCCGGGGACGGTTTGTAGTTCATACTTTAAAAACCAATCTTGAAGACTGCGCAATTGGCTTAAATCATGTTGATTGGTTTTATCTACCAACGCATATAAATAAACCCAGCCCACACCTGTTGCATCAGGCCCGAGTTGCGCCCTAGCATCTTTAGGTAAATTTGGCGCGACTTGGCTTAAATATTCAAGCACCCGCGAGCGTGCCCAATACAAATCGGTATTTTCATCAAAAATAACATACACATAAGAATCACCAAAAAACGAATAGCCCCTTACAGTAACTGCGCCAGGAACTGACAGCATTGCAGTTGTTAACGGATAAGTGACCTGCTCTTCCACCACTTGTGGAGCTTGACCGGGGTAACTGGTTTTTATAATCACCTGCACATCAGACAAATCTGGCAGGGCATCAATAGGGGTTTTCTTGACCGAGTATAAACCAACACCTACTAACAATGCTGTTGCGAGTAAAACTAGAAAACGATTTAAAACCGACCAACGAATAATAGCGCTAATCATGGCAACTCTCCCTCGCCTTTAGCTTGCTCCATTGACATAGCACTCACAATAATAAAATTGCCGTCACGAATTTCAAAAGTAAACATGACATAAGCACCAACAGTAAATAACGTCATATCCACATTCGTTTCCGCGCTGTCATCAACAATAAAGTCAACAGTTTGTGCGGGTCGATCCCATTTAGCTATAGCCTCACGGTCAATTGTCACCATGCGATGATCGGTCATAACTGACACCACAGTGCCATGAACTGTCGCCGAAGGTACACTAAGGCTCATATCCATTGTTTCGCTAGCTTCATCCATCGTTTGAATAGTAGTCATTCGCTTGAAATCAGACGATTTACTTGATTCTGAGTCTAATAAAAATTGCGCAGAGCTGACTACTTTTTCACCTTCACTTAGCCCAGCAAGGATCTCTACATGCTCACTGTCATAACGACCAACGCTAACAGCCACTGACTTAAAACTGCCCTCACCTAAGGCTAATACCACCCGGTCTTGATTACCTGTACGTATCAGCGCTTCTTTAGGGATTAATAATGCATTACCATCGCCGGTGGTGTGAATGGCAATTTGCGCAAACATATTCGGTTTAAAGTAGTTTTGATCATTGTTAAAACGCAATCTTACTTTGACGGTACGGGTTTTTGCATCTAGGGTTGGATAAATGTAATCCACTTGTCCTTGCCAAGCTTTGCCCGGCAAATAATCAAGGGTCATGGTCACAGGAGTGCCGGTTTTCACTTGTCCTGCTTGGCGCTCAAACACTTCAGCCTCAACCCACACCTCGGATAAATCACCAATAGACATTAACGTTGAACCGGGTTTAACAAAATACCCTTCTCTAATTTTTAAGTTTTCTACCACACCATTTTGCGGTGCATAAAAGGTAATACGTTGTTGCACTTTTCGGTTTTTTTGCAATTGCTCAATCGCTGACTTTGGCAGTTGCAATGCGGTTAATCGATTTTTTGCTGCGTTAATTAACCGGCGGTTATTTCTATCTAAAGCAAGTAAAAACTCCTCTTGAGCGTTCACTAACTCTGGCGAGTAAATTTCGTACAAAGGCTGATCTTTTTTAACTGGGTCACCCACTGCCGACACATGAAGCTTTTCAACCCAACCTTGAACCCTTGGATGAATATGAACCAACCGATCTTCATCATAAGTCACATAACCTACGGTATTAATTTCTGTCTGTAACGCTTTTACACTAACAACACTTGTGCGTACCCCCAAGTTATTGACAACATGAGGTGAAATTCTAATAGTGCCAACACCTTCCTCTGATTCTTTGCCCGTATCGTCATAAACGGCAACTAAATCCATGCCCATTGGCGACTTACCGGGCTTATCTCGTTTATAATTGGCATCCATTGGCGCAACCCAATACAGCGGTTTTCTCTCTACTGTTGACAAGTTAGCTGTTGGCTCTAACACTTTTGACGTTAACGTTTTGTATGCAATAACACCAATAATTGCGCCAAGCGCTAAACCGACAAGAAGTACTTTATAATGGTTACTGAGGGGATTACTGCTCATTATTTCTCTCCCGAAATTGTGGTATGTTGGCCGCTGTTCATGTCATGCTTTTGGTTTAAAGTCATTGGTTTGGCTGTGCCATCAATGCTAGCCAAAAAAAGATAATTTAGCTCAAGGTGAAGTTTTTGCTGCTCAACATTCAGCGCTAATTGCTCTATTTCAGCATTTAACACCGCAATACGGGCGCGTACCACTTCGGCAAAATCGCCATCATCATTGGTATAAGCCGTGAGAGAGGCCTCTGCTTGATCATGAATTTGCGGTAACAATCTAGTTGAATACAGTGCTTGACGCTCTTTAAGTTGCTGTAACCGCCCCTTAGCACTGGAATAAGCACCGATTAATTGTCTTAACAACAGTAACTTTTTAGTTTTAACTGCTTCTGTTTTAAAAATGGCCGACTGCACTGTTCTATCTTGTTTATTTTCAGTAAACAGAGGGAGATCAAACGAGACACCAATAGAAAAAAGATCGGCGCGACTGCTTCCCATCGCATCATCCGCGCGATAACCATAACTAGCATTGACCCCCCATTGACTTTGATACTTTTGTTCAGCGAGTTTAATACCGGTATTGCTGGCACCGATCTTTTTATCAATAGCAACTACGGCTGGGTGTTTACTCAAATAATGCACCAATTGCGCTGCGGTTAACTCTGACTGCATATCAAGTCCTCGAACCTTGGTTAATGCGATTTTTGGCAATTGTTGACTTAGCACGGTGTTTTGCAAAGAACGAGTGTTAAGCGCAATGCCCTCGGTTGACTCATTACTTGCAGCAAACTGAGTAAGCCATTGCGATAACATGCCTTGATAATGATTTTGTTGTTGCGCTAATTGCCCTAACCTATCTTCTAAACGGGTCAATTCCAGTTGTGCCCTAACAATATCTTGTTGCCGAGTTTTGCCTAATGCCGAGGAATAGCTCGCTTGGGCTACATCCGCAAGTTGTTCAAACAACATGCTATTTTTGTTAATTAACGCAATACTTTGTTGCACCCTGAAAGCATCTAGCCATAAGCTGCCCACTGTTACCGCAACTTTAGCTACTCTGTCTTGACGTTGTAAAACAAAAGCTTCACTTTCAATGCTAAGTTGTTCACTTTTAATGCTTAAGGTATCCCCACGAGGAAATACCTGTGCAATACCAATTTTGGCTTGGGTCATTCCTTCTTGAGAAAAATCAAAACCATTGGTGGGTAAATTAGCTAAGCTGAGGGTGACTTTAGGATCGGGTAAGGTATTAGCAGCAATGCTCATAGATTCAATAGCTCGTTGCTGATGTAAATTACCTGTCAGCCATGGGTCATTTGTTTGGGCTGCCTTAATCGCTTGCATAAACGATAAGATCTTTGCTGTATTTGGCTCACCGGTCTCCTTAACATTGACGTCAACATTGGCGTGAATATTAGCGAATGACGGCTGCGCACTAAAACCCCAAATAAACACCAATAACAGTAATCCTATTACATACGTTAAGTAAAACTTACGATGAGTAATATGCACTATCATTAGAACTGCTCCTGTGCCGATTGAATACTGGCATACACATCATAACTACCATCAGACTTTAAAAGTAACACCTTATAAGGATGAAACTTGTCACCTACTTCCATCCCCGGACTACCTAATGGCATGGCTGGCACGGAAAGCCCTATAACATTATCAGCATGTTGTTCTTGCAAAAATTGATGAATAAATTTAGCAGGTACATGCCCCTCAAACACATAACCTTGGCTAGAAATAGCCGTATGACATGAGCGATAACGTGGTGCGATGCCATGCTGGTGTTTGATGATTGAAATATCAGTTTGGTTATGCGCCTTTGATTGAAAGCCATTATCATCAATATGATCAATCCATTTTTTACAACAGCCACAGGTGGGGCTTTTATAGACATTTAGCATGATGGGTGTCGCGGCTTTAGTAGCTACTTGTTCAGGTACCACTGTAGTATCTGTACAGCTAGCAATTAACATAAGAAAAGTCAGTGTTATCATTAGCACAATAAATGCTAGCGGTTTTGAAAAATATTGCGTTGAAAACATAAGTCCCCCTAAGGGATATTAATTAAAAATAGAATTAATGATTAAGTTAAAAAGCGTTTTTCGCATTGCTAAACACCTCGACAACGCAGAGGCCTTTAGCAACTAAAAATGCTTAATACAGGAAGTTATCGCGTTAAATAAGCCAAATTTTGGGCCCATTTATGCTAGGTTCAGCTCAATATGGGTGGTCTATAAAGCGATGTAAGACGTTGGCTGGCTGCCAAGCTTGAAAAAGAAGATATTTTAGCTGAAAAATCCATTACGGGCTCATTAGCTAGGTGTTTAATTAAAACAGCAACTGAAGCACAGCCGCTAGTAAGGCAATCGCAGTTTTTGTCGCAACAGTCAGGGTTACTGTTGGCATCATTCATCATATGGTGGCCACTGTGATCACCATTAGTAAGAGTTTGCGATGATGAGTGAGATGAGTGTGATGATGGCTCTACAGATGACTGCGTCATACTGTTTCCCAAACTACTTCCCATACTGATCATATGATAAGACATAACCGTAGCCGACAATGCTTGGCCAAGAAAGGTCAAACACAGTAGCAATACCAGCAATGTTTTAGGAAAATTAAAAGTCACGCGCACTCACTCAATATAGCAATCAATATTATTCTAGCGAATCACTTTAGCTTATTCAATGATATTGGCGTAACAAATCACCTTTATAACTTAATATGTTGTTGGAATATGGGTAGATGTTCATCCTTACGATGGCTAACCAGTAACATGGTACTGTGCTTTTGCTCTGCTAGATGCTCTAAAAAGTTGAGGACTCTATGACGATTTAGCTCATCTAAACCTTGGGTTGGTTCATCCAAAATTAATAGATAAGGCGATTTAACCAAGGCTCTGGCAATCAACGCTAATCTTTGTTCACCATAGCTTAAGCTACGAAACGAACTGTGTTGATGAGCTAACATACCAATTTTGTTTAACCACTGTTGAGCGATGGCTATTTTATCCTGCTCAGCTTGTTGATATAAACCAATAGAGTCATAAAAACCAGAAAGTACAACCGATAATAAATCGCCGTTTACCCGATATTGTCGATGCAACTCAGCACTGACAATACCCATATCTTTTTTAAGTTCCCAAATACTTTCACCAGAACCTCGTTTAAAGCCTAATACATGCAAATCATTACTATAACATTGCGGACAATCACCGGTTATTAACTGCATTAAAGTAGATTTACCACTACCATTACCGCCAGTAATCAGCGTATGTTGTAATGGTTTAATAGACACATCTAAATCTTCAAAAACACTGACCCCTTGATACTGAACCTTGCCCTTATTCAGCTTGACTAAATAAGGGTGTGGATAATCACATAACTCTTGCATATTAGTAGGCCAACTCACATCATCCGGTACAGGCGCTAACAGTGCATCCAGTTGGCGCTTGGTTTCGTCATTTTCAAGCTTACCCAGTACTTCAAACTGTCCGCGTTCAATAAAAGCAACCTTATTACACCAGCTAGGAATATCTTGTCGATTATTTAACATCAACAACACATTGATACCGCTTTTAGCGATGTTTTCCAGGGCAGAAGACAAAGCAATGCACGAAGCTTCATCTAAACTATCAAAGGGGTTATCACAAACTAACAGCTCTACGCCATTAAATATCGCCTGTAACATTAACAGCTTTCGCCCTTCTCCTGTACTTAATTGCCGATAACCGCTTTCCAAGCGATGACTTAATCCTAACTCAGTGATCAAAGCATCATTGTGTTTATCTGCCGGTAAAAAATCTTTTGCTTTGGTGCCAATATCATTGGCATGGGTATAATCTGAGCAATCCATTTTTAATTCATGCTCGTATACAGCTTGTTGGCTTTCAAATGAAACCATACCCACCTTGTCTGCGCTAGGTAACGAGAGACTAGCAACTGATTCAGGCGATAAATCACCCGTTAACAGTTGATCAAGATATTGTTTACCCGAGCCATTTTTGCCTAAAACGCACCAGCTTTCATTGGTAACAACTTGCCAGTTTTTAATGGTTAACTGTGGGTGTTCAAAATTTGTAATAGTAATCATAGGCTTGTTTAGCTCAGTATCATCAAAGCGTAGAAATAATTGGCCAATAATACCGTTAAAGCTATGGTTTTAACACATTCATAAATAGTACATTTTCATATATCCCCCTATAAATCAGCGCTATCAGCTAAGTTAATAACTAAACAAATAATTTTTAACGATATTTTTATGCCACCTTTATTGTAATCAAGGCTATAATCTATTTACTAAACAATATTGAGCAATGTACGCTATGACCGACAATTCCAACACTCTGAACAATTTTTTAGCTCAGGTTAAACCAAAGCAAATGCTATGGGCATTACAAGACAAAACCAGTGAAGATTGGGTTGTGCTCGACTCCATTGCCTATGAAAACACCGAAGTCATGCCTTTATGGTCAAGTGCTGAATTAGCACAACAACATTGTATTGATGAGTGGGCTAGCTATATACCTTGCGCAATTTCAATATCAGACTGGTTAGAGTTTTGGCTAGAAGATTTAAATCAAGATGGCGTAATCGTAGGAGTAAACTGGCTAGACGATAATGAATATTTAGAAATGGAATTGGCAGATTTCACCCAAGCTTTAGCGACTATCGAATCGTTGAAGTAAACATCGCTTAGCCTTGCAAGTAAGAGCTGTTTAAAAACAAGGGCTCAAAGACAGTGTAAAGGTAGAGTATAGTTAATAACTCGCATTATCACTGTCAAAAAAGTCACTCAGCAGCGCAGGAAGGTACGGGCGACCGATATACATTAATAAAATACCTAACACGGCCAACAACAGAGATTGGGGGACTGTTAGCACAACAAATTCTGATGGAATTTCATCTCGAAGAAATGTAAATATAACACCAAATACGGTACAACAAATACCTAACCATGCCGAAATAAATTTTATCAAACCTCACTCCCTCAAGTTTGTTGCTAGTTAATTATTAATGATTTATTACGCCTATATTGCTCGATACTACCAGCAATAAAGCAAACTCCGACATAAAACCATACCGTACTAGCAACGACTTGCCAAATATCCCACCCCGTCGAAGTCAAAAAAAAGGGTATGGCAATGACACCTCGTACTGTACAAAGTAAAGCGATAGTCACTAACGCAGGTTTAACTAAAGGAATTTTACCAATCATACCAACAGCTGAAAAAGCAAATATGGTACAAGCAAACATTAAACTGGCAACAATGACAGTTGCAAGAGGAGCAAATAAAGTGCCTTGCTGCGCAGAATCAATAACCGATTGAGGTGCTCTTGCAAAAGCAAACCAACTTGGCCCACCAAAAAGACACAATAAATGCCACATTGCAGCTGCGCTAGCAATAACGCCTGCACTGATTAATAATTTTTCAATAAGGTTAAACTTCACTGTAAACGCCATTTTAAACTGCCTAAATTCACTTAACTGTTTTAGGGTGCTGATAATCTAGTTAAAACTCAAATGATGTTAATGGCTAGTCTCACCTGCAATCTTCGCGCTTTCACTACGGCTTTACACCCAAGCCATTTCAAAGTGAGAGCTTTATAGCCGTCTAAGCGAACTATGATCAAAACATACTGTTAAATAAAGGCTTGTGTACCCATATATAACTAGCTAGAAAAAGTGATATCAACACAATTTCTCCCTTTACTTTTAGCATTGTATAACGCTTTATCAGCTTTTTTAATTTCTTCTTCAAATAAAGACTCTTCAGTCACTAACGTAATGCTAACACCAATACTTACCGTAATATTTAACGACGTATTATCATCAAGAGTAATGCTTAAACTTGCAATTTTTTCCCTTAAACGCTCACAAATTTCAATGGCTTGCTTTTCTTCATTGAGCAGGATACAAAAGATAAACTCTTCTCCACCATAACGACCATAAACATCTTCTTGGCGAAAAAAAGTAGATAGGGTATTTGCCACTTCAATCAACATGCGATCGCCGGTATCATGGCCATGAGTGTCATTGACGTTTTTAAAATAATCTAAGTCGAGAATACTTGTCAGTAATAGTTTTTTGTCACGTTTTGCTCGGCTAAACTGTTGTTTTGCTTGTTCATAAAAACTACGCCTATTAGGAATACTGGTAAGTGCATCGTAATAAGCATGTTGATATAGTTGTTTATTAGCATCATGTAATGCTTGGGTTTTTTCTGTAATAATATGCTCTAGATTTTCTTTTATTTCTTTGAGGCTTTTATTTCTAGACTCTAATTGCTCCGCATAATACTTATCCCCCGTAACATCTCGCTCTAACGCAGCAAAATGGGTAACCTCACCATATTTGTTAGTTAATGGGAATATATTCATGCTCAACCAATAAGGATGGCCCGTTTTTGAATAATTAAGAATAGTTGAGCTGATAGGCTGTTGATTTTTTAATGCCTGACTTACCCTAGATAGCTCTTTAATATCAGTGTCTTTACCTTGCAATATCCGAGGTGTTTCACCAATAACTTCATCCTTAGAGTAACCCGTTAGTTGTTCAAATGCTTTGTTTACGTAAACAATACGTGGCCCAAGTGGTCTTTCAAGGTTATCCGCTTCTGTCACTATAATAACATCTTGTGCGTTATCAACAATTTCACTAAATGAAAAAAGGTGTTTTTGATCGGAAATATCATTAAATGTGACCACAATAAAACTATCGCCAATGTGCTGAGCTGTTTCCAAGTAAGCATTTACCATAAACCAAGTTGGTTTAAGTTGTTGACTATCGATTAAACCGAGAACTTCATTCGTTAAAGGAGCTCTAAATCGCTTAACCAGAGACACGGGAAATTTTTCATGGGGCAAAGGATGGTTGCCTTCATCAATGAAGCGCCATTGAGGGTCCATTGATTTTTTACCTATTATTTGCTCGTGAGATAATCTTAGCAGTTTTAGTGCCGTAGGGTTTGCATATACAATTGATGTGTCCCAAGCGTGAATAACGACACCAATATTAGCATTTTCAAGCAAGGCCTGAAGGGTTACACGACTAAAGCCATTCATTGATACTCCTGAGCAAAACGTTAGGTTAATTTCATCAATGAATAGATTAACTTTCCCTAAGATCTTAGTTCAACAATAGCATAAAAATTCATAAAAAGCAGATGCTCGTTTATGCATCTTGAGGTGATTTGATGTATTTAAAGGTATAATCTTGTGAAACAAAAAACACCGGCAAGAATAGACCCTATATGTATTCTGCCGGTGTTATTTAATACGGTTGCTTATTAACTCGTCGCTTTTGTTAAGTTAAACCACTAGTGTTCGTTGCTCGGGTAACCCCATAGCAAGTATAAACGGATCATTTTTTTGCATCGCAATAAAATCACCTTTACTTTTCATGTCTAACCAATGTTGGCTGATCAAACTTTGTGCTACCGCGCCACCTAAGGTCGCTCCGGGTCCCAAAATAATTAACTTGTCAGGGGCATATTCTTTCACCGCTACTTCAATTGCTTTAGTAAAATTATATGGTGCAACCACTTGCGTACCTAAAGTGTAATCATATAAGCCTTGAATATCGGTGCTATGAGGTTGCCAAATTTGTCCTAATCCATCAATAAGTGGTATCTTAGGCTGGTTAAATAAGCCTGTAGCTAATAACGATTTTGCTTTAATGGATGTGTCATTTAACAACGGGGTATGAAACGCCGCATGATTGAATAAATTCATCGGATAACGGTCTTGCACCATTGGTAATAATGCTTCTAACGCTTTCAGCCCTGCTTTATTTCCACCAAAAACAATATAGCCACCAAGGTTGATAGAGATATGCACCTCACAACCTGCTTGGCTATTAGCTTCAAGCAACCATTGCTCAATATTGGCCACTACTTGCGTATCAATACACCAATTTTCATCGGTAATTGGGTAAATCATTTGCCCACCAATTACGCCATCAGTCATCATAGAACCCATGGTATTAATAAGTTCGATAGCAGCTTCAGGAGGGAGTGCACCCGCTACCGCCAGAGCGATATACCACCCCATAGAATTGCCTGTCACGGCAACAATGTCGTATTCATCTTTATCAATAGCTTGATAGTCGCCCATGGCACAGCCATATATTAGCGCCGAGGCATTTTCACCTGCGGTATGCAAACGCATATTATATTGCCCCATTTTATCAAGCTCTGAAATAGTCACCTGACCTTGCTGATTACGGTAATTATCGATAACCTCAACTAGCTCAGGTTTATCGCTATGCAATCGCTGTAAATAACCTAGCTCTTCTTTGTTGTATGTACCACGGCCTGGGCAAATAACTACCGCTCTTTTTTTAACTTGATTTGACGAATTAGAGCTAGTCATTAGTTGTTCTCCTTATTGACCAAAGCAATTGCTGTATCAACGATTTCTTGAGTTGACGGTAATACATGATAGGCCGCAGCACCTAATGGAATAAAACAGTCTTTAGCGGTAATGCGTTTAGTATTGATCATTTTCTTATTACCTTTGACCTGTGCTTCAACCAATAAAGTGACTAATGCTTCACTGATAGACCCTGTTTGACGACATTCATCAACAATTAAAATATTGTTACACTGAAGCGCTTGTTCAATAATTCCTTGCTCATCTAAAGGCGCTAACCAGCGAAGATCAACAACTCGACAATTAATACCTTGCTCGCTTAGAATTTTTTCCGCTTGGCGTGATAAATAATAACCATTACCGTAAGTGATAATGCAAAGATCTTTACCTTCTCCAAAGGTGCTAATTTTCATCGAATTGTCGACAGAGCACTCAATTGCATCATTAGCGCTAGCTTCAGCCGGAGTAACATAATGTGAAGTCCATAAACCATCGCCTTCTTGATGAAGATCTTTGGTCATGTATAACGCGATAGGCTCTAAAAACACGACCAAACGTTGCTGTTCACGAGCCAGTTTGACACTGGTGCGCATCATTTCGACCGCATCTGTGCCATTTGACGGACAAGCCATAATAAGCCCAGGTATATCACGAAATACAGCAAAAGAGTTGTCGTTATGAAAATGACCACCGAAGCCTTTTTGATAGGCTAACCCAGCAATACGGATCACCATGGCATTACTAAATTGGCCGTTTGAGAAAAATGGCAACGTCGCCGCTTCACCTCGAATTTGATCTTCAGCATTATGTACATAGGCTAAAAATTGAATTTCTGGGATAGGTAAAAAGCCGTTATGTGCCATACCAATGGCTAAACCTAAAATGGATTGTTCATCAAGCAAGGTATTAATAACGCGGTTTTGCCCAAAGCGCTGGCTTAATTTACTGGTAACGTTATAAACCCCGCCTTTTTTTGCTATATCTTCACCGCACATCAGAATATTTTCATTTTCAGCCATTAAATCCATTAAGGCCCAATTAATTAACTTAGCACAATGCTGTTTTTTCTTAAGATTATGTTTTTCATGTGAAAAAAGTTTTAAACGCGCATCTTCATCAACCACTTTATGATAGCGACTACTGACGTTTTCAGGTAATAATGGCGGCTTAATACTCGCCATCACTTGCTCGGCATTTTCAAGCTTAGGCTTAGTCGCCACTTGCTCTGCAACATGAGCAATACGCTGTTCAATATCTAAATAGATGTTAACAATCTCTGCTTGCGTTAAAATATTATTTTCCAACAGTATGCGCGCACTGTGCAGCAGTGGATCATTAAACTCTGTCGCTTCAATATCTTTCATTTCACGGTAAACAAATTCAGCATCTGAGCCGGCATGGCCTAAAATACGCACCGTTCTCATATGCAAAAATACCGGCTTACCCTGCTCTCGTGCTATTTTTTCCGCTTGTTTCGCTTTTTGGTAGGTATCAAGTAAATTAAGGCCATCACAATAAAGATAGGTTAAACCAGCACGATCTTTATAATTTGCCGCAATCCAACCATCAGGGGTTGAGGTTGAAATACCAATGCCATTATCTTCACACACGTAAACAATAGGCATAGGAATAGATTGATAAGCCGCCCATGCAGTGGCATTTAACGCACCTTGGGTAGTTGAATGGTTTGACGAGGCATCACCAAAGTTACATACAACCAAACTGTCTTTGGGCATATTTTTCGATTGCTCATCACTCAATGCCAGCCTTTTCGCTAGTGGCACACTAAAAGCAGCGCCCATCGCTTTAGGTAAATGTGAAGCAATGGTACTGGTTTGCGGTGGAATGTTTAACGCTTTTGAGCCTAACACTTTATGACGACCACCCGAGGTTGGATCATATTTAGAGGCAGCAAAAGACAGCAACATATCATAAATGGGCGTTTGACCTGGTACTTGCTTGCTGCGCTGGATCATAAAAGCACCACTACGATAGTGCAAAAATGCCATATCAGTAGGTCGAAATGCCTTAGCGTACGCGGCATTACCTTCGTGACCAGAACTACCAATAGTATAAAAACTTTGCCCTTTCTTTTGCATAATCCGTGATTGCAAATCAAGGTGTCGGCTAATTACCTGCGTTTCAAATAAATCAATGACATCGGTATCAGATAAACCAACCTCTGCTGGTGTTAGCGTAATACTGGATGTAGGTAAATTATTGGTATTAACAGCATTGATAAAATTATCTCTTACCAATTGGTTACGATCTGACATGGTGACTCCGCAAAGGAAAGGTGCAATTATGTGTGTAGCCCGATAGGCTTGTTATCGAGGGCTACAATTTCGATGAATAGTCTTTGACTAAAGACTATTCAATATCATACTTTTTACATGGTTCTCTACAAAATATGATGTTAATAAAACGCTTGAATACCGGTTTGCGCACGGCCTAAAATCAACGCATGAACATCATGGGTTCCTTCATAAGTATTCACAGCTTCTAAGTTCATTACATGACGAATTACATGGAATTCATCACTGATACCATTACCGCCGTGCATATCACGTGCAGTACGTGCTATATCAAGAGCCTTACCACATGAATTACGCTTGATTAACGAAATAGATTCAGGCGCTAAAGTGCCAGCATCCATCATACGTCCCACTTGTAAACACGAGAATAAGCCGGTAGTAATTTCAGTTTGCATATCCGCTAACTTCTTTTGAATAAGTTGAGTAGCAGCCAATGGTTTTCCAAATTGTTCACGATCAAGGGTGTATTGGCGAGCAGCATGCCAACAGAACTCTGCAGCACCTAATGCGCCCCAAGCAATACCGTATCGCGCCTTGTTTAAACAACCAAATGGGCCAGATAAGCCTTTAGCATTTGGTAGCATATTTTCACTTGGCACAAAGACATTATCCATCACTATTTCACCCGTGATTGATGCACGTAATGAGAACTTACCTTCAATTTTTGGTGCGCTTAAGCCTTCCATACCTTTATCAAGAATAAAGCCACGAATAACCCCATCAAGTTTCGCCCAAACCACGAAAACATCTGCAACTGGCGAGTTGGTGATCCACATTTTTGTACCGGTTAAACGGTAACCTCCGTCAACAGCAACAGCTTTGGTTAACATGCTCGCTGGATCTGAGCCTGAGTTTGGCTCAGTTAAACCAAAACAGCCAATATATTCGCCTGTTGCTAATTTTGGTAAATATTTCATGCGTTGCTCTTCACTACCGTAAGCATAAATAGGGTGCATTACTAATGACGATTGCACACTCATTGCACTACGATAACCACTGTCAACACGCTCTACTTCACGAGCAACTAAACCATAAACCACATAATTAACACCAGCACAGCCATATTTTTCAGGGATAGTTGCGCCTAATAAGCCTAACGAGCCAAGCTCTTTCATAATTTCAACATCAAAAGTCTCATTACGGTTAGCTTCTAAAACACGCGGCATTAATTTTTCTTGGCAATATTGATGAGCACTATCACGGATCATACGCTCGTCTTCTGACAATAAAGAATCAAGCGACAGTGGATCTTGCCAATTAAAAGTAGGACGGTTTGCGTTAGACATAGTAAGCACCTTCTATTTTAGAAAAGTTATTAAAAAATTATCAATGAAATTAGTTATCGCTAAATAATATAAAAACCCAAGCCAAAGTTAAAATATTAATTATCTTTACTTGTTATAGCTTTTACCTATACCAAGATTTATACTTAACTAATTCTTTTCCTCGTTAGCAATAGCAACATTATGGATTTACGTAGCCTTAAATATTTTGTCGCCGTTTATGAACAGCAAAGCTTCAGCAGTGCTGCTAAATTATGTTTTGTCGCACAACCTTCTATCTCTTCATCCGTAGCTCAACTGGAAGAAAGCTTAAACACCCAACTGTTTATTCGCTATTCACGCGGGGTTAAACCAAGCCAAACCGGAGAGCGCTTATACCCCTTAGCTAAACAGTTACTCGGCCAAGCTGATGCTATCAATACGCTATTCACCGATCAAAGTATTAAACAGCCGTTTTATCTTGGGGTAACCAAAGGGTTAGGTGTTGAACGCATGAGTGTGCTACTGAAAGATTTTACAACCTCACAAAACTTAATGGAGCTGACATTAGTGTCACATAATCAAAGCTGTGACGCGCGAATAATTATCAAAGAAGAGCTTGATGAAAAAGAACATTTTGTTTCACTGTGGCAAGAAGATTACAAGCTCGCGCTGCCCTATAATCACGTATTATCACTAAAAGATAAGATTACCCTATCAGACCTAGATAGCTTACCTTTTATCCACCGTTCACCTTGTAGTGCTTGGGATAGCCTCAATGACACCTTAACCTTGGCAGGTTTTAGTGTTGATATTAGAGCCAAAATTCAAACTATTGATTACGCTTTAGGCTTGGTTCGTGCGGGCTTAGGCTGCGCGTTAGTACCGGCGCCACCGGAAGTATTGAATAAATCTGAAATTGTTTTTCGGGAAATTGAAGGCTTAACACTGATGCGAGAAATTGTTTTTGCCTATCAGCAATCGTCACCAATGATACAGCAATTAAAATCTTTAGTGATAAATCACAGGCAATAGCCCTAAATATTAATATTCCCATTCGATTCATAAATGGACTAGTATTAAGGTATATTCAACTTGATGAATCAGCAATATGGCCGAGCATTTTGATCAGCTCAATGAGCTTAATGAACGAATTTCATTACATGAAAAAATAACCGCAACACACAAATCAATAAACGCGTTATTTCCGTTTATTGCCCGTATAGCTGTTGCTATTTATGATCCTGGTTCCGGCCTAATAAAAACCTATATTCATAGCAGTGACATACCGCCTTCATTAAATCACTACCAAGCATATTTAGACGATGTTCCCTCACTAAAAAAAATAAAAGACAGGGGCTTACCGAGAGTAATTAACAACTTCCTTACCTTCGAACACAGTGGCAATGAACACACAAAACGAATTGGCCGACAAGGGTATGTTGCCAGTTATACCTTACCAATGTTTAACAACGGTGAGTTTTTTGGTTTTGTATTTTTTAATTCAAATAAGAAGAATGTTTTTACTGAAACCGTATTACAACAAATAGATATTTATGGCCACCTGATTTCATTGATGGTTATCAACGAAAGCAATATTATTCATACACTCACAGCCGCAGTTAAAACCACAGGAAACATTACCCATTTACGTGACCCTGAAACAGGTAGCCATTTAGATCGCATGTCTCGATACAGCAGACTTATTGCAATGAAACTGGCAGATGAATACAACTTAAGCGACGACTTTATTGAGCATATTTTTATGTTTTCGCCACTGCATGATATAGGTAAAATAGCCATTCCTGATAGTGTGTTGCTTAAACCAGGAAAATTAACCAACGATGAAAAAGATATCATGCAAACACATGCCAAAATGGGTTGTGAGATAATCGATGACTTATTGAAAAACTTTGATCTAGAAAACATCGAATATATCGAAATGTTAAAAAATATTATTGCCCATCATCACGAAACCATCAATGGCAAAGGCTACCCCGAAGGAATTGAAGGAGATCAAATTCCTATTGAAGCGCGCATAGTTGCTGTTGCCGATATTTTTGATGCCTTAACCAGCGTTCGCCCCTACAAACCAGCATGGAGTAACGATAAAGCCAGTACCTTATTAAAAGAGCTTGCAGGAAATACCTTAGATGAAACATGTGTTAGCGCACTACTAGATAACATGAACGAGGTTGAGGATATTCAAACGTACTTTCAAGACAGTATTTAAAGCTCTGCCCCGTATGTAAAACAACCTAACAGTACTTCAGTCTAAGTTCATTAACTCAATACTGCGATTTATTTGCGCTAGTGAATTGGGATTTTTTTTGAGGTAATCATAACTGATGTACATACCAAATGGTTTTTCAACTTCCACTACTTTTTTAAATTGAGACAATACTTGTTGGTCTAGCGCGTGTTCAAATACCGCTTCAGCAACAAAGGCCGCATCAATACGACGTGCTTTTAGCATGTCAATTAAAGCAGACGCCTCAACAGGATGGGCAATACTGTTATAACCACTTTCTTTTAGCCATTTTTCTGTGTTAGTTCCTTTTATCGAACCAACCACTGCTTGGGATTTAAAGCTGTCAGCGTTTAAATCTATGCCTGAGTCGGCCAGCATATACCAACTCCATTTATTCATCATTAACGGCTGGGTGAAAACTGCGATAGCATCACGCTCTGCATTTTGTGTCGCTAAAAACATCCCATCGGCTAACTTGGCTTTTAGCACTTGTACAACCACACCATAGTCGGCAACGATTGTAAGTTTGTATGGGATTTCGGTATTTGCAAACATACGATGTATAAGTTCTGCACCTATACTTACAACCTCTTGATTATGTTCATATGTATAAGGAGGAAAATTCGGAGAGACCAAACTCAATAAATGATTTTGATGAGCAACACTAGGCAAGCTAATCAATAAAAAAGCGAGTGTAGTTAGTATTTTCATAGCGAATATCGCTTTATTATTACGTTCAATACCTTGCAACCAATAAAAAAGGGTCGTTCAAAGTTAAAGTATAGAAGCCATATTAACCCCGTCAAGGTTTGCATTACCATTAAGAACTCCTTGAAGTGACTTAGGTACATGCGCTATGGGAAGTCTCATTGATTTATCTCAATGCTGAACTTGCTTTGAATTTTTCATAGAAGAGGTAAGTAATTCAAAAAATTGATTCTGTCATACTTGAGCTGAATTTGGTTTTTGCTATTGATTTTTAGGGGGTTAATGATGCTGACAAGCTATAACTAAGTGTTAAAAAGTACTTATCTAACTCTTGCTTCAACTGTTGAAAAAAGTCAGTATCTTGATTATTCAACAATGCTGAAACTAACATAAAATCACGTTGTTCCGATGTTGCGCCAAAACCAACCAAAGACGATCGCTCAGAAGATTGTAATAACTCAAGCAGCCTAGGCGGTAACTTATGTTTATGAACAAAAGTCTGCTCTATGGAGGAAGTAAAATTCATAATCAAAAATTCCTTTTTTTACACAAGCACGCAAGAGATAAATAGCCTAACACTCGATGCAAATGGGTACTTAAGCCCAAAATGAATACAAATACAGCCAAATATAAGCATAAACAGGCAAGGACTATAACATATATACAACCTATGTGAATGCATAAAAAAACAGCAGGCAACAAAAAAAATATTATTCACTGAAATATAAAGACATTTTAACTAAATAAGTCAGACACCTTAAACTGACTTAAAATAACCGTTTGATCATCTCCATTTGCTGTTGTAGCAAATGACTGGTGCTATGTGGCATTAATGGATGCTGAACCTGTTGGTCTTGTATTGCTTTTCCGACAGCTTGCGCTTCATAATTAAAGCCTATACTTGCGCGGTTATCACTAAAATGATCAAGTTTTTGATCCGACTTATAGAGTATGCATTGATCGGCTCGCCAAAAATTAGGGATAGCAATATAACCTTGATCACCAATAATATACGCCCAATTTTGTAACTTGCATTGAAATGATGTGGCCAGTGTTAGTTTAACCTCTCCTGCGTCTGCCAAAATAATCACGTCATCGTCAACGCCATTAGGAGCAAGATGAGATTTTACCAGTAAGTTTGACAGGGGCGATTCGCTAAAATAATTGGCGATGGCAAGTGGGTATATGCCCATGTCTAGTAAACAACCGCCGGCGAATTCTGCTTTGTATTCTCTTGATTCACTGTTGTAAGGCATTGGATAACCAAAATCAGCTTTAATGTGTTTTACTTTGCCAATTAGTCCATCGTCATGCCACTGTTTTGCTTGTTGAATTGCTGGTAAAAAGTAAGTCCACATGGCTTCCATTAAAAACAGGCGTTGCGTTTTGGCTAACGCTGTGAGGTTTATACTTTCTTCACTGCTAATCGTAATGGGTTTTTCACAAAGCACCGACTTGCCTGCCATTAAAGCATCATAAGCGTTTTGATAATGAAAACTATGTGGCGTAGCAATGTAAACCACATCAATATCGGGATCGTCAAACATGGCTTGATATCCTTGGTAGGCTTTTTCGATACCGTATTTTTTTGCAAATGTTTGGGCGTCATTAATGTTTCTTGCTGCTACCGCCGCAAGCTTGCCATTGTTAACAAAGGCCATATCTTGACAAAACTGTTGTGCAATTCTTCCGGTACTAACAATACCCCAACGTATTTTTTTGTGATCACTCATGTTGAACCCTTTTTGGCTTTTTGCTTTATTCCACCGAGACAGTTGATGGATACACCGCTATAATGTAAGCGGTTACATTATAGTAATTCAGTGTATCAAAAAAATAATGGTTTGTGCTAGCAATATGCCATCAGTCACATAGAGACATGATTACAGATTAGTGAAGTTTAACCACCGAGGACACAGGCAGGTTATATGCTCCATGCATAACCTAAGTGACCTACATCCATGTAGGCCTTGCTTCGCACTGCACAGAGGAGGGTTTCATTAGTCACGTCATCTTCGAGGTGTTTGATCGAAGATCCCTGTTTTGCCTGTTTTGTCTGGTTCTTTTGCTCTTCTCGGTGAGGACGCAGTCCCTCGGTGTTCTCTGTGGTGATATTGTTTTTGATCTAGGTGCTTTACCCTTAGGCCTTAACTTATAAATTTTATCTAGATTACTTGATTAAGATTAGCAAAATGGCTGGATTTAGCCTTGCTGTATTGTTTTGGGTTGTTTATTCTTTTTTACACTTAACGCTTTTTACACTTCAACTTAATTATCGAGGGATGCAATGAAAGAAAATTACTTTAAAAAATACCCAAATAAAGATGGCTTTTTTAATGACTATGGTGGTGCTTTTATTCCTCCTAATTTAGAGGAGGAAATGAAAAAAATTAATGATGCTTACTTTGCCATTAGTAAATCACATAAGTTTATTTCTGAGTTACGTGATATTCGAAAATACTATCAAGGTCGCCCTACCCCTGTATATCATTGTCACCGCTTATCACAAAAATATGGTGGCCAAATTTATTTGAAACGAGAAGACTTAAACCATACAGGTGCCCATAAGCTAAACCATTGTATGGGAGAAGCATTGCTGGCTAAGCATTTAGGCAAAAAGAAGTTAATTGCTGAAACTGGCGCTGGACAACATGGTGTTGCACTTGCAACCGCTGCCGCATACTTTGGCTTAGAATGTGAAATTCATATGGGTCAAGTGGATATTGAAAAAGAATACCCTAATGTGCTGCGCATGAAAGTATTAGGCGCGACAGTTATTCCGGCAACTCATGGCTTAAAAACTTTAAAAGAAGCGGTAGATAGTGCTTTTGAATCCTACCTGAAAGACCCCGACTCAACCATTTATTGCATTGGCTCAGTGGTTGGCCCACATCCGTTCCCTATGATTGTGCGTGATTTTCAGCGCATTATAGGTATTGAAGCTAGAGATCAATTTTTTGAAATGACTGGCGAATTACCAGACAGTGTGGTGGCTTGTGTTGGCGGTGGTAGTAATGCTATTGGCTTGTTCTCTGCCTTTTTAGACGATGATGAATGTCAACTCTTTGGTGTTGAACCTGCGGGTAAATCATTTAAAACCGGTGAGCATGCTGCAACAATGACATTAGGGAAGCCTGGCGTGATTCATGGCTTTAAATGTTATACTTTACAAGATGAAAATGGTGAGCCTGCCCCCGTACACTCTATCGCTAGTGGCCTAGATTACCCTGGCATTGGCCCCGAACACAGTATGCTTAAAGACTTAAACAAGGTTACTTACGAGAGCATTACCGATAAAGAATGTATTGACGCTTTTTATGAGTTAAGCCGCTTAGAGGGAATTATTCCAGCATTAGAAAGTGCCCATGCGGTTGCTTATGCCATTAAACTTGCACAACAGAACCCTGAGCGTTCAGTGTTGGTTAACCTAAGTGGTCGAGGTGATAAAGATCTTGATTACGTGGTTGATACTTATGGTGTTCCAGAATAAACACTATTAGTCATGTTTAGTGCTGTTTAGAACGGCTCTGTTCAATTCTGCTCTGTTCTATTGTGTTCAGTACCAGAGAATCAAAAAAGGTGACAAAATATTTGTCACCTTTTATTCAATAATGCTGAGTACAATATGTTGCGATTTTTATTATGATAATTGTATCGCTAGCTCTAAACCTTGTTTAATAGCACGTTTAGCATCAAGCTCTGCTGCTACATCTGCTCCACCAATTAAATGATAAGGTTTGTTTAAACCTGCCACTAGCTCTCTGGCTGGGTCTTGACCAGCACAAACAATGATATTATCAACGGCTAATACTTGTGGTTCACCAGCAATAGTTAAATGCAAACCGTCATCATCAATTTTATGATATTCACACCCGGCAAGCATTTTAACGTTTTTATGTTTAAGCCCTGTACGGTGGATCCACCCTGTAGTTTTACCTAACCCTGCGCCAACTTTACTGGCTTTGCGCTGCAATAAATAAACGTCTCTAGCTGGAGGGGTAATTTCTTTTTGCATTCCTTCAATACCTGCACGCGCTTTAAGGGTCATATCGACTCCCCACTCTTTCATGTAAGCGGCAATATCTTGGCTAGTGCCTTGCCCTGCATGCACTAAGTATTCTGATACATCAAAGCCTATGCCGCCAGCGCCAATCACGGCAACTTTTTTGCCTACGGCTTTTTTATGTTTGAGCACGTCAATGTAATTGAGCACTTTGTCGTGTTCTATACCTTCAATGACTGGGGTTCTGGGATTAATGCCGGTAGCAATAACTACATCGTCGAAATCACTGTTATTGAGTTCATTCGCAGTAACTCGGGTATTTAATTTAACAGTGACCCCGGTTAATGTTAATTGACGAGAATAATAACGAATGGTTTCATCAAACTCTTCTTTGCCTGGAACTTGTTTGGCGATATTAAATTGTCCACCTACTTGGCTTTCTCCGTCAAACAGTGTGACCTCATGTCCTGCTTGTGCCAAGGCGGTAGCGGCTGAAAGCCCGGCTGGGCCAGCACCCACAACCGCAATTTTTTTGATGCTTTTAGTCGGTATGATATTAATCTCAGTTTCGTGACAGGCTCTTGGGTTAACTAAACAACTGCTCATTTTTCCTGAGAACACATGATCTAAACACGCTTGGTTACAGCCGATACAGGTATTGATTTCATCACTTCGACCTTCGGCAGCTTTATTGACAAATTCTGCATCAGCCAAAAATGGCCGCGCCATTGAAATCATGTCTGCATCGCCATTTTGTAGCACTTGCTCAGCAACTTCAGGCGTATTGATACGATTAGAAGTAACCACAGGTATAGTGAAATGTTCCTTGTATTTGGCTGTAACCCACGTAAAAGCGGCACGTGGCACTTTGGTTTGAATAGTTGGAATACGTGCTTCATGCCAACCTATGCCAGTATTAATAATGGATGCCCCCGCTTTTTCTATCGCTTGGCCAAACTGTACCACTTCGTCAAAACTACTGCCGCCTTCAACGAGATCCATCATTGAAAGGCGGAAAATTATAATGAACTTTTCACCCACTGCTTCACGAATTCTTCGTACGATTTCAACCCCTAGTTTTATGCGATTTTCATAAGCACCACCCCAGTCATCATCACGTTGATTGGTTCTTAGGGCGGTAAACTGGTTAATGAAATAACCTTCAGAGCCCATGACTTCAACACCATCGTAATTCGCTTGCTGGGCTACTAAGGCTAAATCAACAAAACTTTGAATTTCGTGTTCGATCATTTCTACCGTACAAGCTTCTGGCTTCGCTGGGTTAATAGGTGCTTGTATTGCTGAAGGGGCTATTGGGCTTGGATTATAGGCATAGCGCCCTGTATGCAGTATTTGCATACAAATTTTACTATCGTACTTGTGTACCGCGTCGGTAATTTCTTTGTGCTTTGCAATGTCTTCTGCTGTTTCAATTCTTTTAGTATTTGGATGCGTAGCACCGCGCTCTGATGGTCCAAAACCACCAGTAACCATAAGCGCACAACCGCCTTTGGCTCGTTCGCCAAAATACGCCGCCATACGTCGAGTGCCGTCGGGGTGTTCTTCTAAACCAGTGTGCATAGACCCCATGATGATACGGTTTTTTAGGGTAGTAAAACCAAGATCCAGTGGTGCTAATAGTTTTGAAAATTGTTGTTCAGGCATTTGCTCAGACATAGCTTCTCTCTTTATAGGCAATTTATATTTTAATTATCATTGACCCATTTTTTTGAATCATTGATTTTGACCAGTCACTTTCAATAAGTTGACATTGTCAAGTTAACATAATTATAAATTACACCCAAGCTATGACGCTGTCAAGATTGATTGTTTAACAATTCGCTGCTAAATTGGCTGTTATGAAAAATACTCCAGAAAAATTAAACTATCATCACGGTGATTTGCGTACCACTTTACTACGCGTTGCCAGTGAGATGATTAAAGAACACGGTATTGAAGCCTTGTCTTTACGAAAACTTGCGGCTCAAGTTGGTGTATCAAGAACTGCGCCTTATCATCACTTTAAAGATAAAAATGCGTTGTTATGTGGTATTGCTGAAAATGGCTTTGAAAAGCTTAACCGGATAAATCAGCATGGCTTCGAAGAAACACATTTATCACCCCATGAGCGTTTTAGCCGGTTTATTCATAATTACATCAGGTTTGCCAGTAACAACGCTGAACTCTATGAATTAATGTTTGGTCGTACTATTTGGAAAGATAAAAATAGTACGCAAGAGCTTCGCGATTGTGCTTACCCATGTTTTCAATTTCAGGTGACCATGACCCAGCAATGGCAACAACAAGGATTGCTTAATGTTGATGATAATGCCTTAAGAGTATCTCAGGTTTTGTGGGGAACGGTACATGGGATCGCCAAGTTATTTATTGATGGTATCTATACTGATAATAGCAAAGTGGAAGAGATCTGTGACTATGCGGTGAATATGTTTTTAGCTGATAATAAGCAATAGTTTTCTGATATTTGGAAATAATTCAAATTAAATTGAAATAAATTGAACTTAATCTAATATGCGCACTCTTACTTAACAGTAATGTTATTCCCTTGATGTTTCATGTTTTATGCACCTATTATTTAGGTGCATTTTTTTTGCGTTTTTTTGCATTTTTTGTTTGATTTTTAGAAACTATTTATCGATTTTTTAATACTCCAACTTGCATCAGGCTGCCAATGGCTAATCCACCCAGGAATTTCATTGCCCGGCATAGGTTTAGCAATGCCATAGCCTTGTGCGAGTTCACAGCCAATTTGTAACAGCGCTACCCCATGTTCAACCGTTTCAACCCCTTCAGCAATAACTTCGCGTTTAAATGATTTGGCTAAGGCGATTACACCTTCAACAATAGCAAAATCATCGGCATCATGGAGCATGTCACGAATAAAGCTTTGATCTATTTTAATTAAGTCTGCGGGCAACCTTCTTAGGTAAGTTAAAGAGGAGTATCCGGTGCCAAAATCATCTAAAGCAAAATTGACTCCAAGCGCTTTGCAGGCATTCATTATTTTTGAACCATGGTTTACGCTTTCTAAGGCACTAGTTTCTAATACTTCAAGCTCTAAATATTGAGGTTTAATGTTGGGGTGAGCAGCTAGCAAGGATGCCAATTTTTGCGCAAAGTCTGGTTGTTGCAGTTGAACTGCGGCAATATTGACGCTAATTTTAACTGGCGCGGTGAGTACGGTAGTTTGCCACTGACTAATTTGTTGCAAGGCAGTATTAATAACCCACTCACCTAGTTCTATCATCATGGGGTTATTTTCAATTGATGGTAAAAATTCTATTGGGCTTAATAAGCCGCGTGTAGGATGTTGCCAACGAATCAGCGCTTCAACCCCAGTGACTTCTCCCGTTCTCATATTAACTTTCGGTTGATAATACAACACAAATTGCTGATTATCGAGGGCGGTGCGGATAGCTTCAAGCACTTCATGTTGTTCTTTAATGGCAACATCTTGAACCGTATCAAATAGGTGATAACGGTTTTTACCCAACTCTTTTGCTTTATACATCGCTTGATCCGCATGGCGCATCAACTGATCAGCGGCAACATTATCCTGAGGATAAAGGGTAACACCAATGCTAGCTGAAACATTGAATATCTGCTCTTCTATCGTCACTGGCGCAGACGATGCTTCTAACAAGCGTTCTAGGACAGGTTCGCAGTCTTCAACTTTAGCTAAATCAGACAGTACCGCAACAAATTCATCGCCACCAAGGCGTGCTAAACTATCGCCTTCTCGTAATGCATCTTTCATGCGAACGGACAGAGATACCAACAGTTTGTCTCCAGCATCATGACCATAAACATCATTTACTTGTTTAAAACCATCTAGGTCTAAAAACACTACCGCCATTGACAATTTATGACGATTACATTGCAACATTGACTGGGTAATGCGGTCGGTGAGCAACACGCGGTTTGGTAAGTTAGTGAGTATATCGTAATGGGCAATACGGCTAAGTTGTTCTTGCTGTAGTTTGCTTCTGGTAATATCAGTGAACATTCCGACATAATTAACGGTATTATTATCAGCATCTTTTAACACAGAAATAGTGAGTAATTCTGCATATAGTTCGCCCGTTTTTTTACGATTCCATACCTCTCCTTGCCAGTGGCCGTGCTTGTTAATGCTTTGCCACATAGCTTGATAGAAGGCTTCATCTTGCTTATTTGAACTGAGAAAACGTGGATTTTTTCCAATAACCTCTTCACGCTTGTAGCCTGTTACCTGACAAAATGCAGGGTTCACATCAACTATATGCTTATGGCTATCAGTGATAATGATGCCTTCATGGGTGTCGCTAAATACTTGTGCCGACAATTGCAATTTATCTTCTATTTTTTTGCGCTCGGTAATATCTATAGAGGCCCCTAACATAGTGATAGCTTTACCGCGATGGTCTCTAACGACATCCGCTTTTTCATTTATCCACAACACACTACCGTCAGCCAAAATAATGCGATGATCAACATTATATTCAACGCCAGATTCAATGCATTGATTGAGTGCATTAACGACTTTAGCTTTATCATCAGCATGAACATTATCAAGAAAACTTTCTAAGGTTATGGTTGCTTTTGCTGGAATTTTGCCAAATAATTTTAACGCATGGGCCGACCAAGTAATGATGTTATTTACAATGTCCCATTCCCAGGTAATTATGCCACCAGCCTTTTGACTTAACAGTAACCGTCTTTCACTTTCAACATAACGCTCAATATTGCCTTGTAAATCTTTTGTTCTTTTTATTACCATTTTTTGTAAACGTAAGTTACTCAACTTTAAACGCGTTAACAAAAAAGCTAAAAAGGTGGTTAATGAAACAAACAATAACCCTACAAATATAGAAAATACAAGTGCGGGAGTATTGCTCCAACCATCAATGGGATAAGCAATAAAGGTCCAATGGCCATTAGGAATTGGAATATTGAACACTTCAGGTGCATCAATTATTTTGGTGTTTGATGAGGCTATTATTTGTATATGGCCGGTATCAGAATGTTTTCGAGACAGTTGATAACCTATACCTGAGCTACTTAAGGATGATAAATTAGTGGTATTAAGTGCCTCAGGAAAGCGAATTAATACGGAAGAGAATCCCCAAAAAACTTGACCTTGTTTACTGTTTAAAAAAATCGGTAGTCGTGCAATTGCACCAACCCCTCCTTGAATTAAATTAAACGGACCAGCCAAAGTAAGTTTACCCGAGGAAATTGCCAGCTGCGCTTCTTTATCTTGTGTAGGATCAGATAAAAAATCATGTCCGATTGCTAACTCGTTGCCTTCAATAGGCACTGAATATTTAAGCACACCGTTGGGAGATAATTGTAAAGAGGCAATACTGGGATACAAAGCCAGCATTTCTGTTGCTAATTCGGTAAAACCTGTCACTTTACCGTTTTGAGCACGCACTAATGCTGCTAATGGATAAGCTGCTGATAAGGTTTGATTCAAATCGGTTCTAATTTGGCTAGCAAAACTAGCGGCTATTTTTTGTACCGTGATATATTTTTGTTGATAATTATATTGATAAAGTAAATGAACGGCATAGCAAGCAAACGCCATTGAAATAACAAAGGTGAGCAGTATGGCAGCTGAATGTTTAAACATTGATAAAAACAGCCCAAGCAATTGTAAATAAATTGACTTTATTACTGACATGACTCAACCGCTTGATTAAGCTATAGCTTGTAAATACTGCTCTCATTCATCCCTACCTGAAAGGTTTTTCTACAAATAATCTACTACAGGTAGCCCTTAAGTTACAAGTAGAAGATCAAAAGCTACAGTTGGTTGCTCTAGCGCTCTCGTGCCCTATGGGGAGCTTGATTTTTTAATAATATCGTTTGATTTAACACTTCAAAATCACATAAAGTCTTCTAGAAACCATGCAGCAAACTCGTGCCTACCATCAACATTAGCTTTACTGTAGATAACCGAAGCTTGTTGTCTAACCGTTTTTTCTTTGGTATTTCTGACCGCACTAATTTCTTTAAAGCTCAAGCCCTTTAATAATAACATTGCAATTTCTTGCTCACTTGAGGTGAGTGACCATAGCTCGAATTGGTTATGAATCACAGCACTGTATTCGTGCCGTGCTGTTATCATTTCATCGGAAATATTTCTAAATTTATCATCCGAAATTAATAACTCTTGTTTTAATCTTGAAATATCAGATGTTCTTGCATTTATATCCTTAATTAAAAATAACGCACCGACTCCTGAAACGATGACAATAAGGCTTTCCGATAGAATATGCCAACTAGGCACACCTAAAGATATATCGGTAAACACATCAAAAAAATTCAAAATCATTATAACAAGCAAAACTATCGCTATGAACTTATCTCTCATAAACCCTCTATTATCAGCAAGATAGAATTTCAACAGACATATGTACCATGTTAAAAGAAATATAACAAAACTGTAAAAACCAACGTATGTCTAATGTTTCAACATCATTTAAAAGTAATAATTCAATCATAAATTTTTTATAACGATTGAACTATATGACATTACCCTTCAGAAAAAAAACTATAACAAATGATGCAACACAATATACGCTATTTTGGTTCTTATTAGTTGTCCTAATTCAAGTATCTGCCGTAAATGCAGGTGAACATTTGAAAATGATCAAATTGTCTTCATTAGGTGCATTTGAAACGCAATTTTCAAAAATAGAAAAAGTTAATAAAATGAAAGGGCAAAACTTAATAGGCGACGTTAGCTATATGCCAGGAAAGAACTTTTCTGTAAGGCTCCCATTTGATACACAACAAGTCAATTATTTAGTAACCAATGGTAGTCAGGTCAAACAAGGGCAAAAAGTGGCTATGGTTGAGGGTTACGATGTGCATCATTTTATCGAATCATATAATTCATCAAAAGCACTACTAGAAATTCAAGCACATCATTTTCAAAGAAATAAACTATATTTTGAGAAAAAAACAATAAGAAGCTCACAGTGGCTTGAAATAGCTGAAAACTACTATGAAGCTAAACTAAAATTTGAACATTTACAGCACCAAATGTCTTTTTTACATATTGCTCAAAATGAGCAAGTCAGCCTTATTAGCCCTATAAATGGGGTAATACAAATACCAACCCCAGCAAGCAGTAAATTATCAGGTGAACTTTCCTTCGATGTCATAAATAAAGATGCTCTCAAAGTTCAAATTAGCATGCCGCTAATGTTAGCTTCGAGCATATCTCACTTTGAAGTTAACCCGACCTGCAACCTTGAGGTTAATTATATCGAGAATATTGCAGATAGGTTCCACCAGAGGTTGTGGGCTTCACCAACATCAACACACTGTCAATTAACGCTAGGCCAATCCATCACAGTGACTCCAATAAGGCATGTTAATGGATTTAAAGTTGCTAAGTCAGCCATTTTTGAATATGAAAATAAAGATTATATTGCTTTAAAAGTAAATGACGCTTTGTCTTTAGTTCCTATTCACCTTTTAGGTACAAACGAAGCAAATTATATTTTTACAACTAAAGAACATATTGAAAGTAAGCATGCACTTATTAGCTCGGTAAGCATTCTTCAAGGAAGTTTACTTAATTTAGGGACTGATTAAATGTTGAACCTAATCATTAAATTTTCACTGATTCAGCGTTTATTTGTTAGTATTTTCGTAGTGTTAGCAATGTTTTTTGGAGTAAAGTCTTGGTTGGGAATACCTGTCGATGCATTTCCTGAAATATCGCCTACACAAGTAAAAATAGTACTTAAGCTACCTGGCATGAATGCTTTAGAAATTGAGTCTCAAGTTACACGAATCATTGAGACTGAATTATTGGGTATCCCTGCTCAAGAAATGCTGAGATCAACAACAAAATATTCTATAACCGATATCACTCTAGATTTTAAAGATGGCACTGACATATATTGGGCAAGGCAACAAGTAAACGAGCGCTTGGCTAATATACTGCCAAGCCTCCCCTCAAATATTAGTGGTGGAATGGCTCCAATGAGTACGCCATTAAGTGAAGTGTTCATGTTTACCATCGAGCACCCTACGCTGTCACTTACCGAGAAAAGAACATTACTTGATTGGCATATTCGTCCTTTGCTGAGAACCGTATCAGGAGTAGCTGACGTAAATAGCTTAGGTGGCTTCGTAAAGACCTATAAAATAGTGCCTAATATATTGTTAATGCAGCAATACCAGATATCATTTGAAGAAATTGCATCTGTTATTGATGTTACCAACCAAAATGGTGGCATTGGGCGTATTATTAAAGGCAACGATACTCTCATTCTTAGAACTGAAGGTAAGTTTACTGATATTAATTCGATCAAAAATACCGTGGTTAAGATAGTTAAAAATAAAGTCGTTCGACTCGATGATATTGCAAAAATTCAGGTAGGGAGCTTAACAAGGTATGGTGCTGTTACCAAAAATGGTAAAGAAGCAACGCAAGGCTTAATAATAGCGTTAAAAAATAGCAATACAGCCCAAGTAGTGACTGATGTAAAAAATAAACTTAAAGAGATTGAGGCGTCACTACCGCAAGGAACAAAAATCAATGTTTTTTATGATAGATCTAACTTGATTGATACCGCGATAGACACAATCACAAATGCCTTAGGCCAAGCGGTTATTTTAGTCATAGTATTACTAGCCATATTTCTCGGAGATATCCGCTCTTCATTAGTTGTTTCATTATCACTACCTATGGCTGCACTGATGACATTTATTTTAATGAAGCAGTTTAACTTATCGGCAAACTTAATGAGCCTTGGTGGACTTGTTATTGCTATAGGTATGTTGGTCGATTCTTCCGTAGTCATTGTTGAAAACATCGTCAATAAATTAGCCGATAATCAGCATTTACCAAGGTTGCATGTTATTTTCAGGGCTTGTAAAGAGGTGGCAACCCCTGTATTTTCAGGCACTATAATAATTATCATAGTGTTTTCTCCTTTATTAATGCTGTCAGGTTTAGAAGGGAAACTATTTACTCCTGTTGCACTTACTATAGTATTTGCAATGCTAAGCGCTTTGATTTTATCACTTACTATTATTCCTATACTTTCGTCTGTTCTACTTAAAAATGAAGCTATTAAGCCACCAAAGATTATAATGCTTTTACAGAAGTTTTATGTCAATTCACTGTCAAAAACTACGGATAAACCTGCAACACTGGTTTTATTATCACTGAGTATATTGGTTGTTAGTCTAGTTCTTTTTCAATATTTAGGTAAGAGCTTCATGCCAGTGCTCGACGAAGGTGACATTATTGTACAACTTGAAAAGTCCCCTAGCATTTCCTTAGCATCATCTGTGCGTATTGATGAACAAGTTGAAAAAGAACTCTTGCAAAATATTCCTGAAATAGTACAAGTGGTTGCGCGAACCGGCTCGGATGAACTTGGTCTTGATCCTATGGGATTAAATGAAACAGACGTATTTATGGAGCTTGCACCAAAAAGTGAATGGCGCTTCGATACCAAACAGGAATTAATTGAAGATATTCGTAAAACACTGACTAAATTTCCAGGTATGGGAATCGGTTTTACCCAACCAATACAAATGCGAGTATCTGAAATGTTAACAGGTAGCACTGGTGATATTTCAATCAAAGTTTTTGGTAATGATATTTCCATACTTGCTACATTAGTAGAAAAAATAGCAATATTAGCCAATACCATAGAAGGTGCTTCTGACGTACAAATGGCAATTATTGAAGGTGGAAAGTATGTAAACATAAAACTCATTTCAGAAATTGCCAGTCAATTTGGTTTATCAACGCAACAACTAAGTCACTTCTTAACATCTCAACTTGAAGGACTACAAGTATCTTCTTTACTTGAAGGTAATCGTACCATCCCTATTGTTTTTAACAGCACACAAAATATGAGTTCAAGTCACAATGAAATATCTTCAATAACCGCATTAAAGCAAAAACTTATTTTAATGCCAAATAATGAATTATTACCCCTTGAACAAATTGCTGACATTACGTTTAAAACAGGTCCTCTTTTAATAGAAAGAGAAAAAGGAAACCGATTTGCTTCTGTCAGTGTCAATGTAACTAACAGAGATATTGTTAGTTTTGTAGAAGAATTACATACTAAAATAGACTCGGCTATCAAGCTTCCTTCAGGTTACACATTAGCTTTTGGAGGTGAATTTGAAAGCCAGCAACGAGCAACCAGAAATTTATTAATTATGATTCCTATCGCTGTTTTACTAATCTTTATTATTTTGTTTACAACCTTTAAGTCTATTGCTAAATCAGCGTTAATTATTGCCAATATTCCGTTTGCTCTAATGGGAGGAGTTATTGCATTGTATATGAGTAAGGAGTATTTATCAGTTCCCGCCTCGGTAGGTTTTATTGCCTTGCTAGGTGTTGCCGTATTAAATGGTATTGTTATGATTAGTTACTTTGAACAAACCAAGCTATCTTCGACCAACATAGTAAAGCGTGTGATTGACGGTGCAAATCGTAGGTTAAGGCCGGTATTAATGACCGCAACAACAGCAATGTTTGGTTTATTGCCTTTGGTTTTTGCAACAGGTCCAGGCGCTGAAATACAAAAACCTTTAGCTATTGTAGTTATCGGTGGACTAATAACATCAACAATTACCACACTATATTTACTCCCCATTTTTTACTGTTGGTTGGAGAAAAGATATGCTTGAAGTATCAATGTTTACTTTAATTGTTCCAGTAACATTAAAGGATGATGTGGTTGATTGTTTGATGAGTTTGCCAAAGATCTCGGGCTTTAATTTGACGAAAATGAGTGGTTATAGTAAAGAACACAGCTTATATGACATATCTGAGCAAGTAGAGGGTTACAGAGCCTTCTATCAATTTGACATACTAATAACTTCAAATGAGATAAATGCGCTTAAACATCATCTTAAACCCATTTGCCAGGGGGCAAAATTAAGATATTGGGTAACGCCTGTGACAGATAATGGTCACTTTTAACCTATACTACAACTAAAAGAGAGAGCTGATATGAGTATCGAACGTAAGCAAGTTTTTGTATGGAGTCGCAATATACGCTTATTTCATTGGATCAATGTAATAGCTATAACATTGCTGATTTTTATCGGATTAATTATTTTTAATAGTAAATTAATTGGCGTGAGTACGGATGGAAAGATCTTGTTAAAGACTATACACGTTATTGTAGGCTATGTATTTGCTGCTAATTTACTCTTTAGGTTGACCCTTGGTTTTGTTGGCAAAACATACGAACGATGGAATAAGGTATTGCCCTTTGCAAAAGGTTTTTCTAAAGAGTTAGCCGACTTTAAAGCGCATAAAAAGTCAGCTTATAAAGGGCATAACCCTGCCGGTAAATTAATGGTATTTGCTTTGCTCTCGCTAATGTTAATTCAAATGATTTCTGGCTTAGTTATTGCCGGTACAGACATTTACTACCCGCCTTTTGGCCACTATTTTTCGCAAAGTATTGCCATAGATAAGCAAAATCTTGATGCCATTAAGCCTTATTCAAAAGATAATGTTGACCAAGTTGCCTACCAAGCAATGAGAGATATTCGCAAACCCTTTATCACGGCTCATGTTTATGCATTTTATGGTTTACTGTTGCTTATTCCTCTGCACATTATAGGTGTCATCGTCGCAGAAAGAAGAGAAAGAACCGCGTTAGTCTCAGCAATGATAACTGGCTATAAACACCTTCCGACAGAAAAGGAAGAATAATCAGTAATTTCAATGAAGTAAAAACACCTTGCCTTGCACAAGCGATAGCAATTTATTTCAGTTATACTGGTCAACCCTATTTATAATGAATAACAACTGTATGAACTTATCAAAATTTGGCTCAAAATTTACCCGTCCAAATGGGATCAGTCAATTAATGACGGATTTAGGGAATGCAAAAAACAGCAAAAATCCTGATATTATTATGCTTGGTGGCGGTAACCCAGCAGTTATTCCCGAAGTTAACAGCGTATTTGTTAGCGAATTACAAAAGCTAATGACGAGTACCCAAATTGATAAGGTTATTGGCCTTTACGATCACCCCCAAGGTAATGAAGATTTTCGTGTTGCACTCGCCAATAAACTGAATGAAAACTATGATTGGGGTTTAGATAAAAACAATATAGGCTTAAGCAATGGTAGCCAAGCCAATTTCTTTGTGTTGTTTAATTTATTTGCCGGAGAGATGACTGATGGTAGCCATAAAAAGATCCTTTTTCCTTTAGCTCCTGAATATGTAGGTTATGCTGATCAAGGTTTGTCAGAGGATATGTTTATTGCGATCAAACCTGACATTGAAATTTTAGACGCCGATAGCAAGTCAAAGCAGTTCAAGTATGTGGTTAATTTTGATGCCGTAGCCCAAACATTAGCATCAGACAACGCTATTGGCGCGCTGTGCGTTTCAAGGCCAACCAACCCTACAGGTAATGTCATCACTGATGAGGAGCTAAACCAATTAGACTCACTAGCGCAACAATATAATATTCCTCTTATTGTAGACAATGCCTACGGTCACCCGTTTCCAGGGTGTATATACACTGATGCTACCCTCACTTGGAATTCAAATATTATTTTATGTATGTCTTTATCTAAATTAGGTTTAGCTGGGTTACGCACTGGCATAGTTATCGCTAACAAAGAAATTATTCAAGCGCTTGGTCATATCAATGGCAGCATGATCCTCACCCCTAATAGTTTGGGGCCTTCGTTGTTGACCCGAATGCTCAAAGATAAAGAGCTACTCAAGCTCTGCAAAAATGTGGTTAAACCTTATTATAGTGACAAGTCACAAACCGCAATTGGGTTATTCAATGAAATTTTTGCTGATAGGTCGGTGTATTTGCACAAGGTAGAAGGCGCATTTTTTATGTGGCTGTGGTTTAAAGATGCCAAAATAACGAGTGAAACACTGTATCAAAGGTTAAAAGAAAAATACGTTTATATTATCCCGGGGCATAATTTTTTTATTGGTATCGATGATGATTGGCAACATAAACACCAGTGTATTCGAATTAATTATGCTACCGACGAAACCACTTTACGAAAAGGCTTAGAAACAATTAAGCTTATTATGGATGAAGCTTAAAACATTGCCGCCCTGAACACCCATTTTATTGGTAATTAAAATGGGTGTATTTTAGCAAGTTGGCTACCTTGTTGCCCACCTAGCAGAAATTAAAACTAAACCGTTTGAATCCAACCAAACTTATCTTCTCTCGTTCCGTATTGAATCCCGGTTAATTCATCATAGATATGCTTAGATACCGGCCCAGTTTCATTATTGTTAATAATATGCTCTGCCCCTTTAAAACCTAGTTTTCCAACGGGAGAAACCACTGCTGCGGTGCCACAACCAAACACTTCTGTTATTTTTGAGCTATCAATATCGGCTAATATTGTTTCAATATCGAGTTGTGCTTCACTCACCTCATAACCAAGCGTAGGCGCTAATTTTAAAATAGAGTCACGTGTTATGCCCGGTAAAATGCTACCGCTAAGCTTAGGTGTTACAATGGTTTTCCCTTCATACACGAAGCAAATATTCATTGCGCCAACTTCTTCAATAAATCGACCTTCAACTGCATCTAACCATAACACTTGAGAAAAACCTAATTTGCTGACTTCTTCTGAAGCATAAAGACTAGCAGCATAATTTCCACCGGTTTTAGCCTCACCGACACCACCTTTAACAGCACGGCGATACTTATCGGCAACAAAAACAGAAATAGGCGTTAAACCACCACCAAAATAGCTACCTGCTGGTCCAGTTATAATAAAGTGGCTATATTGGCTGCTAGCCCCCAAACCCAGCTTAGGGCTTGTAGCAATCATTGTTGGGCGAATATACAAAGACGCACCTTGTTGATCAGGCACCCAATTTTTATCCAGTGCAACTAATGATTTTATCGCATCAAGGTGTAAGCTCTCATCAACTTCAGGCATTACCATGCGTTTGGCCGAGCGATTAAATCGCTTAATGTTTTCTTCAGGACGAAATAAATTAATTTTACCTTCACTATTACGGTAAGCTTTCAATCCTTCGAAGATTTCTTGGCTATAGTGAAAAACAGCTGCGGAAGGGTCAAGTGACAAAGCATGGTAAGGACTAATTTTTGCGTCATGCCAGCCATTTTTTTCATCAAAATCTTGTGTAAACATGTGATCAGAGAAGGTGGCACCAAAACTGAACTCTTCAGGGCAATTATTACGTTCTTCTATCGGTAGTGGGTTTATTTCTATCGTCATCGTTATCTCTTTATCGTTATAAAATTACAAATACTTAATAAATTAGCTTAAAAGAGAAGCTAATCAAATCTGCAAAACTTTGATATGCCTTAACATGCTATTTTTTAGGTCACCTTCAAACGCGCAAGGTTATTATGACTGATATTGTACAACACTCGTTTACGTTAGCATGCAATTTATTCTATATTTTTTGTCTTTGTTTTTGCTCTTTGTTTTTGATCTTTGTTAAAACCATCCTATTGTAGCCAACTTTTACAAAATGCTTTTTGCTTTGTTTAGTATTAAAGCGCAATATTTTAGGATAATATCTTTAAATAACAACGCTAATTAGGATGAGTTTTGGAATTAGACAAATTTGATAGGAAAATTCTACAAGCACTGCAAGAAAATGGTGATTACTCCATGGCAGAGCTTGGCGAAATTGCAGGTCTTTCTCATACTCCCTGCTGGCGGCGGGTTAAACGTTTGCAAGCAGAGGGGATTATTAAAGGCAAAGTCACCTTGCTCGACCCAGATAAACTTGAACTTTCAGTGACGGTTTATACTTATATTACCATCAAAAGCCATGCTGAAGAATCGCTAAACGCCTTTGAAACAGCCGTACAAAAGGTTAAAGAAATTGTGCAATGCCACTCAACCAGTGGTGATAAAGATTACATACTTAGGGTGTTAGTTAACAGCGTTAGTGATTATGAACGGCTGCTTAAGCAAACCCTAATACATTTGCCCAATGTAGCTTCCGCCAACTCCACTTTTGCATTAAAACAAATTAAGTGTACAACGCAACTGCCGATATAAAGTTGGATAAAAGCAGCCGTTGACATTTCTTTGGCATTTCGTTGATATTCATTTTTTTTTGGGGGGGGGGTAGGTAAACCTAAGCCATACCAACTAGATTACCTTCGCTCAGCAAGGTATCGTTCATAGTCAGGTACACTGCGCTCATAGCTTTTATCAAACAAGCTAGAATTAATTAAAAATTCGGCACTGGAAAGATTACATGCAACAGGAATATTCCAAACAGCTGCGAGACGTAATAGCGCCTTGACATCTGGGTCATGAGGTTGTGCCTCTAATGGGTCCCAAAAAAATACTAGCATATCGAGTTTGCTCTCGGTTATTAATGCCCCTATTTGTTGATCTCCCCCCAATGGACCGCTGATCAGTTTAGTAATGCTGAGCTGGGTTTGTTTTGTTAAAAGAAGCCCGGTTGTGCCTGTAGCATAAAGATTATGTGGCGATAGTTTTTCTTTATAAAATTGACACCATTTGACCAGCTCTTGTTTCATATTATCGTGTGCAACTAGCGCTATAGATTTTTTTGCACTGGAATTTATATTTTTATAATGCATAACAATACCTGTTGAATGAGAATAAGGATAAGTATTACTAAATTATGCATCTTAATGTCGCCTGAGTATAGACAGTTTACGTTTATAAAATCTTATAAACGTGGTTGCATCATGCTGTTATCTATACCCGCCCCACTTGATTTGAAGCAGCACAAGCAGCCGTAATTTGAGCCCAATTTTCTGACTCAACCCATTCTTTTTTCGCAACCCATGTGCCACCCACAGCAAATACGTTGGATAATGCTAAGTAATCTTGTTGATTTTTTTCATTGATACCGCCGGTTGGACAAAAAATAATATCTTGAAAAATTGAACTCATCGCATTTAAAAACGGCGTTCCTCCAGCTAATGATGCAGGGAATAACTTCAATTGTGTATAACCAAACTCACGTGCTAACAAAATATCTGCCGCATTAGCAACACCGGGTAATACAGGTACAGGACAATTTGAAAGTTCAGTTAACAACTTAGTTGAAATAGTAGGTGTAATAATAAAGTCACTACCCACTTCAAGTGCTTGCTTTAAAATAGTACCGTCGATAACAGTACCTGCACCTACGTGTAACTCAGGTAATTCTTTTTTTAATGTATTAATAACATCAAGAGAAACGTCAGTTCTCAGTACTACTTCGACTAATTGTATACCCGCAGCCACCATAGCTTTTGCGGTTTCAACGCCCTGAGATACCGTATTTGCTTGAATAATGGGCAACAGAGTTTGTTTGCCCATTAAAGTAGAAAATGAATGCATTTATTAACCTTTAATTAGGGTGTTTAAATTTTGTTTATCAATAAAGTCTTGATATGCCTGTTGTTCAACAATGGCACCTCGGTGCTGAATAACAAAGCCTGCAGCTTTAGCAGCCAGCTCTATTGCCTCACTGAGCGTAAACCCAGTTGTTCGTGCGCCAAGATATACCCCATTAAACGAGTCGCCTGCTGATGTGGTATCAATGACATTTTTAATTGGAGTAATAGGAAAATGATAAGCTAATTCATCGGCATAACAGAAAATGCCCGCTTCGCCATTTTTAATGACTAACTCTTTAAACTGATAAGGCTTACAAAAGTTGTAAACAGCCTCAGAGCTTGATAAACCATACAATTGTTCAAAGTCATCAACGCCCGGTAGAAGAATGTCTGCGTAGCTAAATGCTTGTTCAAACTGTGCTTTAGCTTGTGACTGGCTGTCCCACATACGCGCACGATAGTTAGGATCAAACACTATGCTTACACCGGCTGCTTTTAACTTTTCGATCATTGCCCAAAAATCAGTCCGCGCATCAGGATCTATTACGGCTAAAGATATGCCAGAGAAGAAAAACACATCCCCTTTAGCTAATTGATTTACTACAGCATTATCAATGAACTGCATAACTTGTCTAGCCGCTGAATTTTCACGCCAATAGGTGAAACTACGTTCACCTTGACCATCAACTTGAATCGAATATAAACCTGGAATTTTTGTGTCAGATTCAAAAACGAAGTCTGTTCCAATATTTTCTTTTTGAAAATATTGCATCATATCTAGGCTAAATTGATCTTTACCTACTGCTGTTACTAATTGCACTTTCATATCAGGGAAAGTGCGTTTTAGGTAGACAGCAGTATTAAAAACATCACCTGCAAATGATTGAATCATTGTATTTGATGATGATTTCATCAACTCAATCATACATTCGCCGAATAAAAAAATGTTTCTCATTTACAAAACCTTATTAACTTTCATTACATTTATTCAATACTATTACTCGATGCTAATGTTCGATATTAGTGTTCGATACTAATATTCGATAACTAGACTCAGTAATAGTATTGAGTGACTGACTTCTTAAGACTTAGGTTTGAGTGGCTCAATTTTTGGAATCAGTATCCAAACAGCGGCCATAGCAATAACAGCTAACGATGCGCCAATAACAAATGCAGGTGTATAATTACCGTCAGCCGTAAGAATTGGCACAAGTGCCGTTAACCCTAGTGCCCCAAGTTTTGCAGCCATGCCCGAAAAACCTGCTAGCGTACCCACAGCTTTTTTGCCGTATAAATCACTTGGAAGTGTTTGAACATTACCAATAGCGGCTTGAAAACCAAATAAAATAACCGCCATAATAATTACAGCCATAGTTGGCCCACCTGGATTCGCCATGGTAAGTAATGCTGGTAACATGATCAAACAGCCCAAGGTAATTGTTAGCTTACGTGTTTTATCGGTATTCCAGCCCGCTTTTAAGCGGTTTTGCGCAAGCAAACCACCGAACCAAGCACCCAACATTGCACCAACATAAGGAACCCAACCGTAGATACCAATCGACTTAACATCCATTGCATAGACTTCATTAAGGTAAATTGGAATCCAAAATACAAATAACCACCAAATAGGGTCTATCGCTGCAGAGGCAATAATCACGCCCCAGCTTTGCTTACGAGAAAGTAATTCACCTGTAGAAGGGTTATATTCTTCTTCATCGCAAATATCGCCAACATCGGTATTTTTCTGCCCAGTTAAAATATATTCACGTTCTTCATCAGTGATCCAAGGGTGTGATTTTGGTGGCGCTTTAACCAAAATGATCCAAGGAATAAGCCATAATAATCCAACCAAACCTATGACAACAAACACCATTTGCCAACTAAAATACACCGTTAAGTAGGCAATTAAAGGTATGGCGATAATGCCGCCAATAGCGGCACCTGAGTTAAAAATACCTTGAGCTAAGGCGCGCTCTTTTGTTGGAAACCAGTCAGCATTACTTTTAGCGGCTCCAGGCCAGTTGCCTGCTTCTGCAACACCTAAAATGGCACGAAAAATACTAAAACTTAGAACTCCTTGTGCCATTGCATGAGCAGCAGTGGCAAGAGACCAAACACCAATAGACAATACAAAGCCTAAACGTGTGCCTACCCAATCAAATATTTTGCCAAAGATGGCTTGACCAAAAGCATAAGACAAGATAAAAACAATTGAGATATTTGCATATATTTGCTTACGCTCTAATGCCGTCTCATCGGGAAAAAGCTCTTCTACAATATCAGGCCATAATACGCTAAGTGCGGAGCGATCAATGTAATTAATAACGGTCGCTAATGCGATTAGAGCAATTACCCACCAGCGCAAGTTTTTCATTTTCATATGCCTATTCCTCTAAAAAATCTTCGCGTGGAGGGCTAAAAGTATCTATTAAAATACCGCCCGTTGGACAGGTAGCCCCATGGTCTGCATGTGGCGGAATCATGCAACTATCACCAGGTTTCATTATCTTAGTTACCCCGTCAATATTGAAATGAAACTCTCCTTCAACCACATAAGTTACTTGAGAATGTCTATGCGCATGATTATAGCCAATTGCGCCTTTTTCAAACCAAATTTTCACCGCCATCAACTCTTCGTTGTAACCTAACATTTGACGTTTCAAACCACCGCCTATGTCTTCAATTTCGGTTTCATTACCAGATAAAAAATGTTCACTCTGACTCATACTTCCCCCTAATTATTTAACTTCAAACCATTTAAAACGGCCAGAAAATTGATATTTAGTGCCATTAAATAAAAATGTATTTGATTGTTTATTGTTTACGTTTTCAGCAGCATTAAACGCTAATAAATAACGCTTTCCACCTGTTGTAGTTAATTCCACTATATCGATATCTTTATTTTTTTGATGCGATAATGTTTGTACCCTGCTAACTGCATTTACAGTGAATTCTTTAGCTGGATTAAACTCGCCATGTGGCTCTAATATGCTTACAAACGTGTGATTTTTTGATGTTGCTTTACGGTTAATAAAAGCATTTTCATTTCTCAGGTTAAATAATGGATCGTTTGCTCCTATCTGAGTAAATAAAAACGATGCATCGCCATCCATAATTGAAGAACTGGTATAAAACCTGCCGTTATCATTTAACCAAGTAATTTGTGCTAGGCCGGCGTTAGGTTGGGCCTGGGCTTTTAACCACAAGTGCTGATAACCATTTGCTTCGCCTAACACTCCCAAACTGGTTAACTGTGTATCTAACTCAAAACTGGTGCTAATTAATTGCCCTTTGTAATGTACAGGCAAGTCATATTGATGGTTACTAGTTGATTTAACATCAAATACATCAATAACTAAAGATTGCTCTTGATGTTCAAGATTAATTAACGCCATAGTTCTTGTTAAAGAAACTCCTGGGTAAGCACTGTCAATTTTAGCTGAGCTAATCGTGATATTTTCATTGGTTTCAAAAAATAATAATTCTGGGTGGTGCTTGTTACCTTTTTTCACACTACCATTAAAATGCGTTTTTTCGTCAACAACTACCGTGTTATGAGCAATTGTTTGTTTTGCCCAGGTGTTATTTTCAGGTAAATAGCGCCCGCCATATTTCGCTTCAACATTTAAGAACCGAGCCGCACCATAGTCTGAAACGATTTCTTCGCCTTTATCGTAAAACTGCCATGTTAATTTATCAAAATGACCGTGTCCTAGACCTTGTGCTGCGGGTTTAAACAATAATGCTTGTTCGCCACCAACATTTTGACGCATGATAACTAAGGCACCTTGCCTACCGTCATTGCCATCACCTAAAGCAACTGAATTGAATTGATATGGTGTTGCCAAGTTATTATCTAATGCTTGTGCTACTTTGAGGCCATCGCCCGTTAATACAATTTGGTTTTGTTGTTTAGCGATATCGAGCAAACCAGTATCTGAGGTTAATCCATACGCAATTGTGACACCATTAACTAATTCAATGGTGTCTATTCCTTTACTTTTAATAGCATCATTGATCGGAAAGAATAACTGGTTGTAACTTAGCTGAATGGTGGTATCTATCGCTTTTAAGACAATCCCGTTTCGGTATTCAAAGATCTTACGCTCTGGTTGGTTGGTTTGAATAGCTTTAGCAAAAGTAACAAACGGCATTAACGCATACCGCTGGTAATATGGACCTTCATTGTAATAACCTTGCGGAGAAAACAACTCGTCAAGTTGACGTAAAAAACCGCCTTTACCTGATTTATCTAAACCATAAAGTGCTTGTTCAACCCATTCAAGCTCTCCTAACACATAACCGGTCATCCCTACAGCAGCCGTTGTCCAAGTGCCATGATTATGAACTTTGTTAAATGTTTCGGGCGACTCTACAGATAAAAACTTTACCATAGGACGAAACAACCCGTTTTCAATTGTGGCTTGTTCTTCAACGGTCAATGAAGATAAAATCAAATCGTAAGCTTGACTGGTATACACAAGCCAAACCGCTTCATTTAAACTTTGCCAAAATAGCTTGCCTGGGTTTTGTTTACCCATTTTTCTTTTTGGGTGTAGAGGTAAGGTAGGGTAAAGCTCGGCATAGGTTAATAACATATCACGCACATAATGAGCATATTGATCATCTTGCGTTAATTGATAAGTAATTCCAGTATCGTACATTAATTGATAATTTTTTTTATGCCGTTCATGAGTATAGCCACCACCACCATCTTTTGGGGTTGGCACCTCAATCGCTTGCGTTATTTGCTGATCAACAAATAATTTATTAGCGACAAACTTTCGCTTAAATTGTCCGTCTTGAGTTATCGCTACTCGCATACTTTTTACATCTGCTGTAGTTACAACTAAATTTGGACTCGTTTTAGCCATCGCCATTTGATTAGTGCCAATTACAGCAAAAATAACCACTGTAATAATGAACAACCAAGGTTTAGAACTAGCGTTATTTGCTTGTATCGTTGGGGTGAGAGTAATAGATTTCATCGATAACCTTCATTAAGATTGTTTGTTGTTTAACAGGATCGCAGTATGCGGCCCTTTAGCACGTAGTTCTTTCACCGTAGGTGCAGCTGTTTTGTGAAAAGTATTATGCTTTACTGTTGTTTGAGGCTCGCCGACGGTATGTTCAATCACAACGCTAGCAGTGTTCTCAAAAGTATTAGATTCAATATTGGTTACTTGCACACCATGCAAATAGAGACTTGAACCAATTTTATTACGCTTGCCTTTACTGCTGTTTTTAATGATATTGTTTGTCATTTCAAGATGAGGTCCGAACGTGCTTTCATCTGAACCACCCCGATATAAATTAACTAAAGCACCTTGTACATTATCAAAACTATTATTTTTTATAATCACATACTCAGCATTGTAAATGCCTAGGTCTTCAATCTCTTTATTCAAACGCAGGAAGTCACCGGTGATATTGGTAAACTCATTACCTATCAACTCAATATAATCAGCAAAGGCACCATTGCCTGAATCAAAAAAATGAAATGAGTGGTTAGTATCAAGCGCTTTAACTAGGGTGTTTTTCATAATGAAACGATAATTTTCAACCATGCCCCATTTTTTAGAGCGTATTAATGTATTACCAGAAGAGTCAGGACTATTACTGCCGCTAATGTATAGTCCATCAAGCGCTAGACTACCGCCGTCTGAAAGTTGAAATAAGGTTGAACGCTGAAATGTTATTAAAGCTTTATGCTTATGCTTAGCTTTAATTGAGAGTGTTTTGTTCACATCAATCATTTTTCTTACATCGTAATGCCCATCAGCTAGCACAAGTACATCACCATTATTAGCGGTTGATACCGCATTGAATAATGCATCATCTGATGCGTTAACATGAATAATGTTACCTGATTCAAATTCAACTAAGCTGTTGACTTTTGGGTACCAGCTTGGGCCTGTGGCAGACTTAGCCACGGGAGAAAGTGATTTTTTAGCTCCTTTATCAGCAAGCTTGGCACTGACAGGGTAAAGCAAGCCATTGTTTGCTCGCTTAAGTGTTATTTTTTGTTGGTTAATACCTGATGAAAGTTTTTCATGTGCAACGGTATTGGCAACGTTACCTGTAAATTCAATACCGCTTACATCATCAAATAAAGTAAAGGGTTGTTGTCCATTTTCATTAAACATCAAGTTGTTTCGCATGCTTGAATTAATTGGCACTGCGCTTCTTTCAGCATCACTACCAGCAGCTAGTTGAACATGAGCAACGTTGATTAAGGTATTATTTGCTACCAATGCATTTTCTACCTGATGATAGCGATTAATTTTTGAATTTGGCACACCATTCATGATGGTAAAGCCACTACCAAAACGATAGCCGGTCAAACCTTCAAGGTAATTGTTTCTAACGACTTGATCTTTGTTTATAACGCGGATGCCGCCAGTATGGTCAACTCCGTTACCGATAAATATGTTCTCTTCGATTAAATTACCATTGCCATGGCGTAATGTTAGCGTGCCTCTTGATTCAAAAAACACATTCTTTCTGATTTTATTTTGGCCTGATTTAATTGAAATAATTTCTACTTCACCATCACAACGATCAAAATAGTTATTTTCAACCACAGTAAATGAATTTGATAAAGAATAATGACTTGTACCAATACGTAATGTTTCGCCACCATTAGAGCCTAAAATAGGACGAGGGCCAAAGTAGTTATGGTCAATTTTATGATGATTTTCTTGGCTATTTTTACTATTCAGGCGAACAGCAACGGTTACGCCTTTATTTCGTTTACCTGTGAGATAATTGTGATCAAAACGATTATATTGCCCATAGATTGCAACCCAATAATCAGTTTCACGTTTATCTGGGTTATTAAAGTTATCTATCACAACTTCGGTTACCCGAGAATGATACGCTAAATGTTCTTTATTACTTCTAAACTCAATTACTGCACTGCTTGGGGTAAACCCATCTTTAAAAACTAGCCCAGAAACAACTAAATGTTGTCCCGACAATCTTAAGTTTGATTGCCCCGTAAGCACCACTTTACCTTTGGTTTGTGCTTTTAATGTGATGGGTTTTTGCTTTGTACCTTCGCCTTTAAACAGTATTTCAAAATTATGCCAAGTACCATCAGCTAAGACAATATTGTCACCAGGTTGTACTTTTTTAATCGCCTTATGGTAAGCGTTAGGCGTATCAACAACCCAGTCTTTTGCGCTAACGTGGCCAGATAATAATAACGCCAATATCACAAAAAATAGCGATAACATAATGACTTTATTGTGCGGTAATGTTTTAAGTGGGTACATGAACATCTCTTTTAAATCTATTAAAAAACAATGGCTTTCTAAACTCCGTGTAATAGAAAGCCCTAAACAACCAACATAAATACTTAATTAGAACTTAGCTTTAATACCTAAGAATAGCTTACGACCTGAATATGAGTAATCTGACACTGTACCGGGGCCACGTGTCATTACCTGCGCTTCTTCTAACAAGTTAAGCGCTTTTAAAGAGACCGATACATTCTTGCTTACCTTATATTTAACTGCCGCATCTAAGTAATCACTGTCTTCAACCCAACGATTACTTTTATGAGGAAAGGGTAAGTTATTCGGTTGGAAATAACGTGAACGATACTTATACATTAAGCGCATTGACAAATTATCACCTTCCCAATAAATAGAGCCTGAAGCAATGTTTTTTGAGAACCCAAAAAGGTTTGCATCTGGGCTAATCCCCCAGTTTGCAGGCTCTTCAGAGATAAAATCTGACACGGCATGGTTCCAAGCACCTTTGATGCCTATTCCACTTAAGATACCGGGTAATTCTGTAAAGTGCTTCTGGAATGTTAATTCAAAACCTTTAATGGTTGTCTCATCATTGACGACTTGATTAGTGGCATAAGGTATAGCATGAGAGTATTGTTCTTCAGTTACAGAGCCATCAACTGAGACTACAGTGACGGTAGGTACGCGATAGTCTGTCACCCTACTCGTACCACCAGTGAAGTTTTTCCAGTAAGTTCCCAAGGTAATTGCCGCATCTTGGCTCGGGTACCACTCTAACGATAAATCATAATTACTAGCCGTAAATGGCCTCATCATATTACCTTGGGCAACACCACCAACTAGCGCATCATCATAAGCACCACAATTATTGTCTTCACTGGTATCGGCACTATTACAGTCTGTAATTGTTTGCCCCGCAGACATGGCACTCATAGAAAAGCGTGACATTGAACGGTAAGCAGCCGCTCTAAGATACCATTCATCGTTTAATTGAAAAGTCAGGTTAAGGCTCGGTAATAGCTCTGAATAGTCGTCATCTAAAAATACTTGTGCCGTTTCAGAGCTATAGATCCATTCCAGATTTTGTGTTTCATCTTCATCAGTATCAAGATTATCCTCTTGAACATAACGTTGAGTAAGAATGGGTTTTTCTCCCCAAGATTTCGAGCTAGTTTTAGTTTGTACATAACGTACACCTACATTACCTGTTACCGGTATACCAGCTAGCTCAGAGTCAATGTTTGCCATTACATATACAGCAGTAACATCTTCTTTAACATCTTTAACCTGACCACTTTCTTTGTTAGGATCTTCTCCTATATCGTAAAATCCTATGTTAGGGTTATTACCTGCTTCGGTAAGAAAACCTACTTGACCTAAATAGGCACCAATTAAACAAGTCGAATCAAACGTAACAAAGTTACCGGCATCAGCTGCACCGCCTGAATTGTCCATAAAACCATCTAAACTATGACCATTATCACCACAAGCTTGCGCCCACGCAGTAACCTCAGCATGTTCGTCTGGATATAAACGGTCAAAATCGTTATTTTCGCCATCTCTGTCAACATGATCATCAGAATTCCAGTTATCATCGATTGGACGACGAGAGCCATCATCTACATTAAAAGCCGTTTGAATGTCAGAGTAATCATATAAATGTTCACGAGAATAGCGAACACCTGCCTCAATTGATGAAATAACTTGGTATTGATCAAACGCATACTGTGTATCAAAGTTAACAGCCCAGATATCATCATTACGATGTGTTGATTCACGACCATATTCTAAATATGCACCGCCATCGCTGCCAACAAAACTAGCCATATCACTAACATCAAATGCAGGACCGGCAAACTCAGGGTTCTCAACTAAGTTTCCATCTTCATTCATATAGTAAAAGTTAGCAATCTCTCTTTGTTCACTATCACCAAGGTATAATTTAGGTACGTCGCCTCGAGAGTCTAGCGAATATGCTGTTTGACTTTCATGACGAAATTTTGCTCGTTGGCGTAAACGGTAACGGTATGATTGTGAATAAGAAGCGCCTACCGACACGACTAAATTATCATTAGGGGTAAAATCAACATCAATACCATAACCATCATATTCATCAACTTGATTACGGTTTTCACCTTGTAAGGTCAGTTTACCCTCACCTTCTTCATAAAGTAGATTACCGTTAGCGTCAATAATCAATGTATCAGGATTCAGGTTTTTAGCTCGCTCTTGCGCTAGCTCCATACGATCTTCTGTGTACTCTAAGTTCGATGAAGCGAAGTCAACATTTATATTCCATTCGTCATTAGGCACCCATTGGAAAGTACCAACAAGATTTTGTCGTTCGTCTTTATCTGTACCTGTACGCCAATATGAATCGTCAGGAATAAAGAAAATAGAATTTGGATCAAATTTAGCTAAGTGATCAGCACCATTTTCACCGAAATATTCAGCATTAGCATTAGGTCCTAATGTTATGAGGTCATTCGAACGACCAGGGCTGACCATGGTATCGTTTTCAGGCACTCCTTTTTTCATATCACGATCGCCACAACGCTCGCCCGGATCATGTGATGTGCCACCATCCATGGTTACCAGCTCAGAGCCATCAGCCGCTCTAAAACTACAAGCAGCTAAGGTAGTGCTACTGCCATAGTTTTCTTCTGGGTTAGCAGAATTACTTTGTACATAACCCAAACTAAACCCTAAATCACCAAATGATTCTGTTTCAAAATTTTGAATGGTTGAAAGGGTAAACTTGTTGCCAAATGCAGACTGATTATCCGCTTCAGTATAGTAATCGTTATAAACCCCCTGCACTTCAACAGAGGTATTACTTTTCCCGAAATCAACAGGACGAGCAGTGCCTACATCAATAGTACCTGAAGTACCACCTTCAATTAAGTTGGCTTGTTGAGACTTATAGATAACAACTTTATCCACTAAATCTGACGGGAATTTTTTAAAATTCACTGCTCGGCCAGGCCCAGCATTAGTGATTGTTCTACCGTTAAAAGTAGAGTAACCCCAATAAGAGCCTAACCCACGAATAGATACCTCATTTTGGCTCCCTTTTAACCTGTGTGCCGAGGCACCTGAGATATTTTCGATAACATCAGATAATGATAAGCCCGGTAAGTCGCCAAAATCTGCCGCCGCTATTGCATCAACAATAGCAGTATTATGTTTTTTCTCGGTAAGCGAGCGGGTCATAGTTCCGCGCATACCGCGGACTTCAATGACTTCAATGTCTCCGGCTTTGTTTTTTACCTCTATTGAGCGACCAGCTAAGTCAGACTGAGCAACTTTCGCTTTTTCAATTTGAGATACATCAGCTTCTACTGCATATATTGGTGCAGCTATAATAGCTAGCATAGCTGAACTAAATAAAGCAGCCTTCCCTTGTTTGGTCGATTTATTCACTTTTAAAACGCTACTAATTTTATTTAATTTCATTTCAATTCCCATTTCACCGAGTGCTTAATTTTTATTATTTTTTATTTGTATTCTAAACTGCTAAACGTAAGCATTTTGACTTAGACAATTCATTGTATTTGATTTAACCAACTTAACGCCACCTTGTCAACCAAATTATATTACCAATAATAAACACAACAACCACTATTGGTAATAACACGCAGATACCACAAAAGCCTTAACTATAGGCACCCACAAACAAATTAAGATACTTAAATAGAATAAAATCGCTTAATAACTTTGCCTTAACTGGTGATTGGCGATATGATGAAATATATATAGTTTATAATTTTTCGTTAGATTGGTAAGGATATAACATGGGCAATCGTAGATTGTTTTGGAGTATAGTTGAAAAAATTGAAGCATCCATAAATGCAGGTGTTTATCCTCCTGGGAGTCGTTTACCTCCAGAAAGAGAGCTAGCCGAAACATTTAACATTAGCAGGCCTACTGTACGAGAAGCCATTATTGCTTTAGAGGTAAGAAAAAAAGTTGAAGTAAAAACAGGCTCAGGGGTTTATGTCTTAAAATCTGTAAATCAGCCAAACCTGGAAGAAAAAGTGAATGCCTTTGAGGTTACTCAGGCTAGAGCCTTAATTGAAGGTGAAGTAGCAGCCATTGCCGCTACAACAATCACTGAAAACGAGTTAGAGCGCTTACATCAAACCTTAATTGATATGGAAAATGGACAAGATATAGCTGCTGCAGATAAAGAATTCCATAAAATTATTGCTAAGGCTACCCGAAACAACGCCATGATATTATCCGCAGCAAACTTATGGAAGTTACGCTCTTCAACCCCTGAAATAATTCAAGATTATGATAGCGTATGCAGTAAAGATAACTCTAAAACACTGGCAGAGCACTATGCTATATATGAAGCGTTAAAATCAGGTGATGCTACACAAGCAAGGCAAGCAATGCATTGTCACTTTAACCGTTTAATCAATGCGTTATTTGACGCGGTAGAGTCTAGAGCATTAGAAGAAATAAAACGTAAAAACAGTGAAAAAAGAGGATTGTACTCCATCCCAAATTCTACAGTTAGCTAATATATTTTCACAAAACGCTTGTTACTGCATACCAATAAAAATATCAGTACAGAATATCAATACAAAAAAAAGCCTCTCAAGTGAGAGGCCAAATAGAATACAAGTGCTAAAATGATAACAAGCTAGTTATTTAACTTACCACACCATGACCCGTTAACAATGGCATTGATGTAGTAAGCATTAATGTAAGTTACTGCGCTAATTTAGTGAAGTAATCAAAAATTACAGGTACGTCGTTTTGCCCAAGACCTGCATCAACAGCAGCCTGTAGATTAGCTGATGTACCTTGAGCGATCAGTGATTCACTCCCTAAATCTGCAACCATTTGATTGAAATAACCAAGATCTTTATTGGCATTTGCAATAGAGAAACCTAATTTCTCTTCGCCATCTACCGCGTAAAATTTACAAAACTGCATGAATGGAGAATTAGATGGGCCTGCTGACATAATATCAAACAGTTGTTGTCCATCAACACCCGCCGCTTTTGCAACAGCAAAAGCTTGTGACATTGCAGTAACAGTTGTCATACCAATAAAGTTATTGATTAACTTAGTTGTGTGACCTGCCCCCAAGACACCAAGGTGAAAAACGTTTTCTCCCTGCTGCTCAAGTACGGGTTTAATTTTATTGAAGGTCTCTATATCTCCGGCCGCCATAATGTTCAATAAACCATCTTTAGCATGAGCTGGTGTGCGCCCCAAAGGTGCATCAATCATACCAGCGCCCTTTTTGGCAAGGTCTGCACCAATTTTACGTGTAGAAGCCGGGATAGAAGTACCAAAATCAATCAATACAGCACCTTCTTTAATTCCGGCTAAAATACCATTTTCGCCGTATACAACCATTTCAACAACGTTTGAAGTAGTCAATGCAAGCATCACAATGTCACTTTTTTCAGCTAATTCCTTTCCTGAAGTTACTTCAGTGGCATTACCTCTAGCAATAACTTTAGCAACAGCCTCTTTATTAAGATCCATTACATTTACTTGAAAACCACGTTTTTGTAGGTTTTCTACCATGTTGCCGCCCATAAGGCCAAGCCCTATAAAACCTATTGTAGGTTGTGTCATATCTAACTCCTAAATATCTTTATGTCTATTTCAAATACTAACCAAAACACCTTTTATTGTCAACCAATTATTAATAATTGGTAATAATATAAAGGTTTTTTTGTAAATGGTGACTACAAACAACCATAGACACCATTTATCAGATAGTTAGAACTTAGCGCGAACACCGATAGTGTAACGACGATCAGCTTCTGTATATAACCAAGGCGTACCGTACTCAGATTCAAATATTGACGCTTCGCCTGTTAAGTTAGTTGCATTAGCAACCACAGTGAAATGATCATCAATATCCCAACTAGCAGAGAAATCTAGCTGTCCGCGACCAGCACGGTAGTTATCAGAGAAGTTTAAAACACGTTTTTCATCTTCACTAGATAAGTACTCAGAGCGATAATTGTAAGCTAAACGAAGTGCATAACTTTCATACTCCCAAAAACCTTGTAAGTTGTAGGTATGCTCTGAAATTTCTAAAAGTGGTCTTACTGGTTCGCCATCAACTTTAGGTTGTTCACTGTCAGCATAGGTATAGTTAGCACTTAAGCCTAAACCAGACCAAAAGCTAGGTAAAAAATCAAAGTGTTGTTGGTAACCAATTTCAAAGCCTTGAACTTTGCCTGACTCTCCGTTGGTATCTTGAGTGGTATCAATACCAGTAAGCCCTTGTGCCTGTAATCCTGAAACATGGGCAAAACCTGCAGCATCATCACCGTTAGCGTAATATTCAATGTTAGGGTTATTTACACCAGCGCTATCAAGTGTACAGACAGCGTACCACTCAGTCACATTTTGTCCTGAGGTAGAAGCATCAGCAACACATGACTGCTCACTGCTTAAGAAAGATTCAACATCTTTATAAAATACAGCAAACGACACCATATTACCTTCACCAAAATAGTGCTCAACTGACAAGTCATATTGCGTAGCTCGGTAAGGGTCTAGGCCAATAGAGCCTTGAGTTGCTTTAGTAATATCATTATTTACATCAAATGCAGGACTCAGTTCACTAAAGTCTGCACGACGCATCACTTTAGCAGCAGCAAAACGCATTACCGTTTCTTCATTAACAAGATAACTAATATTTACACTCGGTAAAAAGTCATTGTAATCATTTTTACCGGTTACTTTTTCATCGTTAAGAAAAACAGAAGATTCTAAGTCTGTTTGAATATAACGACCACCTACAATAGCGTTAATATCATCAAATTCTATATAAGCTGATAAGTAGATAGCTGCTGTGTCTTCGGAAATATCACGAAAAGCACCATTTTGAAACGTTTGGTTATCACGCAAGCTACCCGTTGTAGCTAAGCTAGTGCCTTGCAGCAACGATTGTAATTGGCTGTAAACATTACTTGGATTAGCTAAACCATTAAAAATAGCTGAAGTTAACAAATCGTTTTGACCTGTAAGACCAATTTGGTCAAAAGAATTTGCATAAGTATTAACTGAGAAGCTACCAGGGAATGCAGCGTTATAATCGTCATACCATAAAGTGGCTAGCTGACCATCCTTATCGCCGCCTTCATAGAAGGCTTTTTTGTAAATGTCTTTTACTTCTTCTTTGTACTGCTCATAACTATAATCAGTTTGCGTTAGGCGAATACCCGCTTTTAATTGTGTTAACCAGTCTACTGAGAAAGGTTCATCCATAACTATGTCTAATCGTGCGGCTGTTTCTTTATTACTGGTATTTTTTAACTCACTCTTAAATGTACGTAATGCCAAGTTGTCTGGGTTAGTATAAGCATCAGCAACACTGTGAATGATGCTAGGCAGCTTGTCGCCGCTTTGATAAAAAACGCCATCATAAACATTATTAACCAACGAGCCTGATGTACCGTCAAACTCACTTCTCATCACTGGTCGTAAAGTAAATTCAGAATCTGGTCTTGTGCTTTCAGAAGATGAAACTGAAACTTCACCAGAAATTTGTATGGTGTCGGTTAGAGACCATTCAGCGCCAAGTGCATGAGAATAAGCATCAGTATCGCGGAAATCGCTGTATGTTTTAGGAATAGCAAAATCATTAGTTAAGGTGAAATCGTTAATTTGTCCTGCAGCATCGGCAGTAGTGCCTGAATGAGTTTGTAAAGAGCCAACAACGCCTAGAATTGAAGTACCTGTTTGTTCACCAGAGCGCTTGGTACCACTTAAGTCAAGATAAACCATACCGTTACCAGACTCAGGTGCCCACTGAAGTGACAAGTTAAGTGCTGTACGTTCACGGTTTTCAACATATTGTTCAACCGTATGTTGGTCTCTGACAATAAATTCACCATTGTCTGGGTTTCCTGATAAGCCATTTACATCAATATCTTGAAATAAGGTACGGCTCATAAATTGATCTTGGCGAATTTCACGATCTTGATAAGCAAGCATCACACTTGCACCAAAAGTACCAGCATCCCCTAAATTCCAATTATTACCAATTGAACCACTAAAAATAGGAGCCAAGTTTTCAGTTTTATCGGCGTACTCAAAATCTAACGACATTGCGCCTGTTAATTTATCTAACTCTAATGGGCGAACAGTTTTCATGCTTACCGTGCCACCGAGTGCGCCTTCGATCATATCAGCGGTTGGTGATTTAACCACTTCAACGGTTTTCAAGAAGCTTGACGGGTAATCTTGCAGACTGATACCGTCTCGAGAGTCACCAATAGTAGAGCGGCCGTTTAATTCAATACGGTTTTGAGGTAAACCACGAATAGAAACGCTGTCACCAACACCAAAATCAGAATTGATTGAAACACCCGTAATACGCTGTAATGCCTCTGCGATGTTATTGTCTGGTAATTTACCAATGTCTTCTGCAACAATTGCATCTACAATTCTGCCATCTGTACGTTTTAATACCGCAGCGGCTTTCATGCTTCCTAACATCCCTGTTACTTGTATAACTTCAATTTCGTATGTTTCGTTTTTAGTCTCTTCTGCAGCATATGTAGGCGCAGCTAGCATTGACACAAGTGCAGTAGTATAAAGCGCCTTTTTTATATGTACTTTATTATGACTATTCAATGCTTCACTAATTCTACTAAGTTTCATTATTAATTCCCCAGATGATTATTATCTTTTTAATTGAAGCGGAAACGCATCCACCTCCGCCACTGACCACAATTTAGACAAAAGACATGATTTTGTCAACCACTTATTATTACCAATAGTAATTAAATGAAATAATTTAACTTACCAATACGAATGTAAATAAAAACAAAACACAACAAGCATCATTAAACCAATACCTTAAAGGCATTTAAGATATTGGTATTTCATTAAGGGTTATTGATTTATGATGCAGTAAAACAAGATGCTAAGCTATTATTTTGGTATAACAGTATAATTTCATCAAAAGCCAATACCTAAGAGTACTTTTGTTAACGTATTAGAACAAAACCATCAAACAAATTGGTTAACCAATAACATGGAAAAACAAAAAGACACGTTTCCCTGACGTGACGGCAGACACTCACCTAGAATTCACCTAATCATCAGAATAAGTGTGGTTAAGGGAAATAAACAGATCACTAAACCACTTACCCTATCATTGGCTCAATATTTTTTAATAAAACAATTGCTGATTAACATGTAGTTTTGGCTGAGAGTAATTATGGGTGGCTTAGTTAATTTTTTAAAGCGGTTACAGCTAGTGCTTCACGTGGTACTGCCGCCCATAGCTCCAGCCCCCAAACAAGGGGTTTGCTGCCCTCAATGTAAAGCGTACATGACCCTATACCTGATGCGACGAGCGCAGCGCGTGATTATTGGTTACCCGATTTAGAACAAGGACGTGCCTAAGCAAACACAATTGTTGCGCCCAAAACATTCACTGAGTGAGGATTTTATTTATAAGCGAAATATAGATGACAAAAAAGAGTTACGTGACGGTATTGTTTAACTAAACTGAGTGATAGTAGACAGACTCGACTTGAAAAAAACGACAAAAAAAACACCACAAAGAGACAACCCACCTCAGTTTTATTTATTTACTTATAAAGAGTACACATCAACAACGGGCTTGTTTAACAACAGGATTAAGTTGCGGCAAGCGCAACCTATCCTTTATTTATTATGTAGCTATACTCAATCTATTTTGTGAAGTTCTTTTAAGAACTGTGTTCGGCTATTAGACTCGAATCTTGCATGCTCGCGATGGTTTAACGGGCGCTTTTTATCATCAAATGCGGGGGCAATATATCCCCACGTAGAGTTTCTAGCAAAGTAGATAACGTAATTTACATTGCTATCTTCCCATTTATTATCAACTAAATGATCTTCACCTGATGCTTCTACTGTTTTAATTTGAATACGATAATAGTTGGGGCCGTCAGATATAAGGATATCTGTTTGATGCCCATTATCTAATATTGGCGTGAAAACCTGCCATCCATCATACATGAGCCAACTAATAACCATACTTTCAAAACTCATGTTCTTCAAAGTTTGGTGAGTATGTGGTTTAGTCTGGGTTAATCTTCTTGGCATAACATCCTCTTCATGCTCAAAATTCGAGAGCTACATAGCCTCACTAAGAGGCAAATGATAGTTGGTTAAAATAAGCGACGTAGGAGCAAAAACCAACTGTTTTTGTCCTTTTGAGCGACTTATAGCCGTATTTAGCTCTGTAGCAGAAACTTACGAAGTTCTCGCTCTTGTCGCATTACGTGCAAAATGTAAACTTTATCGTTATCTATTTTATAAAAGATGCGACAAGGGTTAACAATAACTTCACGGTAATTTAAGTTAATTAACTCCTGCGGTCTTTTGCCTGACTCTGGATGATCTTCTAATCTAGATATTTTATCAAATACTTTTTTAGTCAGAACCTTAGCCGCAGAAATATTGCTTAAAGCAATATATTCAGCTATCTCGTTTAGGTCATCAAGAGCTGGTGATACCCATATTATTTCAGCCATTTGCTCATTTTCTCTTTTGCTTCCTGATTTGAGAATATTTGACCATTTTTAATGGCTTGCTCACCTCGTGCAACCCCTTCAAGAATTGCCATTCGTTGTTGCATAAATTCATAGTCTTCAACATCAACTAGATAAGCGGATGGTTGACCATGCTCAGTTATTAATACTGGTTCTTTAGATATGTGGAGATCAGCAAGAATTTTAGTAGCTTGGCGCTTAAGTGTCGTAACAAGTTCAACTCTCATGATGAGTCCTATTTAGAATTCAAATAATGTATCACAATAGTATCACATAAACTCGAGGCTACAACTATACGGCTAACGAATGATATGGACTCCCCTGACCAAACGGCATCTATGTGCCAAATTGAAAGGTGTTAAAACATTCAATAAAAGGAGAGTCCATATGTATCCAATTAAAGCAGTTGGCATCGATTTAGCCAAATTAAATTTAGTATTCACGGTGTTGATGAACATAGCAAGTGCAAATTAAGTAAAACATCTATACGAAATTGTTATCAACTGCCTGTTGTCAGATTATTGCTCTTCTGACAAAGAGAACACCAATTAGGTACCAAGGTTAGCATTCATTCTGTTACAAGCAATCAACTCATCGATGTAGGTTAGAATTTATTCTGACAAGGAACATTAAACGCCCTCTTAACTTTTACTTAGAATAATTAAGGGTGGCTTATTTATTTTAAGCGTACATGACCCTATACCTGATGCGACGAGCGCAGCGCGTGATTATTGGTTACCCGATTTAGAACAAGGACGTGCCTAAGCAAATGGAATTGTTGCGCCCAGCATATTCACTGAGTGAGGATTTTATTTATAAACGAAAAATAAGTGAAAAAAAAGAGTTACGTGACAATATTGCTCAACTAAACTGAGTGATAGTAGGCAAACTCGCCTTTAAAAAAACGACAAAAAAACACCGCAAGGTACAACCCTCCGCAATTTTATTTATTTACTTATAAAGAGTACACATCAACAACGGGCTTGTTCAACAACAGGATTAAGTTGCGGCAAGCGCAACCTATCCTTTATTTATTATGCTTGATCTATTATTTATATATAGCCTTTCTGTGACCAACTTTTACCACTAATATGATCATTTCAGAGTCGTGTATCTCATAAATTATACGGTAATCAGCTACCCTTACCCTATACTCATTAAGCCTGCCTTTTAGTTTTTTAACACCAATAGGCATAGGGTTTAAAGCTAACTCTTTAACAGCTTTTATTATTTTTTGCTGATAAGGCGGAGATACTTTTTTTAATTCTTTTTGTGCTTTATTTGCTATCTTTACTGTGAATGCCATTTGAAATTCCTTCTTTAAGTAAAAATTCGTCAAAATCCATGACGTTTTCATTATTAGTTATTTGTACTTTTGCATTAACAGCATCAGTAACATCCTGAATTTCTTCATTATTATTTACATAATCAGTATCGTGTTCATAATTAATAGGCATTATAAATCCTCATCCTTTAAGAAATCATCAAGAGTTTGAGCAGAATCCAACTCATTTTTACTATCAAAGTTATTTAAAAACTCTAAGTCTTCCTTATCTTCATCTTCTTCTACTTTTTTTAGAAAATAAGAATATGCTTCCGGAGTAATAACAACTCCTTTTAGTTCTCCTTTTTCACTTAAGATACCTATATCTTCATACATAGGATTTTCTTCTGTTATTAATTTCACGACTTCATTAGGAAGTACATTCAATTGTATTTTTCTCATAGACAACTCCATAGTTAGAGAATTTATATTAAAGCATAACGCTTTAGTATTTATGCAGCACGTAGTTTGTGTTGCATAATCGCTTGTTGAACTGAGGCGCTACCTGCTCGGTTTTTCAAAGTTGGTGTTGTTTATGCTATGGGAATTTGCTTTTATAGATTTAAACTATATCAAGCCAATTTAATGACGAGTTTGTTGCTTTTAAGTCATCCCTGCATTGCTCAGCGTTTATTATGCACACATTACACCTAATTTTTTACCATTAAGCAATCATATTTTTTAGGCACACAATCTTCTTTAGCCTGAACAATTAAGCAGGTAAATCGTTTGATTTTTAGCAGCAAGCTAGGCTGCTAACTCGTTCGTGCTATGTTATTTTTATCTACGTCTACTAAATTTATCACTCCTTTAAACCTTAGTATGCCCGTTTTACATAATTGACAAGGCCAGTGAACTAGCAATGGCTCTTTTTTTACAGGAGGCTTTACCGTTTTACACGTATGTGACTCTTGGGTTTTTATCAGAACTTTTATCAGGCCACCCACAATAACTTTTGCAACTTCCCCAACATAAACAATCAAGTATGAATAAACTTTTATCAGGCAACTTTTATCAGGCCACCCACAATAACTTTTGCAACTTTTCCAGCATAAACTACACTTAATCTACCTCAATCAAGTATGGACGCTATGATGCCTAAACCCCGCTCACAACAAATTAGTTTACTCGAAACCCCGTATTACCATATTTGCAGCCGCACCGTGCGCAAAGCCTTCTTGTGCGGTGTAGATAACACAACCGGCATCAGCTTTGAACACCGACGTAGTGGATTGAAAAACGCCTGTTTCAACTCTCACAAGTCTTTGCTATTGATATTTGTGCCCATGCTATTATGCATAATCACCTGCATTTGGTGCTACATGTGGATAGTGAGCAAATAAAACGTTGGTCAGTAATGGATGTGCTTCAACACTGGCATCGCTTATTTAAAGGCACTCTCCTCACACGGCAATACCAAAGTAACCAGCCCCTTGATAAATATCAGCTAGGGATGGTTGAAGCAACCGCCCAAACATACAAGCAACATTGCTTGGTTTTGGCAAATGGAACAATCAAAAGATAATGATAGCTGGATTTTTTAACTTTATAGAGACTGGCATCACGGATGCTGAGCTTAAGTATTGAAAAATAAGAAAGTAATTCATTAACAATACAGAAATTACTAGCAATGCCGTTTAAAGTTTACCGCAAGTATAAAAATGATGAGAATAGAAGGAATATTCTCATCAAAATCACGGGTATTTTGATGAGAATATACGAATAATTAGAATAAAGGTGACTAATATGAGCTTAAAATATAACTGGCAACATCCTAATTGGCCAAAATTCACATTTCAATCTGATGGACTTAATAAGATCATAGATGAATACACTAAAATTTCTTCTAATCTTCAAGGGCAAGTTTCTCAGCTTGATCAAAACAATAAATCTGAAGCTTATATCTACTTAATGGTTGAAGAAGCAATTAGCACCAGTGAAATTGAGGGTGAAAGTTTAAATCGTGAAGAAGTACGATCTTCAGTTAATACCAGTCTATAACTAATTGTTCTTCAGCTACAGCTACGCGTGACTTAAAAGATCTTGTTCAAAAAGATATATTAATCCCCTCTCAATCTGGTGGTCGTAGTTTGCGTTACCATATAAATCTTATTGAAGAAAAACCTGTATTCAATGTATTTCCAAAAGGTAATGATAAAAAATTGATAGAAATTAGCATTAGGAAATTATCTGATGATATTCGGCGAAATATTAATTTTCATCAGTGTCCAAATAAGCAGCTAAATAAGCTTTGAAATGGAGCGTGACAAAGCAGACATTTATCAAGTATTTAGACAATCGATTTTGAAAGCACCAGAGGTGACACAGTGCTACCAAATTTCAGGAAGCTACGATTTTATGTTGGTTGTCAAAGTAAAAGACATTCAAGGTTTTGAACACTTTGTAGAGCGTGTTTTACATACTGATTTAAATATCCGTAAGTTTCACAGTTCAGTGTCTTTACGAACAGTAAAATTTAGTACCGAAATTGAGTTAGAAGAATAGAAAAACAGGGCCTGTAGAAAAGCACCAAATATAGGGTAGAGTTATTAGTGTATTCAAGCCTAAATCAAACTAACCATATACTTAAAAGGTAATAATATAATTCAATTGCAGTACAAAGCTAACTGGGATGATTTATTAAGTTTAAATCTTTATACTATCTACAAAACGTTAGCATAAATTTTCTGGTTATTTGTAGCAATGAATGAAAAACAATATCACCATGGTGACCTAAAGGCGTCATTGGTCGCAGCCGCAAATATTATTCTCGTTAGAGATGGTGCTGACGGGTTATCACTAAGAAAAATAGCAGCTGAAGTAGGTGTTTCGCACATGGCGCCTTATGCTCATTTTAAAAATAAAAATGAACTAGTTAAAAGCCTTATAGAGTCAGGCTTTGAACAGATGACAAGTGCAATGCTCAACTGCCAAAAAGCGCTATCTCCATTAACCCCTGATCTAGCGAGCGATTTGCTTCTCGCTTACGGTGTGAGCTATTTAGAGTTTGCTTTAGCAAATCCCCAGTTATATAGACTTATGCTTGGACAAGCTAAGCTCTTTCAACCCAGCAGTAAAAGTGAAATACAGGACGATCCAAATTTAGCAACACAAACCAATTTGGAAAAAGAGCATATAAAACGCATCAATCGTCCTTTCTTATTATTGCGCGATGCCTTTGCCATGCAAGTTGATGACGTACTTATTGCTAAAACACAGGCATTAGGTGCTTGGGCAATAGTTCATGGGCTCGCAGCCCTGCTTACTGAAGGAAGAATTCAAGTTCCCCAAGGCATGAGTATTAAACAGTTTTTGGCTACCGCCAGTTCAATGAGCTTTAATTCAACTTCTTCCTAAGCACAAAATCATCTCGATTTTTTGATTTAAATAAAATTAAACCATGATGCAGTTAAACCATAATGACATAAGTCATCATGGTTTGATTGAATTGAATCGACAAGTAAGGTTTTTCAGAAACTAAGCACTGTAATCTTATAACAATATTTCTATATCACTCGTTGGAAAAGCAACACAAGAATGACACCAACCATAAGCTTCATCGGTTGAACGCAATTTCGCTTCTGCTGGATTAAATACACTACCACTTAAAATTTTAACCCTACACAAGCTGCATTCTCCAGAGCGACAGGCATTTTCAGCGCTATAACCATTACGTTCCATGCTGTTTAGTAGTGGTTCATCAACTCTGGCTTTAAAGCTTCCTTGCCCTTTTACCTTAACTTCAATAACATCAGAAGCTTTGACTTGCTCAGGCCACCCCGGAATATTTTGCGGATTTTTAGGTGGTCCATTACATTCTATACGAACTCGGCGTGCCTTCACATTAAGCTTACTGAGTAACTCCCCACAGTGGTCGTGAAACCCTGTGGTGCCACACACATAATACATTTTACTTTGCAGTTGTTGACGGTCTTCTCCAAGTAACGCCTTTAAATCGGCAAAAGTTAAACGGCCAGTTCTACCTGAATAGCTCTCATTGGGACGCGTTACTATCCAGGTTATTTTCAAGAAGTCGTGTGTTTGTTCAAGTTGCATTAACTCGTCTTTAAAAATAACATCATCTTCATAACTACTCGTGTAAATTAAATGCATTCGTTGAAGGTTTTGCTTATGCAACAAAGTATTTTTCACCATATTAAGAATCATACTTCTAGCTGGTGCAATACCAGAGCCACCTGCAATAAAAACTAAATCGTTACCATGATACAATGGATTATAATAAAAGGTTCCCATTGGTCCCGTGCTTTGCAGCTTGTCGTCGACTTTTACATCATCTAGCAAGAAATTTGAAACAAACCCGCCCTCAACACGCTTAATGGTTAGATCATAAAAATCACGGGATTGAGGAGCAGAAGAAATAGCGTATGGGCGCGCAGTACATACACCATTAATGGTAACGAACAAGTTAATGTATTGACCAGCTTGAAAAGGAGGAAGCTGTCCTTCTTGCGCTTTAAGTCGCAGTGTTTTAGTGGTTAACGTATTCTCAATTACGTCACTGACCATCAATTGCAAACGCTTTGGATGTAAACTCGCAATAGTGTTGGCGACCTCGCCTTTTTGTTCAGAAAAGTCAGTGCCTGATTTGAACAGCTCTTGTTGCTGCTTTTTGGCTTCTTGATAGCCTGTCACCGCATGTAATATATTCTTCATTATTTTAGCCTCGCTTGAATGAATTTTAGTTGCATGACAAGCATGATATTTTTCCAGGTAAACTGACTAGTAGCCTTAGGTTTAGCTACTTTAATAGACTCTCTAAATTGCTTGAGCACGTATTTCCCGGTATTTTGTCCAACCATATAGGTAGGTTGAAAACCGCCCATACCATTCCAACAACCAGCAAGGTGTAAGCCTTTAATATCAGTAATGCGGTCACGAAACATGCTTGCATCTTGAGTATTTTGTCTGAACCCATAAATTGAACCATCGGGTGTATTTAAATAGCGCATCATAGTAAGAGGCGTTGCCACTTCAATCTCTTCAATGTGCTCTTTTATCCCTGGATACACTCGCTCTGCATGATCAATAAGCGTTTGCGCTAATGCATATTTTGTTTCTGCGTACTCTTCTGCTTTAACATGCTTCCAAGGCTCACCATATTGTAAGCACAATAGTGAAATAGCTGACTTACCTTCAGGCGCAAAACTTGGGTCATCATAGTTATAACAAGTAAACATTGTGTGTTTTGGCGCGATGATTTTTTGCATATTGTCGTGAGCAACTTCTTCACTTAGGTCATCAACAATAAAGGTAGAAGCAGCCGAAACGCCTAAAGTTTGCGGTGGGCAATCTAGACCAATGTACAGTACAAATGCCGAAGTACCTATGCGGCGAGATTTAAAATCACTCACCGCCTGATTAGGCGTTGGAATATCAAGCAGCTCATTATACGTGTGCATAGGGCTAGTATTTGAAACAACCTGAGAACAACGGAAGGTTTCACCAGCTTCTGTTGTTACGCCAGTCACTACTCCATTATCAGTGTGAATGGCCGTTGCAGAACAATTAAACTTAACTTCACCTCCAGCCGCTAAAAATGACTCAAGTAACCCACTTGAAATAGCTTGAGACCCCCCTTTAATATGGCAGGGTTTAAACGCTGAATATGCGTAAAGCATAATAGCTAAATCTTGAAATGGAAATTCTTTTGGGGGTACTCCTAAGTAACACCAATACGCAGCAACAATAGCTTTAAGTTCTTTACTTACTAAAAACTCATCTAAAACCTCTTTAGCAGAACGTAAGCCATACTTCACATATAGTGGACACTTGGCCCGCAACAGCGACTCATCTTTGCTCTTACTAATTTTAGGCATTAATATAAAGCATTCAAGCGCAAGCCCTTCGCAAAGATTCAAAAATTTCTTAATCCCTGGTTTTTCGGCAGGAAACGCATTACAAAGAGTTTTCGCTAACCCTTTCCAGTTTGCAGGTAGTGTGATATCAATTTCCTCTTGAGTATCACTTTTTGGCCTGACAAAGCGATAGATATCTTGCTCTTCCACAACTTGAAGCTTATCCATAATCCCCAGTTCGGCAAACACTTTACGCATTATAAACGGGTTTTTATCGGTTCCCATGCCACTGAGTTGATGAAGCGCAACTTCAAATTCAAAATTCCCTCGTACAAACGAAGTTGCACATCCGCCTGGAATATTATGTCGCTCAAGCAGTAACGTTTTAATCCCACCACGTTGCATCGTTGTGGCAGCGGTCAAGCCTGCATTACCTGCTCCAATTACCACTGCATCATAATCTGTCATTGTAATTTCATCCTCGCCCTAAATTGAAAGACTTTCATCAATATAACTTTACACTGTAAACTTTATACTGCAAAGATAAAGTAAATTAAGCTTAATTGTCAAGAGAAAGGGCTATTATTCAGGTAAGATATTCGAGTGACACCGGCAAAGTCGCTTTAAATTGCTTCATAAAGAAAATTACTTACTTCAACAATTTAAAGCTTAGTTTTGGTTATTTGTCATGCTCTCATTAAGTATAAATCTAGGCTTAACGCTATTAGTGCTCTGTTTGGTATATTGCTAAGCGTATCTTGTTTAGCCTACCTTTAGATTTATCAGACACCGTCTCATAAGTTTCACTAACAGCTTTTACTCTAAAGCCTACAGGGAAGAACAATGTTTTTGTGAGTTGGGATATCTAGGCATTTTAACCTCCTCAATATAATGAGGAGGTGAGCCAGTATAGTTTATTACTGGCTGGTATTGTTCATTCATTAATCGTTCGTTACGATTTAGAAAATCTACAAATAAGAACGCGGCGGTGCGTTTATTTCCGTCACTAAAAGGGTGGTTCTTTACCATAAAATACAGTAAATGCGCAGCTTTACTTTCAATATTGGGGTAAGCTGATTCGCCAAATACGGTTTGGTCAAGCGCGCCCCAAATGGCAGCCAAGCCGTCTTCACGTTCTTGGGCAAATAAAGGGGTTGCTTCAGCTTTGTTAATTAACGTGTGTTTAAGCTGTGCAATAGCTGCTTTTGCATCTTTTAGTGGTGTAAGTTTGCCCCCTGCTCACCTTCAGGGTTGGTTAATAGGCCTTCATCGTACTGTTGTAACCATAAAAATGTTTGGGTGTAATTGGCAATAATGTCAACTAAGCCCGCGCCAAATTCACGGTTTTGAGGGAGTGATGCGGCGCGTTTTACTAAATGGAGTGCTTTTTCAAGTTCGTTAGCGTTTTCGGTTAAACGTTGTTTATTTAAAGTATAACCTTGTAATAAATGTTGTTTAAGGGTTTTAGTTGCCCATTGGCGAAAGCGCGTAGCTTGTGTTGAGTTTACTCGATAACCTACAGATATAATAGCATCTAAGTTGTAATGCTTTAACTTACGTTTTACTTGTCTTTTTCCTTCTTGACGAACTACCGAGAAATCCTCGGTAGTTAAATGTTTATCAAGTTCCTTGGTTTTGTAAATATTTTTTAAATGCAAACTTATATTGTCGGTACTCGTATTAAAGAGTTGAGACAATTGATTTTGCGACAACCAAAAGCTTTCATTTTGATAATGAGTCGTAAGCTGCAAACTACCATCTTCACTTTGGTATATTGCTAATGGCTTGTTGGTCCCCATGCTCCTTCGTCACAACGATAAATGTAGGTACTTCCAGCGAAGAGCTTGTTCCAAGGACGGGGATTTTATATGCGCAATATCCATCAAGATCAGATAATTTATCAATTAAAACCCTCCAGATCTCCATATCATAGGGTACATTATCAATTTCCAATGAACCTGGTAAAAATTGCATGGCCATAAAAGACTTACCTTAAAAATATTTATTATTTTTTGCTAAATACATTATGAGGTTCCATATAGCTAAATGCAATCAAATGAAAAACGTAAATAGAAATAAAAAAGGTGGCTCAAGCCACCTTTATTTTAATAAGTCAGTCACAAACTTAATTCAATTCACAAACTCTATTACAAGAGTCACAAACTTAATTGAAAGTTGACACTTGTAAATAATCTTACCTTAACTAATAATTTTTACATACAAAAAAGTGAGCTTATTTGCTCACCTTTTAAATATTCTGCAATCTAATTAGTTTCCAACTACATTTGTCGGTTTCCAACTAGATCTGATCGGTTTCCAACTTGAATTGTCGTGATCACAAAAAAAACTAGTCTTCATATGAAGATACCGGTGGGCATGAGCACACTAAGTTTCTATCGCCATAAACATCATCAATACGGTTAACGGTTGGCCAAAATTTATCAATTTTAACCGCATCAACCGGGAATACTGCGTCAGCAATGCTATATGCTCTGTCCCAGTTAGCATCGGTGATATCTGCTAAGGTATGTGGTGCATGGTGTAGTGGGTTGTTTTCTAATGTCCATTCGCCAGATTCAACTTTACGTGCTTCATTACGAATGCACACCATGGCTTCAATAAAACGATCTAGCTCAACTTTAGATTCAGATTCAGTTGGCTCAATCATCAGCGTACCCGCTACCGGGAAAGACATGGTAGGTGAATGGAAACCGTAATCGATTAAACGTTTAGCTACATCCATTTCAGTTACGCCGCAGGCTTCTTTAATTGGACGCAAATCAACAATACACTCATGGGCAACTCTACCATTTTTATCTGTGTATAAAATAGGGTAATGCTGGCTTAGCTTTGTTGCTAAGTAGTTTGCATTAGCAATAGCATATTTTGTTGCTGCGGTTACCCCTTCTTTACCTAATAATGCTATGTAAAGGTATGAAATACATAATATACCTGCACTGCCAAACGGTGCTGCCGATACTGCGCCATTACCTGCGGTGGTTTCATCAACATTAATCAAGGCGTGATCAGGTAAAAATGGTGCTAGGTGAGATTTAACACCAATAGGCCCCATACCTGGGCCGCCGCCGCCATGTGGAATAGCAAAGGTTTTGTGTAAATTAAGGTGCGAGACGTCAGCGCCAATAAAACCTGGTGAGGTAATACCCACTTGGGCATTCATGTTTGCGCCATCAAGGTAAACTTGACCACCGTTGTTGTGAATAATGTTACAAATTTCAGCAATAGTGGTTTCATAAACACCGTGAGTAGACGGGTACGTGATCATAATACAAGACAGATTGTCACGTAGCTCTTCGGCTTTAGCGGTTAAGTCAGCCATGTCTACGTTACCTTGTTTGTCACAAGCAACAACCACAACTTTCATACCAACCATCATTGCTGATGCTGGGTTAGTGCCATGCGCTGAAGCCGGAATTAAACAGATATTACGGTGAGAGTCACCACGGCTTTCATGGTATTTGTGAATAGCGATAAGGCCGGCATATTCACCTTGAGCGCCAGAGTTAGGTTGCATTGATACTTTGTCGTACCCTGTTAACTCAACTAACCAGTCGGCTAACTCGTCAATCATTTTCTTGTAACCCAGTGCTTGATCTTGTGGTGCAAACGGATGCATATTGGCAAATTCAGGCCAGCTTACCGGTAACATTTGTGCCGTAGCGTTTAGCTTCATGGTACAAGAGCCAAGTGAAATCATTGAATGATTTAATGCTAAATCTTTGTTTTCAAGACGCTTAATATAACGCAACATTTCCGTTTCGCTGTGATACGAATTAAATACGGGGTGGGTTAATATCTCTGAATCACGTACTAACGACGCTGGAATTGAAGAGTGACCACATTCAACAATTTTATCATCAAGGACAGCAACGTCTAAGCCGTGTCCTTCACCGAGTAATACGTCAAATAAGTTAGCAACATCAGCACGGGTAGTTGTTTCATCCAGAGAAACACTGATTTGACCATCAACATCGGTACGTAAATTAATACTGGCTGCTAAAGCACGCGCAACAATCTCTGCTTTGCTGTTACCTTCAAGAGAAGCAACATTAAAGGTTAAGGTATCAAAGTAATTTGCGTGAATAGCCGTTAAGCCTTTAGTTGCCGTACCTAAACACAAAATATCAGTAAAACGATGAATGCGGTTGGCAATAGTTTTCAAGCCTTGAGGGCCATGATAAACCGCGTAGAACGCTGCCATGTTGGCTAATAATACTTGTGCTGTACAAATGTTTGAGTTGGCTTTTTCACGACGAATATGTTGTTCGCGTGTTTGCATTGCCATACGCAGTGCATTGTTACCACGGGTATCTTTAGATACACCTATAATTCTGCCCGGTAGTGAGCGCTTGTATTTATCACTGGTGGTGAAAAATGCTGCATGAGGACCACCGTAGCCCATTGGCACACCAAAGCGTTGGCTTGAGCCAATAACCGCATCAGCGCCTAATTCGCCTGGTGATTTAAGCATAACTAAACTCATGATATCGGCAGCAACAGCAACAATGCCTTTTTTTGCATGAATATTAGCAATCAGATCGCTAATATCTGTAACTTCACCTGTGGCACTTGGGTATTGGAGAAGTGCGCCAAAGATATCATGATCAGCGGCTTCATTGGCTGGCGCTACCACAATGTCAAAATCAAACATTTCTGCACGTTGTTTAACTAGGTCAATGGTTTGCGGAAAAACGTCATTGGCAATAAAGAATAAGTTTGATTTTTTATTTTTTGACACCCGTTTTGCTAATGCCATGGCTTCTGCCGCTGCGGTACCTTCATCTAATAATGACGCACTCGCAAGCGGTAAACCCGTTAGGTCAATACACATTTGCTGATAATTAAGCAATGATTCTAAACGGCCTTGGGCAATTTCAGGTTGATATGGCGTATAAGCCGTATACCAGCCGGGGTTTTCTAAAACATTACGTAAAATAACATTGGGGGTTAATGTGCCGTAATAGCCTAAACCTATATAAGTGGTGTTAACTTTATTTAAGTTTGCAACAACTTTTAAGTCGGCAAGCGCTTGCACTTCTGTTTTGCTATCACCAATGGCAGGCAAACTATCTAAACGTATGTCGCTCGGGACTATTTCATCAATAAGCGCATCCATTGATTCACTACCAATGTCATTAAGCATGGTTTGAGTTTGTGATTCACTAGGACCAATATGGCGACGGATAAAGTCTTGGGTTTGTTCTAGTTGTGCTAACGACATAGCGGCCAGCGAGTTAGCAGGTGATTGAGCAGTCATAACAGTTTCACTTAAATAGTTTTACAAATAAAAAGAAAGCCGCAAACATTGAGTTAGTGGCTTAATCATTGATGATTTGTTCTTGGAAAATAGCTAACCTTTAATAAAACGCTAGCGGATGAGATTATCACCACTTAAGGGGAAAAGTGATGTAACCACAAACGCTAGCAAGTTAGCACCGAAGCATATGCTACAGACAGTAGCCTATTCTTCAATAGAGTTTGCGTAGCCTTCAGCATCTAGTAAGTTGTCTAACTCATTCGCATCTTCCATTTGTATTTTGAACAACCAACCTTCACCAAAAGCGTCAGAGTTAACTAATTCTGGTGAGTCTTCAAGCTCTTCATTTACTTCAATAATTTTACCCGATACTGGCGCATAAATATCTGAGGCAGCTTTAACTGATTCAGCAACACAAATGTCATCACCAGTGCTAACTTCATCGTCTACATCAGGTAGTTCAACAAATACCATATCGCCTAAAAGATCTTGCGCATGCTCGGTAATACCTACAGTAACAATACCGTCACCTTCGTTGCGAACCCACTCATGAGAAGTTGCATATTTTAATTCTGAAGGAATGTTGCTCATTTTAGTTTTCCTATGTGTTAAATTTTTAATTTGTTATTAAATTCAGTGTTCCGTTAATATAGAACATCTGCGGGTATTTTCAATCAATTGCGTATTAAAATACTTTCTTACCGTTACGCACAAAGCTAGGTTTGGTGACTTGTACTTTCACCAATTTTTTACGCATTTCAACTTCAACTACATCGCCCACTTTTACACTTCTTGGCACGCGTGCTAGTGCAACACTATGGCCTAATGTGGGTGAGAAAGTCCCCGAGGTGATTTCGCCGTTACCAAATTCTGTTACTACCACTTGGTGTGAACGTAACACGCCTTTTTCTGTTAGGACTAAACCAACAAGCTTAGGTTGATCGCCTGCCGCTTTTTGTGCGGTTAATACATCACGACCAATAAATTGTCTTTCTTCTGGCTCCCAGCTAATCGTCCATGCCATGTTTGCGGCTAATGGCGACACTGTTTCGTCCATATCTAAACCGTAAAGATTCATACCCGCTTCTAAACGTAAAGTATCACGAGCACCTAAACCACAAGGGGTTACTCCGGCATCAATTAATTTTTGCCAGAAATCTTCTGCAGCGTGATCAGGAACGATAATTTCGTAACCTTCTTCACCGGTATAGCCTGTGGTAGCAATAAATAAATCACCCACTTGCACACCAAAGAATGGTTTCATACCTTCAACCGCAACAATTTGTGCTGGTGTTAATAAATTAGCAACTTTGGCTTTTGCTTCAGGGCCTTGTACAGCAATCATACCAAATTCAGGACGTTCTGTGATGGTGATATCAAAATCTTGCGCTTGCTTATTCATCCAAGCAAGATCTTTTTCACGTGTGGCTGAGTTAACCACTAAACGGTAATTAGTGTCAGAAAAGAAATATATGATCAGGTCATCAATCACGCCACCTGCTTCATTAAGCATTCCGGTGTAAAGAGCTTTACCAGCAACCGTTAATTTTGCTACATCGTTAATAACTAAACGGCGCAAAAACGCTTTTGCTTGTGCGCCTTGTACATCAACAATGGTCATGTGTGAAACATCAAACATACCTGCCTGTTCACGCACAGCATTATGTTCTTCTATTTGAGAGCCATAATTGATTGGCATTTCCCAGCCGTGAAAATCAACCATTTTAGCGCCAGAGGCTAAGTGTTTTGCATGTAGTACAGTTTTATTAGTCATCAGTTATACCTAAAGAAGTGAAGATGCTGATCAAATTTGCATTGATTATAGCCGCAGTGACTGACTAACTCAACAAAAAACAGCGCCCTATTCAAATAAAAAACCGACTTAACAAATAAAACAGAATTTAATTTTTTAAAACAACCTGATTGTAAATATAAATCGAATAGGCACCGCGTTATAAGAACATAGCTGAAATAAATTTTATCCCTTTCATAGCATGCTTACTTGGTTAGCTTTATATTGTTTGTTTTAGTTTCAAGCTGCGTAGTTAAGGTCTAATGGCTAAGATCATCTTTGAAGTCTTTTATCGAAGATCTATAGTATTAAATCCCAAGCATTTCTTCTATGAATCCACTTTTTGTGTTGCTAATGCGGGCAAGTCGCTTTTTAATCCTAACGCTTGCTCAATTAATCTTTTTTTAACGGGTTTAACTTGATTGAGCAAACTCAAACCAATACCACGTAGAAATTGTAACCCTGGCTGTTGTACTGCAAACGTTTGTTTAATGGCTTCCATTGCGGCAATCATCTCAACCGCTTCGCTTTTACGATAGCGAGCAAAGGCTTTTAGCCGTTTTGCATCAGCAATATCTAGTGCGTCTTTGTTATGCTCATCTTTTGCCTCTACCAAAGTTTGCGCTAGTGCTGCAGCATCTAACAATCCTAAATTCACTCCTTGCCCTGCTAAGGGGTGAATGGTATGTGCTGCATCGCCAATAAGCACAAGTCGGTCTTTGACAAAGTCTTGCGCCAAACGCATAGTTAATGGGTAAGTGAAACGTTCACTGATTAACTCTATAGCACCTAATTTGCCATCACTGGCAGCAGTTAATTCTTTAGAAAATTCAACAGCAGAAAGTGCGGTCAACCGTTTTGCATCTTCTGGTGAGGTAGAATAAACAATAGAGCAAATATCTTTGCTTTGTGGGAATACAGGTAAAAAAGCCAAAGGCCCTGTCGGTAAAAAAACTTGCCAAGCAGTGTTTTTGTGGCCTTGTGGGCATTTTACTGTAGCCACAATGGCATGATGATCGTAATCACGGGTGATCATCGCCATATCCATTTGCTTGCGTAACCAAGAATTAGCGCCATCAGCACCAACGACTAGCTTGGCAATAAGTGGCGTTTGCATAGCACTAGTTGAAGGGGTATTTTCATTGGCTGCTGGCATTTCAAAGCTAGCGAACGCTTCACTTTCGCCAACCGCAATATTAGCTAGCTTATGCGAGGTAAAAAAGCTGATGCCTTCATCGGTCTGTGCTTGTTGCCATAGTGCATTACGAATAACTTTATTTTCAATAATCCAACCTAGATCGTCATTTCTAGGGAGCCCGTCGATATCGTCTGCGGTAAAATCTAGTTTTCCGCCCCCTGCTTTATCCCAAATATGCATGTGTTGATAAGCTTGGGTGCGCAAGGCGATAATTGCTGGCCAAACACCTAATTGTTCAAATAGGGTTTTACTAGCAACATTTATTGCGCTAACTCGTACTTCGGGTTCATCGGTTAACTCTGTTATGGTTAGAGTATCTGCGATGGCAATTGTTAAATTACTTGATTTCCTTAACGCGAGCGCCAGGGTTAAGCCCACCATGCCAGCACCAACGATTAACACATCAAATTTTTGCATTTTTTTCTCTTATTTTTCAAAAAATAGCATCTAAAAGCTATTTCAATAGATCTATTTAGGTTCAGATTAATATTCGGTTGGGCTTTATTCAGACAAATAACATCAGTAAATCAATAGCCCATTAGTTTATTCACTAACGGGGTTTTTAACGCAGAGACATAATTCATAACTTTTAAGCCTATATTTCGCCCTGCAATCAAAGGCGGTAGATCACTTGAAAACAAGGTCACTAGTGAATCAGTAAGCTCTATCACTTGCTGTTGATCTAATTGCCGCTGTTGTGCATAACTATTTAGCAGGCTAAAACTGCCAATGTCTCGTTCCGCTTGCAAACTCTCTCTCAATAAACTTGCCATAACTTGCACATCCCTTAGGCCTAAATTAAAGCCTTGGCCAGCAATGGGGTGAATAGTATGGGCGGCATTACCGATTAGTGCCATTCGATGATACGTTTGCTGGGTTGCTTGTGATAAAACTAACGGATAAGCAGCTCGCTTGCCTACCAATGTGATCACCCCAAGCCAGCTACCAAATGCACGTTCAAGTTGTTGCTTAAATTCATCATCACTTAATGCTAAAACCCGCTCACTTTGCTCTGGTGTCATCGTCCATACTAAAGAACAGCGATTATCGCTGTTTTGATGATGGCTAAGCTCATCTTTTAACTGACTTTTAACCCTAGTAAGGGGTAACATAGCCAAAGGACCAAACTCGGTAAAGCGTTCAAAAGCCTTGTTGTTATGCGGATTTTCTGTAGCAACATTCGCAATGAGTGCCACTTGCTGATAGTTTCTGTGACGTACAGTTATCCCAGCTAATTGCCGACAAGGAGAATTAGCGCCATCGCACGCTAACAATAAATTCGCTTGCACATATTGTCCGGTGTCGAGCTTGATTTCTACCCTGTCTTCTTGTTCGGCTTGCCAGTTAATATCGATAATACGATCTGGGCACAGCCACTGCACATTAGGCTTACTAGCAAGCACTTTTAATTGCGCCTTTCCAATTAAGGCCATTTCTATCACATAACCTAACGCACTAACGCCATGTGATTGCGCGTCAATACGTGCTTTACCATAATGACCACGATCAGAAATATCTATCTTTTTAATCGCACAAGCATCATTAGCCAGATACTGCCAAACGCCCATTTTTTTTAGGTAGTCCGCACTGCCATGTGATAATGCAAGCACTCGATCATCAAAGCGCGGTGTGCTAGTTACGGTGCTGTCCTGCGTAGCTTCAACGATGGCAATTGACAACAAACGGCCATCTGCTTTGGTTAAGTCCGCCAAGCTTAATGCCAGTAAACATCCAGCAAGCCCTCCACCAGAAATGACGACATCAAAATGATTTTTATTATTTTTCATACTCTTACTCAACAAGCATTTTTACAGCTATGACCTTATCTAGCCATTAATGCTTCAATGTCATTAATGGTTTCAGGACAGTCAGCCGTTAAATTTTCATAACCTTGCTCAGTCACTACAATGTTATCTTCAATGCGAATACCTATTCCACGCCACTGAGCATCGAGTTCGGTATCATCAAGTGGCATATATAAGCCGGGCTCTATGGTTAACACCATACCCTGGGCAAACTCACGTAATTGCGCTTTGTCTTGGTTGATGTGATAGTCGCCAACATCATGCACATCTAAACCTAACCAGTGACCTAAGCCGTGAATAAAGTATTTTTTACACGCTTTTTCTGCAATCAAGGTTGCTAAATCACCAGATAAAATACCGAGATTATACAAGCCTGTTGTTAACTCTTGATTGGCAATTTCGTTCAATTTAGCAAAGGTAACACCCGGCTTAATCGCTTCTATAACGCTGCTTTTGCTATCTAATACCAGTTGATATAGCGCTTTTTGTGGCGCAGTAAATTTGCCATTGACGGGGAACGTACGGGTGATGTCAGCTGCATAGCCTGCAAGCTCTCCTCCGGCGTCAATCAATAATAACTCGTTATCATTGAGCGTCTCACTATTGTCGGTATAGTGTAAAATATTGGCGTTATCGCCGCCTGCAACTATGGTGGCATAAGCCGCATAGCGTGCGCCATGGCGGGTAAACTCATGGCGTATTTCATTTTCTATTTGATATTCATATAAACCAGCTTGAGTTTTTTCCATGGCCCTTTGATGCGCTAAGCAAGAAATATAATTAACTTGGCGCATTACTTCAATTTCATTGTCGCTTTTAATCAAACGTAATTCATTAATGATTGGGCTAGCATCAACAACTTTGCTAGGCGCCTTAGTGCCTTGGCGAATAGTTGCTCTTACTTTAGCAAGCCAAGCAAACACTGTTTGAGTGAGTGGCTGATCATCAAAGGTAAAATATACCTGCGTTATACCATTTAAGTACTCAGCAATATGCTGATCTTTTTCGTCCAAGGTAAAGCACTGATCGACACCATAAACGCTGCAGGCTTGCTCTTGCCCTACACGCCTACCATGCCAAACTTCTTGGTTTTTATCTTTGGGTAATGAAAACAAAATAGTTTGTTGGCTGTGCTCTCGCTTAAGCAACACCAATAAGGCGTCTGGCTCATTAAAACCGCTTAAATAGTAGAAATTTTTATTTTGGCAAAAAGAAAACTCTGTATCATTACTGCGAGTAACTTCAGTGGCGGCAGCAAAAAATGCAATGGAATTATCAGCCATGTTGGCAAAAAAACTATCACGATGTGCTTTAAAATCTTGTGTAGATAAACTGGCAATACCCGGTAAGTGTTTGCCATTAGCATGCGCTGAGGCTTGCTGGTTACTATTGTCTTTGGTTTGATTAGATATTGTCATAACTCGCTCTAATGAATGGTGCTATCGTTTTGATCGTTGCCGCCAGCGTTAATAGGTAATGTACCTAACTCGCTAAAACATAACAAAGCAGAAATACGCACGTATTCACTGATTTCAAAAAAAGCTTGTTCGGTATCTTCATCTTCTTCCATTTCATTAGACAAATTGGCGATTTCAGCAAAATCAGTGAGTACTTCTTTTATTTCTTCTGACGCCACCGGTTTGTCTTTTTGCTGCAAGCCAAAGCCTAGGTTAAACCCTTGTACCCAAACCCCTAAAGCGTGTCCACGTTCAACGAGGGATTCATCGTCATCAGGAAGCATCATTTGAAAACTATAATTGTCATCTAAGATATCGGTCCACAGCTCGCTAAATAGTTGCTTAACAATATTTTTCACGGCTGCAGGAAAAGGCTCTGAGTTGTTAAACAAATCATTTAGCATTGCTAAATATCCTTGATCTTCAAACGGAAAACCAGCGCAAATCAATCCGGCTAAAACCCCTTGTATTTCACTGGTATGGGCTTGTACATTTTCAGTAGTAATAGTGGCTTGGGCACTAGCAAAGTCTAATTTGTTACCTAGAGTTGAGGTTTGAGTCATAACGAGTCGCTATCTATAAGGAAATCTAATGTCGTTATCCTAACATTGACGCAGTTAAAAGGCATGAGAAAAATAACAGAAAAATGGTCAATTGCTTGCATAGCAAAATTAGCACAGTTATAGTGCAAGTTACGCTGCAATAAAATCTATCTATTGTATGCTATGTTATTAAATACGCTTGGAAAAAACCTAAATGACTCAACGCACCGTTGAAATCAATGTAAATGATCGCAAACTAAAAGTTGCTTGCCCTATTGGACAAGAAACGGCTTTGTTGGGCGCGGCAGAAGAGTTAAGCAAGCGTTTAGCTGTTGCTAATAGCAATAAATCTATTGCTACCCCAGAACAAGCTTTGCTGATGACAGCATTAAATTTAGCCAATGATCTCCTCACTGCCCAACAACAACTCGCCGCAGAGCAAAAAGAGAACAAACAAAAAATTGCCTTGTTGCAATCAACTATTGAGCAAGCATTAACTCCTACCAATAAAAAACACGCATAAAATAATCTTGTTGTTGGAATACGCTACATGGATTTAGCTTATTAGAGAATGCAGGACGCACATTCTCCTGAATTCCGCCCTACATTTTACGGCGATTTTTCAGTTGTAGGGGGTAATTCATTGCCCGCTTTTTTGTCGGATTACGCTACATGGATGTAGCTTATTAGAGAATGCAGGACGCACATTCTCCTGAAATCCGCCCTACATTTTACGGTGCTTTTTCAGTTGTAGGGGGTAATTCATTGCCCGTTTTTGTCGGACTAAAATCCGCCCTACATTTTACGGCGCTTTTTCAGTTGTAGGGGGTAATTCATTGCCCGCTTTTCGTCGGATTACGCTACATGGATGTAGCTTATTAGAGAATGCAGGACGCACATTCTCCTGAAATCCGCCCTACATTTTACGGCGCTTTTTCAGTTGTAGGGGGGTAATTCATTGCCCGCTTTTCGTCGGATTACGCTACATGGATGTAGCTTATTAGAGAATGCAGGACGCACATTCTCCTGAAATCCGCCCTACATTGTATGGTGTTTTCTCAATTGTAGGGGGTAATTCATTGCCCGCTTTGATGTCGGATTACGCTACATGGATGTAGCTTATTAGAGAATGCAGGACGCACATTCTCCTGAAATCCGTCCTACATTTTATGGGAACTGTATTATTCCTTAAATATTATCTAGTGCTGCTAAGTTATTCCATAGTTTAGTAGCTACAGGCCCAAGTAACTTAGACTTTAATTTTATTGCTTGATAATTAAGGGCAATATTACTATCAAAGTCTTGCAACTGAACAGCAACAAGTAAGTTACTTTGCAGTTCTTCCTTAATCATATAGTCGGGTAATCGTCCCCAACCTATCCCACTCATAATTAATGTTTTCTTGGTACTAAAATCATTAACATACCAACACCGCTGCCCAGCTTGTACACTATAGCTTATCCCCTTGCTACTTTGCCCTGAATCTTGAACAACAATTTGATATTCATCTTTTAACGCTTCCACTGATGCCAGTTCAACATGGCGCTTTAATAATTTTGGTGATACCACATTACATAAATACCCTTGATACAGTTTAATCGCTTCATATTGACCTGAGTGCAAGGCTAAATTATCTATTGCGGTAAGGGCCAAATCAGCTTGGTCAGACTTAATCGCTTCTAACGCACCATTAATGTATTCTTGCTTTAGAATAATTTGAGTGTGAGGGTACTCATTTTGGGTCATTTCAAGAACGGGTAATATTTTTTTTAAATCATAAGAAGCTTCTATTGCTAAGGTAACCGTCGCTTCATTACCTTTTGTTAAAAAAGTAGCTAACTGCTCTATTTGTTGTGCTTCATTGAGCAACCTCAGCGCATGTTGATATATTTGTTGGCCGTTATCAGTTAATAATAAACGATAGCCTTGGCGGTTAAATAACGATAAACCCAATTGCGACTCTAACTGCTTTATGCCTTGGCTAATGGCTGGCTGGGTTTTATAAAGTACCTCACTCGCGCCTTTAAGGCTTCCTAATTCAGCCACTTTTACCAACATTTTTAATTGCTCTAAGGTCATTTATCTGGGTCTACTTAAGTGAATGAGAAGAATTGTTACAATTTTAGTTAAGTAAAACTTAACAAGTTATAAATAAAGCTTCAATATTAATTTAACTAAACTATTGCCATACTGTTTTCATCAACTAGCAACATCATCTAAAAAGCATGTCAATTTAGCTTTTAACAAAAAGAGCGTTTACGGAGCGTAATAATTGAACAACACTAGCGACAACTATGGCTATATCAGTATTTTTTTACACTGGATTTGTGCATTTAGTATTATTGGTTTATTTGGTCTAGGCTATTACATGGTTGATTTAGGTTACTATCATCAATGGTATACATCTGCACCTAAGTTACACAAAAGTATTGGTATTGCTTTATTTGCTTTAATGCTAGTTAGATTGATATGGCGCTCTAAGCAAGTTCAGCCTAACCATTTAGACAGTCATACTATACTTGAGCAAAAAGCGGGGAAAATAACACACACACTGCTTTATTGGTTGGTATTCATCATTATGATAACTGGTTATTTAATTTCAACAGCCGATGGTAGAGGCATTGAAGTGTTCGAATTGATAACTATACCAGCTATTGGCTCAATTATTGAAAACCAAGAAGACATAGCTGGTGTTATTCATAAATGGCTTGCCTATTTATTAATTGCAACTGTGCTATTACATGCACTAGCCGCATTGAAACATCACTTTATTGATAAAGACAACACCTTAAACAGAATCATTGGCAGACGCCAAAAATTGGAGAATACAAATGAAAAAACAGTTAACTAAACTAGCCTTAACATCAGCATTTGCTGCCGCGATGTTTATACCAACAGCCAATGCTGCTGACTATGTAATTGACACTAAAGGCGCGCATGCTTCTATAAACTTTAAAATACAGCACTTAGGTTACAGTTGGTTGACAGGCCGATTCGATAAGTTTAGTGGCAATTTTAGTTATGATTCAAACAACATTGGTGCATCAAAAATTGAAGTAAACATTGATACTAGCAGTGTTAACTCTAATCATGCCGAACGTGACAAACATTTGAAAAGTGATGACTTTTTAGATGTGAGTAAATTTGCTAATGCAAAATTTGTAAGTGACTCAGTCACAGACAAAGGAGAGGGTAAATTAGCCATCACCGGCACATTGACCTTGCACGGAGTGAGCAAAAAAATCACTATTGATGCCCAAAAAACTGGTGAAGGTAAAGATCCATGGGGTGGTTACCGTGTTGGTTTTAGTGGCACCACTAATATCGCATTAACTGACTTTGCTATTGAAAAGAATTTAGGGCCCGCCTCAAAGAATGTTGAATTAAACCTTTATATCGAAGGTATTAAACAGTAAAAAGTAGTAAACCATAAAACATTTGCATTTAACCCACTTCACGCTGCACACCTTTCAAACTTGGCTTGAAGTGGGTTCTTTAAAAACTAACTAACGCACACTGTTATGTCAACATTGGGGGCGATCAGCATCAATTTCATTTTGTAGTGCTTCTAAACTATCAATAACTTTAATAAACTTGCGCCCAAACGGTGTAACACTATATTCGACTCGTGGTGGTATTTCATTAAAGTTTTGTCGGGCTAAAATACCAAATTCGATATTTTTCTTTAAACAAGTATTAAGTACTTTGGTCGTTAATCCCTCAACATTTTTGACCATTTCTCCTGGTCGGGTAATATCACTTTTTAGTAATTGGTAAATAGTTAAAGACCACTTACAACCTACAATGGCTTCAACCATGCGTGCAGAACGCTCAGGCGTTGATTTTCTTAAATATATTTTTTCTTTTAAATTCATAAAGATGTACCAAAAAGTTCCTACTGCACCTATTTGTACTTACTATTTTTAAATTTTGCTAGCCCTTAATATTACCACAGCAAAACATCCTTAAACACAACATAAAACGTAAATTGGAGATAGACAATGTTTACATCAACTACACTGTTAAATAAATCTGGCATCGCGTTAATTATTGGTGGCTCTAGTGGTATGGGTTACGCAACAGCAAAAAAATTATTACAAGAAAATGTTCAAGTAGTGATTGTTGGGCGACAGCAAGACAAACTACTTAACGCATGTAATGAGTTAAAAGCGTATGGCAATATTTCGAGTATTCAAGCAGACTTATATCAAACAAACGATTTAAATAAAGTACTTAGTTTTATTAATTCAAGTGATGAAAATATTGGCTACTTAGTTAATGCCGCCGGTTACTTTAGCCCAAAAGCATTTGTTGAACATGATGATAATGATTATGATATTTATATGGATCTTAATAAAGCAACCTTTAAAATATCTCAAGCAGTTGCTAAAAATATGATCCGCAACCAAGGTGGTAATATTGTAAATATTGGCTCTATGTGGGCGAAGCAAGCAATAAAAGCAACACCTTCTTCAGCTTATTCTATGGCTAAAGCAGGTTTACATGCACTAACTCAGCATATGGCTATGGAATTAAGTGAATTTAATATTCGCGTTAATGCTATCGCTCCTGCGGTTGTTAAAACGCCCATATATAAATCTTTTATTAACGAGAGTGACTTTGATAGCGTATTAGCAGGGTTCAACAGCTTTCATCCTATCGGTCGTGTAGGAACAGCTGAAGATATCGCCAATGGTGTGGTATTTTTATTATCTGAACAAGCAAGTTGGGTGACCGGCGCAATTTGGGATATTGATGGTGGCGTAATGGCTGGCCGTAATTAGATTAAATTAGGTTTAATTAAGAGAAGTACTATGCTAAATATGAATTTTGATACGAGAGTTGTCATTAATACCGCTTCACAAGAGTGGCAACCCAGTCCAATCGCTGGTGTTTTTCGAAAGCCTTTAGCGCGTGAAGATGCCGAGCGAGGCCATGCAACTAGCATAGTTCGTTATGATGAAAATACGAGATTTCGCGAACATGGGCACCCTTTAGGCGAAGAAATATTTGTATTAGAAGGCATTTTTTCAGATGAAACAGGTAACTTCCCTGCGGGAAGTTACCTACGCAACCCTGATGGTTTTATTCATAGTCCTTTCAGTAAAGAAGGATGTCTGCTGTTAGTAAAATTACATCAATTTAAAAGTGGAGATAATGAACAAATCCGTGTTAACACGCATACAACTCCATGGTTACCGGGTATAGGTAATCTAGAAGTAATGCCTTTACATAGCTATAAAGGTGAATCAACTGCTTTAGTACACTGGCCTGCTGGTGAAAAGTTTCAACATCATGTTCATGCCGGTGGTGAAGAGATTTATGTGCTTAAGGGTGAGTTTATTGATGAACATGGCCGTTACGGCGCCGGAACTTGGATAAGAAGTCCACATATGAGCCATCATACTCCGTATGTAGAGCAAGATACTATTATTTTAGTAAAAGTAGGTCATCTCTAACGAGTATTTTACTGTTAACATAAGCACATACTAATTACTTCTTTTTCAACTGAGTAAAAAACAATGTTTAACAAATTCATCTTTATTTTATTTACGCTGTTAACTGTAGCTTGTGCTGATAGTAAACATCATGCGGGGGAAGAACCGTCCGTGTTAACCGAGTATGTTTTTACTCCTACAACACATCTTAACGCACAAATAACAGACACTCTTTCAACTGCAAAAGCTCAAAATAAAAGCGCATTATTTGTACTTGGCGCACAATGGTGCCATGACAGTAAAAGCTTAGCGCAACAGTTTTCAACGCCAGACATGCAAAAAATACTCACTGAACATTACCAAGTGCTATTTGTAGATGCTGGATTTTTTGATAAAGGCTTTGAATTAGTGCAACAATTTAGTTTACCCGTTTATTACGGCACACCTACCGTGATGGTGGTAGATGCTAACGAGAATAAAATACTAAATAAATCATCAATGAAGAAATGGGTTAACGCTAATAAGGTGCCATTAAGTGAGTATATTGAGTATTTCACTCACTTTGCTACAAACAATAAACAACCGATGAAAGTAAGCTCTGCAATGCAAACTTACTTAACCGAAATTAATCATTTTGAGCAACAGCAAGCCATCAGATTAAAAAAGGCTTACGGCGTTGTAGGCCCTTTATTGAAGCAATATATGCAGAGCGATGATAAACAAGCATCAGCTAAATTTACTGACAAATGGGAACAAGTGAGTAGTTTTCGCTCTCGCATACCAAATGATATCGAGTTACTGATCACTCAAGCAAAAAACCATGTTGCTAACGGCTCTACAGCGCCATTAGTATTACCGACTTATCCAGCATTTACTTGGGAGTGATGGTAACTGTCAATAAAGTAAATTATTGAGCAGACAGTTCTGTCAGCCAGTCTCGTGGGACTAAGTAGTGGTTTAATTTGGCTTCATTACTGTTTTCATCTGCTTGATAATTGTACTCCCAACGCGCTAATGGTGGCATCGACATCAAAATAGATTCGGTTCTGCCGCCAGATTGCAAGCCAAATAAAGTACCACGATCAAATACCAAGTTAAATTCGACATAACGACCTCGACGGTATAGCTGAAACTGTCGTTGTTGCTCATTGTATTTATCATGTTTTCGACGGTTTATAATAGGAATATAGGCATCTATAAACCCTTGCCCAACCGCTTTTATGTAATCGAAACAGCGGTCAAAATCCCACTGATTTAAATCATCAAAAAATAAACCACCGACACCACGCGTTTCATCTCTGTGTTTTAAGTAAAAGTATTCATCACACCATTTTTTGTAGTCGGCATAAACGTGTTCGCCAAAAGGCAGGGATAAATCGCGCGCGGTTTGATGCCAATGTAATACATCTTCATCAACCGGATAAAATGGCGTTAAATCAAAACCGCCGCCAAACCACCAAACAGCTGGCTCTCCTGGTTTTTCTGCAATAAAAAACCGAACATTAGCATGCGCCGTAGGAATATGAGGGTTTTTAGGGTGGATCACCAAAGAAACGCCACACGCTTGCCATGTACGACCGGCTAGCTCAGGCCTGTGAGCTGTTGCAGACGGGGGTAATTTATCACCTGAAACAACCGAAAAATTAACGCCGCCCTGCTCTATTACACTACCATTGGTCATAACTCGCGTGCGACCACCACCGCCCTCTTTTCGCTGCCATTTATCTTCAACGAAAGCGCCATTGCCATCTGTTTTTGCTAGTGCATGGCAAATTTGATCTTGCAGTGTTTTTAAAAACTCAATAACAACTGAGATATCGGGGACGGTTGAAGAGGTTTGGTCATTCATAATTAGGTAATCCAGAACTAAAAAGCAACGAGAAGATAGAGGAATATTGTAACAGCTGCTTAATCTCCAAACCACGCTAGGCCTTATATTTCAACAGAAAAAATAAGACCATGGTTAATTTATGGTAATAGTTGCAATAAGAATATTAAAGATTCAAACTAGCAATACCATGCTGTAATTCCCCGACCTTTCCTTGTTGATCAAGCATTCTGAAATGAAGATCGCGCAAAGCATAAGGACGATAACCGCACACCTTGTTAAATCGTGTGGCAACACTATGGTGAATAATTGGAGCAAGCTCAGACTTTACGTCGTTAATATTTACCCGAACCAATCTGGGTGCCAGCATAGATGAATTGGTTTTGGTGCGTTTTTGACTATGTAAAGTACCATCACATAATGGCTTAATATTAAGATCATCTACACAAATAGCGTCTTGAGCTCCGGTGATCTTTAGGCCGTCATAATCAATTTCATCTACGGTTAAAATCGTTAATTTATCACTAACTGTCTCGAGCATAAATTGCAATGCTATATCTGATAAACCATCAAACCAGTAACTTCCGCCGATATCTGAATGCACTCCGGCAAACCAAACTTCTGTCACTCGGGGATCATCATTAAAAAGCGTTGGCTGAAACAAAATGCGCTTTTCGTCTAACGATAACAAATGCAGTGCTTGTTCAATATGATCGCCTAGCGTGCCATTTTCAAAAACGATGCCGCTAGCAGGGTAGGTATCAGGGTTGAGATCTAAAGAGCCGCGCGTTGCTGCCACCGTATCAAAAACACCTAAAAATTTTACCTTGTATGGTAAATGCGCAGCAAACATACGGGCAATAGCGGCACCACGACTGAAACCAAAAATAAAGATTTCATCGCCTTTTACATAATGCTTGGTTAAATCGGCTTTGGCTTCATCTAAAATATCATCCATGTCACCATAAGGTGGGGAGAACATGGCATTAAACTTACGTTTGAGCCAATTTCCTCGTGTACCAACACCACTGTAGTAAAAGCTATGTTGGTGTTTTAATTTAGGGTTTATTCCATTTAATGGATTAAGTTTTCCGCCTAGATAAGCATGTATTTTCAATATATTACTTATACTACTATCTTGAAAAAATTCTTCACTATCGTCTGGGGAATTGCAGGTACCGTCAAAACAAAAAATTAATTTTTTCATCGTCTATTCAACTCATCGTTAATTTAAACGTTAGGATTTAATTGTTTTAATATACTTCTCATTAACTGGTTGTTATATCGATAAATAATACGTTCGCTATTAAATAACTGTGGGAGTTCGATAACAAACACAAACGCAACAACTGCGATACCAATCAAAGGAAAGGTGCCAGAAAAGTAAAGCAAAATGCCGATGATCATCAAGGTTAAGTTAACTAAACCTCGTTGCCATTTGCCTAAATAGAAATGATGCAACCCCATAACACAAATCCAATTGAGAGCGGCATAAGTGTCGGGATCTTTCATATGTTTGACTTCTTGGGCGTAATATTGTCTTTTTTGCTCAATAGAAAGCGAAGCGATCTGCTCTCTCAATTCATTTTCTTCTAAGCGGAGGTTTTCTTTTTTTAGTGTTTCTGTCTCTAGTGTTATGTCTTTTAATAATGCCATGATTGAAATCCTTTTATTATTATCAATTGCTTTTATTATCAACTACATTTATTGATAGAGATGGGCACTGGATCATTTTTGATATGAACACAATCCCTCTCATTACATCGCCTAATTCGCTTTATTCCTAATTTACTGCCTGACATCACTCCAAAACGTTCAATCGCTTGATAAGTATAATGCGAGCAAGTGGGCGTAAAGTTACAAGAAATTGCAAAATGCTTTTGCGAGCCACCCGTTTTTTGATAATAACGAATGGCCTTTAGTATAGCTTTTTTAATCACGCTTGCCATTTACACGACTAATTTCGGCTACGGCCAAGGGTTAATATGACCGCTTCGCGAGACCAAAACAACCAAAAGCGTTTTTGCTCAATCACTTGAAACACCAATTGCCAGCCTTCACTAGCTTCTTGGTTAAGTGTTGCTTCTAAACGCTTCAAAGGCAAGCCACTTGAGCCAAGAAAAATTGTGCCACACCCACCTTCGGTTACATAAATTACTTTGTATTCATCAAATTGCATTAGATTTAATTCCTTGTTGTTTTTAACTTTTATTATTGTTCATTGTATCTGGAAAGACTTATCCGTACTTCATCTAAAGTATAAAAAAGGCTTACACTAAGCAAGTGTTTTATTTTTGAAATAAATCAACAAAGAGCTAATTAATGTTTTAATTTTTATGGCTTGCACTAGTCAACGCCCTACTCCCCCTGATAGAATCTAGCGCATTATTTTTTAACATCATCAAAATGAGAAGCTGAATAATGGGCAGAGCTTACCAAAATCGTAAATTATCCATGGCGAAAACCGCCGGGGCAAAAACCAAAGTTTATTCAAAGTACGGTAAAGCAATTTACGTTTGCGCTAAAAATGGCGGAGTAGATCCAGACGGTAATTTAGCGTTACGTGGTTTAATTGACAAAGCCAAAAAAGACCAAGTACCCACACATGTTATTGAAAATGCGATAAAAAAAGCATCTGGGGCTGGTGGTGAAGATTTTGAAGAAGCACGTTATGAAGGTTTTGGACCAGGTAACTGCATGGTTATTATTGACTGCTTAACAGATAACGGTAACCGTACTATTAAAGATGTTCGTCAATGTTTTACTAAAACCCACTCAAAAATAGGTTCATCTGGCACTGTCTCACATATGTTTGATCACCAAGCAGTATTTGCTTTTAAAGGTGAAGATGATGAGAGTGTATTAGAAAACCTTATGATGGCAGATATTGACGTGACTGACGTTGAATTAGAAGACGGCATCATTACGGTATATGCCCCCCATACTGAGTTTTTCAAAATTAAAACTGAATTTGCTAACTCAATGCCAGAGTATGATTTAGAAGTAGAAGAAATCACTTGGGTGCCGCAAACTTATATTGATATTGAAGGTGAAGAAGACGTTGCCAATTTTGAGAAGTTTATTGCAATGTTAGATGATTGTGATGACGTTCAAACCGTTTATCACAATGCAGAAGTTAAAGATTAGCAGAATTCTACTCCTTGTTTTTTAAAGAAAAGCCCGTCTTCGTGATGGGCTTTTTTATATCCGGATAAGGGAGGGTAAATGAAAAAATAGAAATTAAGATAGAAACTCTTTTCGAACTAAACCATATTTTTTCATTTTATCGTATAAGGTTTTACGCGCTAGCATCAGTTCATCCATGGCACCTTTGATACTGCCATTGTTATTACTCAGCGCCTCTTCAATCAAAGAGCGCTCAAAAAATTCGACCCGTTCGAGTAAACTCATGGTCGGTTTTTTTTCATCATCACTATTGCCTTGTATATTAAACGCGGCATATTCTCCTAACAATACAAAGCGCTCTGCTAAATTTCTTAACTCTCGCACATTACCTGGCCAATCATGGCTAATTAACCGTGCTTTGTTTTCTTGAGATAAAGGAATTAATTCTCTGTGATATCGCGCCGAAGCAATTCTGGCAAAGTGCAAAAATAACAAGGGGATATCCTCAATTCGCTCGCGCAGTGGTGGAATATCTATTTTAACTAAGTTCAAACGATAATAGAGATCATGGCGAAAATGACCTTGGTCACATAAGGCTAGTAAGTCGACCTTAGTGGCACCAATAATACGAATATCAAGTTCAATACTCTGATTAGAGCCGAGTCTAACGACCTTACGCTCTTCAAGCACACGTAGTAGTTTTACCTGTAATGACATCGGTGTGCTTTCAATTTCATCTAAAAAAATGGTGCCGCCATTAGCATGTTCAAATTTACCAATCCGGCGTTTATCTGCCCCAGTATAAGCGCCTGACTCAGCGCCAAACAATTCACTTTCAATAATATTTTCAGGTATCGCGCCGCAATTAAGCGCAACAAAGTTATGGTTTTTACGAATACTGTGATCATGTAAATAACGGGCAACTAATTCTTTACCACAACCGGTTTCACCATCAATCAATATATCAGCAGGTGCATCCATCACTTGATTAAGTAAATTACGCATGTGGATGATTGAAGGAGCATGTCCAATAATTCTTGGCCCCGGTGAACCATGATTTTCAAGCTCTTTTTTTAAGTGGCGATTCTCCAGTATTAATGCCCGTTTATCTAAGGCTCGCTTGACGGTATCAAGCAGGTGTTCATTATTAAAAGGTTTTTCAATAAAGTCATACGCACCTTTTCGTATGGCATTGACTGCCATGGTGATATCACCAAAACCTGTTAATAAAATTATCGGTATATCAGCATCAATTTTATGTACCTTGTTCATCAATTGATGACCATCAATTTTAGGCATATTGATATCACTAATAATAATGCCGTGCCAATTGATTTCTATTTTATTTAACAGCACTTCGGCACTGGTAAAGGTTTGTACGCTAAATCCTTGCAGATCTAACATTTGCTCGATGGCGGAACAAATATGTTCTTCATCATCGATGACGTAAATTGTGCCTAAATTATTATTATCATTTGTCATAGTTATCGTCATCTCAGTGTTGTAACTAGGTTAACGGGGTTTCGCATTGGCTTGCTCATACCTAGGTAACACAATTTTAAATTCTGCGCCGCCATTTTCATGATTACGCACGCATAAATCTCCTTCCATAGATTCAATAATACGTGATGAAATTGATAACCCAAGTCCTAAACCCATTCGCTCTTTCGTGGTAAAAAATGGTTCAAATATCTTCTTGATGTTGCCTTCTAAAATGCCTGGCCCCGTATCTCTAATCAAAATAACTGCCTGACCCTTTTCTAAATATAGTTCAATATAAAGTTGCTTATTTTGTTCATTACTCATGGCCTGCATGGCATTGTTAAATAAATTGACCAACACTTGCTCTAGGCGAATGTCATCGCCTAATATAAAAATCTTTTGCTCAGGGATATTTAGTTTTAACTGTACTAATTCATTTTGTGCTTGGTGCTTAATCAAGCTGATAGCCTCATCAATACAACTTTGTAGGCAGACATGAGCCGCAACGCCCATACTTTTTTTAGAAAAGTTTTTAAACTGACTGACAATATCAGAAAGTCGGTCTACTAGGGTGATAATTAGCTGTAAATTATTACTGGCTTTTTCTTGTTGATTACGCTCTAGGTAGCTTAACGCATTTTGTGAGTAACTGCGCAATGCAGTTAAAGGCTGATTAATTTCATGATTGATACTGGCCGACATATTACCAATAACCGCTAATTTTGCCGATTGAATAAGCTCATTTTGCGTTTCATTAAGTTGTGTTTGTGTTTGCTTTCTTTGTTCTATCTCATCAGATAATTTAGCATTAGTTGCGGTTAAATCAGCAGTGCGCTCTTTTACTTTTTGTTCAAGCAACAGCCGAGCGTTGTGTTGATTTTTAGCATTACGCATTCGCTCTTTAGAGAATAATATTAAAAACAATAGCAGTAGATAGCCACTGGCACTAATAATCGTTAAGAATGATTTTTGTTGTTCTATGCTTTCCAGTGACGTCCATAAATGCACACGCCAGCCTACATCAAACATTTGTTTTTGTTGAGCAAACACCAGTTGAAAATCATCTTGGTGATGTACTTTATACAAGGATCCTGACATTCCATACGCTAGATAGGAACTTTTTACCTTTTCAACAGGTAGCGCCTGAATTTCTCTACCTGAATAACGCGGTGATTGTTTCAATCGTTGGGTTTTAGCTTCATCAAAAGCACCGATAGTTTTTAAACGCCACTTTTCTTCATCAGAAATAAAAACCACATCGTCAGGAGCCACAATTAAAAAGTTATAATTATTCTCACCGACGGCTTCTTTATGCTGATTCTCAATTTCATCAATGCTTATTTTCACCGCAATAACACCAACAACGTCAGTGTTACTTTTGACCGGATAAGCAAAGTAATAACCACGCTTATTGCTACTGAGCCCTACAGCGTAATACCGAGCCAAATCGCCTTGCAGCGCTTGTTGGAAATATGGCCGAAAACTAAAGTCCATTCCAATAAAAGTGCGGTCACTTTGCCAGTTACTGGCAGCGATAGTTATCCCAGCTTTATCAATTAAATAAATATCTGATGCTTGAGTTACCCCGCCTATTTCTTCAAGCAGCACATTCAATCGTTCACGGTTGCTAGTGTCTTTAGAGCTTAGCAGTACTTGTTGTAATAAGGGATGTTTTGCTAACACTTCAGGTATTTTTTCAAAACGCCCTAAAGTGCTTTCAATGTAAAAAATCAAGTGATTTAAGTGACTATTTGATTGTTTATCTAGCTCGCTATAAGCAATACGCAAGCCAATTAGCTGTACAATTTTGATGGTGAAGACAAAACCAAGCATTAACATCAGCAACACAAAGTAGCGCTTGGCTTTCATCTTTTGAATCTTCATGTAAACCTCTTTGTATGCGAGATGATAAACAACAAAACCCTGCAACAAGTGCAGGGCTTTTAATGACAGCTGGTAGAACTAGTAACCGTTAAGTTTATCTATATATTCAGGCAAAAATAACGATATCTGTGGTACATAGGTTATGAGTATTAAGAACATTAACAATAAACCTAACCAAGGTAAACATGCTTTGATAACCCAGCCCATACTGCGCCCCGTAATACCTGAGGTGACAAATAAATTCAGTCCCACTGGCGGCGTTAACATACCTATTTCCATATTAACCACCATGATAATACCTAAGTGAATAGGATCTATCCCTAACTGAGTGGCAATAGGGAATAAAATCGGTGCCATAATTAACAATATAGCTGAGGGTTCCATAAAGTTACCGGCGATCAGCAACAAAATATTCATGATGATCAAAAAGCCCCATGCAGGTAAGCCCCAACTAACGATAGTTTCAGCAATAATATGTGGTATACGCTCGGTGGTTAAAACGTGAGCAAACAACATGGCATTAGCAATAATAAACAACAACATGATGCTTACTTTAGCGCCATCAAGCACCACTTTTCTTACTTCTTTATCAGTAAAGCTTTTCGGTAATGCTAAAGTCATTAACGACACATTTCTAATAATGGCTTGAAACAATGCTTCTTTATGATTACGCCACTTAACTGCTTTGAGTGGGCCAATATCACGATAACCAAATACCGAAACCAAATACGCATAAACCGTAGCTACTGCTGCGGCTTCCGTTGGACTAGCGACACCGCCATAAATAGCACCTAAGACAATAAATATTAGCATTAAGCCGCCCATCGCAATAATAGCCGAGCGTAAGAACACTTTAATACCCGGAAACGGTTGCGCTGGTAGCTTCTTGACACGCGCGACAATGTAGATAGCAATCATTAAGATGCTGCCCATCATTACACCGGGAATCAAACCTGCCATAAACATTCTTGAAGCTGATACTTCCGTGGCCGCTGCATACACTAGCATCACAATAGATGGCGGAATTAAAATACCTAAAGTACCGGCATTAGTAATAACCCCAGCAGCAAAACTTTGAGGATAACCCGCACGCACCATACCGACAATACAGATTGAGCCAATCGCCGCAACCGTTGCAGGAGAGGATCCAGAAACCGCAGCAAACAGCATACATGCCAATACAGAGGCCATCGCTAAACCACCGCGAATATGACCAACGCTCGCTACTGCAAAATCAATAATGCGTCTAGCCACACCACCGGTTGAAAGAAAAGCAGAAGACAAGATAAAAAACGGGATCGCTAGCAAAGTATAATGCTCTGAGGTCGCTTCATACATTTTAAGGGCAACAGAGGCAAGTGAGTCACTAGAAAAAAACAGTATGGTCACCATACTTGAGAAACCTAACGCTACCGCAATGGGCATGCCAATCAGCATACACCCTAATAACGTGATAAAAAGCGTAGCAATAGTCATTAGCGTTTCTCCTTAGTATCTTGCGCTGAAATATCGTCTGCTTGAGCCGATTCATTCTCTGGTACGTCATTTTCTGACGACTCATTTTGTACTAAGTGCATACTCTCTTCTGCTTCATCAGCAAATTTGAAGCCTTCAGCTTTGCCTGAAATAATCTTGAGTAGAAGTTGAAAAAAGCGGTAAAAAAGTGAAGCAAAGCCAATCAATAAAACTGATTGAGCAATCCATAACGGCATTAATGGCTCTTCACTGTCAATGCGAAATATTTCCCATAAGGTTTCGTCATCAAACAGTTCAACCAACATTTGCGGGACATGAACATCTTCCATGGTTATACCGATACTGTACATTTTGGCTAAGTAAGTCCAACTGCCACTGATAAACAAACAACAATACGCTAAGCATAAAACTACCGCGGCAATAGCGGTTGTTTTTCGTGCTTTTTTTGGCAAAGACTGTACAAAAGCGTCAACACCTATATGCGCGCCAACCTTCACCCCATAAGAGGCACCAAAAAGCACAAACCATGCTCCTAGGGTTAAGGTAACTTCTTCAAGCCATTGAAAACCTATATTAAATACAAAACGGGAAACAACCTCAAAAAATACCAGTAACGTCATAGCAACAAGCAATAAACTGACAAAACTTTCTTCAATGGTATTTGATCGTTTAGAAAACATGATAAAACCAACCTAAATTAATTAGCTGAACGTCCCTGTTTTTTGGCTAATAATACGAATAAAAAAGGCTGACTAGACTAAGCTCAGCCAAAGTAAGAAACTGATATTACTGATTTGACGATACCGCAGCCTCAAGATAATCTTTGCCAATTTTACGTTCAAAACGTTTCCACACTGGCTTCATTGCATTTACCCATTGTTGACGCTGCTCTGGTGAAATATTGATTATTTGTGAACGTTTAGAGTCAATAATTAACTGCTTATCTTGCTCTGCTTTTTTCGCGGCAATGTCATTACCATAAGCAATGGCTTCATCTAACGCTGATTTCACTTCGGTGCGTAACGCTTTTGGTAGGCTATCCCAAAAACTTTTTGAGGTAACCACCATATAATCTAAAACACCATGATTACTTTCGGTAATGTACTCTTGTACTTCAAAGAATTTCTTAGAATAGATGTTTGACCAGGTATTTTCTTGGCCATCTATAGCTTTAGTTTGTAATAAAGTAAAAACTTCTGAAAACGGTTTTTTCACCGGCATCGCATCTACGGCCTGAAATTGTGCTGCTAATACATCAGAAGACATAATACGGAATTTTTTTCCTTTAGCATCACTAGGCACTCTCAAAGGCGCGCTAGCAGACAGTTGCTTCATACCATTATGTAAATAACCTAAACCGATAAGCCCTTTACGCTCCATTGAACGTAATAATCTAATACCAACCGCCCCTTTTTGGAAACGTTCAACGCTTGCCATATCTTCAAACAAGAAAGGTAAATCAAATATTTGCAGCTTTTTAGTGTACTTTTTAAATTTTGACAATGATGGTGCTGCCATTTGCACATCACCTAATTGCATCGCTTCTAATACTTTATTATCGCCAAATAACTGAGAGTTTGGAAACACACTAACAGTTACTTTTCCAGGTAGTTTTTCGGCCACTAATTCCTTGAATTTAATTGCCATTTTTCCTTTTGGCGTGTTTTCAGCAACCACATGTGAGAATTTAATTTCAATGGGCTCGGCGTGGGCAACAGCTGATAACGAACACAAAATACCTGTAGCTAAACCAATTAATTTTTTATTTAATAACATAATTTTTCCTAATTGTTTTATCGACCAACTTAACCTAATAGTTTTATTGCAGCACCTGATATCAAGCTGGCCTTAATGATTGTTTTATTTTAATTAAGATTAAAAATCGAAACGAGCACCGAACTGTAACTCAGACATATCTTCACCCGTTGAAGGTAATCTGCTGTCATCACTGTCCATTTGCTCGTAAGCTGCCCATACTTTGAATTTTTTCGATAAAGCACGAACATACTCCACTTTAACTGAACTAACATCGCCTTTAATATCACAACTGTTTATTGCATAACGGGCATGAATTTGGTTTTTACCTGACTTCCATTTACCATAAAGGCCGGTTGTTGAACGCTCTTCTGTTTTACATGCAGTAACACTACCAACATTACCCGACTCTTCGGTACTTTTTAAGTTAACATTGCCTGATGAATTACCACCATAAATGTCAAAATCTTCTTCGGCTAAATGATAAAATGCCGAAACCGTGACCTTATCTGAAACGTTATACCAAGCTCTAACGCCGTATAAGTTACCGGTATTTTCACCACGTTGGTCGGCAGCTAAAGCGGCTTGAAGTTTCACCGGGCCTGCTTTGTATTGTGCGGCAAGTTGGTATTGGTCGAACGAATCACCATCTTGCTTTTCAGTTTGCAATGCCGCACCAAAACGCCAGTTTCCTGAAGTTTTTTCCCATTGTAAAAAGTCATCATCACGAATAGCGCCTTGGCGAAGTGAATCTAAGCCATCTGAAAAATAAGCACCACGCACAAACTTGTGCCATAGAATTGTTTGCGAGCCATAGGTAACCGTACCAAAATCACCTTTTACGCCAACAAAAACTTGGCGTAAACCGGGTTTATTATTTTGTGCAAAGTTGACATTGTCATCACCACGAAGCCCGTACTCCACTTTAGCAATACCGGTTAATGAATCGGTTAATGCAACTGAAGACTTCACACCAATGCGACTTAAATAATCTCGCCCGTTGGCAGCATCATCATTTGTACCAGCATCGACATAATCTACGCCTAAGCGCAATGAACCATAAAATGATGTTTTCACATCTTGTGCGCATACTGTGCTTGATGTTGCGATTAGCGCACCAACTAAACAGGCTTTTTTTGCGATAACTTTATTGAATCTCATTTGTACTTTCCCCTTGTTATAGTATTTATTGAAGGAATGAATACGGTTTTGGTAAACTCGTTTCACTCTCACTAGCTATATCGCAAGGTTTACGCCAACTTAATTAAAAACAAAAACAATTAACTAAGCCATTAATAACAAATGATTTATTTAGCTTTTACAATGAAAGCCGCATTGTTTACACTGTTTAAAATGGGTGGATTTCCACACAATGATGAAAATTAATAGAGGGGAAAACCGCCTGTTTTACACGGTTAATGACTGCTTATTCCTGAGCAGACTAAAAATCAGCATCTACTTCAAAAGTCATCACTTCTTTGGTTATCGGGTGATGTAAAATTAACCGTTGTGCATGTAAATGCAGCCGTTGATCTTTATTTTCTGCATCTTGTCGACCATATAAATCATCACCTAAGATAGGAGTATTTAAGCCGTTAGGGTGCGCACAATGCACTCGCAGTTGGTGGGTTCGCCCTGTTTCAGGATAGAGGTACATTCGGGTTTGCTTATTGACTGTTTCAATAACTTCCCAGTAAGTTCTTGATGCCTTACCATGCTCAAAACATACGAGTTGTCTGGGCCTATCATCAAGATCGCCACGCAAAGGTAAATTGAGCTCACCTGATATTTCATTTACCGATTCACCTTGATTTTCAGCTAAAGCGCTTGCTATTGAGCCAGCTAAAATAGCGACATAACGTTTTTTTATTTGGCGCTTGATAAACTGTTGTTGTAAACTTTTTTGCGCTCGTTGAGTTAAGGCTAGCACCATCAAGCCAGACGTCGACATATCTAATCGGTGCACTATAAGCGAGCCCGTGGCCTCTGGAAATTGTTGTTTAATGCGTGCATAAACCGAGTCTTCAATGTTTTTACCCGGTACAGATAAAAACTCGTTGGGCTTATTTACCACCACAATCGCATCGTCTTGATAAACAATCTCAAGATTTTTCCCTTGAGCAGGGTTGAGCAGCAGCGGGTTTTCATCAATTGCCATACCGTCAAGCATATGAGGTAAGATTGGCTGGCATTTACCCGAACATGCCCCGTAAAAGTTTTTATGTTGGCGAATTTCAGATTTAGGTGCTTTTCCCCACCAAAATTCGGCCATTGCAACTGGCTGATACTGTTGTTTAAACGCGTATTGTAATAATTTAGGTGCTGCGCAATCACCTGCTCCCGCTGGAGGGATAGGATAAGCGGTAGGTTCAAACAGCTCAATTAAGTCTTTTTCTACCCCGTGGCGATTTAATAGCCGGTACTGCTTAAACAATTTTTTTTGTAGTTTGGTTGAGCGTTGTTTACGCTTTTTCTTAATTTCATCTATTTCATCGGTTAACGCCGTTAGCTGCTGTTGTATTTGAGCAATTAAATCGGCCCAATAAGCTTTTATATCACGCAGCTGGTTTTTATCATCAACGCTTTGTTGTGCTAACTGTTTTAGCTGTAGTGCTAAATCATCCCCAGTTAAGTTATTTTTTGCTTGGCTGCGCTGCACTTTTCTAACTTGTCTATTGAGTGTCATCTGGTTTCGGTGTTTTGATAACTGTTGTGCTTGTTGCTCTAGCATAACGCTAAGTGATTGCTGATACTTTGCCAATTCAGGGTTAGCGATTAATGCCTCTAACTCACGATTAAGTCTGTTAATAATTTTATTTTCAGCATGAAAAAAGTCAGTTTTCGCATCAAGTTCAAACACGGGTGGCACAAAATTAATCTGGTGTGAAGTGGGGAGTTGTTGCCCCGAAAAAGCACTTAAATAGCCCAGTTCATTTTGTTGGTTTCTAACAACTAACACCCCAAACATTTTGCCATTTTGTTCAAGGCTTTGCTCAAGTAACAGATCACTTTGTAATTGCTGCTGCAGCTGCTCAGCTGCAACTAAACAAAGTGGGTGAGGATGGTAACAAAATGGAAACGTAAACCGCTTGGGCAACGTATAGTGCTCAATATTCGCAGTAAAGGGCGTAAAGCAACGTTGCTGATTAATCATATTTCCCCAAAAACACTTTATTTATTATTCACAAATTATCATAAGCAGATTTTATCTGATTTATTAACCTAAACAAAACGCTTAGATCACGTCATTCACCAATACCACAAAAAAAAACACAGTAGATTGATTATTATAGCTTATTTCAATAATGATAATAAGAATCAATTGCCTCTAAATAAAAACTAAGGGTAAACACGTAGAAAAAATACGCGCATACGCCGATTACCTCAGGGCAAAATATTACATAAGGTAGATATCGCAATAAGCAAGATGGTTCCTTGAAACACTAACCATCTCATATCAACTAAAAAGGAAATAAAATGAAAACTATAATTAAATCCGGTTTACTGTTGACAGCATTGGTATCTGCACCTTCTTTTGCTGGTTATACTATCGATTTGACAGGGGGAGATAAAATTACGTTTGGCGGTTATATTAAAGCCGATGCCCGTTATACCGACGGCTCTATAGGCGCCAGAGATTACTGGATTGGCGGTGGCACAGTGCTAGATAGCAGCCAATCAAACTTCGCTATTTCAGCAAGAGAAACTCGTTTCAATACCAAATACCAACACGGTGATGTAACTGGTTTTATCGAAATGGATTTTGACGGTGGTGGCGGTAATGAAGTGATTTCTAACTCAGCTCACCCGCGTTTACGTCATGCTTTTATCAAATATAAAAACATCTTAGCCGGTCAAACTTGGTCAACCTTTATGAACACTAGTTCAATCGTTGAAGCGGTTGACTTTGGTGGTCCACTGGTTTCAACAGCGTTTATCCGTCAAGGCCAAATTCGATACACCAATGGTGGCTTGCAGTTAGCCATTGAAAACCCAGAAACCTACGGTGGTTACCGTGGCAGTGCAACAACGCTAGATGATTCAGTACCTGACTTTGTTGCCAAATACACCTTCAAAGGTGATTGGGGTAATGTTGCGGTATCTACAGTAGCACGCCAATTGAAAAGTTTAACCAACGAATCACAGTCAGCGCTAGGTTACGGCATTTCAGGCCGTATTAAAACCGTGGGTAAAGATGACTTCCGCTTCCAAATACACGGTGGTGAGGTTGGCCGCTATGTTGGTGCTACCTCTTCATTAGATATGGTCGGCGAAGAAGTTGAAGAAACTACTTCAGTATTAGTTGCTTACCGTCATTTTTGGTCAGACGATATGAGAAGCACTGTATTTTATGGCAACACTGAAAATGATGTAAGTGACAGAGATCGCACACACTGGGGCGTAAATTTATTCAACAATGTGACTAAGCAATTATCTTTTGGTGTTGAAGTAGGTAATTTTGAAATGGCTGAAGCGAGTGCCGATTCTGATTACGTTCAATTTACTGCTAAATACGTGCTTTAACTTTTCACCTAATTCCACTGGAGAATACTATGAAAAAATTACCTTTATTACTATTAAGTACACTAATTGCTAGTAGTTTTTCTTGCTCAGCGATGGGTGAAAAGAAAATGCTGCTTAAAACCCCTATTTATTATAACTCCGTACTTCCGAGTTTAGGTTCAACCATTAAATATGTGTCTGACAATATGCAGACATTAAGTGGCAACAGCTTAAAAATGAAAATTTATGAGCCAAACAAGCTAGTCAATCCAAAAGAAATTCTTGATGCCGTTTCAACCGGTAAAGTTCAAGCAGGCTATGCTACGGCAGGTAACTGGGGCGGAAAAATTCCAGCAGCACGCTTATTTTCAGCCGTACCCTTTGGCCCTGAAGCACCAGAATATTTAGCTTGGTTCTACCATGGCAATGGCAATAAATTACACCAAGAACTTTATGACAACAACAACCTCAATGTCAAAGTACAAGTTTGTGGTGTGTTAGCCCCAGAAACCTCAGGTTGGTTCAAAGATGAAATCAACAAACCTGAAGATTTAAAAGGCTTAAAAATGCGCTTCTTTGGTTTAGGCGCACTGGTTATGGAAAAATTAGGGGTAAGCACTGTTGGTTTACCTGGCGGGGAAATTTTCCCAGCCATTGAAAAAGGGGTTATTGATGCCACTGAATTTTCAATGCCTGTTGTTGACAAGCGCATTGGTTTGAAGAAGTTACTAAAATATAACTACTTCCCAGGTTGGCATCAACAAGCCACGATAATGGAATTAATTATCAATAAAGATACTTGGAAGAAAATGAGTGAACGCCAACAATCAGTTATTGAACACTTATGTAAATCTGCAACCTTAGAAGCCATTGCATTAGGTGAAGCAATTCAAGCACCTGTGATGAAAGATAATGTGAAAGATGGCGTAATCAATAAGTATTGGTCTCCTGAAATGCTAACAACGTTTAAAGCAAAATGGGATGAAGTTGTCACTGAGCAATCAGCGGCCGACCCGGCGTTTAAGAAAATTCATGACGACCTAGCCGAGTTCCGTAAAAACTACGACTTATGGGAATCAAACGCATTCTTACCTCGTCCAAAACCTAGCCTTTAAGTTAACGACTTACTTACGTGCAATAATCCCCATTCTTGCACAGCCTAGAACCTTCGGGTTCTAGGTTTTTTATTGAATTAGGAGAATCGTATGACTGATTCATCTTCCAATCCTACGAGCGCTTTTGCTCAACTAATGCTTAAAATAGCAGACGTTTTCGAGTCAATTATTCTTAAAGTCTCTGCTGTTTGTTGCTGGTCATCAGCGTTATTAATCGTTGTAATTATTGCTAACGTGACTATGCGTTACGGTTTTGAAAATGGCCTTATTATATTTGAAGAAATTCAATGGCACTTATATGCCATTGGTATCATGTTCGGTTTATCGTATGCCGAAATTACAAACTCTCAAGTGAGAGTTGACGTTGTAGCCTCAATGTTAAAACCAAAAACGGTGCTGAAATGGGAGATATTTGGCACGATCGTTTTTGTTTTCCCCACCATTTTTGTCATTTTATTTAATAGTTTTGATTATGTCGCTAATTCATACGCCTTAGGTGAAAGTTCGTCATCACCATTAGGTGTGCCATTTAGATGGCTAATTAAATCGGCGATACCAGCAAGTTTCATTTTATTAGCTATGGCGGTACTCGCGCGAATGTTCCGAAATATTATTACCCTAACTAAGAAGGAGTCATAATCATGGATGTTAATGAAATTCTCGTTATAAGCATGTTTTTAACCTTCATTGTCTTTTTGTTTACCGGCATACCCATTGCTTATGTTCTAGCAGGTGTTGGTGTACTCTATGGTGGTATTGGTTATCTCTCAGATATGCACCTAGATACCTTTACCGGCCTTGATTTAAATGTATTAGGTTTAGTGGTTTCTCGGATTTTTTCCTTAATGGAAAACTGGGTGCTGGTTGCCCTGCCCATGTTTATATTTATGGGCTTAATGCTTGATAAATCGGGTGTTGCTGAGCGCATGATGATGGCGATGCAAGAGCTATTTGGTCGAGTGCGTGGTGGCTTAGGTATTACGGTTACACTAATCGGTATTATTTTAGCCGCGTCTACCGGCATTATCGGCGCTTCTGTTGTGTTACTTGGTTTGCTTTCAATTCCTGCGATGATGAAGCAAAATTATTCAAAAACATTTGCTACTGGCATTGTTTGTAGTGCTGGCTGTTTAGGTATTCTAATTCCACCGAGTATTATGTTAGTGATCATGGCCGATCAACTAGCACTTTCTGTGGGTGATTTATTTACTGCTGCGGTTTTCCCCGGCTTAATGTTAGGTGTTGTTTATCTAGCTTATATTTTAGGTTTATCTTACTTTAAACCGGAAGTAGCTCCTGCACCTGAAGATCGTCGACCATTAACCTGGACGGTAATCAAAGAAGTTATTCGCGCAATACTCCCCCCAATTACCCTTATTATTGCAGTATTAGGCTCGATTTTTGCTGGTATTGCCACCCCAACTGAAGCCAGTGGCGTTGGTGCTTTAGGTGCTACAATATTAGCGGCTGTAAATAAAAAGTTAAATTTTAAGGTGCTACATGAAGTACTAATGGCGTCATATAAAACCACTGCCTACATCTTTGCTATTTTTATTGGTGCAACGGTTTTTTCATTGGTTTTACGTGAACTAGGTGGCGATGAGTTTATATCAAGCATGCTAACTGGCTTGCCCTTTGGCCCCTTTGGTATCTTGTTAGTGATACTAGGTATCGTATTTTTATTAGGCTTTTTATTAGACTGGATAGAGATCACTTTAATTGTATTACCCTTATTAGCGCCGGTTATTAGTACCTTAGACTTTGGCATTGGTGCTGTAGGCGGTTTAGATCAACCCGTACTAGTGTGGTTTGTGATGCTGATAGCCCTTACCTTGCAAACATCGTTTTTGACACCGCCAGTAGGCTTTGCTTTGTTCTATTTAAAAGGTGTTTGCCCACCCGAAATTAAATTAACCGATATTTATAAAGGCGTTATCCCTTTCATTATTTTACAGCTACTTGGCCTAGGGGCGTTAATCGTATTCCCAGAAGTGGCATTATGGTTACCCTCAGTGGTTTACGGGGATTAACTAAAAACAATGGCTCACTAGCACATTAATAAAAATGTGCTAGTGAAACTCTACACTAACCAATTGATTAACACGTTTGATATAGTTTCATTCAGAGTTCAAGTCTAATAGTCTTATAAGGTGTAAGTGCATTACAATTACCCTTTAAATAACTTAAACCGGCCAGTTAATTTTCCTAACATTTCAGCTTGGGCTGATAATTGATGAATATGCTCAGCCATCACCAAACGTGTTTCTTTTGTTCCTTCACTTTGAGTGCAAATCTCTTTAATTTGACTGGTGATGTCTTTTGTATTCTCAGAAATATCATCTACGGCAACTACCACCTGATCCATTTCAACAGTAACTTTTTGAATCGACTCTTCTATACTCTCAAATGATACTTTTGCATTATTTGCATTTTCTTGCCCTGATGACGCTAACTCAATCCCTTTTTCCATTAAACTTGTCATTCGGCTGGACTGCGCGTTAAAACCTTGAATAATGTCATCTATGCTACTTGTTGCGCTGACTGTTTTTTGCGCTAAGGCGCGAACTTCATCTGCAACCACTGAAAACCCTCTACCTGCTTCCCCTGCTCTTGCTGACTCAATAGCGGCATTTAGTGCCAATAAATTTGTTTGGTCTGCCAAGCTGTTAATTACGTCAATAATACCTAACATTTTAGTGTTAGATTGAGACAATTGTGCTACTTCTTCATGGGTTTTTTCGATTAAATCAACAATATCCTTCATAGACAAAACACAATCAATGATAGTTTCTCCCCCTTTTTTTGTTGCATGAGAAGCAATTTTAGCCGTTTCACTGACATCCACAGAGCGTTTGGCTACATCATTTACAGCATTTGATATGTGTTGCGTAGCAACCGTTGACTGTTGTGTTTTTTGCTCAACGTTTTCGCTGGTTATTCCTAATTGCTCAACCTCATTTTCTAATTGCTCTCGAATAACTAACAAAAATTTACTGCCATCAACAACTTGAGATATAACATTGGAAATATCGTGTACCATATGATTAGAGGTTATTCTCAGCTGGGTAAACTCATCTTTTGTATTCGTATTAATGGCGAGATCTTTAGCAAAATCACCTGCAGCAATGCTTTTTAAAAAAATATGCATATGTTTTAGTTGATTATTCAATTGTCTAGAAAAACGCCCTAAATTAATGAATATAATGAGCCCTACAACTATAGCAATGGCAGAAATGATACTTATTGCAGCTTTACGTGTTTCATTTGCTTCTAAAGCCACTTGTTTAATAATTGTTTCCTCTAAAAAGTCATCCTGACTTTCAACCAATGCTGTTAAATCAGCCAATATTGATGTCAATGCCGAAGCAATCTCAGCTTCTTGTTTAACAAGGCCTCTAGCAGATTCAAACGCTTGACGGTAAGCGAGAATTACTTTGCCTACGATATTTTCCTGCCAATCCATGTCAATAACCACTAACTCAAGCTCTCTTACATATTTTTCAATATCCACTTCTGAGTTTAACTCTTTTGAAACTGTATACTTCCCTTGACTAAAAACTAAGTTACTTACTGTGTCGTCTATCATTGAAAATGACACTTTTTTCAACTCAGACAGTGCTTCATTTAGCTTAGCGAGATTACCTTCTTCAGGGTTAAACCCTAAAACTCGCCCGTTTTTCAACCAGCGCTGTCTTAAATCAATGTATTTTATAGTGAGCTGTTGTAATTGACTGGCGTAATTAATCAAGTCTTGGTAGCCAAGCATATTGGCTTGTTGTTGCATTGTTTCAGCGAGTTGTTTCAGTGACGCCAGATTAGCGGTAAAGCTTGGGATCTTTTCTGCGTTGAAATTAGCATCTGAAGATTTCAGCCTCAACAAACGAATGGTGAGTGCTTGAGAGTTTTGTTTATAATCAACAGCAGCGCCTTGCTTCTCAAAACTACTAATTACACTGTTTAAGCTGATAAAAGCTGAACCTGCAACTGTTACTAAACCTAATAACGTAATGGCAATAATAATGGTTAACTTCTGTTTCCAAGAAAGGTTTACAAATACATTCGGTTTTGTTGACATATTAATCACTTATTGTCTTAGTCAACCAGTTTTTAACAAAAACCATTCAACTAACAGGGCTATTTGATAAATTTAGTATAGACTAAAAAAATATTATGCAACTCACCTGTAAGTATTTGGATATTAATCAATAGCTCATTAGGTTCAGTCACTTTACCCTTTAGTGTAATAATTGTCGGATTCGGGTTGCAAAAAATCAAATTAAAATACCAATAACCATTCATTAATATTAACTCTATCATCTAAAATTTCATGCCACTATGATGACCCTCGGTAGTTTGTAGGGACTACCACATTAGATAAAAGTTATAATTATTAATGCATGCAACTTAAAACAAGCTACACTATAAATTAGAAGACACCTAAACGCTCAAATAACAAACAATCATATAATTTGCTTTTAGGTCACTTTTATTATAATAAAACAATAAGTTAATTCATTTTACTGAGGTAGTTGTATGTTTAAATCGCTTCGAGTCCAAATTTACTCACTAGTATTCGCGCCATTATTAATTGTGGCATTACTGGGTATTTTCCTTCAGTTTAGCGCGTTAAAAGGATTTGGCAGCGATGTTACTAAGTTGACAGAAGACACTATATTAGCCACCGAGAAGTCCCGACTAAAAACCATCATGGATTCGGTAGAATCTATGATACAGCCTCTAGTTGATAAGCCCGGTACTGAAGGCTATGAAGAAGCTTTAGCCTTGCTTTCAAACATTAGCTTTGACAATGGCTCTGGTTATATTTTTGGCTATAAAGCAGATGGTGAACGGGTGCTTCTTGGGAAGAGCCAGTCTGGTTTAGGCAAAAATTATTGGGATCTTCAAGATAAAAAAGGGCAATACATTGTTAGAGATTTAGTGCAAAAAGGTAAGCAAGGCGGTGAGTTTTATACTTATTGGTTTCCAAAGCCTAACCAAAGTGAAGCATCTCCTAAATATAGCTATGCCATCTATGTGGATAAATGGAATTTAATGCTGGGTACAGGCTTTTACATTGACTCTATTGATAAAGTGATTGCAACCATTGATAAGGATATTAGCAGCGCACAAACCAGCAACACAACCAATAGCATACTCACCACTTTGGTGGTTGCCATAGTAGTTGCTTTTATTGTTACATTTGCAATTAATGTTATTTACAATGCACTGAAAAACCTTTCGTCTTCGGTGGAAGCATTAGCTAATGGTGAAGGTGATTTGACCCAAACCATAGTAGATAGCCCTATTGATGTGCTCAATGAAATTGCCAGCAACTTTAATCGCTTTTTAACTACCTTGGCAGGTGATGTTTGTAATATTAAGCAAACCAGTGAAAACTTGTCTGACATGGCAGAGCAATCAACCCTACGACAACGCAAACTGGAAGAGTCTTCTGAACAGCAAAAACATGAAACTACCCAAGTGGCTACTGCGGTTGAAGAAATGGCCTCGACCTCAGCAGAAATTGCCAATAGTGCTGAAGTGACTCGTACTTCAGCAGAAAGCGCTGAAACCGAAATGCAAAATGTACTGACCCAAGTACAATCATCTAACCAACGTATGGATGAGCTTAATTCGCTATTAGAAAATGTTGAGAACTCAGTTCAAGAATTAGGTGGTAATGTTGAATCAATCAACTCAGTATTAGGTGTGATACAAAGCATTTCTGAGCAAACCAATTTATTAGCACTAAATGCCGCTATTGAAGCTGCCCGTGCGGGTGAACAAGGACGCGGTTTTGCCGTAGTAGCTGATGAAGTGCGTACGTTAGCGCAACGTTCTCAACAAAGTACCATTGAAATTTCAGATATTTTAGATAGCTTGAAAAACAGCTCGCAACGTACTATCCAAGATATGGGTGAATCAGCTGACAAAAGAGCTGCGGTGTCAGATGCCATGTCAACTATCCGCGCATTGATTGATTCAACGTCAGATTCTATTAAACAATTGACTGAAATGAATATTCAAGTGTCAACAGCGGCGTCTGAGCAATCAATGGTTGCAAGCCAAGTAGCAGAAAGTATCAGTGGCATTGCGACCTTAGCTGAAGAAATTGGTGAAGGCTCTTCTGTGTCTCGTGAAAAATTTGAAGAGCTTGAGAGTTTATCGCATGAATTAAACCAAGTGTCTGATAAGTTTAAGGTTTAATAAGCTACATCTTACTATAGCGAAAGCTGTAATAGTAAATGTATTAGTTGGAAAAGGTTTTAGTTGAAAAAGGCATTAGTTAAGGCGGTTATATTGCCTTAACTAATACATCTTGACCTAGCGATCTAAACCATAATCTATGGCATAACGCATTAACCCTAAAGTTGAATCGATACCCAGTTTTTGTTTGATATTACGTTTATGGGTTTCAACTGTTCGTACGCTAACATTAATTTCTTGGGCAATGCGTTTATTGTTAAGCCCTTGAGCAATAAGCCTTAATACTAATTGTTCACGCCGAGTAACTATGCCCCGCTGCTCTCCAGCCAGCTCTTTTGATAGAATTTCAGTGACTTCTGAGCTGAAATAATGCTTACCTGCAATGATTTTTTTAATAGCGTCAATGAGTTCCTTTCCTGGAACATCTTTTAGAATATAACCATCAGCGCCATGACGCATCGCCCCTAAAATATATTCTTTATCATCGTGCATACTTAACATTAGCACTTTGCAATCAATATCTTGCTCTTTAATTAACTCTAGTACATACATGCCATCCATCTCAGGCATATTAATATCCATTAAGACAATATCAAGTTCGAGACTGTTAATAAGCTCTAACGCGTGTTTACCATTTTCAGCTTCGGCGATCACATCTAAATCAGGATCTAGGCTTAAACGATATCTTAAGCCTTCGCGAAATAGTGGATGATCGTCGACTAACAAAACTCTAATCATGTTCTTTCCCCTTTCTTCAGTTACGATTCTCCAGCAGTGCTAGCATTGTAACGAAGTTGCGCTTGTGGAATGCGTGCACATATAGTTGTGCCAGTTTTTTCAGATTGTACTTGTAGTTCTCCTTGATAAAAATTTAATCGTTCCTTCATATTTCTTAAGCCTATGCCATGATAAACCGCTGTTTTATTATTTTCAGCACAGTCGTATTGCTGGTAATCAAAGCCATGACCATTATCGCGAATTTTTAGTACCAACCAACCCGGCTTTAATTTTAATGTTAAAAGTATTTCAGATGCATCAGCATGTCGTTCAATATTGGTTAGTGATTCTTGCGCAATACGGTATAAAGCGGTTTTAACTTCGGTTGATAATACATTACGAATGGAAAGCCGCTCTACCTTAACACTAATGCCCGTTCTTTGGGTAAAGTCTCTACCCAGCTCTTCTAACGCAGCACCTAGACCAAAATCTTCTAATATACCCGGATGTAGCTGGTGTGAAATACTGCGAATATCGCCCATAATTTGACAAATCAACTGCATTGAGCGATCAAGCTCTTTCGATGAATCATCATTGTTTTGTTGCTTTAATTGGGCAGTTTCGAGAGAAAATCTTGCAGCGGCAATGGTTTGACTAATGCCATCGTGCAATTCGCGAGACACACGTTTACATTCTTCTTCTTGGGTTTGAAAAATGCGTTCATTAAGCTCGCGTAATTTTCGATTGGCTAATTTTTTTTCACTAAAACGAATAAACTGACCAGAAAAAAAGATGGCTATAACAGCAACAACACCAATGATTAAAGTCATAATGAAGGTACTACGGATATGCTTGCTGATCGAGGCATTTAAGTGTGCAATTTCTTGGTCGATATCATCAATATAAACACCTGTACCTATCATCCATTGCCAATCATCTAACGCGCGAGCATAACCAATTTTTTTGGCGACTTCACCGCCTTTCGAGGGTTGATTAAAGACATAATTTAAATAGCCGCCGCCCGCTTTAGCCCCTTCAATAAGCCCTTGAATCAGCTTTACCCCATTTCTGTCTTCAAGCTCTAACCAGTTTTTACCCAAGCGCCATTCTTGGCCAGGTAATACCAGCGCAGTACCTTCAAAGTCATATGCATAAAAATAGCCATCTTTGCCAAAACGCATATTTGAAAGTGTTTCTTTAACTAAGGTTTGCGCCGCTTGTTTATCTAAGTTTTCATCTCGATAAATATGCTCAGTTGCCCCTTCTGCAAGCTTGACATAATTGTGTAGCTCTTTTTTTCTATGCTTAATAACACTTTGTCTATATTCATCCACTGTTTGCTTTGAAAGTGACTGGTATTGTATTTGAGTAACAAACAACACGGCTGAAAGTGCAAGTAATAAAGGAACTATAGTAACCAATTGCAGTTTTGTATTTATGTTCACTTAACCCCCTATTATTAATTCATGCTCTTTTAAGTCGGCTTAAACTCTTGCTGTTGTTGCTTTATCAACTAAATACAGTATGGATTGATAATCAATGCCTGCATGATGCGATAAACCAATTTCACAGGTTCTGCTATTACTATAGCCGTTAACACACCCCTTAGGCACCTGCTTCTTTAATGGTGCTAATGCATTTTCATTTAATTCAGGCGTAGTAAAGCCCTTATCGCCAGCAAAACCACAACACTGAATATGCTCAGGTATTATCACCTGGCTGCTACAGCGCTGTGCCAGTTGTTGCATTTTATCCGCTAAGCCCATTTTTTGGCTGGTACAAGTTACATGTAGCATCACAGGTTCATCAATGGGGGAAAAATCTAAGTGATTCACCAAAATATCTTCTACAAAACCCACTGGCTCGTAAATGGATAAAAGGCTGGTTTGTTCTTTATTTTCAATCAGCATAGATTTGCATGGGCTAGTATCCATAAGAATAGGATATTTTCCTTGCTCACTTAATTGCGCTAATTTATCAAGCATAGCATTTCTTTTCTGGTTAGCTTGTTCAAACATACCTTTGCTGTTAAATGGCATGCCACAACATTCACCGGTAAGATCAGGACTTATCACATCAAAGCCAGCTTTTTCTATTAACGCAAAAGTGACCTCTGTCAGCGAACGTTGATCGCTTGCCGATATCGATTGCCCCATACTTCGACTAGCACAGCTTGGGATATAAACCACTTTCGTTCGAGCCTGATGTGCTTGGCCTTCGTCAGCGACTAAATGTTTTTGCACTTTAGGTTGATAGTTGGCTTTTTGTGGTAAATATTTACTCCACAATGGAATTTTATTTGCCGAAAGTTTTCTTATGGTACCTGTAATTCCCCCCATGGCTCTACTGCCAATTAAGCGATGACTGCCACCCATGACCGCAAGCGAAACACGGGTAGCTTTTTCAACCTTGCTAAAGTGGTTAGCAATAACCTTTGATACGCCTTGGTAACCTTTATTTTGAGTATGGCGTAGCTCACGAATAAGGTCACCGGTATTAATGCCTACGGGGCATCGCTGCGCGCATAATCCAGTTGCAGCACAGGTATCAATACCTGAATAGCCAAACTCTTTTTCCAGTTCAGCTAACAATTTAGGATCTTCATTGGTTTTTCTTAGGCGACTAATTTCTCGATAAGTGGTAATGCGCTGACGCGGGGTAAAGCTTAAACCATTAGACGGACATACAGGTTCACAAAAACCACATTCTATGCATTTGTCGACAATGGGATCAGCTGCGGGTAATGCTTTTAAATTTTTAATATGTGCTTGAGCATCATCATTAATAATAACCCCTGGATTGAGTAAGCTTTGCGGATCAAATAATTGCTTTATTTGCTGCATTAACGCTAGGCCTTGTTTGCCCCATTCAAGTTCAACAAAGGGCGCCATATTTCGTCCTGTGCCATGTTCTGCCTTGAGTGAGCCCTGGTAATCGACAGCAACCAGTTGGCAAACATCGTCCATAAACGCCTGATAACGATCAACCTCAGCTTGAGTTGAAAAGTCTTGAGTAAAGACAAAATGTAAATTCCCCTCCAAAGCATGACCAAATATAATCGCTTCATCATACTGGTATTTATCAAATAAACGCTTTAAGTCAGCTACTCCGTTAGCAAGTTGCGCTACCGGAAAAGCAACATCTTCGATAATAACCGTGGTGCCATTTTCACGAACCGCGCCAACTGCTGGAAAGGTCCCTTTTCTGATCGCCCAAAGTTGTGAATATTCATTAGCAACATCAGTGAATTTAATGCAATCACTTTGTTCAAAAGCATCCAACATAGCTTCAAGTTCAATGACTTGTTGCTCTAGCAATTCAGCGTTTGACGCACGTGTTTCAATCAGTAAAGCACCAACATTTTCATCAAGATCTTTAATAAAGGGAGGGAGTCCTTTCATATCACTCACTGATGCTAAAGCCCGCCTGTCCATTAACTCTACCGCTGAAACATTTGCCGTTGCTAATGCAGTAACAGCACGGCACGTGGTTTCCATATCTGGAAAAAACACTAACGATGAGGCTCGGTACTTATGCTCTACTACAGTGTTATAGGTGATAGATGAAATAAAACCTAATGTACCCTCAGAGCCAATCATTAAGTGGGCAAGAATATCAATAGGATCATTAAAATCAACGAGCGAGTTAATGGCATAACCCGTGGTGTTTTTTAGTCGGTATTTATGAGAAATTAATTGACTGAGTTCTTTATCAAAGGCGGTATTTATCGCCAAGGTTTTTAAGTTATCAAGTAAGCTCTGGTGTGATTGTTTAAAAGCGGCAACACTGTTTTCATCGCCAGTATCTAACACAGTACCGTCATGCAAAACCACTCTAATACTATCTAAAGTATGATAACTATTTTGCGCAACACCACAACACATGCCACTGGCATTATTAGCGGCAATACCTGCCACTTTACAAGTATTAATTGAAGCCGGATCTGGCCCTATTTTTCGTCCATAAGGTAATAAGTATTTATTAGCATCAGCACCAATAACCCCCGGACCAAGTTTAATTTTAAGGCCAAGCGCCAGGATTTCATGATCACGCCAACTAGTGGTTAACAAAATTAAAATAGAATCCGACTGTGCTTGCCCTGAAAGGCTAGTACCTGCGGCTCTAAAGGTTACCGGCAACTTAGCAGTGGCGGCTAATTTTAATACCTTTACTACTTCATGTTCAGAGTCTAGCATCAGCACTATTTTGGGTACTAACCGATAAAAGCTGGCATCTACACCAAAGGCTAGGCGTTTAGCATAACTAGAAACAATGCGCTCTTTTGGCAAAAATAACGCTAATTTTTTAGCAAAATCTTGGTAATGTGGTTCTAACATATCAATTCTCGTAACAACGTTTATTAACTATTTAACAGCAAAACAATCAGCTCTTTTGGGCCATGAGCACCATAGGCTAAGGTTTGTTGAATATCAGCCGTTTTTGAAGGCCCAGAGATAAAAACGACATTAGTGGGTAAGTTTTTTTGCCACTGCTGTTGCTCAATTAAGCTTTGAAAGTCTGGGTACAGGGTATTGGCATCGACAATAACAAAATGCACTGGCGGTACTAAAGATAAAGTACGCGGCTCATTTTCATCAGGCCATAAAACTATACTACCGGTTGCTGAAATAGCACAACGTGAACTAGAAACAGCCGCGGGATAGTCATTAAAAAGCGATGCTTTGTGATCATCAATCGAAAAATCGTACGCCTGCAATTGCAGCTGCGGTGCGAGTGACGCCATCGACGTAGCATAATCGGTGTTTTTTCCATAAAGTAAAGATGTAATGGCTCTTTTATTCAGCTCGGCTGAAATCACTGACGCTAAATCTGCTTCAGCTAGTTTAATGACTTGCGCATGATTTGCTTCTAAGTGCAGGTAAAATTGTGCCAATTGCTCTGTTTTATTTAAGGTAGGATAAACAAACGCATTTTCTTGAGGCAGTTTGTCATAATCCGCACCAACAACTTGCGCTTTTATTTTAGCTAAAATACTCGCTCTAGCTGAGGTGCTGATATCCTCAATATTAGGTTTTTCACTATGCTTCATATGCTTATCCTCGCCCAGTGCTTGCTTGGCTTTTTCGATTTTTTAGCTGTTCATGTAGGGTCTTTGCCGCAGGTTTAGGAGCCGTTCTGACACGCGTCCATGGACCGAGGTTTTTCGGCATTAAAAATCTAAACCGAGTCAGCGACCACATTGACAACTGATAAAGTAATGATGATTTATGCACTAACGCCCAAGCCTTCCAAATAAAAGCTTCGGTGGCAGAGCGACCAGCTCCTTGGCCTTTCATCACCTCACCAGCAGCATCTTTAGGCTTAACACTTTCTTTGCGTAATCGTAATAACAGTTTTGGGATAGGAATTTTAACCGGGCACACTTCGCCACAAGCGCCACACAAACTTGAGGCCGTTGGTAAATCACTGGTGGCTTCTAACCCTAACATATGAGGTGAAATCATTTTACCAATGGGACCCGGATATACTGTGCCATAAGCATGGCCGCCAATACGTGTATAAACAGGGCAATGATTCATACAGGCACCACAGCGAATACATTGCAAAGTTTGCCTTAGCTCTTCATCAGCAAAGGCTTGACTGCGGCCATTATCAAGTAATACTAAATGTACTTCTTTAGGACCATCCTTTTCTCCTACTTTTCGGGGTGAAGTGATCATATTGAAATAGGTCGAAATTGCTTGTCCAGTCGCACTGCGCGTTAATAAGCTTAACAAGGGCGGCACATCAGCTAAATGTTCAACCACTTTTTCAATCCCTGTAATGGCAATATGCAAATCAGGTACTGTGGTGCACATACGGCCATTGCCTTCATTTTCGACTAAACATAATGTACCGGTTTCTGCGACAGCAAAATTAACGCCCGATAGCCCAACATCAGCAGAGCAAAACTTGTCTCTAAGTATCGATCGACCTTGTTGAATTAAGGTGTCAACATCCGTGTTATAGTTAAAACCCTCAATATTTTCAGCAAAAAGTTTAGCAACTTGTTGCTTGTTTTGATGAATGGCAGGCATGATAATATGTGAGGGATGCTCTTTGGCTAACTGAACAATATATTCCCCCATGTCTGACTCTAAACATTCTACTTGACGCTGCGCCAGGTAATCATTAAGTGCCGTTTCTTCAGACACCATAGATTTACCTTTAACCACTGACTTACCTTTTTTGGCTTCGATCAGTTGCGCGATGATTTCATTGGCTTGGGTCGTCGTTTCAGCCCAATGCACCTTAATGCCATTTTGCGTTAACTTGTCTTCTAATTGTTCAAGTAAAATTGGCAGCTTGGCTAAACAGCGTTGTTTGATTTGTTGGCACTGAATGCGCAGTGTTTCTAATTCAGTCTCCTCACAAAACGCGGCTTTGCGCTTGTCCATTAAATAATCCATGGCACCACGAAAGTTTGAGCGCAATTCGCTATTAGCCAGATCACGGGTAACATTGTCTCGAAACGCTCGTGCAGATTTAGCGTATTTACTTTCTTGTTCTTCAAGTTGAGGCGAAGCCTGTTGATCAGTCATTATTTAGCCGCCTTATCCGCTTGGGTTCTACGCAACAAATAACTCGCAATATGCTCGCCGCGTAAGGATTGCTTTTGATACGCTAATGCGCCGTTGATATTCATCATACAGCCATGATCGGCACTGACATACTGCACTACATCAGCATTAAGTAAATGTTTGGTTTTATCTGCGACCATTGCTGCTGAAATATCACCGTGCTTCACTGAAAAAGTGCCACCAAAACCACAGCACTCACTTTCATAATCATGGGTGATAAGTTCGACATTATCGAGTTGAGCAAGTAACTGGTTGCCTGTGATATGCACCCCCATTTCACGTCTTGCGGCGCAAGATGTGTGTAACGCCACACGCTCAGGTTGTCCTTGATCGGTAAGTTTTAGATGCAATGCATGAATAAGAAATTCGGTAAACTCAAATATGCGCTCGCAAAATGCGCTTATTTCTGGTACATCATCAAGTAGTTCAAGATAATGATGACGCATCATGCCGCCGCAGGAGCCAGATATCACCACAATTGGAATATCTAAGGGAAATTGCCGCACTTGCGCTAAGGCAACGGCTTTAGCTTCATCTTGATAACCAGAATTATAGGCCGGTTGACCACAGCAGCTTTGCCCTTGTGGAAATAACACCTCAATACCTTGCTGTTCAAGTAAGGTGATTGCATCCATGCCTGAATCAGGAAAAAAACTATCAACCAAACAGGTACCAAACAAATAGACTTGCTTGGGCTTGTTAGGATACTGTCGAAGATGTTGGCTGTTTAGTTGTGTCATTTGGGTACACCATAGAGTCAATTACGCTGCTTTAGTTAAGTATAGATACAAGCGCCAATTAATTTATTATTTCAAGGTAACATTCAATTTATACGCAAAGACATTATTAATAAATAGCGCTATAATTAATTTATTATTTCCCAAAAGAGCATAATAGATGCCAAATGCGAGTGAACTTGCCCTGTTTGCCTTAATTGTAGACGCACAATCGTTTAACAAAGCGGCACAGCTTGCCAATATTTCTCCTGCTGCCTTAAGTAAGAAGATTTCAAAACTTGAACAAAGTTTAGAAACACAGTTGTTATATAGAACCACTCGGCGCTTAAGTTTAACAGAAGCCGGTGAGATTCTTTATCAGCATGCCAAAGGCATTAATAACCAAGTGAATGATGCCATAAGTGCCATTAGTAACTTTAGTGATGGGCTGACCGGCACCATCAAAATGACAGTGCCAACCATTTCAGGTGAATTACTGTTAGCAGAAGCAATCGCGGAGTTTTGCCAATTACATCCAAATTTAGCAATAGATGTTCGCCTAGAAAATGAATTTGTTGATTTAGTCAAAGAAGGACAAGACCTAGCGATTAGAACCGGCGTGTTAAGTGATTCAAGCTTAATTGCCAAACCCTTAATTCAATCAAGTTGGATTATTTGTTGTGCGCCTAAGTATCTTGAAAACAAAGAAGCCCCTAACAACCCACAAGAACTAAGTACGCACAATTGCTTAGCCTACACCTATCAAGCTGAAGGCGCTTATGATTGGCGTTTCACCCAAAACCAGCAAGAGTTTTGTATCAAAATATCGGGTAATTTTGCCACTAACAATTCCCAAGCACTTCGCAAAGCAGCACTTGCTGGATACGGTATTGTTTATGTGCCACGCTGCAGTGTTTATGAAGATCTGCAAAAAGGTGATTTAATTCCATTGTTAACCCAATATAAAGCCCGCTCGCTCGGTATTTATGCAGTTTACCCTTATACACGACATCAACCACAAAAAATAAAGCTACTCATTGAACACTTAAAAAAAGCCTACTTGGCTAAAGCACAATACTTTTAGGCTGATAACAAAGACTCGCTTTAAAACAGTTATCGCTATTCATTCACTTAAGATACGGGTAAAATCCCCACCTTTTAAAGTTTTCCCTCTGAGAGCTGAGTAATAGGTTATAAAATGCGTTCTGAAATTGAATTATTAGCCCCTGGTGGTGATGTTGATGCGATCAAAGCGGCGATTATTGCCGGTGCTGATGCAGTATATTGCGGCCTAGATACCTTTAATGCCCGTAACCGTGCGGCTAACGTTTCTTTTGATGAATTAGTTGGTGTCATTCGATTAGCCCATCAATACCAATGCAAAATCTTCTTAACCTTAAATATTGTTATCTTAGAGCGCGAGTTTAAATCGCTGGCAGTTTTATTAAGCAAATTAGTCAACACCTCTTTAGATGGGGTGATAGTGCAAGATATTGGGATGTTTAACCTGATCACAAAGCACTTTCCCCGTTTAGATATTCACGCATCAACACAGCTGACTACCCATAATAAAGGGCAACTATTGTTCTTAAAAAAATTAGGGGCTTCACGGGTAAATTTATCAAGAGAATTAAATCTTCGAGAGATCACCGCACTCACTGAGGTGGCTCAAGCACATAACATCTTAGTAGAAGTGTTTGTGCATGGTTCACTGTGTATTGCTTTTTCTGGCTTATGTTATTCAACCTCTGCAAGTGTCGGTAACTCTGGCAACCGAGGCCGCTGCAGCCAAGCCTGCCGAGAAGAATACCAAACAACACCTTCTGGTAATAATTTCCCTTTAAATATTAAAGATAATTCTGCCTTTTTCGATTTACCTGCTTTAATTGACGCAGGTGTTCATTCATTCAAGGTTGAAGGGCGAATTAAAGGCGCCAACTATGTGCATACTGTGATTGATAGTTTTCGTAAACAAATTGATGGTTATCTTAATACCGGTGAGCTAACCCAAGATGGTGAGCGTCTTTACCAAGTATTTAATCGCGATTTTTCCAATGCATTTTTGAGAGGCGATTTAAATCAGTCAATGTTTATTGATAATCCTCGTGATAATTCTACCCAACACGCTGTTGATAAGAGCCAAGCAATTTCTGTGGTACAAATACATCAAGTAGAACAAAAGCTTCATCAGCAAAATAAAGACATTAAAGCAACAGTCTTTGATAAAATAAAACACTTAAGTATTGAAAAGCCCAGCTTATCGCTACACTTTTCTGGAACAGCTAATGAGCCGTTAACACTTGTTGCAACATTATTAACCCCTAGCACGCTAAATACCAACCATGACAGCCAAGTACTGACTTTACAATCAAATAGCGTATTGGTTGAGAGCGAACAAGCGAGTATTGATGCAGACGTTATAAATAAACGCTTTAAAAGCTTTAATAATAGTCATTTTCGTTTAATTGAGATCAACAGCCAAACACTCGGTCATGGCTTAGCGCTGCCTTTTAGTGAGTTAACAGCGTTAAAAAAACAACTCGCAACATTATTACACAACAATAAAGCCGTATTACCTGAAGTTAAACTACCTGTACTTGTTCACCAATCAAAGCCGCAAGTACGTGATTTGGACAAAAACCGTCCACAGTTGTCATTACTCATTTGCGAGCAATCGGATAGCTATTTGAGCAAACATACTGACGCTAACGTTTACTTTAAATTGCCTGATGCTTTTAAACGAGGCTGTACAAAATATGTCGACTTTTTTAAAGCAAACCCTCAATTAATTCCGTGGTTCCCTTCAGTATTAATTGGCAAGGATTATGATGTTGCGGTAAATATTTTACAGCAAGTTAAACCTAATTTAATTGTCACTAATAATACCGGCATTGCTTATGAAGCCTATCAACTGGGAATAAAGTGGATTGCAGGCCCTTTTTTAAATACCACTAACTCATATGCATTAATGGCATTAAAAGAATCCTTTGATTGTAGTGGTGCTTTTATTTCAAATGAAATTAACAAACAACAAATGCGTAACATTGTCAGACCAAGCGTCACAGGATCGGCAGAGCACTTTAAGTTGTTTTATAGCATTTACCACCCAATTTTGTTAATGACCAGCAGGCAATGCTTTTTCCAACAAAGTGTTGGCTGTGAAAAGCCACGCATTGATAATGGTTGTATGTTGTCATGTGATAAATCTACCAGCATAACCAACCTCAAAGGCGATAGTTTTGCCATTGACAAACAAAAAGCTGGCTACCCAAGTATCTATAATCAAGATCAATTTTTAAATACTGATATCATTAACGATTTAGGTGATTTATTTGATGGGTTTATGGTTGATTTAACCAATATTGGCGCAGGTGATAAAGCATCGCCAGATAAGCTAGACCTGATAAAGCGTTTTGAGCAATTGATCAGGGGAGAAAATAACGCTCAGCAATCGCTTGATGACTTAGTGCCACAATCAACCAACAGCCAATATTACACAGGTTTGTAGTTTATTTATCCTTAGACCTTATAGATCTTAGCTACAAAACCTATGTCGTTGGTAATATCGCTTCGATATTGAAATCATCAATTTGTTTAGGGTCTGCAAATTTATGTATATATTTTTCATAAACCTTTGAGCGGACAAAAATGGTGAATAAGTCAGGGTCTAGGTGATTATTTTTAACCATATTAGACATAATGGTTAAACACTCACTGACTGGTTTTGCACTTTTATAGGGTCTATCAGATGCAGAGAGTGCTTCAAAAACATCTGCAATTGCCATTAACCTTGCTGGTACAGACATTTGCGCTTTCACTAAACCTCTGGGATACCCTTTGCCATCCATGGTTTCATGGTGTCCTAAGGCATATTCGGCCACATTCGCTAAATGCTTAGGGAAAGGTAATGCCTCAAGAATGTTTAACGTTACATCCATGTGCTTTTGAATAATACTTCGTTCTTCGTTATTTAAGGTGCCTCGTTTGACACTTAAGTTATCAATTTCGTTGGTTGTTAATACGTTTTGCCGCTCACTATCTAAGGTTATCTGATATCGTGTAGCAATAGTATGAATCATCTGTGCTTGTTCATCAGTTAAAAACTCCCCTCCGATATTCACTCTGAGCAAAAAAGCTTTGTCGAGCTGTAATTGCTTTTGAGCCACCTCTCTTTTTCTCTCAAGCTGTTGCACCTGAACTGTTTTGCCTAGTTTTAACGCGGCAATTATTTCATCCTGTACAGCAAGGTCGATGTCCCTACTTGCAATTTCTAATTTTGCGCTGACATAATGAATACGATCAAATATGGTTTGTAGTTTTCTTGACTTTTCAATGACATGATCTGGCGTCGCAATTTTACCACAATCATGTAACCAACCTGCAATATTGAGTTGATGTCTTTCTTCATCGGAGAGTTTGAACGTTGCTAGAGGCCCTTCATCATAATCATGCACCGCATCTGCAATCATCAGTGTAAGTTCAGGTACACGTTTACAATGCCCTCCTGTGTGTGGCGATTTTGCATCAATTGCCGCCGCTATCGTTTTAGCAAAAGACTCAAACAGCTGTTCCATATTAAAAATCAAGGCTTTGTTGGTTAATGCAATAGCCCCTAACGAAGCAAATGATAATATTTGATTTTCTACTTGTTTAGAAAAGCTTATAATTTCATTGCCTTCCATTGCGTTAATCAGTTGAATAACACCAACAATGTCATCAGTATGATCTTTTAGTGGAAAGGTCAACATGGATTTAGTGCGGTAGCCTGTTTTAGTATCCATGGTTCTTGCTGCGCTAAAATCATAAGGCAATGCGTCGTACACATCCTCTATATTAATCACTTCACCTGAATTGGCAGCATGAGCAACTATCGCGGTACGATTTGGTTTATCATCAACAAATAAAGGAACACTCGGGAAGGTGATTTTTTCAGCGGAGCTGCCACCAAGATGTAAGCCCATACTGTCGTTGTAGACCGTACGAAACTCTAATTCTTTACTTTGATTAACTAAATAAATAGAACCAGCGTCGGCATTAGATATTTCTACCGAAGCCATCAATATTTTCTCCATCAAAATATCGATATTACTTTCTTTACTGATTTGAACACTAATATCGAGCAAGTGCTCAAATGCTGCTTGTTGTGATGCTTTAATTTTCATAGTTATTTACTTGCTATCATGATTGAAAATTCCATCCCAATTGCCGATATCCTGCATGCCTTTTAAGTTAGCTATTCGCTCATTATATATAGTATAAATTTTAGTAGAAAAATGCTGACTTTGTTGTAATTGCTTAAATAATTGCTGCGCTTGTTGCCAATCACCAGCCAAATATGCCTCAAATGCTTGATGATGCAGAATTAAGTCGTTATCCATGGTTTGATTAATGTCTGCTTTAAAAGCCAATGGCTGATAGATGTCTACCGCAGTATGCTTACCTTTAACACGGATCCTGTCAATTTTCCTACAAGTAATTTTATGTTTAATTTGCTGATAAGTAGGACTTGAAACCAAAATATCAACGCCATAGTATTTAGTTAATGACTCAATTCTAGCCCCTAAATTGACAGCATCACCCAAAACTGTATATGCTTTTCGGTAAGTTGAGCCCATATCTCCAACCACCATATTACCACTACTAATACCAATACCTACTCGAATTGCCGGCCAATTTCTTTCCTTAAAAACCTCAGTCAACTCATCGGTTAATGCAATTAATTTCAATGCGCTGACCACAGCGTTTTGTGCATGGTCAGGATCGTCTAATGGTGCATTCCATAGCGCCATAATCATATCACCCACATATTTATCAATAGTGCCTTTATTGTCAAAAATCACCTGAGTTGCACCCGTTAAATACTCATTAAGAAACTCACTTAACTCTTCAGGAGTGAATTGCTCAGAAAGAGTGGTAAAACTTCTGATATCAGCAAACAGTACTGACATGTCTTTGCGCTCAGGCAACACTGCTACGCCGTTAGTCGATTGAATTAATTTATCGATATAAGCAGGAGGTACATATTGATCAAACATACTTTTAATGCTTCTTCGCTTTAGCTTTTCAGCAACAAAACCAACGCCTCCATAATAGATAGTTAGCACAATAATCAACAAGATAATTTGAAATAAAGGTAAGCTAACTTTTAATATACTCCAGCAATACCAGTTAATACCTAAGTGTAAAATAAAAGCGGTGACACAATACACCAGTATGGCACCAGGGCCCTGCTTCACCATCAATAAAGAAAGGATAATGCCCGTAAACAGTAGCAAAGCAAACATAATTGCCAAGGTAGTATCTAACTCAACCGGAATGATCTCTGGATGAATTAAGCCTTCAAAAACATTGGCATGTACTTCTACTCCGGGATATTGCACACCAACAGAAGTGGTTCGTAGATCGGCAAGGCCGACTGCTGAGGTGCCAACAAAAGCTACTGCGCCGTCTAATAAATGTTTCGCAACGCGGTTATTTAACACATCGGTGGCAGAGATGTAATCAAAGCTATGTTTTTTCCCCCTATACGGGATGTATATTTGGCCTTTTTCATTGGTGGGAATAAATTTTTCACCAATACGCAAACCTTGTAACCAGCTGATATTTTTACTTACTTTGCTTGAAGTGGTAATTGTATCAGCCAAGGTGTACACCCTTGCAGCTTCTAACGCTAACGAGGGGTAAAGCTTGCCCTGATAGTTAAGCACTAATGATGCTTTTCGAATAAAGCCATCACTTTCTGGAACTGAGTTAATAAACCCTGCTCCCGTGGCTGAAGATTGCAATACAGGTATGTTAGCCAGTACATTATCAAATACAGCAATTTGTGACGATACGGGTGTATCGCTTGACCACTGCACTTTATTTTTAGGCAGCTGGCCTGAAGTTTGTGCACTATTGTCAAACAAAAAACCTAGAACTACTTCAGCATTGCTCAGAGTTTTTGCAAACTCTTCATCAAAATTGACTGAATCTGCATAGCTTTGTAGTTCAGTACGTGCGTCACTGTTGAGCTGTTTATTTTTTTGTAGAATGACATCAACCGGATTATGTTCTGCTTCAGCAAAAAAAATATCAAAGGCAACAACGACAACACCTGCGTCCATTAACTTTGCCACCAAATCACTAATTTTACTTCTACTCCAAGGATAACGCCCTTGCTCACGCATACTTTTTTCGTCAATATCAATAATAATAACGTGTTCGTCAAATTGACGTTGTTGCTCTGGTAGCGTCAATAACAAGCGAGCGTCGTATAAAATACCTTCGATGCGTTGAAATACTTTTTGTACATTATCGACCTTGATATAATTGATACCGATCACTAAAAAGGTGAAGAGTAAACCAACCAAAAAATTTTTCGAGCGCAGTTTATTGACCATTAATATCCATACTTTCTAAATCAACAATCACGCCCTCTCTTGCACAGTTTACTCGTAAGCTTTCACCAAATTTTTCCTGCAATATTTTCTCAACACTAATAAGCTCCTCATCAGTTCTAGCAGGATCGTGACTAATGATAAATAAGGATTTCACCTTAGCTTCCACAGCTAATTGAGCAACTTGCGTGAAAATACTATGCCCCCAGCCATGCTTTAATGGCAAATCTGCTTCAGTATATTGCGCATCATGAATAAGCATGTCTGCTCCATCAATAAAATCAAGCCATTGCTGCCAAGATGTCCTTGGCTCGTCTGGTGGTGCTAATTCATTATCGGTAACATAGGCTAGTTTTTTATCATCACCATAGAGACAATAAGCCGTTCCGCCATCAGGATGGTTCAAGGCTTGCGTTTTAACATTAAAACCGCCAATATCAAACGCCTTTTTCAATGCTAAACTTTCATTAACGCATATATTAGCGGGTAATTGGTCATACTTAACAGGGTGGTTTGAACCTGACATTTGTCTGAGCACCATATCTTTATCATCACAGTCTACAGCACCAGGGATTAGCAGAATATTTCGCTCTGGTTGAAATATTGGCCTAAAATATGGAAAGCCTTGAATATGATCCCAGTGGTTATGAGTTAATACTATGGTAATTGGCCGAGCATCATTAATTAACCTGTCACCTAAAGCAATAATACCTGTGCCGGCATCAAGAATAATATCATCACCATTTTGCAACCACACATAGACACAAGAGGTATTACCACCAAATACCAAGGTATGTTTACCCGGTGTCGGCACCGAGCCTCTTACGCCATAAAATTGTACTTTCATATCATCACTTATTGCTATAAAAATTTAATCGAGTTGATACTGACTTAATTCAATGTTGTTTTTGGAAGAAGCATTAATATAACATTGACCAGCAACCACCAAAGAGCTGTTATTTAACAAGATCACTGACTCTAACTGCGCGGTATTGGCACAACTGGTAACACTATAGAAACCGAAAAGATTAAAAGATGTATCAAGGCTGCCGTTGGGTTTGATTCGTCCTATCATACCAGCATTAGTGCCCAACAATTGGCCAAAACCAACCACCACAACATTGTCATTATTATCAATAACCGCATCTGTGACACCAGCATTTGCCAGCAGCGGAGCCATAATAAAACTGGCAACACCATCACCATCAAAACTAGTATCAAGCCCCCCTGAAGGTGAGATTTTTACCACACTCACCCGTTGCTGAGCCGCAAAATTATTCCCTATGATATAGAGATCATTACTGCTATCAAAAAGTACGCGAGTAGCATAATCATCTGATGATGCATTTACATCTATCGTTAGTATGCCATCACCACTAAAGGAGGTATCAAGAGCGCCTGTATTGGCATATTTTACTATTAGCATTTCCTTGTCGGTATCAAGGCGACTACCGGCAGCATAAATATCGTTATTGCTATCGATTAATAAGCTTAAATATTCATCGGTATTACTGCCAATACGATAACCAATGGAATTAAAGCTGGTATCAAGTTGCCCTGAGCCATCAAGCCTGATAATAAAGGAACTGTTGCTGGAGTTATCAATTTGCCCGACAGCAACAATATTACCATTACTATCAATAGCGGCCTGGCTAAACTCAATGGTGGAAGCACTAATAGCTGTTGTGGTATAAATACCATTATTAGCAAAGGTACTATCTAAATTCCCATTATTATCAAGGCGTGCGATAAAACCATCAACATCAGCGCCTTCGGTGACATTACCATACACAATAAATTTGCCACTAGGTAATTCAAACAAACCGTTAACCAGTGCACTGGTACCAATTTGTATCTGTTTATGGCCATCGTCACTAAAACTGGTATCTAGTGCCCCTGCCGCCGTCAGCCGCGTTAGCACCACTTGATCATTTGTACCATCATTGGCCACTGCCGCCAGTAAAAATTTATTGGCATGAACACCAGCATTAATTTGAATAATTTCACTAGCGTTATCATTTGAGGCAAGGCTACTATGGGTAAAGGTTTGCATGCCATCAGAAAAATCAAATTTACAATCTTTATTACACAATGTGCCGTCTTTATCAACCGCACTAATAATCATATTGGTATCAGCACCGGATTCAACATACCCTGGTAGCCACATGGTTTCATCACCATCAAGGCTCATGCCTAGCGCGAAGGCATTGTCTGTGGCATAACTAATTTTCCGGTAACCATTAGCATCGCCGAAATTGACGCTATCAATAGCGCCATCAGCTTCAAAAACACGGCTAGCAAAGGGTTTATTTTGTCCATCAAATAAAGTGCCACTGAGATACAGCTCCTCATCATGATAATCAATGCCAGTAAATTCAGCATTTCCAGCGCCTAAATCAACATCATAGGTAGCAATACCATTAGTGCCAAAAGAGGTTTCTAAAGCTCCAGTTTTATTTATGGCAATAATAGCCGCCTCTTTATTACCACCAATAACGGTTGAGCCCACTAAATGTGCCGTGTAGTTACTTTTTCTTTTACCGCCAATGGCATTTACCTTATCGTCTGTGGTACTGATATCATAAAGCCTAGGATTACCACCATTAAAGCTGTTAATGGCATCACCATCCTTATCCAGTAACCAAGCAAACATATCGGTATCACCAGCAGCAGTCATCGCATGCCCGGCCACCATGATATCATTCCCCTTAGGGCTATATATAGCAAAGCCTTCATCGTTTAACCCTGAACCACTGACATCACGGATAATATGCGGTGAATCATTTGTATCTGCAGGAGTATGATCAATAAAAACGCCATCGTTATCGATTTGTATAATTAACAGATCATCATCACTGCCTTGTACTTTGCCGACAGCGAATACGTCACCACTACTATAAAAGCTATCATTTATCGCTAAGGTTGATTGCTCCGTGGTACAGCGAATGCCATTTGAGCCAAAGCCAGTGATTAAATCACCATGATCATCGATTTTTATAAAACACACTTCGGTAAAGGTGCCATTATCACTGGTAAAAGTGATGTAAAATTTGCCACCTTCTTCAACAATGCCACGGGCGTGCTCATCATGACCAAAATCAAAAGATGCTTTGCCACCGCTACCAAAACTATTATCTAAGGTGCCATCTTTATTATAGGCAATGAGGTAAATATCCTTATCCAGGTTGTCTATTTCGCCAACAAAATATAGTTTGCTTCCCTTAGTTGCTGAGTCAGTTAATTTGGCTTTGGTTTTTACTCCGGTTAACTCTAAAAAGCCAATAGCTGGACGGCCGAAGCTGGCGACTTCATTAAAAACACCCACCTCAACGACATCATTGACATTGATAGTAACAGTAATATCCGTTGATTCGGCACTAGGCGTGCCATCATCAGTTATAGTCACAGTAATAGTGTGTTGCGTATTGGTTTCATAATCTAGCGGTTTAACCCCGTTTACCGTGATTGCACCAGAACTGGCATTGATATTAAATAAATTAGTATCGCCAGCCGTTAAGGCAAAACTAAGGGTATCTGATTCTTTGTCTGTTACTACTACAGTGCCAACAACATCGCCATGTGTTTTATCTTCATTGATGCTAAAGGTTTGGTTAGCTGCAACCGGCGCATCATTGACCGCTAAAATAGTCAAATCTACACTGGCTTGATCGGTGCCGCCATTTCCATCATTAATTTCATAGGTAAACGCATCTGCACCGTTAAAGTCAGCATTTGGCGTGTAACTAAACGAGCCATCGCCATTAAGGGTTAAACTGCCTTGAGTGACGTTGGTGACTAAACTCACCGTTAAGCTATCATCATCAGCATCATTGTCATTACTTAATAGCTGATTTGCATCAGTTTCCTGAATGTTTAAAATACTGTCCTCATTAAGGGTGTAAAGATCTGGCGATGCAACAGGTGCATCATTGACCGCGCTAACAGTAATAGTGACATTGGCTTGTGCACTACCGCCATTACCATCACTAATTTGATAAGCAAAGCTATCTATGCCACTAAAGTCGGCAGTAGGGACATAAACAAAAGAGCCATCATTATTTAACGTTAAACTGCCGTTGCTGACATCGGTAATAGGGGTTGTATTAACGGAAAGTGTCGCACCTTCAGGGTCGGTATCATTAACCAATAAATGATTGGCTGCTACATTGGTTATGGTGAGTGTATTATCTTCAACCACGGTATAACTATCTGAAACCGCAACTGGCACATCATTTAAGTCCGCAATAGTGAGTGTCACATTGGCTTGTGACACTTCACCACTAGCATCACTTATTTGATAGGTAAAACTATCAACACCAGTGAAGCCAATGCTAGGCGAATAAACAAACGAGCCGTTGCTATTAAGGGTTAAACTACCATTTGAGACATTACTTATTGGCGTGGTATTCACCGTTAATACATCACCATCAACGTCAATGTCATTACTTAATAACTGCTGTGAGTGCGATACTGACACATTCAATACTTTATCTTCATCACTAAGATAACTATCATTATTTGCTAGTGGTGGATCGTTTATTGGTGAAACTGTAACAATTAACAGCCCCTCACTACTTGCACCAAAATTATCTGCAACACTATAGTTGATGCTTAGCTCACCAAAAAAGTCTGCTGGTGGAGTAACACTTATACTATTATTAACAATTAGCGCAGTGCCTTCTTCAATGTCAACAGAGGTTAATATCAGGTTATCTCCCTCTTTATCAGTATCATTTGCTAGCACATCAACCATAACATCACTGTCTTCATCAACTACAGCATTATCGTTTATCACTGTGGGAGCATCATTAACGGCCTCAACGGTAATATTGACATTAGCACTGCTAGTTAAATTATTTTCACTAACTAGTTGATAAGTAAAACTATCAATACCATTAAAGTCTGCCTCTGGAGTATAAGTAAAACTGCCATCTTCAGCTAATATTAAGCTACCCTTGAGTGGCGCAGTTAATGGCGTGGTATTAATCCGCAAAGCTCCCTTGTCTAAATCAACATCGTTGGCTAATAAGCCCGTTACGCTATCTAGCTGTAATATTGCATCTTCTAATGTTTGAAAGTTATCATTCAAAGCAACTGGTACATCAGGTAATGGGTTAACTGTAAGTGTCACCATGGCAGGGACAAATACACCGCCAGCGTTATAAATTTGATATTGAAATTGATCAACACCAAAAAAATCACTGTCAGGAATATAAGTAAAAGTACCATCTAGTGATACATTTAGCTGCCCATGTTCAGGCGCTGAGACTAGCACTTCAGCTAAGCTAAATGACAAATTATTTGGATCACTATCATTGCCCAAGAGCCCTAAGCTGACTGAGTCAATCACCAGTGTATTGTCTTCATCAACTTGGTAAGCATCATTTTGTGCTATTGGCGCTTGTATATCTTCTCGGGCTAAAATAGTGACGGTTGCATTAGCTGTACCGCCATTTTCATCGACAACTTGATAGACAAATTGCACACTCTCAGCTAAAACTTCATCGGTTTGATAAGAAAAACTACCATCAGCGTTAATGATCAAAACCCCAATTGCTGGCGCTTCAACAGGCTCGGTAACAATAGTCAAAGCATCGCCATCTATGTCTGTATCATTGGCTAATAAATTAGTTGTAGAAGCATCTAAATTGCCTTGGATATCAACACCATAAAAATCAGCAATAGCAATGGGGTTATCATTGACAGGTAATACTTCAATGATAACCACTGCCTCTGATGAAGCGCCTTCGCTATCTTCAATCTGATAACTAAAACTGTCTTTACCGAAGAAATTAATATCTGGGTTGTAAGTTAAGTTACCCTGTTCATCAATAACCACCTTGCCATTAGCTGGCGCACTGACAAGTGCAACAAAACGCAATAATTGCCCTTCTGGATCGCTATCATTATCCAAAACATTGACAGAGAGAACTTCATCCTCATTAACGATAAGGTTATCGTTGACCGCATTCGGAGCTTGGTTGGAGGTACCATCAACTCGAGGAAGTGTATAAAGACTTGATAAGCCACTTTCACCACCACCGTCTATACCCGTAACTAGTATGTGATAATCTTTGCTTGGATCAACATCAGGAAATTGCACCGAGGTAGCATTAATGGCAAGCTGTTGAAAACCATTATCTAGATTTAATGCGTTCGATGCATCTAACCCTGATTGTGTCGCTGCATATACATTATAACGGTTCAGGCTTGAATTGCCTGACCAAGAAACAGAAATCACATCATTTTCACGAGTCGCATTGACTGCTGAAATTTGCAACGGTTGCCAATTTAAATTTAACGCATCAACAACCACACTATTGCCAGCACCATCTTCAACAACAAGCTCAATCCGCAACGCACCTGCAGGAGCACCAGCCAATTGAGGAGAGAACCCTGTGATGGTTGCTTGATAATTTGCAGCACAATTAGCTGAGCATAAGGTGAGCGTTTTATTGACACTCGGCAGATAAATAGAGACTTTGGTTAATTCATCACTGTCCGCAGCCGTAACGCCTAATGTTAAATACCCTTGAACACTTGTGCCTGAGCTTGCATGTCGCAAAGTACCAATCGCATTAGCAAAACGGCTATTAACCACAGCGCGACCAACCTTTGCAGCCCCTTGGATTTGTTGTGCCGACAATAACGAGGTGCCATTATTACCAGACAAGTTAACGTTAACCGTTTCTACAACCGTATTAGCTGGCAAAGGTGCTGTTGTTTCCTGTGAATCACCACATGCGGTAAGTGAAAGTAAGGAAATAACAGTGATAATTCTAGTACAACGCATTATAGGCCCCCAGATTTTATGGCTTAATTTTAAAAGAACCATCAGCAGTTACAGACGGGTTATTGATCTCATGCAGATTAAAGCCTCCGGTAATTTCATCCAAACCGTTGGTAAATCCGGCAAAAATACTTCCTTGTGCTTTTTGATTGCCATGTGAGGCAAAGTTTATTCCTAAGTCCAACCGGTCAACATTAATCAATCCAGAATAAGCCGCAAACCATTCACCCTGAGCATCGGAAAAACTTAATGAGCCACTTGGAACAGAGCCATTATCAAAATCTATAGACATATTCATAGCGAAATTACTGACTTGACCTGCGCTTGAGTTAATTGCGCTATCGGTCACATTTTGGTAAGTAGTTATTCCGGTTCGAACTGCTAATAATTCAGCAATAGGCGAATTACTCACGCCTTGCCATTGTGACTCTTTATAAAGTTCAGACTCGTTGACATTTTGATCTTCAACTTGCTGTTTGTCATTAGCACCATCAGATGAGTTTTCAACCGTTAATCCTGAAAATTGCGCTGAATCTGTTGAACTTTCACCTGAGCTACCATTTAAACTATCGTCAGCACCGTTATCTGAATTACCTTCTTCAAAATCATTACTTGAAAAGCCTAGTGATATTGCCTCAGGCGCTTGCGTCATAGGAGTAACAACGCCTTGAGCATTTACCGAGGCAAAAGCAAAGTTTTCAGACACCCCTAGCGATAGCGTTTGCTGATTATTCAGGTTAACATCAATGTTACCGCTATACACTGCAAAAAAAGTTTCACCTTCAATGACATTCACCGCAAAATGTGTGCCTCGAATGCCAATACTCCCCACAGGTGTTTTAACTTGATAATCCCCCCCTGATTTTTTAATCAAGCCACTAATAGAGCGCAAGCCTCCAGTAACGACTTCTAGGGTTGCCGAGGCTTCACCTGCTGCTTGATCATACTTATAATTACTAACCAGAATTTCTGTGTTTTCTTTTAAGGTGATCAAACCACCATCTGACATACTAAACTGAGCTTTACTTTTTTCACCCGTTGTAATGGTATCGACTTCAAATATTTCTGAGCGACGACGAAGTTTTCTTTTTTCTTGGCTGTCTTGACTTACCGCTTCAACAGTTCCTTTGGCAAGAATTGTTTTACCTGCTGCATTACTAGCAAAAACAGGGTTTTGCAAGGCTGATATTAGTAGCAAACTGATGATTAAAAGGTAGGCTCTGTAACTGACGTTTAACACGTTAACATTGTTCATGGCATTGCTCCTAAAAGCTCATACTAACAGAAAAGCTGATATCTGATCGTTGATAGGAAAAAAGAGGGATATTGCTATCCTTATCCTGAATATTAGCACTAATACGATAAATCCACACGTTTGAGTACTGATATTGAATTGAGGTGCCTAGCAGCCACATATCATCTGAGCGCGTTTCTAAGAAAAAGGGTTGTTTATCCTGATAGGCTTGATGCTGATAACCAATATTTACACTTGCTAACCACTGCGGATTGATCAGCCAAAGTGATGAATAATTTATAGCCTTGGTTTGTTTATCATTATGACTATTTTCTAGGTGTTCACTTTGTTCTTGGGAAACAGCAAACGATAACGTATGACGCCAATTTACCAAAGCGAACTGCGCAGCCATTTGCAATGATAAGTCACTAGTATTTAATTGTTCATTAACACTATTATTGGTTTTTCCAAGATAAGCCTCAGTAGAAACAAACCACTGATTATTGATTTGTTTATTAATGGCTATAGTGCTACCAAATTGGGTGCGATAATAGCTATCATCAAGCCAAAGTGGGGTGACCTTCAACCCAACACTGGTAGTGAAGTTTTCAAACTCTTTTTGATAGTTAACACGAGCATCAACCAATAAACGATTATAATTAGACTCATTAGCAAAAGCATGTAACTGACCTAAACCTGAAAAAACTAGCTTAGAGGTTTGCGTTAACGCTTTACTACCAATGAGTTGATAATCAAGGGCTAAATAATTGTCACTATTTTCACGGCTCTCGTTTGATAACAGTATATCTTCACCTAAAATATTATCTTCTGCCAAAATATTCTCTTCTCGGGTACCGGCATTAATATTTGAGTCATAGCCTAATTTCGCGGCTAATGAATGATTAACGTAAACGGCTTGTTTGTTTAATTGGCTAACTGACATTGCTTGAAGTTTGGCGAACGAGGCCTTTAAATTATCAGGAATATTTTCAATTAGACTAATCGCATTAACGATGTCAATGACCCCATGATAGTTTTTCATTTTAAAGTAGCCATTGGCTAGATAATATCGTGCATCCAACCAGTTAGGTTTATTAGCAACCACCCTTTCAAACGCATAAACCGCACGCTCAGTTTCATTAACTCGCAATGCAATGAGTCCATATAAAAAATCAAAATCAGCATCGCCTAAATATTCAGCTTCAAGTGTTTTAGCATAGTGCCAGGCACTGCTTTGTTCATTAGCTGTGATTAGCTGTTTTAATTGAGTAAATGCAGCGTCTTCCTTAAATGTGTTAGCTTCAATAGCAAATGCAGTTGTGATTAATACGATAAAACATAAGGTGTGTTTGCCCACTAATAATTCGTCCTATATATAAAAAAGATTAACTTAGCTACTATTCAAGCCTAAAACACCTATAAATACAATGTTTGTTTATCCAGTTTTACTTGGTGAAGTGATCGAGCGTCCATAACAAAAACCTAAACTAATCGCCAAAAAAAGCCAAAGAACAAGCCAAAGAAGAAGCTAAAGCAAAAGTTGTGCATAAATAACGTGGTGGTTAACCAGCATTAATGTCATTGAGTATCAATTTTTACGCAATGTATTGGCTTTTCTACATAAATTGGAATGAATACAGGCGAATCTGAAAGTTTAGACTATACTTATAATAATCGCTAATGAGTCTATGAAAATGGAATGCGGACAATGAAAAAAAATAATAATACACCGGAACAATCAGATAAAACTGCCCCTGTCTTGGGAGAGCTTGAACAACTTAGACACATTATTTTTGGTGAGGCACAGCAACAGCTAATATCCCAGCTCAACACTATGCACACTGAGTTAACACAAGCCTTAAAAACACAAGCACATAACTTTTCCAACCGCTTAAATGAAATGAACAATACCATTGAGCAACAGTTTACCAACATGGATAGACGTATGGTTTCTCTTGATAAAACCCAAGATGAACAACAAGCCAACTTAACGAAAGATATTTCAGACTTAGCCTCTGAACATGAAATGCTTGCAACCACCACGCAGCAAGATTTTAAACATTTACAACAATCTCTCGACAGTGAAAGTGACACTCTAGCGAGTAACTTCCATGAGCAATTAGAACAATTAAAAGCGCATTTAGAGGATGTATCAAAAGAGCTGAGTTCATCGAAAACCGATCGAAAAACACTGGCTAAGCTACTGGCAACTATGGCAACCAATTTGGAAGATGATAAGTTATAATGCCTAAAAAAACATCGTCAGATGATGTTAAAACTGATCCACAGATAGCCCAAGTCAGAACGCTAATACTGGGTAAAGATAGCCAGCATGTTACGGCTAGTATTGAAAAACAAGCTAGAAACATGGTTGCTGATGTCTTAACTGAGGCATTACACGATAGACAAAAACGTGATCGCTCCGTAAACAAAGTACTTAGGCCAATAATTGAAGATGCTGTGCAGCAGTCAGTTACACACAGTAGTGAACGTTTAGTCAGTTCATTGTACCCACTAGTAGGCAGTTTAGTGAGAAAATCCGTATCTGCTTTTCTCACTAACTTTATGGAAAAAACCAATCAACTACTTGAAAATAGCCTAACCATAAAAGGCTTAACTTGGCGAATAAAAGCAAGGCAGGCGGGTGTGAGCTTTGCGCAATATGCCGCGTCACAAATTTTTATCTATCGGGTTGAGCATGTCTTCTTAATTCACCGTGAAACAGGGCTGCTACTTAATAGCGTCAATCTAGACAAACATGACAACAGTGATGCTGAACTTATTTCTTCGATGTTATCCGCCATTAATGATTTTGTAGGCGACTCATTTTCAACCAACCAAGACGGCTTAAAAGAACAATTACAGTCAGTCAGCACAGATAACTTTAACTTACTGATCAAAGCAGGGCCTAGCGCACTTGTTGTTGCCGCAGTGATAGGTCAGCCCCCGCAACAGGTCAAGGACCAACTCCAGCAAACATTAGAAGATATACATAGCTTATATTTTGAAGAACTTAATCACTTTGATGGCAACAATCTGATATTTGAAAATACCAGTACTCTGCTAGAGCAATGCTTATTGGCTGAGCAAAAAACGCTTGCCACTCACAAAAAAAAGCCTTGGTTTGCTTGGCTTTTACTTTTATTTGTTATCATTTTCAGCACTTACCAAACCTTGCATTGGTTTGAAAACAGCCAACTAGCAGAGAAAATTATGCAGATTGATTTACAACCAGGCATAGTGGTAAAACAACTAAAAGTAACCAATAATAATGTCATGCTTGATATAATGCGGGACCCAGACGCGATAGCCATAGAAAACTGGCTTGAAACCACTCATTTATCAAATAGAAAGCTCAACATAACTGAACGTCATTATTATTCATTAGCACCAGAGTTAATAGTGGCTAGAGCTAAAAAAATCCTAACTCAATACCCTAAAGTATCATCACGTTGGGACAAAAATACCTTAACTCTTTCTGGCGCATTACCCTTGAGTGAATTAGAACAATTAATCAATCAACTCTCAAGCTCTGGTTTTAGTGGCTCAAAAAACCTAAACACTGAACAATTACAGACCACATCATCTGAGCCAATAACCCACACAAAGGCGTTTAAAAGGCAACTTTTCAACGATCTTATTGGACGTATATCAGCAATTCAGCTAGATTTTACTATAGCAAGTGAAGAAATCACTGCAAAAATGCAGTTAACGCTGCAACGTTTATATCAACAATTACAGCAATTAGACCAAGTGGCTAAAGCATTAAATATTAGTTTTGGGCTAGTTATTATTGGTACTAGTGATAGCTCTGGCAATAAAAGTGCTAACCAACAATTGAGTATGAAAAGAGCAAACAATGCCGCTCAGGCTCTACAGGCTATGGGGTTAAGCAAAGACAATATATATGTTTCTGGTTTAGGACAAATTGACATTTCAGGATTGAATAATACCTCAAGAAAAGTAATGTTTAATGTGCTATTTATAGATAAAGATACTTCAGCCCCGAATTAACAGGTTACTTATGACGCTTCGTCAGATTTGAGTCAAACCTAACTAGGCACTAAGAAGTAATACAAGTCAAACAATGGAGGTGACGCCTTGATTCAAAAAAAAATATGCCTGTTAGGTGCGTCTAGCGTCGGAAAAACAAGTTTAATAAAACAATTTGTAGAGGGTATTTTTAATGAAAAATACTTAACCACCATTGGCGTTAAAATTGATAAAAAAAAGGTCTCTGTTGAGAATGAACAGGTGCAATTGTTGATTTGGGATATTGAGGGAAATGATCGCTACAATGCCTTCCAGGAACGTTATTTACGGGGTGCTGCTGGCTATATTATAGTAGTTGACCAAACGCGCGCAGCGTCATTATCTGAAGGTCTGGATATACACGCCTTAGCGCGCCAAGTCACGCAATGCCCAGCGGTTTTAGCTATTAACAAAAATGACCTAGACCAAGCTTGGAACCTAAACGATAGCGAGATTATTGACGATAAAAACCAATTCGATTTGCATTTTTCTACCAGCGCAAAAACAGGTGAACGAGTGGATGAGATGTTTGAAGCGCTAACCAAGCTATTACTAAGGAGTGAAAGCAATGACCTCACTTCTGAGTAACGTGCTTAATGCCATGAAACAAGTGGTACTTGAAGTTGTTGATAGTCACACGGGTACCTTTAAGTTATTGGAAGGCGCTAGCCCGTGGGTCAAAGATTTATTTCCTCAGGCTAACAAACAAGTCTTCATTATTGACGATAATATTCCTTTTTTACATGATTTTTTAATCGATGCTCGGCTTATTTGGCAGAAACCGCAAAACGGTCAACTTCGCTCAGGATACTGGACTGAGATAACAAGCAACCAAACAGAGCTGCATTTAGAAGCCATTGCAATTAAACAAGAGCAACAATGCTTACTGATTGTCGGTAATCAATGTGATGAGTTTAAAAACATTCAACATACCAAACAATTAGCACGCGACCTGCTGTTATCTAATGATCGTTTGTATTTACAAAATGAGTATTTGCATACACGACTTCATGCCATTCTAAAACACACTTCTGAGCCAAATAATATCTATAACGCGTTAACCAAAGTGATACAGAATGCTGAATTTGCCATTGTTATTGCAGACAAAAATTTTAGTACTGTGATAGAGAACACAGCAGCTCTCACCTTATTTGAACGTAATAAGAAAGTTATTCCCTTGGGCTCAAGACCAATTAACATCATTTGTGAGCTGATGAAAACACAGTTACCCGAATATGAGCGAATTATATCAACCAAATCCAGTTGGGACGGTGAATTGTGCTGGATAAATCCACCAACCACCTTAAAGTGGCTAAAAATCGCCCTTTATCCAGTAAAAAACAATGTCAACGAAATTGAACACTGGATTGTCTTTGCCAACGACATCAGTACCATTAAACATTTAACACAGCGCAATGAACAACTGGCGCTGCAAGATATGCTGACACAATTACCGAACCGTTTTTCCTTTTGCCAAACACTAGAGAAGCATATAAAAGCCAACAAGGCGTTTTATTTATTATATGTCAACATCAACGAATTTAAACGACACAAAGAATTCTATGGTCATAATGAAGGCGATAAGTTACTGGTCGAATTCAGCCAACGCATGCAAGGTATTGTTAAGCATTCAGACTTTATTGCGCGCATTTGTGGCGATGAATTTGCCATTATTTTAACTAGAATTGACAACCAAGCCCTTTGTGAAAGCACTGTTGAGCATATTTTTAAGCGTATTAACAAACCATTCTATACTAACAATCTAGACAGTTTTAAAATTAGTATTAGTGTGGGTGCCGCACATTTTCCAGTCGATGCCAATAGTGTCGATCAACTAATGAAATTTGCTGACTTAAGCTTATATCATGGCAAACAAAACCGCACACACCAAGCAAAATGCGGTAATGTATTACAGTTTTATTCGAACGCCATGGTAGACATTTCTCATCACTTTAGTGAAGTTGAGCAAGAATTAAGACAAGCAATAGCGAATGAAGAATTTGAACTATTTCTTCAACCTATTATTGATTTAGACACTAAAAGAATACATAAAGCAGAAGCTTTAATTCGTTGGAATCACCCAAGCAAGGGCATGATCAATCCAGATCAGTTTATCCCTATCGCCGAGAAAACAGAGCTGATTAACATTATTGGTGAGTGGGTCATCAAAAACAGCTGTAAGATTTTAGCAAAAATCACTGAAGTTAATAACAGTATAAAATTATCAATCAACCTCTCTCCTTCACAAGTTAGTGACAGTAAGTTATTTTCTTATTTACTCTCAAGCATCGAAGATTACAACATAGACCCCTGCTTATTAGATATTGAGGTAACTGAGGGTGTATTGATTGCAGATTATGCCGTGGCAACTAAGTTATTAAGCAAAATCAGAGCTATAGGTATGAGTGTCTCGGTGGATGATTTTGGCACCGGCTATAGCTCCTTGACCTATTTAAAAAAATTACCACTAGATTCACTAAAAATAGATCAATCTTTCATTAAAGATCTTGCCACTGATAACGATGATAAAGCTATTGTTCGGGCAGTGATTGTGATGGCACATAGCTTAAACTTATCTGTTATTGGTGAGGGTGTTGAATTAAAAGAGCAACTCGACTTTCTTATCAAAAACTCCTGCAACTCGGCTCAAGGCTATCTATTTAGTCGCCCTGTTAACCTTGAAAATTTTATCGCTTTGTTGCACCAACAAGTTAATGACAATAATAGCGCATGTAATAACCAAGAGAGCAAAACACCAGAAAAACATTAAAGGTATTAAGCTAAAGCCTGTGCTAACAATGCCTTACGGTGTTTTTCATTAGCTGGAGTCCAGGTGCTTTCGAAGTCATAAAACTGCGCAAACACTTGGCTACTAGATGAAAGTTGCACCCAAGGCTGCTTAGAGCTAGTGTAAATATGAACATCGGGAGGAAATTGGTCAGGGTTATCTAGTGTACCCACCCGAATAAAACGAATAAGCGCTTTTATTCCCCCCATATAGTAGTTACTCCAAACGGCCACTTTACACTGCGGACAACGTGCAATTGTTTGCCCGCGACCACTAGGTGAAGGGGTGATCAAGGTTTCAACCGTGCCACTAATAATGGTAATTTGGTCAGCATCAAACAAGGCATTTAACGCAAATGCTGAGCCCGTTTGTCGTTGACAGTATCGGCAATGACAACAATGTGTGATCAGTGGCTTTGACCGCACTTGATAACGAACAAAGCCGCACCCACAACCACCTTCACAAACATCACCAACTGTATTTGAGAGCGTATTAGTATCCATTACAAGCCTCTTTTTATCGCTTCTTTATCTCTGTTGATACAAGCTATTATAGACGATTAATTGAATTACCTTCTTGCCCTATTACCTTAGCGTAATTGGACAATAAAATACCGGTTGCATTAATCACTATGCTTTTATCGCGAGAATAATATTGATTACATCTTAATCAGCTAAATTAGCATTAATGGATAAAAAAATCTCATTATATTAAACACCGTTGCGTTTTGTTATCTCATCATTGATGTCTTGCTGGTTTCTTAGCTCTGATACCTTACGCTCTGTTAACCAATAAAAAAACAAAGGAACAAAGAATATCGCGAGGAATGTTGCGGCCATCATACCGCCCATCACCCCAGTACCAACACTGTGACGCGCTCCTGCTCCAGCTCCTGAGCTAAAGACCAAAGGAACGACCCCTAAAATAAAGGCAAGGGATGTCATGATGATGGGTCTAAATCGCAAACGCGCAGCTTCTAACGCGGCCGCACCGGTTGTCCAACCTTCTTGTTTTTTCATTAACGCATACTCAACAATCAGTATAGCATTTTTGCTTGCTAACCCTAGTAAGGTCACTAAGCCTATTTGAAAATAAACATCACTGGTCATTTTGGCAACCCATACTGCAACTAATGCCCCAAAAATACCAAAAGGTAACGCTAGCAATACTGACAAGGGTAAAGACCAACGCTCATACAGGGCTGCTAAAATCAAAAACACCATGATTACTGCTAAACCTAAGGCTAATGCTGTAGAGCCAGAACTTCTTTTTTCTTGATACGCTGTACCTGTCCATTCAAAGCTCATATCCGAAGGTAAAACCTCTTTAGCAATACGTTCGATTTCCGCAATGGCTTGGCCTGAGCTGTACCCTTGCGCTGCATTACCCATTAACTTTACGGCTGACAAGTTGTTATATCGATCTAAGCTGTCAGGGCCACTACTGTAGCTAATATCTGCAAAAGCAGAAATAGGCACCATATTACCTTGGGTACTTTTCACATAAATACGAGATATATCTTTAGGGCTCATTCTAAATTCCGGCTCTGCTGACATAAGCACCTGCCAAGTTCGGCCAAATTTATTAAAGTCATTTAAATAATAAGTTCCTAATGTGCCTGCCAAAGCATTGAAAGCATGATTAATAGGTATACCCATAGCACGGGCTTGTTCACGGTCAATTTTCACCGACAATTGTGGTGTATCTGAACGCCAAAGTGATTGCACGCCAGCAAGTACCGGGCTTTGTTGCGCTGCTCCCATCATCGCTTGCATACTCTGTTTTAATCTTTGTACCCCGCCATCACCACGGTTTTGTAAGTAAAACTCAAACCCGCCGGTATTCCCTAAGCCGGGAATAGCTGGTGGATTAAAAGCTAACACTAATGCTTGGTTAATACTGGCGGTTTTCATAAACAACTCACCAACTAATTGCTGAGTGCTTACTTCTCTTTCATCCCAATGTTTTTGAGTAACAAAAATTGTTGCAGCATTATTTTTATAACCGCCACCTAAGAAATCAAATCCAGTAAATGAAACTACATTTTCATTGGCAGGATTTGATTTGATAGCCGCAACCACCTCGTCCACCACTTTTGTTGTTCTTTGTAGTGAGGCACCATCTGGTAAAAATACCGCTGAAATATAAAAACCTTGATCTTCATCTGGCACCAATGAACTTGGTGTGTTTAACCACATGTTTGCTGTTATTGCTACCATGCCTAAAACCAGCATTAAAGCCAATAAACCCCGACGAAGAAAGAAGCTAACCCCGGTAACATAATGCCCAGTTATTTTATTGAACAGCTGATTAAAACCCTTAAAAAAAGCATTAGACTTTTTGTCTTCATGTTTTAATATCAACACACATAATGCTGGTGTCATTGTTAATGCAACTAGGCCTGATAAGCTTACTGAGATAGCAATAGTGATAGCAAACTGACGGAATAACTCACCGGTTAACCCACCTAAAAAAGCAATAGGCACAAACACTGAACATAGCACCAATACAATGGCAACTACCGGACCACTTACCTCTTTCATTGCTTTGATAGCAGCATCACGAACAGAGCGCTCTTCTTGGTGCATGATGCGTTCTACGTTTTCAAGCACCACAATAGCATCATCAACAACAATGCCGATAGAAAGCACCATTCCAAATAAGGTCAGCGTGTTAATAGAGTAACCTAACATATAAAGGCCAGCAAAAGTGCCCAACAAGGATACCGGTACCGCCATTATCGGGATCAAGGTCGCTCGCCAATTTTGTAAAAAGATAAAAACAACTAAGAAAACCAAGATCATAGCCTCAGCTAGTGTTTTCAATACTTCCCTAATAGACACTTTGACAAAACGAGTTGTATCATAAGGCAGTATATGTTTTAACCCAGTTGGAAAGCGCGTTTTTAATTCAGCTATGGTTGCATTTACTTCATCAGCCACATCAAGTGCATTTGCACCTGGTTGTAAGAATATTCCTAGTAAAACAGCTTTTTTACCGTTAATACGACCATCAAAATTATAGTCTTTTGAACCTAACTCTACCCGAGCGATATCTTTCAAACGCAATGAGCTACCATCCGTATTAGCGCGAATAATAATATCTTCAAACTCTTTTGCACTGGTTAATCGGCCTTGTACTTTAACACTGTAAACCAATGACTGAGGACTTACTGAAGTGGGCGTTGAACCAATTTTACCCGCTGCATATTGCGAGTTTTGTTCACGTACTGCATTACTGATTTCTTCTACCGTTACACCAAGCTGGCTCATTACATCGGGGCGTAACCAAATACGCATAGCATAATCCTTGGCTCCAAAAATTTGCACATTAGTGGTGCCAGGAATACGTTTAACTTTATCAAGAATATTTAAAGTCACATAATTTGAAGTCCACAGCGCTTCACGGCTATCATCTGGTGAATAAAACGCATGCACATGTAAAAAACTTGAAGAGCCTTTGGCTACCACTACTCCTTGCTGACGCGTTTGTGTTGGTAATCGCGCCTCAACTTGCTTTACTCGGTTATTAACATTGACGGATGCTTGATCGGGATCTGTGCCGATTTCAAACGTTACTGTGATGGTGGTTGCACCTGAACTGGTTGATGTTGAAGACATATACATCATGCCTTCCACACCGGTAATAGCATTTTCTAATGGAGTCGCTACCGTTTGTTCTAGTACTTCAGCAGAAGCGCCAGGGTATAGAGCTGTAACTTGAACAACAGGGGGTGACATTTCGGGATATTGCGCAACTGACAAACTGCGCATTGCTGCAAGCCCGGCTAAAACGATAAAAATAGAAATGACAAAAGCAAAGATTGGCCGATCAATAAAGTAACGTGAAAACATTAATTCACCCCTTCATGCTGTGCTTCAGCATTTGTAGATTTATCATCGGTTAAACGCACTGGCATCCCAGGAAAAAAAATGCGAGCCATACCATCAATAATCACTTGATCACCACTTTTCAATCCTTCACGAATGATCCAACCATTATCGATACCCTTTACATTAGTGACCCATTCACCAACAACTACAGGCGCAGGTAACGCTACAGTTATCCCTTTGTCATTTGTTGTCATAACATAAACATACTTGCCCAATCCATTGTCTAACACCGCTCTTTGTGGCACTACAAAAGCATTTTCACGTACCGCTCCTTCTAATATAATGCGTACAAATTGACCGGGTCTTAAAGTGAAATTAGGGTTGGGAGTAATAGCCTGTAGTTCGCTAGTGCCTGTTTTGCTATTGATACGAATATCGCTGAAGTTAACTTGGCCAATTTGTGGATGTATTGAGCCATCAAACAATTTGATTTTGGTTTTCCAATGTCCTTCAACAGGCAAAGTAAGCTTACCCGCAGCTTCGTCTTTTCGCATTTGTAGTTGTTCACGTTCAGACAAACCAAAACGCACACGAATAGGGTCAATTTGTGTCAGCTGAGTCAGCAGCACTTCAGGCCCCGACACATAGGTGCCCTCTGACACTAATTCACGGCCAACCACACCAGTAACTGGCGAGCTGACTTTAGTATAATCTAATCGAAGTTGTGCTTGTGCTAACTTGGCTTGCATTGATTTAACATCGGCAAGGTAAATTTCAACCGTAGAAATGGCATTATCTAATTCTCGTTGTGATATGGCATTTTTAGCACGTAAAGGCTTTATGCGCTTAACTTCTCGTTGCGCTTGTTCAAGGCGAACTTTTGCGGCATTTAATTCGGCTTTACTTCTTTCTAAATCCGCAGCATATGTACTTGCATCTAAACTAAATAAAGACTGACCTTTAGTTACTTTATCGCCTTCACTAAAGTTTCTTGTTTGCAAAATACCTGAAACTTGAGCGCGAATTTCGACTTCTTTGGCACCCGATAAAGTGGCAGGTAATTCAATACTAAAAGGAACAGATTGGCTTGTCATTTTTAACACAGAGACCGCAGCAGCTGGCATACCTGCATGTGTTTGCTGCGGTTGCTGCTCACAACCTGTTAAGTTACACACAAGCAGTGCGCTTGCTGATAACAGAAAGAAACCACGAACAAGTGGCCTTAATTGGCCACTAAACATTGTACGAAACGTTGACATAAAAAAAAATCCATATAGAAAAGTAAACTACTCGGTGCAGTTTACCAATTTATATTGAAAAGTAAACTAAACCGTGTAGTATTTATGTATAATTCTAAATTACCTTAATAACTGTATGGATAAATCATTAACGCTAACAGCACAAAAACGTTTAGCTATTTTAGCGGCAGCACAAGAAGAGTTTAAAGAAAAAGGCTTTCTAGGGGCAAGTATGGACTCGTTAGCAAAACGAGCTGAAGTATCAAAGCGTACCGTTTATAATCATTTCCCTAGTAAAGATATTTTATTCCATAACATTGTAAAAGAGCTTTGCGACTCTTTTAGCCAAGCAGTTAACATTGAATATCATCCCAATAAAACACTAGAGCAGCAATTATTAACTGCTGCTATGAGTGAGTTGCAACTACTGGGCTCTGAATGTTTTTTTGATTTAAATCGTATTACCCTTGCTGAGTTTATTCGTTCTCCTGAATTAGCTTCAAGTACTATAGACCATTTGGGTCAGCAAACAGATGGCTTACATGTTTGGATACAACACGCAATAAATGACGGCCGCCTAAAATCGGTAGATCCCGAGTATGCAACACAGCAGTTTTTAGGCTTAATTAAAGCGACCGCTTTTTGGCCGCAGTTATTAATGAATCAAGAATTCCCATCGGTAGAGCAACAACAAATCATTGCTGAAGATGCTGTTTTGATGTTTTTAGCTCGTTATAAGATCTAAACTCTACTTTTCAGAATAACCCCATGGGGTCACAGGTTGTTCAATTGAGTGGGTTAAATCAAAATCCACTCTAAATTCTCGCCCTTGGCGCGTCAATCTATAGGTAAATGTGTCAGGGTAAATATACATCTGCCAGCTGTTACCTATTGATTGCGGTATCTTAAGCTTAACGAAAAGTGCTTTTGAATATTCATCTGCAGGGAACGTTTGTACTTGGGGCCAGCCAGCATCAAGCGTGTGACCACCATACATGGTAGAGACATCACTACTACCATCTTTATGACGATGATCATGCTTTAAACTTAGACCACTGCCCGTTTTAGTAATGATCCAAGTGCGCGAAGCATCGTCACCTACATGGAACGGAATCTGCAATTCTGTGTCAGAACATTTGCGGATATGCATCACCAATTTGCTGGTATTAAAGCTACTTGGTGGCGCATTATCCACCACAACTTTGCCCAAAAAAGATTGTCCGCATAAAGATTTTATTTGCTCAAAAAAAGCATCTTGACTCGGTATTGAAACTAACGGGGCTTGTGCTAACGCACTGTTAGAAAAAGCTATTAAGCCACATACAATTGGTGTGAGTACATTGATGTTATTATTCATATGGTTCCTATTTAACATGATAAAATTATTAATTAAAATTGACTTGATAGATTTGATTGAATTCGACATGGGCCAATAAATTCCTTCCCCAATGATAGGTTTATACCCAAACCACTTCAGTAAAGATACTCATTTTTTTACCAATGAATTAAACCCAATCGTCATTCTATCCGTATACCTACTAAAGAGATTAGTTAGGGGATGGTTTGAAAAACATTATAGGCTTTAATATTACATGGTTTGGTTTAGTCTATTTTGGCAATAATTTTATTGCTGTTGCGATTGCATTTTTGCTGATCCACACCCTGTTTTTTATACAAAACCCACGTGAGTTAGCTCTATTACTATCAGTATCCATTATAGGTATTGGTGTCGATACCTTACTACAACACTTAGCAGTTTTTATATTTAATCAAAGCGCTTTTATTCCACTTTGGCTAATGGTGTTGTGGCCCTGCTTTGCCACTACACTGTCACATAGTTTGCGGTTTTTAGGCAAATCTATTTGGTTTCAATACTTAGCTGGCTTAGCAGCACCTTTGAGTTACATTGCAGGTCATCAATTAGGTGTCGTAAATTTTGGTTATTCTATCACCATGACTTATTGCATTTTAGCCATCATCTGGTGCTTGCTGTTTATGGTTTTTTTCCAGTTACAATCGGCACTTTTTAACAATGAGGCCTATGATGATTAAGCGTATATTACTCATTACCTTGCTGGTTTCACTACCATGTTTTGGCGCAGCCCATTCCAATAAAGAAGTGCCTAGCTCTGAACGTAACCTTTACCCAAAGCAACAAGGCTTTCAAGTGGTTGGTGAAACGACGTTTTCCGTTTTGTTCTGGGATATTTATCAAAGTAAATTACTAACCACCACAGGAGAGTACCCACTGGATTACCAATATGGCACTTTGCTATATGAAATTCATTACCTCAAAGACATATCAAAGAAAGATTTACTTAAAAGAACAATAGAACAATGGCAACACCTAGGTGTGCCAGAAAAGTCTTATAACCTTTACATACCTCTACTTACCAACATTTGGCCAAGCATTAAACGTGGCGACTCTCTTTCATTAGTAGTCAATCACATGGGAAGTACTTTTTATTTTAATCAACAGTTTATCGGTACTATCGATGCCCCCGAGTTTGGCCCACTTTTTCTTGATATATGGCTTTCAGTAAACACCAGCCAACCAAAATTGCGCTCACAACTACTAGGAGAATACACCCCATGATTAATTACGCTAAGTATACGCTGGCCTGCTTCGCAAGCTACTTTCTAGTTGGCTGCAGTACCAACATTGAGGACTATCAAACCGCCAACGCGAGCTTTGATATTAAACGCTACTTCTCAGGTAATGTCATCGCTTGGGGAATAATTGAGGATTATAGCAACAAGGTTAATCGTAGGTTTTGTGTTGAAATTAATGGCACTTGGCAAGGTGATACAGGGGTGCTCGCTGAAAAATTTTATTATGACGATTCAGAGATCAGCTATCGCAATTGGCAGTTAACGAAACACACTGATGGGTCTTATACAGGCAAAGCTGAAGATGTTATCGGCACAGCAAAAGGTGTGCACCAAGGTTTTGCCTTTCAGTTTAACTATACCCTCGCCCTTGAAATTGAAGATAATACTTATCAGGTCAATATGGATGACTGGATGTATCAGCTCGATGAATATCGCGTGATGAATAAAACTACACTGTCTAAATTTGGTATTGACCTCGCTCAAGTGACAATATTTTTTGACAAACAAACGCCGTTTCAAAGCTGTCAAGCAATAACCCCTTTGCAAACAAAAGTGAACATTTAATGACAATACAAACATTACAATTACCTATTTTTCCATTGCCGGTGTTTCTTTTGCCCGGTGGTATTACCCGATTACGCATTTTTGAAGCTAAATACCTTAAAATGATCCCCATGGCTATTAAGGGACAAGGCTTTGTTATTTGCTTTAATGAATTATCAAACAACTTATCAAGTATCAATAATAACAAGCAATGGGGCAGCTGGGTTGAGGTGATTAATTTTCATCAAGGACTTGATGGCATTTTAGAAGTAGACGTAAAATGTCAATCGTTAGTCAACATTCATGCGATTACTGAGGACAAAAATCAGCTATATCGTGGCGATGTTAGTTGCTTTGAACATTGGGCTAACACTAATTTAAACGCAGGTACTGATGGATTATCGACATCCTTAGTTGATGTGTTTGAAAGTAGCCCTTTACTGGAGGAGTTATATAGCGATATCCCCAAAAACAATGCTCATTGGGTAGTGGCACGGTGGTTAGAACTATTACCACTTGAGCAGATAGAGAAAAATGAATTTGTTGATAAATATAATTTTTTTCAAGCAAAAAAGTTTATTCACGATATTATTTTCAAATCTTGATAAAAAATGTGATCTTTATTTGTTTTTTACTCGTAACTCCTTATATATTTAATAAAGAGACGCTATGATGAAAGCTATGCAAACTGATTTGCGAAGTAACTATTTACGAAGTAATAAAGTGAACGATAAACATAGTGATATAACAGAACAACTCGATCACGCACAGCTTTGCCAATGGCTCAGCGATGTTGCCAATAATAGAGATAAACAAGCATTTACTCACTTGTTCAAGTTTTTTGCACCCAAAATTTTACGTATCGCTCGCAGTAAACTTAATAGTGATGCACAAGCCAGCGAAGTGGTGCAAGACACCATGAGTAATGTTTGGCGTAAAGCTCATCTTTTTGACGCGTCGAAAGGTGCAGCTACTACTTGGGTTTACACCGTTATGCGAAATGTTAGCTTTGATCTTCTGAGAAAGGTAAAAGCGAACAAAGAAGACACCCTCAGTGACGATATTTTTCCCATGGCTGAAAGCACTATTTCTGACGATGACACATTTGCTGATCATCTTCAAAATAAACGGCTTTTAGGCGGCATTGGCCAATTACCAGAAAACCAGCAACAAGTGGTTAAAGGTTTTTATTTAATGGAGATGTCGCAAGAGCAACTGGCACAGCAACTCAACTTACCCCTTGGCACAATTAAATCGCGGTTACGTTTAGCTTTAGCCAAACTAAAAGTACAGTTAGGAGAAAGCAATGATTAAACATCACCCTACTTTTGCATTAATACAATCTTTTGTTAAAGGCGAATTACCAGCCTCATTATCTGCAGGAATTGCTATTCACGCTGACATGTGTCCCACATGCCAACAACAGATTGCCCAACTAACAGAGCAGATTGCTCAAGCAAGTTTCGAAGAAACCTTTTTAGACCGTTTTATCATCGATGATACCACCCCTCTAGAAAGCGTTAACTCTGTCGATTTTGATCAAATGATTGCAGACATTACTGACAGTAGCGACATTGAATTGCAACCAACAAAAATTGAGAAATCAATTACCTTTAATGATACTAGTTATGTTTTGCCATCCGCATTAAATAATATGGCATTGAGCAAAACCGCTCGTATTGGTAAATTGGCTCGCACTCGGGTACAACTTGATGAAAATGAAATTCATACCAGCTTACTGCATATAGAGCCTGGTGGTGGCGTACCTGAGCACACTCACAAAGGTTTTGAGCTAACATTGTTGTTAGCAGGTTCATTTCATGATGAACAAGGTGAATACGTAAAGGGTGATTTTATTATGCTTGATGCTTCTCACCAGCATCACCCGGTTTCTACACATGGCTGTCTTTGTTACACCGTAGCCAATGACGCTTTGCATTTTACCCAGGGTATTAATAAATTACTAAACCCTATTGGCGCACTTATTTATTAGCAGGTCAACATTATGATCCACAACGTTGAAAAAGAAGATTTAAAAATTGGCATTAGTGCTTGTCTCATTGGTGAGAAGGTACGATTTGATGCTAGCAACAAACCCTCTAAGTTTTGTATTAGTGAACTGGGTGAACATGTGACTTATCAATCATTTTGCCCTGAAGTAGCGATTGGCTTACCTATTCCTCGGCCAACAATTCGGCAAATAAAGCAAGGTGACATTATTCGTGTTTCTCAGCCCGATGGCAGTGGAGATGTTACCGATGCATTAAAAGCCTACGGAAAAAAAGTCGCTAAGATGACTTCACACCTCAGTGGTTATATTTTTTGCGCTAAAAGTCCCAGTTGTGGTATGGAGCGAGTGAAAGTGTATTCACCTGAAGGTAATGCCTTGCCTGCCATGGGTATTGGTGCCTTCGCCGAGCAAATTATGGCGGCTAACCCACTATTACCATGTGAAGAAAATGGTCGTTTAAATGATCCCTTACTTCGTGAAAACTTTGTTGCCCGTATTTACGCCTACAAACACTGGCAAAGCCTTAATGAATCTGGTTTAACCAAACATAAGTTAACCACTTTTCACAGCCAATATAAGTATACAGTGATGAGTCATGACCTAGTGGCATACAAAGCCTTAGGGCAACTTTTAGCACGGGCAGATCTACCATTAGATGAAATGGCTGACGCTTATATTTCGGGCTTAATGGCTGCACTTAAAATTAAAGCAACACGTAAAAAACACGCCAATACTCTAGCGCACATTCAAGGGTATTTTTCCAAACATTTGCAGCCCCATGAACGCAAAGAACTGTGCGAGCAAATAAACGCTTACCGTGAGGGATTAATACCGCTAATAGCACCCTTGACCTTAGTGAACCACTATTTATTGCAATACCCTAAAGAGTATTTAACTAAGCAAGCTTATTTGTCACCCTATCCTGACGCACTCAAACTCAGATATTCATATTAATATCATATAAGGAACGCTCTTGTTACTTTGGTTTCGAAACGATTTAAGAACACACGACAATCCCGCCTTACATCACTTTATGAGTATACGTAGCTCATCATCTCCTGGTAAGGCGATTTTTTTCATTTCTGAAAAACAATGGCAAATACATGATTGGTCACCAATAAAAATTGATTTTATCTTGCGCCATGCCCATGATTTAGTGGCACAACTGGCTCAGTTAGATATTACCCTTGAGTTAATCAAAGTGCCTGATTTTTCAGCACAAGTTACCTATTTAAAAAAATACTGCCTTACCCATAATATTCAGGAGGTTATTGCTAACAGCGAGGTTGAATTTAATGAGCAAACAAGAGATCAAGCCTGTATTGACCAAGGGATATCATTGACCTTGTTTGAGTCAGATGTTATTGCCCCAAAAGGTAAAATACTCAATAAATCTGGAGAAATGTTTAAAGTATTCACGCCATTTAAACGGGCATGGTTGCATCATATTAAAACATTTGGTTTTGACTACCTAGGTAAGCCTATTCTAAATACAGTTGCAGCAGACACTCAATCAAAAGCGCCAAGTTTATCAAGTGGCTGGCCACTAGCCACTGATTATGAAAAGCATACCTTAGGTACTTTTTTTCAAGATAAACTAATAAATTATCAACAAGATAGAGATATGCCATTCATTAAGGGGACATCAGGAATATCCCCTTACTTAGCGGCTGGGGTCATTAGCCCTAGGTATGTGTTAAGGGCATTACAGCATCGCTCACCAGATATTTTATTGGCTATTGATAGCCCAGAATTTGCCTGGTTAAACGAAATTATTTGGCGTGATTTTTATCGACATTTAATGTATCACCAACAAAAATTATGCAAGCATCAGTGCTTTAACAGCAAATATGATGCCGTTCATTGGTTAAATAACGAGTCACTGTTTAATGCTTGGTGCCAAGGAAAAACCGGTTACCCCTTGGTTGATGCCGCTATGCGCCAGCTTAATCAAACCGGCTGGATGCATAATCGCCTCAGAATGGTGGTGGCAAGCTTTCTCACCAAACACTTATTAATTGATTGGCGCAAAGGTGAAAAATACTTTATGCAGCACCTTATTGATGGAGATCTAGCCGCAAATAACGGCGGTTGGCAGTGGGCTGCAAGCACTGGTTGTGATGCTCAACCCTATTTTCGAATATTTAATCCGATAAGACAAAGCGAAAGATTTGATCCAAAAGGCGAGTTTATCCGTAAGTACATACCAGAGCTAGTTGATATACCTAATAAGGATATTCATTTTCCTCATGGGTATATCAAAAAAAATGGTATAGAGCGCTACTGGCCAGCCATAGTTGACCATAAAACGGCACGAGAAAATGCATTAGCATTTTATAAAGTGTTGTAGGGGGAATTTATTGCCCTTTGGCGGTTTATCTGTAGCAGTAATTCAGCCAGTTAGGCAATTAATTTATTGAACTGAGATAAAAGGGAACAATTTTGCAGCCAACACCCGATAATGATCAATTAAAACAAACACAAGTCTTGTCAGACAAGCCAGTTTGGCTAGATAATTTTATTAATATTTATCAATCCCTTGCTATTGATAACCTAGCGAGCTTAGCTCAATTATATCATCACGATATCACCTTTGAAGATCCCCTTCATGTTATCAACGGATTCAGTGACTTAGCTGCATACTTTGATAACCTTTACCAGCATGTTACTCGTTGCGACTTTGTAATAGACCAAGTCATTCACACCGGTAATCAGGCAGGCATCTATTGGACCATGACCTATGTTCACCAACATCTCAATACTGGTAAAGCTATTACCGTACAAGGGCACTCCTTAATCATGGGCGATAATGATAAGGTTGTTTATCACCGTGATTATATTGACTTAGGGCAAATGCTATATGAAAACGTGCCCGTATTAGGCGCAATTATCCGCTGGTTAAAAAGGCGTATTAACCAATGAAAAAAGTTATGATTACCGGCGCAACCTCGGGTATAGGGCAAGCCTTATTGAGTAAATATCATGGTGAAGGGCATCAAGTTATTGCCTGTGGCCGAGATAAAAGCAAACTGGCAGCGATAGAAAATAGTTGTAGTAAAACCTGTTTATTTGACCTAACCAAACAAGATGAAATCTCCAGTGCCCTAGCGTCAATTGAAGCGCTAGATATACTCATCCTTAATGCAGGTAATTGCCGTTACATTGATGATGCTAAACAATTTGATGCTGAGTTATTTGCTGACGTTATCTCAACCAACCTAACCTCGTTAGGCTGGTTACTGCAATCACTTTTGCCTAAAGTAAAAAAAGGTGGGCAAGTGGTTTTTGTGAGTTCAAGCGCAACTATTTTACCTTTTCCACGCAGTGAAGCTTATGGCGCATCAAAAGCTGGTATAGATTATCTGGCGAACAGTTTGCGTTTGGATCTACTCCAGCATGGTATCGGCGTTACCCTAGTACATCCGGGCTTTATCAAAACCCCTTTAACTGATAAAAATGATTTTGATATGCCGTTTTTACTGAGCAGCGAAACAGCCGCAACACGTATTTATAATGGGGTGATGGCTAAACGCCAATACCTACACTTTCCAAAACGATTAACTTGGTTACTCAAGTTATTCTCATTACTCCCTTCGTCATTATGGCAGTCACTTATTTTAAGGAAACACAACGGATGAAGCATATTGCTATTATTGGCTCAGGTATTTCAGGACTGACCGCCGCCTACCTGCTATCTAAAAAGCATCAGGTTACTGTATTTGAAAAAAACAATCGCGTTGGTGGCCATACCGCCACTGTAGATATTGAAAAGTCAGGTAAAAACTACGCGATAGATACCGGCTTTATTGTCTTTAACGACAAAACTTACCCTAACTTTTTAGCGCTACTCTCAGAAATAGGTATCAGCAGACAAGCCACTGAAATGAGTTTTTCAGTGCATAATTGTCAAACAGGAATGGAATACAACGGCCATAACCTCAACACCTTATTTGCCCAACGTCGTAACCTGTTTCGACCCAAATTTTGGTTACTGATAAAAGATATTTTAAAGTTTAACAAGCTATGCAAAGCTATCTTTGAACAGCAAAATTATCAAGACGGATACACTTTAGGGGCTTTTCTGACAGATAATGACTTTAGTGATTTTTTTGCCGAGCACTATATCTTACCTATGGGTGCTGCAGTTTGGTCTAGTTCATTGGCACAAATGGAAAATTTTGACTTTCGTTTTTTTGTTCAGTTTTTTCACAACCACGGTTTATTAAATATTGCCGATAGACCTCAATGGTACGTAATACCAAAAGGCTCACGCAGCTATTTAACACCTTTGTGTAAACCCTTTGAGCACAACATAAAATTAAATGCTGACATAACCGCTATTACTCGTGAAAATGATAAAGTCTCGATACATTTCAACCAAGGCGCAAGTGAAGTCTTCGATGAAGTAGTGCTAGCATGTCATTCAGATCAAGCGCTTGCCCTATTAAGTGATGCTTCGCACGATGAAAAAGCACTTTTATCAGCAATGCCGTACAGTGAAAACTCTGTGATTTTACATACAGACCAACGATTACTCCCTGAGCGAACTAAGGCTTGGGCTAGTTGGAATTATCAACTGAGTAACGATCGCAGCAAAGCGGCTAGTGTCACTTATAATATGAACATATTACAAGGCATTAAAAGTGATGATACTTTCTGCGTGACCTTAAACCAAAAGGACGCTATTGCACCCGAGCATATTTTAAGAGAATTTACTTACCACCACCCTATTTTCTCTAGCGACTCAATTAAAGCTCAACAGCAAAGAAACCGCATTTGTGGTGTTAATCACACCCACTTTGCCGGTGCTTATTGGTATAACGGTTTTCATGAAGATGGCGCCCGAAGTGCCATTGATGTAGCAAAACGTTTTGGCTGTTATTTAGCAGCTCATGAGGCCGACAATGCTAAGTAACGCAAACAACCAGACACAAAGTATCGATAGCGATAATAGCCTCAATAGCTGTATTTATAAGGGACAAATTCGACATAGACGCTTTAGTCCACGAGAAAATCATTTTACCTATAAGCTACATATGCTTGCTATTGATGTAGATGAAATAGGCACTCAGCTTAATCGAATCGGGCCTTTCGGCTTTAATTGGTTTTCCCCGATGCGGTTTAATGAAAAAGATTATATAAAAAATGATCCATTACCATTAAAAACCCGTATTAACAATAAAGTGCATGCTTTGGGTCAGGTTGGCGATATAGATAAAATTATTATGCTGGTACAAGTTCGCTGTTTGGGTTTTTATTTTAGCCCTGCTAACTTTTATTTTTGTTATGACAGCAATAACAAATGCCAATCTGTTTTGGTTGAAGTGAGCAATATTCCTTGGAATAAAAGGCATTATTACCTCATTGATATGCAAACAGTGGCTGGAAAGGTGACCGAAAAAGACTTTCACGTCTCACCTTTTATGGATTTGGCGATGAATTATCATTGGATAATTAAGCCGCCCGAAAAAAATAAAAAACAATTATTGATTCATATTGATAATAAAGTAAATACTAATGACCAACGAGGTGATAACAAAGTATTTGATGTTACCCTTGCAATGAAAAGAACAGAGTTATCAACAAATAAGGTGTTCGGGTTATGGCTGACCATGCCGATAATGACCTTTAAAATTGTCGCAGGTATTTACTGGCAAGCACTAAAACTGTATGTAAAGCGGGTGCCGTTTATTTCATACCAAGAGTCAAAAAAGCATAAATAACATAAATAACATAAATAACTTGAATAACAACACAAGTACGAAAGGAGAAGTTAGCGTGGAAAATATTTCAAATATTACTTTAAGTAACGAAATCACTTGGTTTGAGAAACGTTGCCGGAATATTGTCTTTAACACCTTAGCTAAGATCAGCTACGGCTCATTAGTAATAATCGAGAAAGCTGAACGATTCACCTTTGGCGCTAACACATCAACCGATAACGCAGTTGATATATTGCAAGGCAAACTCATTGTACGTGACATGAGTCTTTACAAAGATCTTGTACTTAAAGGTAGTATTGGTGCGGCAGAAGCCTATATTGAAGGTAAATGGACATCACCGGATCTAACCGCTGTCATTAGGATATTTGCCAAAGCCCAGCAATTAACCGATCAATTGGAAGGTAAAAAAGGCTGGCTTAGCCGAGTAAAAAACACCTTAATACATCGCGCTAATCGTAATACCCACAAAGGCTCTAAAAATAATATTGCCGCGCATTATGACATAGGCAATGAATTATACACCCGTTTTCTTGATTCAAAAATGATGTATTCCGGTGCCATCTATCCACATTCAAAAGCCAGTTTAGAAGAAGCGCAACTGAATAAATTAAATACCATTTGTCAACGACTTGAGCTAACAGAAAATGATCATTTATTAGAAATAGGCACAGGCTGGGGGGGCTTAGCAATACATGCTGCACAATTTTATGGCTGCAAAGTAACCACAACCACCATTTCAGAAGAACAATACGAATATGCCCAACAAAAAGTGCATGAGTTAGGGTTAACTGACAAGATAACCTTACTGAAAAAAGATTATCGTGATTTAGACGGTAGCTACGACAAATTGGTATCAATTGAAATGATAGAAGCTGTTGGTTATGAGTTTCTTCCAAGCTTTTTCAAACAATGTAACCAATTACTTAAACCCGGCGGTAAAATGTTACTGCAATCCATCACTATCGCCGACCAACGCTTTGAACATTATCGTAATAGTGTAGACTTTATTCAGCGCTATATTTTTCCAGGTGGTTTTTTACCTTCAGTAACTGAAATATCTAAACGCACCACACGTCATACTGATATGATCATAGAGTCGATGCATGATATTGGCCTAGACTATGCTCAAACGTTGGCTCATTGGCGTGAAAACTTTTTAGCCTCATGGAATGAACTAACCAACTTTGGCTACGATGAAAAATTCAAGCGGTTATGGTTATATTATTTAGGCTATTGTGAGGGAGCTTTTTTGGAACGAGCCACCAGCACCGTTCATGTGATTATGCGTAAACAGTAACGGTATTGTTGTTAACATGCTGATAATTTGTGATATCTATAGGATAAAAAAATGCGTTTATTTTTGCTTATGATAACCCTAGTGTTAAGTGGTTGCAGTACCACTTACACCAATAAAAATGTACAAGGCATGGTTGTGCCAACAATGACGGGAGAAACCTTAACTCAAAAAACCGTCACCTTGCCTAGCGTTTTTGACTCGCCCCTGTCTTTATTATTAGTGGGTTACAAACAAGACTCACAGTTTGATATTGACCGCTGGCTAATTGCCTTAGATATGACCGAAACTAATATTACCGCTTACGAAATACCGGCAATACAAGGCATGTTTCCTCGCATGTTTAGTACCTTAATCAATAATGGTATGCGCGCTGGTATACCAAAAGAGTTATGGGGTGGTGTGATAACCTTATATGCTGATGGCGACCAATTACAGCAATTTACAGGCAACGAACAACCAAATAATGCTCGTGTTTTGCTGATAAACAATCAAGGTGAAATACTATACTTTTACGATCGAGGCTTTGCGGTGAATGCCCTAAATGAAGTCAGAGACCTTATCGAGACCAACACAGAACAGAGCCAAAATAACCAGAGGGATCAAAATTGATTAAAATACTAACACTTACCTTATGTATTTTTTACTCCGGTAGCATTATTGCCAACGCTAATAAACCCGAGCAATCGAGTGAGTCACACTCAGCTGCGACACAACAAGCAAGCAACAAAGAAAAACAGCGGGGTTTTTTATACGGCATGGGCATTGCTTTTAACCAAGAGATTTATCAAGGCTACAATAAACGAATTATCCCCATACCTTTTATAGGTTATCAAGGCGAAAAACTTAAAGTGCTTGGCCCTTTTATCAGTTATGACATCGCCAGCAGTGACAATGCTACCATTGCTGTAATTGTTGCTCCAACATTTAAGGGATTTGATGAGTCTGACAGTGATGTATTTATCGGCATGAAAAAGAGAAGTTCTTCGGTGGCCGCAGGTATTGGTTTGCGATACAACTGGCACAATTGGAAGGCCAACATCGCAAACACTCATGATATTCTAAGTAAGTCAAACGGGCATATTATCACAGCCAGTTTAGCGAGAACGTTTAACAAAGGACCTATTTTCATTGAGCCTTCTTTGACGCTAACTTACCAAGACAGTAATTATGTTGATTATTACTATGGCGTCAAGCAACATGAGCAGCTTGCATCAAGAGTGGCATACACTGGGCAAAGTGCGTTAAATACATCCCTAGGTTTATCCATCTCAACACCGATATTTTTCAATGGTTTTACCCGTTTATCGACCCAATATACACGATATGATTCCAGCATCACTAATAGCCCCTTAGTAGACGAAGAGGCAAGCTTAAGTGTGACCTTACTCTTTAGTCGATTTTTTTAACAAAGCAAGCTCATTTAACACAGGTAAATCAATACTTGGCTGAATTAGTTGGATAAAACTTAGCTAAAAATGACAAAAAAAACCAATTTAAACCAGCATTAACCATGATTACTCAAAAGAAGAATATCCTTTATTATTAGATGATTACGAAATTTTGTTTATCATTATTCATAATTATTTAAATTTTATTCCCTCTGTATACTTTGATATTTCAAAATGAAAGTATTTTATAGTTCTTGATTGTTCATTATCTCTGTATAACTTCTTCTATGACCTTGAAGCAATTTTAACCAACTGATTAATGTAGTTGCCCTTCTCTTCTTAGTTTTTTCACTCAAACCTTTTACAGAGTCTTGTATAAATTTATGAGCAGTTTCAGGTCTTAATTCAGTCATATTATTTACTTTTGACCATTTCAACCAAGCCCAACCAAATTCACTAGATTCAAAGCGATCAGCCAAGTATTCATATTTGGCTTCTTTTGTTTCTTTAAACACTAAGCAACGACCAGAAGATGTAATTGTCCTATTTTTATTTAATAACCCTAAACAATATGCAGCATCAGTATGATAAGTAACTTGCCTTTCATTACCAATTCCTTCAATGTTTTCATGGAATAAAACTTCACCTTTCAGTCTTCGCTCAACAATTTCTATAACACGATCTAAATTATTAGCCTGAGGAACCTTAGATGAGTCGACTAATATGGTCGTACTTTCTTCTAATTTATTAATAGTGGCCGATAAGTCTTGCTTTCCCATATAAATCGGCTTTTTCAAATATATTTTGGTCTTTGGCTTTAAAGTTAAAGTCAATTTGTCTTGATTAACTATATCCAATAAATCTTTTAATTTATAAGGATCTAATTCAAGTTCTTTTAATTTTTGGTCAAAATCTTCTTCATCAGAAAGTATTGAATTAAGTTGTTCAATAGCAACTGAAGCTTTTTCATTATCATTTGTTCCCAACTTTAATACGAAAGAGCCTGGGACAGCGCTCACAGGGTATAGTTTAGGTTGGCTTCTCGAACCATCCACCATCAGTGACTCAATAATTTCACTTAAAGAGTCCATAATCTTTGTAACCATTCCTCGATCAGGAGATGCTTTAGACTTTTTAGCTATTCGTAACTCAAAGTTCCAATCAGCTTCCTCATCTTTCACTTGTATTTCATCAGGTTCAATAAAGAAAGAATCAGGCGGTAAATTATAATTCTGTAAATTTTCTTTAGTTACAAAATTTAATTCATCAATATTTTCATTACTAAAAGTACTTATATGATAAATCATTTGCTCTGGGTTTATATAAACTTCACGTATAGAAAATTCTTCTCTTCGTAGTTGATCTAATCTTTTGTGAGATATCGGTGTATATAACCAAGTAGACTTAGATTCATTGATGTAATCGCCACACCAATAAACTAAATAGACTTGCTCTAACTTATCCTTAACAGAAAAGCATTTAGGTCCTTCGAAATCATCATAGATTTCATAGTACTTCAAGTAACCTAACATAGTATTTTTAGGTAAAATATTCATCAAGTTATCTCTTCACATATTTGTAAATGAGGTTCAGCCCCTTCTTGACTCCATAGAGTAACATGCCCTTCATTTACTGTACATGCATACATTAGTCCTAAATCATCAGTTAATTCCCCACCAACAATTGTCTTATTCCCAAACTGTTCTGGGCTTGGGTACCTCTCTTTTTCACGAACAATTCTTGACAACTCTGACCAAACTGAAACACCATAAGAGAATGGAATTTTGTCTTTAGTAAAGTGAATATCAGGTCTATCTTCACGATACATTTGAAAATCTTGCTCTGTGGGAGGAATATTTTTAACAAGCCGATATACCTTACCTGAAGCTGGAATCGCTTCTTCAATAGGTACGCCTGGAGGAAAGCCATCGGGCCACTCATAATTTGCTTTACTAACCACTAACTACTCACTCCTTTGATTTTTAGACTCTTTTTCAAGGTTATTTAACGCTATTTTATATCCACTTTCTGATAAATCGCAGCCGGTAAAATTTCTACCGTTTTTAATAGCCGCTCGACCAACAGAAGCAGTTCCCATAAATGGATCACAAACCACTTCCTTTTCCACGGTACTCTGACATATTAATATTTCAGATAACTCTACTGGTTTTTCGGTCGGATAACCTCTATGTATACGTTTGACTTCTAGAATATCGGGTATTGAAAGATCATTAATCTTTCTTTTTCCTTTTTCAAAAAACAAAATAAATTCATATCTAGCTCTATAATGGTAACCCATGCCAATATTTACTTTGTCCCAAACTATAGGCTTCCAAAACTTAAAGCCTACACTCTCAGCTATAGGTTTAATGATAAAAGCAGTCTCTTGGTCACAAAATAAATAAAAATGAGAATTATTTTTTAAAACTCTATAAATCTCTTTTAGTAACTCTTCAAATCTAGAGTTAGGAAAAATATCAAACCATTTGTTACTCGATGATTTACTTTGTTTTAACCTAGTAGTTGTACCTATCGCTCTATGCTTTTCCAAAGACTCATATGGAGGATCTGTAACCACAAGGTCAATCGAACTACTTGATTGTTGTTTAAGCCAAGCTACCGCATCCAAATTACTTATTGCAAATAAAGGAGATGATGCTTCTAACCGTAAATAGCCATCATTACCTTCAAGCATAATAAACCAGTTTAATAATATTCATTTGTAGCCTAGATTAATCTTAAGATGTTAACATCCTAATAAGTTATTAGTCTACATAGATTTATCTGAAAATTAATTGTACTTTCATATTTAATAATAATAAATTAAGGAATAATAAGTGTCATCTGAACAACAAAGCTACAGTACTAATGGTCTTGCTCAATTAATATGTAATATATTTATTCTTATTTATATTTTTTCTTACAGTTTATTAAGTATATGGCTTCTGTTTGACGGTTGGATAAATCAATTTTCCTCGCTGCACTGGATGTGGGGAATTAACGAGGGTAATGGTTTTTCCAATGCAATACTTCTAGTATTATTTTCATTATTAGGTGCAATTTTAGGCGGTGCTATTTTAAGCATCACTTCATTTCACAGATATGTTGCTATAGAGAAAAACTTTGACCTAGACCATATCTGGGGCTTTATTTATACGCCAATTTTATCTTCTATTGTTGGCATTACTGTTTTTGCGTTAGTTCAAAGTGGGTTATTGGTCTTAAATGGATCGTTTGCTGAAGGTGAGCAATCAATAAGCGCTACAATGGGCTTTACCGCTATCGGTTGCATCTCTGGATATAATTGGGATGTTATAATAGCCAAACTTCAAGAGCTATCTAAAGGAATTTTCAAAAAAGAATAGCACCTAGTGAAAACTTTTCTGTAGTCTATATGAATAAAAAGGTAATTATATAACTTTAACTTAACAAGCCAATAATCACCTTTTTGAAAAATAATCATAAAAAATAGACGCTCTGTTAAATGAAATAAAAATGAGTTATCCCAACGAAAGTTCCCAACGCTTATTTTTTTCAAAGTCTTTATTTCTTTCAATTTTCACCTGTTCTATATGCTGTACTTTAGATTTTTCAAATTTATAACTTTTAATTAGACCAAACTCTTTTAATGACTTTAGTGCCTCTTTTACTTTCCTTATTTTCTCACTTGAGGAGGTGACATTTTTTGCAATTCGTTCAAGAAGAGTATCAACATTTACAAAAACAGTTTTTTATTACGGTATTTCATTGTCTCAAGAAATAAAAATAGTGCTTTGTCATACTCATGTTTTAGCGATAAATAAAAACGTAAATCAACCAGTTCAAAGTAAGTATTTTCTACATTTTCTTGTAAAAGCTTTTTGCTCATCACTATATTAATGATTTTATTTTCTCTATCCCGTCAGCTTATAAAATTAAGCTTGTTGTAAAGTAACGCCTGAGTTCACCATCAACACCTTTATGGATAATATCAATATTACAGCGCTTTAATTTCTTAAGACGAAATTCCAAATCATTTATAAGAGATTTTCGTGATTGTCGATTAAGTGCAGAAAACAACTGTTTTTCAGTGATCTGATACTCCAAATTTTTCGTCATTTGAGCATGACTAACTAGAATCGAAAAGAGTGGAAAATCTAAATTTGTGTCCAGCGCATAGCCGTCGTAAGTGAAAGTGAACCAATAAAAAAGTCACTTAATTTATTCCCTCTGTATTCCAGAGACTAAAAAGCCGACAATAAAGTCGGCTTTTTCATATACTTACAAGCTAAAACGGCATTTTCATCCCTGGTGGCAATTGCATGCCGCCAGTTAATGCGCCCATTTTATCTTTATTTTGCTCTTCAACACGACGTACCGCGTCATTTACTGCTGCTGCAAGTAAATCTTCAATCATGTCTTTGTCATCTTCCATTAAACTTTCATCAAGCTCAACTCGGCGTACGCTGTGGCTACCTGTCATTGTTACTTTAACCATACCAGCGCCAGCTTCGCCAACAACTTCCATATTTGCTAGCTCTTCTTGTGCTTTTTGCATTTTTGCTTGCATCTGTTGGGCTTGTTTCATTAAATTGCCCATGCCACCTTTCATCATTACGTTTCTCCGGTAAGTTTTTTTGCTAACTGTGTTCAAAAATAAAATCTGTTGTTGATAGTATATCAAGATGCCGTTCAGTGAACATTAAAAAATATTGCTTTACCAGCCAACTTGCGTCTTTTTTCTTATAACGCTGCGATACTTTCATCATCTAATGTTGCTTGAAATCGCTGCCCTAGTGCTTGAACTATATCATCACTTTTTAATAGCGCTTTAGCATAGTCATATCGCTTATCATTGATATGTGATTGAATTTGATAAGGATCGGCTATCGTTTGCTCCACTATCGTAATTGTAACCTGCACTGCACGGGATAAAAATTGACTAATGCTTTGCTGCAATTGTTGTTGCGCAACGTCTGTATACAAGTGCTTAGTGGTTTGATTTAAACATAAAATCAAATTGTCGTCGGTCGAGTTTTCGTCAATAGTGGCATGGATTGCTAATTGCCTGAGTCGTGCGGTCAGCTCCATTGAATCTATCATATGCGCCCACTTATCCACTTGATTAGCTTTACGAATAGTCGCGGGATCAATATTTTCAGCCTGATAAGATTGCTCAGGTTTAGGTAGGGCAACTATTTCATTTTCCGTGTTTACCAACTGACTTGATGGCTGATCGCTATCATCTGACTCAACTGCACTTTTATTAATTTCAGCTTGTTCAGTAGCCACTGAGCTTTTTACATTGCTACTGACAGCATTGCTATTGACCTGACGCGCTATGGCGTCACTGGACTTTTTTCCTTGTTTGTCCAATTGTTTTTTGCGGCTACGCAGCATATTTCTAGTAGCAAGCACAGCACTGACTGGACTATCAAACGCAGAGGGTGGCTCAGACTCTTTTGATTCAGCTATTGTTGGTGCTGGTACTACTGGTTCTGATGTTGGCTCTGGTGTTGACTCTGATACTGCTGGCTCACTATTGCTGACCTCATTCCCTGCGCCACTGAATTGCTCTACCTGCTGAGAAGGCATCGTTTGCTGGTGTTGCGGTTCATTTTGACTAGGCGTAGCTGCTTGTAGAGCTGCTGCTTCAAGCTCTATCGCTTGCATTTGCTCAGCTAGCGCTTGCTCATCAGGAGCTAATTCAAGTGTATCTTCAAGTATATCTAAGTGGCTATCGTTAACGTGTGGTACTGCTGCCATCTGAGCATCAGCATCAGCATCAGCAATATTTTCCGCTACTTTGCTGTCAGGTGCTGTATTGCTAGTTACTTCATTGCTAGCTAGTTCATTTTTAGCTAATTGAGTGTGAGCTACTTGAGGGTTAGGCAAGGCTGGTTCGGGCAAATGCGCTGCCGATAAATCGTCATCACCAACATCAGCTAAGGATGAAGCTTGCTGTACTGGCTGCAATTGCGATTGCTGCATGGGTTTAAACGCAAACAAACGCAATATGGTCATATCAAAAGCTGCCTGTTCATCTGATGCATAAGGTAGATCTTTACGACCATTAACGCATATTTGATAATACAACTGCACATCTTCTGGCGACATCGCTTGACTAAACTTTTTCAGTAATTTGGCATGCTCTGGCGGTAAATCAAAATGCTGTTCTACTATTTGTAACATGGCAATTTGATGAAATAACTGGATTAATTCAGCAAATAATCGACTATAGCTAGGAGCAAAACTGGCAATTTCTTGTGTTAACGACATTAAGCTAGTGCCATCTTGTTTTAATAACGCTATAACAATTTTATAAACCCAGTTTTGATCAACACCACCTAACATTTGCTGAATGTTAGCTAAGGTGATATTACCTTGTCCCTGCGCAATCGCTTGATCGGTCAGGCTTAACGAGTCACGCATACTGCCGCGCGCAGCTTTGGCAAGTAACGTTAAAGTACCAGCAGCATGTGTTACCTGTTCATGGCTTAAAATTTCACTGAGCTTTGTTTCTATTTGGTTAACCGTCAAGGCTTTTAAATGAAATTGTAAGCAACGCGATAATACGGTCACTGGCAGTTTTTGAGGGTCTGTAGTCGCTAAAATAAATTTTACATGCTCTGGCGGCTCTTCTAGCGTTTTTAATAAGGCATTAAAACTACTACGTGAGAGCATATGCACTTCATCGATTAAATACACTTTATAACGACCACGTGTGGGAGCGTACTGTACGTTATCAAGTATTTCTCGGGTGTCATCTACTTTGGTTTTAGACGCGGCGTCAATTTCAAGCAAATCAACAAACCGGCCTTGATCTATTTCCAAACAGGTATCGCATTGCCCACACGGCGTAGTGGTGATCCCTGTTTCACAATTCAAGCTTTTAGCAAAAATTCTGGCGATAGTCGTTTTACCTACCCCACGGGTACCCGTAAACAAATAAGCATGATGCAAACGTTGCTGTGCTAAAGCATTAACCAGCACAGTAACCACATGCTCTTGCCCCATAAGCTCTTCAAAGTTTTTTGGTCGCCATTTTCTTGCTAAAACTTGGTAACTCATATTTTTTAGTTCTCGTTAATAGAAACTGACAATGCGTGGTTTATTCGCCATTAAGTGTTATTCACCAGAGTATTGTAAAAGTGAGAACGGGGATAAATTCATTGCTGCAAGACGTTGTTCACCGCCTAAATCAGGTAACGAAATAACAAAACCAGCGCCTACAACTTCAGCACCTACACGGCGGATCAACTTAGTGGTTGCTTCAATAGTGCCACCTGTAGCCAAAAGGTCGTCAATAATAAGTACCTTATCTTCGGCCGATAATGCATCACAGTGGATCTCAAGGACATCTTCACCATATTCTAATTGATATGCTTGAGAAAAAGTTTCTCTGGGAAGTTTGCCCGGTTTTCTAACGGGTACAAACCCCACACCAAGTGCTAAAGCGAGTGGCGCACCAAAAATAAAGCCGCGTGCTTCAGTGCCAACAACCTTAGTGATTCCTTGGTGTTGAAATTGTTGGGATAATAGCTCTATGGTTAAGGCAAACGCTGCTGAGTTTTCTAAAAGGCTAGTTACGTCTCTAAATAAGATCCCTTCAATAGGGTAATTAGGGATAGTTTTAATTGCCGCTTGTAGTTGCGCTAATTGTTGTGCTGTCATTTTATTCTTATATCAATTTACAAAAGTTAATAGAGGTAAAGAATAAAACAATTTCACCAACATTTATAGTCGTGTACTACCTTTATAATGCTATTTTTATCGCTGAATCATTGATAATACGGTGAACCAAGGCGATAAAGTCAGCTTCTATGAGTGGTTTTTTAATCACACCATCAAATAAGCTAAATTCAGCTAAAGATTCAAGATCTTTAATTTCTTGGGTGGTCATAAATAAAAGAGGTGTTTGCGCGCAAGCAGGGGTTTGCTTAAGGTTTTTACTCAGAGTAACACCATTCATCAACGGCATTAAATGGTCAACAATATAAAGGTGAAATGGTGATTGCTGTGCTTTTTCAAAGCCATCTAAACCGTTAGCTGCCGTGCTAACACTATGACCAAACGCTGTTAACATTTTTTCAATATAATCTCTAACGCTTCTTTTATCATCAACAACTAGTATATTCATAAATAACTTTTATAAGAGAAAAACAATGGACCAAAACTAGCGACAAGCTTATTTTAGCCGCGCATATTTTAACTGATCTCGCCTCAAGAAAAAAGCTTAATATGCTTTTCTGGCGTGCGTTACTCTATTGCTGATTTGCTAAAAACGTATTAATTAATTTCACACTCGAGGGCGACATTTGATGCTCAGCACTGTTATCTGCCATGTATGCCAGTACCTGCTGGCCTAATTGTTTGCCTAGTTCAACGCCCCACTGATCGTAAGAATTAACTTGCCATAGCACACCTTGAACAAAAATTTTATGTTCATAAAGTGCTAAAATTGCCCCTAACGCTGTTGGGGTAAGCGATTGCATTAAAAGTGTATTACTTGGTGTGTTGCCTTTCATCGTTTTATGCGGTGCTAAACGGGCAATTTCTGCGCTATCTGCGCCATTATTAGCTAGCTCAGTTTCTGCCTGAGCTAAACTTTTTCCTTGCATTAATGCTTCACTTTGAGCAAAGCAATTGGCAACTAACGCACGGTGATGCTCTGTTAATGAACTTGTGCCCTGCAAAGCAACGATAAAATCGGTAGGAATAATTTCATCACTCTGATGCATTAATTGCATAAAAGCATGTTGACCATTAGTGCCTTCTTGTCCAAAAACAATAGGTGCTGTTGGCCAGTGGATCTTTTCACCTTGATTCGACACTGATTTACCATTGCTTTCCATGTCGGTTTGTTGCAAATACCCTGGCAACGCACGTAAAGCATGATCATAAGGAAGCACCGCGAGGCTTGGGTAATTAAGCCCATTTCGGTTCCAAATACCAATTAATGCCATTAACACGGGCATATTACTGGAAAAATCAGCTGTTTGAAAATGCTGATCCATTTGATAAGCGCCCGCTTTTAGCGCATTAAAATGCTGATTACCAATGGCTAATGCTAGGGGTAAGCCAACCGCTGACCATAAAGAAAAGCGTCCTCCTACCCAGTCCCACATTGGTAAAACATGGCTTTTATTTATGCCAAACGCTTGTGCTTTTGCAACGTTACTACTGATTGCAAACCATTGTTTAGTAATAACATCATCATTACCCTGCCCTGCTATCATCCATTGTTTGACCGCTTTAGCATTAAGTAATGTTTCTTGAGTAGTAAAGGTTTTAGAAATAATAATCACTAGCGTAGTATCAACACTAAGCTGGGCTAGTTTTTCGGTAACCGCAGCGCCGTCTACATTCGCTAATATATGAACGTTTAAACCGTCATAATGATAAGGATGTAAAGCACTTAATCCAACCTTTATGCCATAATATGAGCCACCAATACCTAAGGCTAATACATGAGTATATTTTTTACCCGCTGCGCTACGTAATTTACCTTGATGGACATCATCAACGATTTGCGCCATACGCTGTTCGGTGTGTTGCACCGAAGTAGCTTCATCACCTAAAACAGCCGCTTTAATACTTGCAGGTGCTCTAAGTAGAGCATGCAACACCGCTCGTTGTTCGGTATTATTAATTTTATCACCACTAAACATAGCACTAATTTTTGCCGCTAAGTCATGGCGTTTTGCCCAAGTGACTAAGTTATCAAGTTCAGTTTTAGTGATGTTTTGTTTGGAGTAATCCAAGTAAAGATCCGCTGCTTTAACACAAAAGTGGTCTGCGCGATGTGGCGTTTGAAAAAGTGCTGAAATCGAGCGTTTTTTCGCTCGTTCAGCATCTTTTGTGATGGTGTTATTGTTATTAAAAAGTGCCATGCTTTTTTAAAGAATTTCCCAAACTATTTCATTAACTCATGTAAATAGGCGTTAAATTCTTCACCTAATTCACTATGACGTAAGGCATATTCAACATTAGCTTTCATATAGCCTAGTTTAGAGCCACAATCATGTGACTTGCCTGTCATATGGAACGCTTCAACCGTTTCTTTTTCCATGAGCATGGCAATGGCATCAGTTAGCTGAATTTCATCACCGGCACCAGGGGGAGTTAGTTTTAATAAGTCCCAAATTTTTTCTGATAAAACATAACGACCAACCACTGCCAAATTTGAAGGCGCTTCTTCTACCGCTGGTTTTTCAACAATCGCGGTCATGGTTTTAGACTCTCCGGGGACAAGGTCATGGCCAGCACAGTCAACTACACCGTAGCTACTCACTTGTTCCATAGGCACTGGCTCAACCATAATTTGGCTATAGCCACCCACTTCTTTATAGCGACCTAACATGGCAGCTAGGTTTTCAGTTTTTAAATCAGCACGGGAGTCATCTAAAATAACATCAGGTAACACCACAACAAAAGGGTCATTACCTATAATTGGACGAGCCTTTAATACGGCATGGCCTAGGCCTTTAGCTTCACCTTGGCGAACATGCAAAATAGTAACATCTTTGGGGCAAATCGCTTGAATTTCATCTAAAAGTTGGCGTTTCACCCGTTTTTCTAACGTGGTTTCCAGTTCAAATGATTTATCAAAATGGTTTTCAATGGCATTTTTAGATGAATGGGTTACCAAAACAATTTCTTTAATGCCGGCAGAAACACATTCGTCAACGATGTATTGAATTAACGGTTTATCAACAATGGGTAACATTTCTTTGGGTATGGCCTTGGTAGCAGGTAACATACGTGTCCCTAACCCAGCTACAGGGATGACAGCTTTGGTAATGTGATGAAGCATTTCTATCCTTAAATGTGAAGTTTAATTAAAACTAAGTTAACTATACAATGACGCTTATTTTACAACCATTACTCATTTGATGTCATGGTTTATCTGATAGAAGAAATTATTGTTATTGTCTGGCAATTTGAGCAATACAATCTTCTAATTGTTCCCGCCAATGCATACTTTTCATGATCTCGTTGGCACCGTCTGTATTTAACAAGCTAAACCGTGGTCTTTTCGCTGGCGTTGGGTAAGCAGAGGATGCAATAGCGTCAATAGCAATTTTTTTATCAAGCAAACCATAAGTGAGTGCTAATGCTTGAATAGCGTGGGCAAAGTCAAACCATGAAGCAACACCAGCATCACTCCAATGATAAACCAGTTTCAGCTTATCATAACTAGCTAACCGCCAAAGAAACTGCGCTAACCCTTTAACATAAGTAGGACAACCAATTTGGTCACCTACTACGCCAAGCTGTTGCTTTTCTTTCATTAACCTAAGCATGGTGTGAACAAAGTTATGTCCCGAAACTGAATACAACCATGAGGTTCTAACAATTGCACTATTTTCAGGGTAAAGTTTTTCTATTGCTAGCTCCCCTGCTAACTTAGATGCACCATAAACACTGGTAGGTTTAGGCTCACTGTTAACTTGGTAAGCACAATTACTTTCACCATCAAAAACAAAATCTGTAGAGACATGTAAAAACCGGCAATGATTGCGCTTAGCTATTGTGGCTAACACCCCAACGGCAGTATCATTAATAGCATAAGCAGAAGCTATATCAGATTCTGCTTTATCGACCGCGGTATAAGCAGCAGCATTAATAATAACATCAGGTTTAAAGGCAGATATTTTAGCCTCAAGCGCTTGATGTGATGTGATATCCACTTCATTTCGCCCTAAGGCTAAATACGTTACCGCCGGTGGTAACTCATCGACTAACGCCGTTGCTAGTTGGCCGCTTTTCCCAATAATAATTACTTTCATAAATTTTTTCCCTTTTTGTCGGACTAAAGTCCGCCCTACATGGTGTGCCCTTTGTAGGGGGTAATTCATTGCCCGCTTTTTTTGTCGGAATACGCTACACGGATGTAGCTTATTAGAGAATGCAGGACGCATATTCTCCTTAATTCCGCCCTACATGATGTGCTCTTTGTAGGGGGTAATTTATTGCCCGTTTTTTGTCGGAATAAATTCCGCCCTACATTGGTTTTTCAGTTTCCGCCCTACATGGTGTGCGCTTTGTCGGGGGTAATTCATCGCCCGTTTTTTTGTCTGACTAAAGTCCGCCCTACATTGTGCGCCCTTTGTCGGTGTAATTCATTGCCCGCTTTTTGTCGGAATACGCTACACGGATGTAGCTTATTAGAGAATGCAGGACGCATATTCTCCTGAATTCCGCCCTAAACCACATCTATTACCGTAAAAATTAGTGACCTAGCCTTTCTCTTTGATAACTGCCATCTTGGACATGTTTACACCAGGACAAATTGTCCAGATACCATTCTATGGTTTTCTTAATGCCTGATTCAAACGTTTCTTGAGGCGTCCAGCCAAGGGTTTCATTAATTTTACTTGCATCAATAGCGTAACGCACATCATGCCCTGGACGGTCTGTTACATAAGTAATTAAGTCGTTAAAGCTTTCTATTCCTTGGGGTTTATCAATGATAAGCTCGTTTAAATGCTGACAAATAGTATTAACCACTTCAATATTTTGTTTTTCATTAAAGCCGCCAATATTATAGGTTTCACCTAAGGTTCCTTCACAAACCACTTTGTATAAAGCACGCGCATGATCGTCTACATAGAGCCAATCACGCACTTGTTTACCATCGCCGTAAATAGGCAAAGCTTTACCTTCAAGGGCATTTAAAATAATCAATGGGATTAATTTTTCTGGAAAATGATAAGGGCCATAATTATTAGAGCAATTCGTTATAACCACTGGCAATTGATAAGTGCGATGCCACGCTCTCACTAAATGATCAGACGCAGCTTTTGACGCCGAATAAGGTGAGCTAGGATCATAAGGCGTTGTTTCACTAAACAATCCTTCAGCGCCTAAGTCACCATACACTTCATCGGTTGAAATGTGGTGAAATCGAAAACCTTTTTGCCTATCCGCCGTTAATTTAGCAAAGTAGTCTCTTGCCACGTCAAGTAGTGCATAGGTGCCAACAACATTAGTTTGTATAAATTCGCCTGGGCTATCAATAGAGCGATCAACATGGCTTTCTGCTGCTAAATGCATAATAAAATCAGGTTGGTGCTGTGCAAACACTTGCGCCACTTTAACCTTGTCACAAATATCGCCTTGAATAAAATGATAACGCTCATTTGCTTCAATTGATTTGAGTGATTCAAGATTACCAGCATAGGTTAACTTATCAAAATTAATCACCTGATGATCTGTTTCATTAATTAGAAAACGCACCAATGCTGAGCCAATAAAGCCAGCGCCTCCGGTTACAATAATAGTTTTACTCATTAAACTTTTTCTCTCAAATAATGTGGTTAATGATACCCGTTTTAATCAAAACAGGGCGCATCGTTAAACAATAAACCATTTTCGTCTTTAGCAGATAAGGCAGGGGTTTTATCATCTACCAGCGGCCATTGAATCGCTAACTGGGGATCATTCCACAACAAAGATACTTCATGCTCTGGGGCATAATAGTCAGTACACTTATAGACAAATTCTGCAGACTCACTAATCACATAAAAACCATGAGCAAAACCTTCAGGCACCCATAGTTGGCGTTTATTTTCACCCGATAAAATCACCCCAACATGTTGACCAAAGGTAGGCGAAGTTTTGCGCATATCAACAGCAACATCATAGACTTCACCAGCAGTCACCCGAACCAATTTACCTTGTGTATTGTTGAGTTGGTAATGCAAACCACGCAAAATACCTTGGCTTGATTTACTGTGATTGTCTTGTACAAAAACACGTGAACAGCATTGTTTGTTAAATTCATCAACACGAAAAGTTTCCATGAAAAAACCGCGTTCATCACCAAACACTTTCGGCTCAATGATTTTAACATCAGGAATTACGGTATCTATATAATTCATTAAAAAACCCGCCCATCAATTAATTGCAATAGGTATTCACCGTACCCGCTTTTTCTTAGCGGTTGGGCAATTTCACGTAATTTTTCTGCGCTCAACCAACCATTTCGATAAGCGACTTCTTCAGGACAGTTCACTTTTAAACCTTGTCGTTTTTCAATTGTAGAAATAAAGTTAGCTGCGGCAAGTAAATCATCATGGGTGCCAGTATCAAGCCATGCTGTACCTCGTCCCATGATCTCAACTTTTAAGCTGCCCGCTGTTAAGTATTGCTCAATAACATCGGTAATTTCTAATTCGCCACGGGCTGATGGCTGAACATTTTTTGCCAATTCAACCACATGTTCATCAAAGAAGTACAAGCCCGGCACTGCATACTTTGATTTTGGAAACTGTGGTTTTTCTTCTATGGAGATTGCATTACCTAGCTGATCAAACTCAACCACACCATAAACCTGAGGGTTGGCAACATGATAACCAAAAACAGTGCCGCCAGAGGTTTGCGCATTGGCGTTTTGCAATGATTTAGTTAAGTCATGTCCGTAGAACATGTTATCACCCAAAATAAGTGCCGCAGGAGCGCCATCAAGAAACGCTTCAGCCAGGATAAACGCTTGTGCTAAGCCATCTGGGCTGGGTTGTTCTTTATAGGAAATAGTCACGCCAAAATTACTACCATCACCTAATAAGTTTTCAAAACGATGAATTTCTTCTGGCGTTGATATCACTAGTATCTCTTTGATGCCAGCTTGCATCAAAGTGGCAAGCGGATAATAAATCATAGGTTTATCGTATACCGGCATAAGCTGCTTACTAACAACTTTGGTTAAAGGGTACAAGCGAGTGCCACTGCCCCCAGCTAAAATGATGCCTTTGTGCATAGTTATATATTTCCCTGTTGGGTTATTCTTTTATTTTACTTAGTTGTGTATTTTACTTAATTGTTTGTTCTTATACATTTTATATCGAAGATAAATATTCGACCTAACGGCTTTAGCAATGTATTTACTTTTTGAGTCGCCGCCCAAGCCATGCTGTAAGCTAATATTGTTCACTAATACTACGGGTGCATCAACGGCATGACAACGATCACATATTTCCGTGTCTTCAGCATACATAGGAAAATTAATATCAAAGCCACCCAATTGATAAAAAAACGGCTTATTAAATATCACTGCCGCAGCAAAATACCAATAATCACCCGCTGGAGATTCGCGCTTTTTAGCGAAAATGCTAGCAAAAAACGTTACCACTTGATCAAAAAAGTCAGGCTTGGCTTTACCATTAATTTGTTTGCTACCATCTAAGTTAACCAAGGCAGGAAAAAATAGCCCATCTTCTATGCCTTGTTGCTCCATACATGCTTGTGTAAGGTAATGATGTAACGAGTCATCAATTAAGCAGATATCAGGGTTAAGTAAAACAACGTTATCATATGAGCACAAACTCACGCCAATATTATTATTGACAGAAAATGACATCGGTGAGATATTTTTAATAACCTTGAAATTAGCAATATTAAAGCGATGACACAACCCCTCAAAATCAAACCCTGAGTTGAGGTTGTCAATTAAAATGAGCTCATAAGAGAGCTTAAGATATTGAGCGAGTGATGCCACTAGTTTTTCTATATCGCTATGATGCCCATGAGACACTGTGACTATACTAATCATTTAAAATTTTCTTTAAGTTAAGTTGATACTGGTTAAATGAGTAGCGCTGGCTGTCTGTTTTAACCCGATGTTGAAGGTCTAGGTATTGTTTCTCGTTCAACTGTAATAACGTCAGCATTTTGTCTGCTAACGCATTACTATTTCCCGTTGAAAAAACAAAGGTGTTAAGCGGGTTTACTTCTTGATAAGCGCCAACATCACTTGACACTACCGGTACACCAAGCGCACCGCTTTCAATAATAGTGCGGCCAAAGGTTTCTGGTAACAATGACGGTGCAACCATAAACTTAGCTTGTTTAATATAACTTGATGGCTCGGGTTGAAAACCCACCCATTTAATCTCAATGTTTGGGTATTGAGCATCACAGCTTTTCATTTCATCGATGAGGTTTTCTTCACCTGACTTAACACCACCAACAATAATAATTCGTATTTTGTTGCGATATTGCTTTGATAATTGCCCAAGCGCCTTAAAAAGCACGCCAATTCCTTTGCGCTCACTTAGACGTCCTAAGTAAATAAAATCATATTGCTCCAAGGTATCGGCACTTAAATCATCACACGGTACGTCTATTCTATTATAAAGTAACTCAACCTTTTTCATGTCTCCAAACATGGATTTGGTGTATAGCGAATTGGCGATCAGTTTTGTACTGCACATTGACAAAAATTGTTTATAGAGCGTAAAAACCGCCCCGTAATCAATGAGACTTTCGCGAATAATAATATATAACGGAACTCTACAGCACCAACAGGCAAGATACAGCTCAGGCATCACCGAAATATTGGCAATAACTTTATCCGGTTTGTGTTGACGTAAAAACTTTATCAGCTTTAACACTGACCATACACTTGGCAATAAACGACGTTTAGAAAGAATATTAAACGCCAGTGCTTTGACATTATATTGCTGACTATACTCTTCAGGTATAGTAACCGCAGGATTCATAAATGTGGTGATACGATAATCTGATGACAATGCTTGAAACACATCACCTAAAGAACTTTCAGAGCCGTAACCGCCAGAATAATTTGAAAAAATAAAGAGTTTTTTCATGCGGTTTTCCATAACAAAGAACGATAGCCTTTTTCTTGGCTGAACATCACCACAAAAATAAAAAACATCGCGTAATAAGAGTAAAATAAATCTGCGTAAAACGAATAACCTAATGCCAGTGACGCTCCAACAAAAAACTTTTCACTTTGACAGTTTTTAATCAAGTAATACAAAAATAACGGTAACAAAGTAATGGTAAAAATAGATATAAAAGTTAAATAAGCATTGTCATAGACCTTTTCAGGATCAGCAAAAGGGAGCAAAAAATAACTATGGTAATTACTGATAAAAAACTCAATTAAGGTTTCTACACGCGCATTAAAAGTACCAAAAACAAATAACCGTTGACCTGGTGCTAAAGCGGCTATTAGTGGCCCTATTAGCGTAAAGGTAAAATAGGAAAGACCGTTACAAACCAAGGTGTAAAAAAGCAGCACCGAATAACGAGTTCTAGGGAATAGGTATTTTTTAACCCATAAAAAGAATATCAGCACCAGAAAAGCTACTAACACCCCCCTAGAGCCTGAAATTACCAACATGGTAAATGAAAGCAACATACCTAGCTTATTTTTTGAAAGCAAAAAGTAATAAAAATAAACACAGAAAAATAAGGATAGCTCAGGTGTACCAGCTAAAAATGACAAAGGTCTGACATCATCTCTGATAAAGTAGCCCTCTTCACCTACAGCACCAATGCCTGCCCTAATCCAATTAAGCTCAACAAAAGTGTATCCAAACACTTTTTGGTAAATCGCGTAAAGTATAATCAAGAAAAACAACGGCAAAAAGCATTTAAGGGTGCTGCTAAACCTTAGCCTTCTGAAGGTAGGTAAAAAAATACAAAGCAAAATAAAAGGTAAAAAATGCACTAGGCTAAAAGGAGAAACCAATAACAAATAACTGCTCAGGCAAAACCCTATCATTAACCCTTTTTTAGAAATGACAATGCCGACACTTGAAAGCAGCGCCAGTATCGACATAACTTTATAAATAACTGGTTCAAAGTAAACCAGTCTTTTAAAAAAGGGGTTGAAACAAACCCAAAAAATTCTCAAAAAATCCATTAGTGGCTTATTTTTTTATAACGTTTATAGCAAGCAAATAACCACCTAGAAAGTGTCTTAGCATATAAAAACACATGATTATTATGCTTGTCGGTAGTATTAATCTTGGCAATCAAGCTCTCGTTTAGTGGCTGTAGCTCAAGGGTAGCAATACACTGCGCTAATTCCGAGATATTTTTATTAAAGTTTAATTTGCTTTGTGCATGTGCTTTACAGTCATGCTTCAATCGCGTTAAGTCTGGCTCAGGTAAATTAATTAAGCTGGCTATTTTTTCGCTTAGCATAGTAATTGAAACCTCTGCTTCTGGCCAAAAGTAACCATCGCCTCTCACGCCTTCTGCGGCAATGTCGACTAAATATGGGTAATTCTCATACACAAACTCATTCATCGGCTGTTTGTCTGGGATCATAACAGGCAACCCAGCAGCCATAGCCTCAGCAATGGTTAACCCTATCCCTTCTAACCGAGTAGGGTAAACATAAATATCACCTAAATAATACAAACCAGGCGCAGGTACCGTTTTATGGATAAGCACCAATATATTGTTTACTATAAAGTGTTCAATTTGAGGCTGTAACTCAGGAAAGCTTTTGATCAAATCAACTTGGGTGTGTATTACCACCTGAGCTTTGGTTAACACGTCTGCATCAATACTCCCTAAAGACTTTAGCAATAGATCTGTGCCCTTTCTATGGGGGTTCATTCCTGCAGAGTGAAAAAACACCCGTTTATTGTTAGCTTTATTATATTCAGGGTTAACAGGGGCGCTACCGTATAACTCAACATTGGTTCCCCACGGGATGTATTTTGCTCCACGGTGCCAATTAAACACCGAAAAATGCCGTTTAGTGTTACACCAAAGCTGATCGTATACTTCAAACAGAGGGACAGTCTCATTAGTATAATAATCAATGTAAGCAATGGTTGGTATATTAAGCTGCTTAGTCCAGATTATCGGCGCCCAGTAATGCTGTTCATTAAAGATCACTGCATCAATATGGTTGGCACTCAACCACTCTTGATACTGTGTTTTGTCCATATCTGTATTAATTGGACTATATAAAAAAGTATTCCAAGTAACATTAGTTAACGCCCAGTTGTCATCATCATTAGCAAATTTTTCGCCACCACGGGCATAAATAAACACTTCATACCCCAATGATTGTAGCGCTTCCATAAATTGTCGGCTCACATAGGCGGCTCCGCGTTCAAACCAAGTGGTCACAATACCGATTTTCATAAAACCTCTTTGAGCAAACTAAGTCGTGTTGTCGGACTAAAGTCCAACCTAAAGGTAACGTTAAGTAAATAAGCTAAACATATTAATGCCTAACTTTTTACTGACTACCCTACTTGATAAATAACAAGTGATGATAACGCATAATCCGCTGATAGCCACAGCGCCCCATAACGGATAAAACGGAACAATAATACAGCCAATAACACTAGCAATCACACTTGATATAATAACATTATTTCGGTGGGCTTTTTCTTGCCCAGTCATAATGAGTAAATATGAAACAGAGCCAACCCAGACCGAGAAAAATTGAATTAATGCAAGCACTCGAAGAATCGACGCACTTGTTTTATATTCTTCACCAAAGAATGCCAAGATAAATTCTGGAAAAAATAGTAATAACGCTATCAAGGGAAATGTAGCTAATAACATTATCCGTTTCGAATGTGCTACAGCAATACCTAAACCAACTAAGTCATTAGCTGCATATAAAGCAGCAAACTTAGGAGCAACTACTCGATTAACGGCAAACATAATAAAACTGGTTAGCGTAGCCACTTTAATGCTAACCGCAAATAACGCCACCTCAGTATTACTCCCCCATAGTCCTAGGAACAATTGGCCGATAACGGTATTAAATTGTTGAAAGATTTGAAAAATCAAAAGCGACGAGCAACTCGCCAGTAATATTTTTGAGTCAAAATTAAGGTTATAGCTAAAGTGATTTTGTCGTAACCAATAAATAATACAGGCTGATAAGGCACATAACACACTGAAAAAGTAGTTTTGCGCAAGGCTGGTTATTTCGTGTGGCACCAATACAAAATTGATGACCAAAAAACTAAATGGTTGGATCAATCCAGCCATCATCATTGATATTGCTACTTTGCCCGTTGCTTGAATAGCATGAGAAATTAAGGCAATAACAGCCAAGCAAGGCACAGCAAAAAGAAAAAGATAATAATACTGATGGTTGTTACCGGCCACTTGAGGATAAAACACCAGCAATACTGAGGTCAACGCCACAACAACCAAACTCACGCTTGCACTCCAAATCACCGATTTATTAACGACGGCATTTAACTTTAGTGCATTTTGTTGATTGTGATAAATCGCTACATATTTTAATACCGTATTATTTAATCCTAAACCACAAACGCTGACAAACAGTATCACTAATGACGTTGCATAAAAATACAATCCCGCTTGGTCTGTGCCCAGGTTACGGGTAATACTAGCCGCTACTACAAAACTGATCAGCGCTGATAAAATCCTTAGAATCAGTGCAATGGCACTTCCCTTCAATAAATTCATATTCAATAGTACTAATTAAATTGATGATATAGGCTTTTGCCAGCAGACATTGAATGCAGTGCTGATAGCCGAGTATAAGTGGGCGATTGGAAGTTACTTTGCCAAACTGAGTCTAATTCGCTGGTGTTAATATGCCTACATTCTTGCAAAATCTCATCATAATCAAAATAACTACCACCACGGTTTTTAAAATAACCGGCTTTATCGGGTGTGTACAAAAGTATCGGCCTTGCCAGTAAACTATAATCAAAAATAATACTGGAATAATCCGAAATAAGAATATCAGCGGCTAGTAACTCTTCTTGCACGTCTTCTATAACACTAAGTTTAACATTATTGGGTAGGTTAATATTTGCAACTAATGTCCGCTCTTTAGGATGAAGCCTTAACACCAATATATCACGCGCGTGTGCAAACTCTGCAAACGAGCGTACTAAGGAAGTATAAATACCAAGTGACAGCTTGCTTTGATCTCTAAATGTTGGCGCAAACAAAAAGAGCCTAGCTTGGGATGAAGAGGCATAACAAGACCTCAAAGAGGTAATTAATTGATTATTATCTTTGTTTTCATTTAAATAATCGTTTCGTGGTTGCCCTAAAGGCAATACTTTGCTCGCTGGCAGCTTCATGCATGACATTAAAAAAGGTTTAGTTATTGGCGATGAGGCAATTAAATAATCATTTTGGCTATACGGGTTATGGGTGTCTAATGAAAATAGTGCCCTATCACTGATTGAATCATAGCCCATTTTTTTAATTGGTATGCCATGCCATAAATTAATTACTGGACAACTTTTAATAGCGAGAGCACCCAGATCTAAAAAAGAATGAGTAACAAACACATATTTGGCTCGGGCGAGAATCAATAACAGCTTAAACGAGTTTTTTTTAACAACCCTGACATTAGGGTTTTGCCCAATTAACGATTGCATCGTTTGGTAACACTGAGTATCCGTAGCAACCCAAACACAGTTAGCCCCTTGTTCTACATAGGTTAAAAACAGATATTTACTGTTATCGGTAAAGCCATATTTAGCTGAAAACACAATATATTGCTTTTGATGGGGTAGCCATAAAAACAATTGGGTGATGAAACGTGTAAAAAATTTAAGTATTACAATAGCGGTATGTCTCACTACCCTTCCTTTTTGAGAGTGTTATAGGTTTTATCTTCTATTTAAACAAGGGTAAATAGATTTAAGCAACTAAGATAAATACTATTTTATAGAATTTCATTAAAAAATTCTTTATGAATAATCCTGAGTATTATACGCAAGTTAAGCGGTGCTTTCAGTAAAAAACATGACGATTGGATTAATGATTACAAAAGATAACAACTTAGGTGTTCAAACTGCAGTGTTAATTATTAGTGTGTTCTTGGGTAAAGATAAATAAAGAAATCTACACCTTAAACTGGCTTGCGTATATACTCTTAGCTCTAACTAAAAGATTATTGAACTACAAAGGGTCTTATGAAAAAAATATTATTGACTATGAGTATGTTATGGGTACTTTTATCCGTAATAGGTTGTAAATCAACTGATACGCAGAAAATTCTAATTCCTTTTCCTTCTGAAGTATTAGCTCAGGAGCCTATAGAGGGAACCGAAGGGAAGTATGTTTTACCTTATACCTCAGATGGTGTACTAACCGAATGGGTAGAACTTGCAATAGATGCGGGTATCGGGAAAGATCTGGGTGGTTTAGTTGGTTCATTAGTTGGTCGGCAACTGGTTAGTGGCATTCCATTTATAGGCTCAACAATTGGGAACAATGTAGGCGAAAATATTGGTAAAACCATGGCGATAGATGCGATTGGTGGCATTGACGTGTTGAAAGAGAGCTCTGATTTATCGTTTGATTCGCTTGAAGCTATGTCTATATATTTATACAAGCATCATACCGACCACCCTTATTACCTACCGGCAATTAAAGCAACCATGGTGTTTTACCCAGAACTTAAAGAAGTGTATAACCAAGCCATAATAAGCGCACCGCGCTGGTAATATACGTTGAAGTGTATTATTTGTAGCAAAAGATTAATGTTTAATGTAATTCAACGGTTGCTTTGAAATTAAATTTAGTTAGAATAACGCTTGGAAATAATAATATAATAGTAATCTTCGTGACCGCAGCGCAGTTTCAAGTTATTGAAAGCATCTAGGAAACGAAAAATAAGGAATTCTCTCGTGAAATTGAAAACATTATCGCTACTTGCTTGCTGCGTATCACTTGCATCACAAGCAGAAGTTACTCATATCCCATCTGACGGCATCAAAATTGGCGAAAGAACGACAATTTCAGGTGTTTTGGATAATTCAAAAGCAATAAAGGAAGCTCGCCTTTATTTTAAATCTAATTTATCTGACTCTTTTATTTTTGTTGATTTAGATAAAAACGGACTAGTTTTACAATCTGATTTACCAGCACCAGGCCCATCAATGGGGCAAATAGATTACTTTTTTGCTGTAAAATATAAAGATGGCAGTTTTGAACGCTCTGATGTTTTTGGCACCAAGGTAAAAGGTGAATGGGATAAAGACTCCAAAAAAGCCTACTCGGATGTTTTAGAAGTTCAATCAGAGTTGGACCCAAGCAAAGTGACTACAGAAGACTTTGCTAACAACGTAACCTACGGATACCAAGCTAGCCAATTGTTAGGTAGCAGTGGCAACGCATTAAATTTATCTTCAGTCAGTGGCTACACTGTTACGGCTTCATCAAGTGCTTCAGCTGCTGGTTCTAGCGCAGCAACGGCAAGTACTGGAGCAGCTGCAGGTTCAGGAGCGGCAGCAGGTGGCTTTGCTGGTTTATCAACAACAACCATTGCTGTTGGTGTAGGTGCTGTTGCTGTTGGCGCAGGTGCTGTTGCAGCAGGATCATCAGAAACAAAAAGTGATAGTCTTGATACAACAACTGTAACCGTTGAAACAGACACCACTGTGACTGGTAATGATAATACTACACCTGGTACAGGCACTCCTATTATTGATTTACCAGGTTTAGGTAACGTTTTGGATGCCAATGGCTACGAAACCAATATGCCACCATCAAGTGCTACTTGTGGGACCCTAGTTGAAGGAAGTGGTGATATCCCTACAACCACAAATACAACTATTAACTTAAATTCTAATTCAGGCACATTCCATGTTACTTATAATTTAGGTGGCTCTATTGCAGATCAACTAGTTTTTGTACATGATGGCGTAACCTTATACGACACTGGCTGTTCGGCTATAAATGGTGGGAATTCAGGTGTTATCAATCTACCAGGAGTAGGTCCAAACACTCTTGAAGTGACCATCACGTCTAATTGTTTAAATCAAACCGGTACCTACTGGGGATTCACTGTTTCATGCCCCTGAAATAATGGTTCTTAAATCATTTCATATGGCGCAGCACTCAACATGCTGCGCTTACATATATCTATGAAGCCCTTCTACTATATATTAGTAATTATTTTTTTATTTCTTGTATTTAATTGTAAAGCAAGCGATAAGCTCACCCTAATAGACTACACCACTGTGGTGCTAAAAAAAGGTGATGATAATAAAACCATACAAGATCAGAATTATTTAGCCAAACTTGATGTGACATTGGCAGAAAGTGCATTTGACTTTCAGTATTACCCTATAGCCAGCTTTTATGAAAGTACTAGTGGCAGCAACCAAGGCATAGGTTTAGAAGTCAGAAAAAAAACCCAATACGGTAGTCAAATTACTTTAGGTTCTACCTATGATAAGTTTGAGTCTGATAGCTATTCCAGTGAGTCCCCTAAAACCTATTTACGCTTAGAGCAAGGTTTGTTTCGCCAATGGGGGTACGATATTAACGCCTTACCTTTACAGGTAGCAGAAATTGGCCAACATAAGCAAGCATTACAGTCGCAACTACAAACACAAAACCTCATTGCTCGTGCTTGTTATTTATATATTGATACCGTGGTAGCTTTTAAACAACACGCTTTATCAAAATTAACGGTCAAGCGTTCGCAATTAAATTTAGAAGTTGCAGAGTCCCGACATAGCTTAGGGCTAGTAGCTAAGACCGATGTGTACCGAGCCAAGCTATCATTCATTAGTGCCAAATCTAGAGAGCGTGATGATAGTAAAAATGTCAAAAACTTACTACGCAGCCTATCTGATTTAGCTGGTGGTGCTATATATTTTCAACAAGAGAATATTGCTGACTCTATAAATCAAATTTTTTATTCTCTACCCCGAGATTATATCGCTGTGGCAATGGGTAACCGAGGTGACATAAGAGCATTAGCATTAGATAGCAAATTGGCTCATTTATCGCTATTTAGAGCCAAAAAGCAACTTTTACCTGACATTAAGCTTACTGCAGAAATTAATAAATACTATGATGGGTTTGAAAGTGACAACGGTAGTTTCAAAGATGATCTGAACTGGAATGTTGGTTTAACCTATCGCACTGGATTTAATCTAGACAAAGAAAAAAATAACTACCAGAAACAGCGAATTGCCTATAACACATTAATTAGGCAACAACAAAGTACAAAACGCAGGGTCAAAGATGAAATCATGAACCTTGCCGACACAATACGTTTAATTCAAGAAAAACAACTGTTAAATGAGGAGCGATTAACCCAAGCAACAAGTTCCGTCGAATTAGCTAAACTTCGCTATGAACGAGGGCTTTCCAACAATCTGGATCTAATGGATGCAGAAGATGAATTACAGCAAGTACAAGTTGAGCTTATTCGTCAACAAGCAAATCTAACAAAAAACATGATAAACTTCGCCCAAGCAATGGGTATTCTATCTATCGAGTGGCTAAACAATGTCTATAAACCCAGACCTACTTAATACCATTACAGGTCGCCTTCTTCCAATAAAAAAAGTAACTCTTGGTTTAATTGCATTTGCCTTATTACTCTTAACTATTTTTGGGTTTAGCATATCAAACAGCTCAGACAGTAATGATTTAGAAATGGAGCACAAGGTTACTTATCAAACATTCCCCTCATTAGTGCAAGCCCGAGGAGAGCTTCAACCAGCTAGGGTTATTCCGATTAAATCTAATATTTCCAATGCACGCACCAAGCTTACTTTTTTGGTTGCAGATGGCAGTTCTGTTGAAAAAGGCGAGGTCGTTGCACAATTTGACAAAACAGCATTGCTAGAGGAACTTTCTGCCGTTGAACAAGGTTTGTCAGATGCAGAAGCTACGTTATCATTAGCTGAGCGCTCATTAAGCATACAACTGGAAGAATCAGAGAAATCAGCTGACAGTGCCAAAAAAACATTGGAAGTGGCTGAACTAAAAGCCAAGGAGTTACTAGAAGGTGCCAGTATACTAAAGCGAAAAAAATTAGGCTTAGAAGTGAAACAAGCTCAGCGAGAACTTGAAATAGCCAAATTGGAATTAGATGATTTTAATGTATTACTAAAGTTAGGTCATGTTAGTAATAGGGAAAAAGAAAAAGCGGCAGATAAAGTACAAAAACTAGTTGAACAAGAGGAGTTAAAGCAACAAGAATTAGAAAATTTTAGGTTATTTGAGTGGCCAAAAATGAAAAGAGAGGTTGAAATATTAAAGGAGTCAGCAGCAACAGAATATCGACGTACCTTACGAGTGTCACAGATTCAAATACAGAATAGCCGAAACGCGATTGTTAAAGCCAAGAGAGATCATCAAAGAGCGCTCAATAGAGTCAGTAAAACAAAACAAAACCTTTTAGCTTGCGAACTCACTGCCCCTATCTCTGGTACTGTGATACATAAAACCATCTCCAAAGCGGAAGGAGTTCAAAAAATTCAAGTGGGCGATAACATCTGGTCTGGGCAAACCCTCATGGATATTCCAGATACTAACCAGCTCATTTTAAATACACAAATAAGGGAGTTTGATGTCGCAAAAATCAATACTAACCTTAAAGCAAAGGTTTACTTAGACGCCTATAGCAATGCTGCATATACCGGAAGAGTATCACGCATTAACAAAGTCGTCTCTAGTGGTGAAAATGGGGTAAACCGATTTAACGTTGAAATTACTATAGATAAATCCCCCACTAATGTACACGTTGGTATGTCTGGTCGCGCTGATATTATGATAAAAGAAGTGAATAATAAATTATCAGTGCCAATTCACTTGACTGATTATGATAATGGTACATATTACGTTTGGGTGAAAGATTTTGGACAAAGAAAAAAGCAAAGCTTTCGTGCTGGCGTTAGCAACCACCAATGGATTGAAGTGCTTGATGGTATAGAGGAAGACACGGTCATCTATAGCACTAGAACCAACTAATGGTAAAATCAATGGATTCATGCAACACCACCAGCACATCAAGCTTGATGTTTGAAGTAAATAATTTGAGTAAGCGTTTTGTTGTTGGTAGTAGCATACACCAGGTCATTTCAGACATATCATTCTCTGTCAATACTGCTGAAATAACGGCATTGGTTGGCCCCTCTGGCGCAGGTAAATCGACTTTACTCTCTATATTATGCGGGTTAGAGTCACCAGATGATGGAGAGGTGAAATACTTAGGGCGCTCATTAGTGGAGATGCGCGCAGAAACATTAGCGACATTGCGAAATAGTGAGTTTGGTTTTATTTTTCAAAGTCCATTTTATCTTCCTTATAAATCCGTACTTGAGAATGTATTACTGGCTGGATCATACGCCGAACAATCAATAGAACAACTCAGAGCCGATGCTACCGAATTGTTAGCTAACGTAGGTCTAGAAACTCATTTACATAAATCACCTGCATTATTGTCAGGTGGTGAGCAGCAGCGCATGGCATTTGCAAGAGCGATGCTTCTCAAACCCAATGTGATTTTTGCTGACGAGCCAACGGCAAGTCTTGATGAAGAAAACTCAAACAATTTATTATCACTTTTATCCGAGCAGGTAAAAATAGGCCGCTCTGTCATACTTGTAAGCCACGACAAGGAAGCAATACAATGGGCAGATACCACCTTAGTGCTGAGTGACAAAGGAAAATCAATTTGTGAACGTTAAATATTTAAAAATTGACATTCATGATGCATGGCAATGTTTAATGTATAGAAAAGTTCGCACGCTACTAAGCGCCTTAGGTATAGCGATAGGAACCATTGCCCTAGTCAGTATGATAGCTATTGGAGAGGGAGCTAAAAAGGAGGCGCTAAGACAAATAATGTCTATGGGTATCACCACCGTCAGGGTAGAAAACAAGCTAAATGAATTGGTTAAATCCAACAGTTACGCGGTAAACAAAGCTGTGGGGTTAACATTAAATGATATTAATAGTCTTCAAGTTGTATTAAAAACTGCGAAAATTGGTGCTTTTTTTAAGGTAGAATCTGTCCCAATCGTAATTAGTGGTGCTACCAAGTTAGTAGATATTATTTACGCTAATGTCGATTGGGCTGAAGCAGAATCGCTTGCATCAGCAAAAGGTCGGCTGCTCAATGATGTCGACAACCACAATAGAAGTGCTTTTTGTAATATTGGCGCTAATATTTTTAACCGTAATCAAGCGTTCAAATTAGGTGAATCAATCTATTGGGAAAATGGCAGTTGCTCTGTAATAGGAAAGCTAGACAACAAACCCCAGTTATTAACTGAAGGAACGACACTCTCTGCTATAGATTTTAATCATTCGATTATATTGCCAATTTCTCGGCTCTCTAATAGCTTATCTCAATTATCAGGAATTACCTTAAATTTTGAATCAGAACAATTGTCTCACTTAGAAACAATCAGTTCTAAAGTCAGTGATATACTCGCAATATCTCATCAAGGGGTCATTGATTTTGATGTAGTTGTACCTGCGCAATTACTTGAAAAATCGAAGAAAGAGCAAGAAGTCTTCACGCTAATTATGAGTGCCATTGCTGGCCTATCCTTATTAGTGGGAGGCATTGGTATCATGAATGTTATGTTAGCCCATGTGGCAGAGCAAACGAGAGAAATCGGCTTAAGAATTGCGGTTGGTGCAACAAATGAGAGAATAATAACGCTATTTTTAGCCTACTCATTATTGATTACTATTGTAGGCTCGCTATCAGGAGTTATTGGTGGAATATCTCTGGCATTGTTAATTGAAATGTTTGTTAGTTGGCCAGTTGATATATCATTTTACACCATAATCATAGGACCTGTGTTTTCAATTATTGTGGGTATATTGTTCGGTATTCATCCAGCAATACAAGCAACTAAAATTACGCCAAATTATGCTTTAAGGGTTATGTAAATAGCGCAATAAATTACGCCCTACAAGGTAGGTTAGAATTCATTCTGACATGGCGCAATGAATTACGTTCTACAGTTAAAACCAAGTGTAGGTTGGATTTCAATCCGACAATATAAAACGCGCAATGTGCGTATTAACATGAGAAAGATCGCTTAATAACCTCCATGGAGATCGCTATCGCTCTAATCTGTAGAACCTCTTTTAATCTACTTTTTTTGATCTCCATGAGTCAATGAATTTGTCATTTTTCTCATCGATTCCCCCTGTAATTCAATTTTGATTGAACGATGAACAAGTCGATCTAGAATGGCATCAGCATGTGTTGATTCACCGATCATTTCATACCAACTGGCAATAGGTAATTGACTAACAATCAGAGTGGAGTGATGATCATATCGCCCATCAATCAATTCAAGTAAATCACTACGTTGACTGGTGTTAAGTGGCTCTAATCCCCAATCGTCGATGATGAGCAAATCTGCTTTGATAAGCTTGGTTATCAGTTTTCGGTAACTTCCTTCAGCTTGTGCCAAGTACATCTGCTCAAGCAGCTCTTTTAGTCTCAAGTAGTATACTGTTTTCCCTTGTCGACAATGCTCAGTGCCTAGCGCACAAGCCAAGTAAGTTTTACCGCAACCGGTAGCACCAGTGATAACCAGGTTGTGTGAGTGATGGAGCCAATCATTTTGGCTTAATGCTCTAACCTGAGCTTTATCCAGGTTTCTGTTGGCTTTATAAGTGAGATCACATAGCTCAGCTCGCAAGCGAAATCTAGCTTGTCGTGTTAACCGTTCAATTCGCCGCTGCTCTCGTTGGGTGAGTTCATATGCAAGTAATAATTGCAGCCGCTCAGTGAAACTGAGCTCGGCATAGGTGTTTGCTTGTGCGCGTTGTTGCTCAAGTGCATCACGTACACCGGCAAGCTTAAGTTGGTTTAACTGTAACGTTAATTCTTGCATGATTTCTCCTTAATGATAGTAACCGTTGCCACGGATATTTTGATGTTCGATCGATGATAATAAGTCAGACTGTTGCTCTGGTATTGGGGCTTTATCTAACCCTTTCTTTAATATGTTGCTGATGTTTTTTAGACGCTTCGCACCAGTAACTAAAGCGCGTTGGCAGGCATTTTCCAAACGTTCTTTGTTGTATTTTGACGACAAGTTCAGCACACCAAGGCATACACGGTAAGCCTGCTCTGGATGCTTGCGACTGGACAGATATTCTCCAATGAGTTGTAAGGTATTAGGGCCAATGCTTTTTGCCCAATGTTCAAAGCGCTCTGCTGACCATTGCTGTTTTTGATGGGCTTTGGGCATATGCTCTTCTTGCGTACTATGCCGCCCAGCCTGATACGAGCGCGGGTGTGTGGCCACCGTATTTCCTTCATGCTTGAGACAAACAAGCTGGCCACTAACATGTGCCTCCAACTGCTTTTTCACCAGAGTGTAATGCACCGAATAGTAATGCTTTTCAATCTCGACGTGATAATCGATATTAACCCGCACCTTTTTCACGAAAGTGAATTGGTAAGTGTCTTCTGGCAGTGATTTTAATGCTGGTCGGTCTAACCGCTGAAACAATGACAGTCTCGATTCATTATATTGCTGCATCACTTTTTGGTTCATCCAAGTAAGCAGTTCGGCAATACGCTGGTTGAGTTGTTTTAAGCTGAAGAAAGTTTCTTTGCGAATTCTGCCCATTATCCAGCGTTCGACGATTTGCACGCCAACCTCGGCTTTGGATTTATCTTTTGGCTTGTAAGGACGTGCTGGGATTACTGCGGTATCGTAATGCTGGGAAAGTTGATGGTAGGTAGGGTTTAAGTCTGGCTCATAGCGACACGTTTTATGCACGCCGCTTTTTAAGTTATCTGGTATTATTATTTCAGGCACGCCACCAAGAAAATCAAAACAACGCACATGGCTCATTATCCAGTCTTCAAGTTGCTGCGACCAAGTTGCCTCTGCATAGGTATAATTGCTAGCACCTAGCACTGCAACAAAAATTTGTGCAGTACGATACTCACCGGTATCAGGATTAACAATCGCCACCGTTGGGCCACAATAATCGACAAACAGCTTTTCACCAGCGTAGTGAGTTTGGCGCATAGATAAACGCAAGGTTGTGCACCATTGCCGGTACATCCGGCAATAGTGGTTATAGCTGTAATAACCTGCCGGATTTGTATCAACATATTCTTCCCACAATAATTGCAGGGTTACCAATTTACTGCCTTTAAGCTCGTCCTGAACTTTCTGCCAATCAGGTAAACTGTGTTTCTTTAACGGTGCTCGGGTTTGAAGGAAGGTATTTTTGAGCGTAACATCATCCCACCTTGCTTCAAGCGGCCAACGGGTTATGCCCATTTGCGCGGCCCGACTGGCGTAGCGAGAAACTACTGAGGGAGAAATTGATAAACTGCTAGCGATTTGTCGATGGGTAAGCTTCTGTCCGTATTTGAGTCGGAGTATATCTTTTAATTTTTTCATTGTTATAGGTGTCGTTGACATGGTTACTCTCGTCACTGTTAAAAATGACAGAGTAACGGTTAAAAATACCTACAGACTAGAAAATGAACAATAACATGCATGGGGATCGCACAATAACATTTTCACTAAAAAGTGATCTCCATGGATGTTATTGACTGATCTGCTTGCGTGTTATTGGCTGATCTCGATGGGTGTTATTAACTGATCTTCATGGGTGGTAATATGCACAATGAATTACGTTCTACAGTTAAAACCAAATGTAGGTTGGATTTCAATCCGACAATATAAAACGCGCAATAAATTACGCCCTACTTTAAAAAACAATGTAGGTTGGATTTCAATCTGACAATATAAGACGCGCAATAAATTACGCCCTACATTTAACTGCGAAATATATTACGTCCTACAGTTAAAAAACAATGTAGGTTGGATTTCAATCCGACAATATAAAACGCGCAATGAATTACGCCCTACATAAGGTTTGTAAGCATCTGAGCGCTATTTTGCCAGACGAAAACCCATCACATCAGAGCTGTAGCTCGCCAATGATGCATTTCTATAGCGACTAGAGATTTGCTCTTTTGATGAATTCCAAGCTCCTCCTCTAATAACACGCCTTTCACACTCAGGATAATCTCGGGGCTGGTTATCATTAGGGCCAGACTCATAATTATCAATATAACAATCTTGTACCCACTCCCAAACATTACCGTTCATACTATATAAACCAAGTTTATTCGGAGCAAAACTACTCACATTAACCGCTGAGCGATTATCCCACTTGCTGCCACACCCCTTACAAACGGCATTATTTCTGCCAATATACTTGCCCCATGGATATAAGTATTTATTTCCATAGCTTGCAGCATATTCCCATTCAGACTCAGACGGTAATCTAAAATTTTCACCCATAGTAGCATTAATAGTATTTATCATATCAATTGCTCCATCCCAAGAGATATTGGTAAGTGGTTTATCACTATCACTGTTTGGATTTTTTCCTATGGCAGCTAAGAACAAAGCATAATCAGCCTCAGATACAGGGAATTTAGAAAGCTGGAACGCATTGATTGATACCTGATGAATAGGCCGTGCATCAGTTAGTCCCGCCTGACTTGCCCCCATAGAGTATTCTCCAGCGGGGACAAAAACCATATCAGCATTGAGTTTTCTTACTAATTTCTTTAACGCTTCTATATTGCTCACGGAATATGATGCATTAAATTGTGGTGCTAAATGCGACGACTTTATAGATGGTGCTGAAACTTGCTCTTGCTGTGTTGATGCCAAAACAGGTTTTGCCTTAAGTGTTGGAACCTCCTTTGAATCCGTTGATGCTGCCGGCTTAGTGGTATCGGACATAAACACGTAATAAGCTAAAGTTACAACCATAACAACAAGCACACTAAATACGCTAGCATAGGTTTTACGACTTATTTTTTTTGATGATAAGCCACCCACCTCAGTGGTAATTGACGATTGAGGTGAAACTATCAAAGTTGGTGCATCTATTTCAGTATTATCGTTAAGTAAATTAAGCGCACTAATTAACTCTGTTCCCGACTGAAATCTGTCTGAGGGAGATTTCGCCATTAGCTTGTCGATAATATGCTGATATTTTTGGTACTGTGGGATTAACGGTGGAATAGGCGCATTAATGTGTTTAATACCCACAGATAATGCTGAGTCACCTTCATAAGGTACTTTGTTACATAACAATTGGTAAAATACCACGCCTAAACTGTATAAATCTGAACGATGGTCTAGGGCTTGTCCCTTGCTTTGCTCTGGACTCATATAACTGGGGGTGCCAATAATGGAGCCTACTTCAGTTAGGTTTGAAGAAGTATCATCATTTTTAGCAATACCAAAATCTGCTAGTACAAAATCATTGTCGCCTCGGATTAAAATATTGGCAGGCTTAACATCCCTATGTACCACATGTTTGCTAGCTGCAAAATCTAACGCTGACGCCATTTGTTTAATACATTCAACAATAGTGCCTTCGGCCAGTCGTTTGTTTTGCTCTAACAGGTCACTTAAATCGCCACCAGGCACGTACTCCATAGACAAGTAGTTACTACCATTAAACACCCCAACATCATAAATTTGTACAATATGCTTATGGGCTAATTTAGCCGATATTTTTGCTTCTCGTTGGAATCGTTGGGTAAATGAAACATCGAAATTGAATTTCTTATCCATAACCTTTAAAGCAACGACTCTGTCTAGATCTTTATGGCGTGACTTATAGACGAACGCCATACCACCTTTACCCAAATCAGCAATTTTTTCGTAGCCATCAATGTCCATAGAGAATAATTACCAAACTTGCAGCAATTTCTGCATTAATTCATAAGCAAGTTGCTCTCCTGCACGTTCAGGCCTAAAATTACCGTCTTTTAAACTGACATTGATTTCGTCATATCCACCAGAGCCATTTGCTTTAAATTTATTCACATTTGTGGGGATAGCGCTTGATCTAAACATAGTAATTAATCGACCCGTAGAAATCTCTTTTACGGTGACTAAAAATTCTCTATTCATAGGTGAGGATGCCGAAAATTCTTTTGAAAAAACAATTTCAGCAAGTAAATCCGCATAGCCTAACAGTGCGTCTGTCTCAATTTTCTTAGCATCTGAGATCATTTCAGCACCTGAAGATTTTGCAGAGTCTCGCTGCATAAGCCTCATAATAGCGTCACGATCAATTAGATAAACACCTGACTCTAACATAGATTGTACAAAGCCACCGCCAAAACTGAAATCATTTAGCTCACCAAAACCTTCCCTGTTTTTTGCCACTATCTTTTCTTCGATATATTTAGCTTCTACAATTCTACTTCCGCCTGATGTATTTCGTACATAACCATCATTTGAACTATTGGGTTCAAATTTTTCTTTTATATCAGTATTGGTTTCACCCGTTTTTGAAATACGGTTGGTTGCATTCCATTGGCTGAGCTGATCATCAAATTTTTTGTTCCAAAAAATAGCTATTTTAGGTTCGCCCTCTTGCTTATAAGCGTTTAAAAATTCCGATGATATTTTTTTCCTTGCTTGCGCAATTTTTTTTGGCGATTTATCCGTAACCAACATTTTAGACGCACTGTGATCTTGGGCCAACGTTGTATTACACATCATGGTTAATGCGATACTGCCACATAAAGTTAAAATTTTCATTTGAGCCTCCTTTTAAATATGCTCTTACTTCTCTATACATATAAATTGCTAGTTTGCTTTACTCCAAACAATAGCGTTTTTGTCGTTTATCTTTACTATGGTTACGGAATCTATTGAAGGTAGTTCATTATCATATTTATCTAAATAATGAACCGAGATATCTTTTAAATTATCTAAATTTTCTACATATGCAGTGGACATCAATATTTTATTGGGTAAGGATTTCCAATACCGATTATCTGCTTTTGCATTCACATTTTTTGAAAATATTTTTGCACCAACACCAACAAGTGTAAGTGCGGCGCCTATACCAGCTCCGGAATTATTATTGTCGATAGAAGATAATTGAACAACCGTGTTACCTACGGTCGCTAAAGTTTCACCTACGGCCTCTGCCCCCTCTTTAAATAACACCTTACCTTTAATTATTCTATCTACTGCCCTACCGCCACGAGTAGTTGCTTGAACGTATAAGTCATCAGTTAACATCAGAGGTATTTCTTTTTCGGTCAGGGTCATTTTGGCTGATTTATCCTTGAATTTTTTTCCTCTTCTAAAGACTAAATCGTAATGGCCAACACCATCTCTTAGTTTGCGTGGTGATTTTCCTGTTTCAGCAATAAATATAACATTATGATGTTTTTCAGGTAAGGTTACGTTAGCGTTAATCGCTTTTAATTCTCGGTATGCATCAGTCATTAAATGCTCAGAATTCATCATCGCAGCACTCCATCCGACCAATAATATCAGTGTAGAGAAGTCCGCCCTAAACTGCTGCTCTTCAGCAAAAGCATCCTGCAAAATGCCACTTTGAAACGTTGCTCGGGCATTTTCATAGTCACCTTGCATCAAATACACAAGACCTCGATAATAATAAGCCATTACCCGTTCATAGGGTTCACCCTTAAAGTCTTTTTCTTGCTCACCATACCAAAGTGATCTAGCTTTTAATGCCGCTTCATTGTCTGCAAAAACCATCTCAATGCGTTTAAGTGCATTGTCAAATGCATAAGCTGCCTCGTTCAAGTTTTCATCTTTCAACGCTTGAGTACCAATTTCCATTAAATTTAAAACGGCATTATGCTCACCTTGTCTTAAATATTTTTTATATAACTTTTGGTACTCTACAGGCCTATTTTCTAAGAATTGACTATTTCTTTGAGCTTGTTCTTTGGCCAAAACTGGGCAAAATGGTATAACAAAAAAAACGACTAAAAGTGATAATTTACCTATAAAGGACATTATCTTGAGCTGTTTTCTTGAATTCATACATACCATTCCAAGCCACAGTGCCTAACTCTAGGTCGTATAATTCAAACACAATTTGGTGGTACCTAGAAGTAAGCTGAGTATTAGCATTAACTGAATCAAGCGATGATATTCTACCCGTTAGCCTAAAGTCAGCACCTGCCGTTGCATTAGTGGTGCGGATAGTACCAGCATCTGTTGTACCAGAGCGTTTCAAGGCTCTTTCTTTTTCAATCATTGAAATATATTCTCTGCCAACAAACACTAATTTGTCGCCAGCTTTTTCATTGAGTTGAATGCGTAGGCGATCTGTCAATATATTCTTATTGATCCTTGACGAAGATTCGTTAATAAAATACTTACTATCAAGCACCACTCGCGCCGCGTTCTTTCTGTTAATAATTCGATTTTCCGAAACTATCGATGACATGATATAGTCAGTCATTGCGAGAATATCTTGAGATTCAATGCCTATGCCTTGAACTACCTTACTATCAGCCGCAGCAGGGTCATTATAGATACTACTTTTATAGGTAGTGGAGGTTTCATTAGAGGTCGAGCCACAACCCGCTAATTGCCATACTAATACCGCCAGTGAACACTTTATTATATTTTTCATACAAATTCCTTCTATTATCTTTACATCAATACTCGCTTATTTCTAACATTGAAGCAAGTGACATTATTTTTTTATTCAATCAGGTTGTGATCATATCTTATATATACAGAAAGTATAGCTCAATTACCGATGTATTACCGAGTAACCATATTATCCGTAGGGGGGCTTTAATCGCGTTTCTTAAGCACTTTGCAAACACATTGTCGGACTAAAGTCCACCCTACATTAAGCGGGGAATATAGGGGGCAATTTATTATACTCGAATTACAATTTAGTAAACTTAACTTGCCCACTTGATATACTATTATCTTTAGCAATGGTTAAAATCAACATTTCCATAGGAAAGACTTCTTTATCTCTCATTTCAGGAAATGTGAAATTTAGCAAGTTTCCTTTAATTATATATTCACCCGTTACTTCACCTTCTGTTATCACTCCCGATCTGTTTATTGATCTTGAATGGCTAATTTTATTACCTTCCATCAAGGATAATGTCAATGACGCTGTCAACTTATCGTTCTTTACTTCTGCTGAATAATCGCCTAACAAAGGATTTGTATCTACATTCGGTAACTCTATTTCGGGCTCGAAAGGGTACACCTTTATTTTTTCTTTAGGCTGGTCAGTTTTTGATATAGTGGTTTCACTTGAGTTTTTATTAGAAAAGGTATCATAACCAATATACACGGCTAAGATAATACACAAAGGGATTAGTATTTTTTTCATTGATATTCCAAAATTAAAATTAAATAAACTTGTAACATAATACCTTACCTAAAGTACATATTTTACACTAGTATGTTACAAAAAATTACTAAGAAAAACTATTAATTGATAGTTTATTGACTACTATTATTTCATTTTTTTAAAGACTGTAATAATACTCCCGCTTTCTTATTTCCCAAATTATTTGCAGTATTTAACAACTCAACAGCCTTACTAGTATCTTTCTTAACACCAAGCGCTTTATCAAACATCATGGCAAGAAGTATCATAGCATTGGTATTATCATTCTCCATTGATAACTCGAACAACTCTATTGACTTATCATAAGATTTTTCATGTAAATATATACGTGCTAATTCATATTGTGCAACATCATTATTTAAAGCAACAGCCTTTTTATACCAATAAATTGCTTTATCTTTGTTTTTCACTCCCATTTTTTTTGAACTATACAGCATTGCCAAATTTAATTGCGCATTAACAAAACCTTTAGTAGCTGCTTTCTCTGCCCAATATATTCCCTGTTCAATATCTTTTTCTGTGCCTTTACCATAAAAATACATGAGTGCTAAATTGGTTTGTCCAAACGGGTCACCATTTTGTGCTGAATATAAATAATGCCCAAATGACTTTATTAAATCTTGCTCTAATACGGTACCTAACTCATATAACAGTCCTATTTTGTATCGAACGCCTGCGTCCTTAGCTTTAGCGGCAATATCATACCAATATATTGCTTTCGGTATGCTTTTCTCTACACCAACCCCATTTGCATAGAAGTGAGCTAAATTATATTGTTGTCTTTCATCTCCTTTTGCTGCCGCTAACATTACCGTTTTAAACTCTTCACTGGTTTCAGCTTGTACCTGTAATGTTAACAATAATATTAACGCTAAACACATACACATACACTTAATCATAACGGTTTTCCTATCTTCAATATTTAAAAAACATATATATTCAGAAACAAAAAAGGAGACCGAAGTCTCCTTTATAATTTATCTTAACTAAATATTAGTTATTGATAGTTTCAGTAATTGTACGAGTTTGACCAGTGATTGCACTGTCAACTGTTGGGTTAGCACGAAGTACTGAAGTACCTAGAGTAACCGCACCAGCTAAGTTAGTACCATTTGGCATAACGATGTCAATACGTTGTTTGTCACCACTTAATGCAGCAGTTGTACCAGCAGCAAATTGGATATCATCACCAGCATTAGTATCATCCCCAGTACAGAAAACTGTATCTACACCAACACCTGTATCACCATTAATATCTAAACAGAATACGTTGTTGATATCTGTAGCACCATCTTCAAAGTAAGTACCATCGTTATCACCATCGGCAGCTACATCAAACAAGTTGCCATCTGTTGTATCAATTGGATGTGTGAAAGTTACTGAGATATTAAAGTTAGTGTCTGCAGCAACTAAGTTAAAGAATGAGTAACCTACTGTAAATGTACCAACATTGTCATACATCATGAAACGTGGAGCATTAACTTCGTGACGTGCTAGTGCAACATCAGTATCATTATCGAAAGTTAACCAATTGTTGCCATTAGCATCGTTAAGGTTATCCCACGCGATTGAAGCATGTTTCTCTTCTTCGTTAGTATCACCGTCTTCTTCGTATAGGAACTCATTTGAGTCACCATCTTCCATTAGTGCATTAATAGCTGTACCTGTAACAGAAACCGTTAACGTTTTACCGTCAGCAGATAATGTGTAAGCACCAGCTGTTGGAGCAGCAAATGTTGAATTAAGTGTAATTGAAGCTGCAGCTGCATTAGGAGTGATATCTAAATCATCAACAGTAATAATTGTACCAGTTACCGGAGCAACAGGTTCATTGAATACCATTTTAATTGTAGTACCTTCCCAAGTAACGTTAGTTGCCATAGGAGGGAATGCATCGCGTAGTACAACAGTTGCTCGTGAATTATCATCTGCAACATTACCAGCTAAATCTTCAACATCGCCAGAGAAACTTACTGTTTCGTTATGGTTTTCGTTAGCTAATGCTAAGTAATCACTTACTTCAGCACGTACTAAGTCATTTTTACCAACTAAGTTAGCAGCATTGTCGATATTATTAGTTACGTTAGCAACCGCTGTGTAGGTATCAATCAGGCTACTATCACCAGAGAAAATCACGTTAGCAGAAGCTGTCATTGCAACATCTTCAGAGAAAGCAAAACCTAAAGAGTTAGCACGAGGTGTCCATGCAGCAAAAGCAGTAGCATCGTAAATTGGGTTTGGTGTAGCACCGTCAGTAACAGTTTGTAAGTTACCAGTTTCACCAGTACCTCTACGAGAAGGCATATCTGCAACAAGGTCATCCCACTCTTCACCTCGGATTGCAACATTTGTAGTTGTGTTCACAGGAGTAATGTGACGTGGTTGTACATATATAATTGGGTTACCTGTAGTAGCTTCAACACCAACTTCAGTAACTTCACCACCAGCACCTAATGTAGGTACAGAAGCAGAAGTAACTATACGATTTCCATAACCAGTTTCGCCATATAACTCATAGTTTTCTTGTAAAATAGTTGTTGGTTTAACTTGGTCAACTAAAGTAACAGTTGCAGTACCTGCAGCTAGAGATAAATCGTTTAAGAAGGTAAATTTAACTGCATCACCATGTTCAACACCATCGAAGTAAACACGTTTAGTTGTTACTGTGCCACCACTACCGGCAAATGTATAACCAGAAGCTTCACCAAGTGCAACATTAACTGCAGCGTGATCACTATCTACAGTGATTGCACCACCAGAAACCAACGTACCTAATGCAGTTAGGAATGCATCGGTATCTGTTGCATCACCATTTAACTGACGAACATCTGTATCACTAGTTGTAGTTTGATCATCTAAGAATGCATTACTGTAATTAGCTAAGTCAGTAGAACCTGCATCTGAACCAACTGTGTGATCGAAATGTTGTTCTGCACTAAATCCAGTAGGATTAATTACAGCAGGTAAGAACACACATAAGTTAACACGTAAGAAAGATGCTTTACCTGAAGTTGCATTTTGGCGACTATCAAAATCGATATCCATTGAATCGTTAGCTGTAGTGCTAAAGAAGTTACCCGCAACGTCAGTTGCATCTTGCCAAGGCATAAAGATAGAAATTTTAGTGCCCGGATCTTGAGCTTCTGCTAAGTTAATCGTTACGCTACGTCCATCAGCAGCAAGTACAACACCATCAACAGCTTCTGTAGCAAGAATATTTGAAGAACTATCAGTTACTAACAAATCAGCTACATTGAATGTAGTAGAATTAACTGGTTCACTAAACCAAACGGTGAACGTTTTATCTACGCCTTCATTTAGAATACCGTAACCACCAGCAGAAGACTTAATCCAACCGGTCACATTAGAAACGTAAGGGTTAATTGTGTCAGCTGAAGTAATCATGCGTACTGTTTGAGTACCCATATTGATTTCTACGCCTTCACCAGTAGTCGCAGGAGTTGAACCGTATTGAGTTCCTGAAGGAGAAGTAGTAGTAGTAGTAGTAACTACGTAAGTATAACTTACAGATACAGTTTCACCACCCGTTAACAAATCAGCACCATTAGCACTTGTAATTACACCGTTAACAAGAATGAAATTAGTTGTAGCAACACCATTAATTTTAACTACTGGAGTTGAACCAGCTTTAACAACATTAGCAGTCGTAATGGTTTTAGAGGTAGTTGCTAGAGCTTGAACATAAGCCTCATCAGCTACTACATCAGCATTTGCATCAGATGAAGTTGCTGCACCAACAAAATTATGGTCTTGGATAGCTATTTGATAAACTGCATCATTGTATGCATTTTCAAAACGGTAGTAACCGTCAGCATTAGTTGTTGTAGTTTGTAAATCACCTGAAAGGGTTGTATTACCGTTTGTTGGTGCAATCACTGTAGTAGATAAACCAGTATAGTCAATACTAAGGAAAGCACCTTCTGTTGCTTCACCTGTATCTACGTTACGAATCCAACCTTCGATTACTGAATCTTTCTTAGGCATAATAGCAGTATCTGCTTGTGCCAAGAAACCATCAATAAAGGTTGTTAGTGGTGTACCCACAGTATTTTGGTTAGCTGCATCAACTTGAGCATTAGGACGCACTTCAACTGTAGCTGTTGAAGCATATCCGCTAGGTGCTTGTACAACAATAACAAAAGGAGCGTGTGCAGTACTAGCATCAGCACCAGCAACATCAGTCACTTTTACATCGTCGAACAAGTAAGAACCAGAAGCATCAGTAGTTGCTGTCATACCTGATGTAGTAACAGTTGCGCCCACAATCGGGTGACCGTTAGTATCTAATACAGTACCTTGAATTGAACCAGTAGCTTGTTGATTCACTTCTGTTGGCTGTGACGCATCAGCTGTATTTTGAGAAGTAGCAGTACTCACATCACCGTCTGAGTCACCACATGCAGCTAAGCCTAAGCTTAGTACTACAGCGAGTGCTACTTTTGTTTTATAAAATTGAGTTTTATTAACCATTATAGTGTTCCTATCACTTAAATATTATTTAAATACTTCATATTTTAGTATATGAGTACATTTATCGAGTTTTTCGGTTTACAACATTATCATGCTTTACGGATAAACAATATTTATCATCACGTTTATTATTGATAAATAACATCTACCGTAGAAACACTCTATTTCATAGTTAAAACCTGAAAACAATACCCTGTCGGTAACTTCTGCTTCAAACTAAACTTTACGTAACTAACTAACAGTACGTAAACGCGAACAATCATCACCTACAACCTACTTGTTTCAAAAAGATATTAACTTGATACTTTTCATTAATCAACATAAAAGTTAATTATTTCTTACATATACCTCGACTAGAGCAATTTACTCCCGGTTTGTTGAAATATTAACCAATAAACACTTTGGAGTACTTTTACTTAATCATACCTTTTTTTAAGCTAATACATTACCTGCATTGCCCAATATATAAGGCATTAACCGTACATAATACTGTTATTTAGTTATCTTTTTTATTATAAAAACATAAATAACAAAGAAAACTAAAAAACCGAGTAACATCGTCGATTCTACAATATTAAAATACTCACCTGCAACACCTATTGTAGAAAGTGCTACTGCCACAACTGAAATAATCACTAGCGTTTGTTGAGCGCTAAAGCCCAATCGTTGCAGTATATGATGTAGGTGATCTCGGTCAGGTTTAAATGGCGACTTGCCATTTCTATAACGTCTGGTAACTATGGCTAGCATGTCCATTAAGGGGATGGCACAAATCCATAATGCGGTTACTGGTCTAAAAGAGGCTTGCTCGCCCTGTGTACCCATAGTTAATAACCAAATAACACTTAGGCCAACAAACATGCTGCCAGCATCACCCATAAATATTTTTTTAGTCTCTTTATTCAAAACTTTATCAAATACGTTTAAGTTGAATAATAAATACGGCATGATCGCTGTTGCTATAATAAGGGGGTAACTTACATAATCTGTTTGGCCGCTCAATATAAACAAAACGGCAATGGCGGTGAATGTATTTATACTAAGGCAACCAATTAAGCCATCTATACCGTCAATCATATTATAGGCATTGATGACTACAACAATTGCAATATAGGTAAAGAGTATGCCTAATGGCCCAAGGGAGACATCGCCCAGGTTAAATAAATTGCCTAAATTACTAACATAGCCACCAACACCATAAATCATCAAGCTGGCAACGATAAGTTGGCCAACAAGTCGAATGCGCACGCGTAAATCAAACTTGTCATCTAGCACACCAATAAACACCATCATGGCTGAGGCTATCAGGTACATGCGCAATTCTAGGGTGTTTGGTAACCATAATAGGCTGGCAGCAAGCACGGCAAGAAAAATAGAAATACCGCCAATTAAAGGAATATGACCCGAATGCTGTTTTCGTTCATTGGGCTTGTCAACTAAGCCGACTTCAATGGCAATAGGGTTAAAGAATTTTATCGCCAAAAATGCAAAGCAAAAAGTGGTTAATGCTATCGCTAATATATACATGTTGTGTTCCGTAACGTTCCTGTTAGCTATTTTAACTCATACAGGGTAATTTTTACCTGATACTGATGAGATGCTGATGCTTTATTTTACTAATAAAGAATAGCGATGTTCCAACATAAGCTTGTTGTTATTTGTAATCGAACTTGTATCAAATTGTAATCAAACATTTTTGATGTTTTTTCAAAAAAAGTTCTGTTAACGTTATAACAATTTATTGTGCAATTTGTTGAGTTAGTACTCTGATCATTTTGCAGCGCTTATTATACTAGAGTTTTTACTTTATTACAGCATAATTAACCATAGAAATATGCCATTGCGTTAAAAATTTACAGATTACAGTGACGGAATATCTATTTTGGCACTAGGTAATAGCTGTTTATATTTTTCAGCTAACGCGCGTTTGGCAGCAGCATCACCATGGACGATTTTGATATAAGCGGGCTGATGTCGCATACGTTTAACAAAGTTAACAAGGCCGCGCTGGTCTGCGTGGGCCGAATAACCACTGATGGTATGAATTTTTGCTTTTATGTTGTAGCGTTGACCGTCAATGTAAACATAGCCTTGTCCTTTGGCTTTTGTGCCATATTTTTGAATATCTCTACCTAAAGTACCATGTGCTTGATAACCAACAAATAACACATCTGCAGTAAGGTCTGTGATAAACCGCTTTAAATAGTTAACAATTCTGCCACCACTACACATACCGCTAGCCGCTATCACTATGGCGGGCTTGCCTTTAGCAAAGTCTCTGCTTTTTACTAGATACTCTAGGGTATTGAGGTGTTCTTGGTGACTGTCTACGGTATATAACTGTTCAAAATTTAGTGGGTGGCGTCCGGTGTTAAGTACGCGCTTAGCTTCGTTGTCCCACATTGTTTTGAATTGTCGATATTGCTTGGTAAACTTTGCGGCCATGGGCGAGTCGACAATAATATCAATATTATCCCAAACTGCTGATTGCCCTGATTTACCTTTGCTTTGATAAATAATTTGTTCAAGCTCATACAATAGCTCTTGTGTTCTACCAATGCTAAATGCCGGGATAAGTACTACTCCGTTATCACTTACGGCTGTTTCAATGATCTGTTGCAAGTGTTTAGTACGGTCTTTACGTTGTTGGTGATTTTTGTCGCCGTATGTTGATTCTATTACTAGGGTGTCAGCTCGGTAAGGACTTTTTGGAGCGCTAAGCAGTGGTGTGTAGGGAGCTCCGAGATCTCCAGAAAACACGACTCTATGTTTACCGGTTATTTTGTTACTTTTATTACGTTTATTACTTTGCTGGCCAGCACTTAATTTAACTGATGTATCTAAACTACCTAATTCACCTATATCACCAATATCACCTAAGTCCACTTCAACATAGGCTGAACCAAGTATATGCCCTGCTTGTTGAAACTTTATTTTAGCTACTTTGCTTGAGTTAACCAGTGTCAGTGGTTGCCATTGCTTATACGCTAACGGTACTAGTTGTCTTTTTAATAACTTTAAGCAGGCTGCAATAATGGATTTATTTCGGGTCACCCCAACCTTTAATGCATCTTCAATTACCAGGGGTAATAACGCTGCGGTCGCTTCAGTAGCATAGATTGGCCCACGAAACCCTGCGGCTAATAAATAAGGGATACGCCCAACATGGTCAATATGACAGTGGGTAACTATTAATGCTTGTACTGTACTAATATCAAATGCAATGGCGAGTTGTTCATCAAGCGAACCTTCAACCGACGCTGCGCCTTGCTCGGCGCCTTGGAAGAGTCCACAATCAATTAATAGTGAATTATTACCGTCAATATGAAGTTGATGACATGAGCCGGTAACACCATTAATAGCGCCATGGTGTTGTATGTTTTGTTGATTTTTCATAAACATTCCTTGTTTAACATTTAAGCTCTATGGCTATTTTCTAGCAAAATAGCGTATTAACACAATAACTATGGCGACAATAACCCCTAAAATAGCCCCTAATAGCACAATTAAAGTGCGTTTAGGTTTAGACTTTTCTTCTGGTACTTGGGCTGGGTCTATGGTTTTTAGTACATATTCAGCTTTCACTTTAGTAAGCATCATGTTTTTTGTTTGTTCTTCAATGAGTTGATAAAACACTGTTTCCATTGATGAAACCTGTATATTCTCTAATTGTTGAGTTAAATAATCAATTGAGTCTTGCGCTTCTTGTTGCTCTTGGTTACGGACAAAATCATTTACATCGGCAATTAACCACGTTAACCATTGTTGTGCCATTGCTGGAGAGTAATACTCAAGCTCTACCGTTATCATAGCAGTGTTTTTATCTTGCGTGAGCATAAGCAAATCAGAAAATGCAACATAGGCTTCCCATAACGAAGGTTGAGGTTTTTGTGGCGCTTCAACTTTTCTTATCCATTGATTCGTTGTTTGATCATAAAGTTCGGGATCATACGCTAAAGTATCGGTCGCCATGTCCCAGCGCTCGACAGCCATAATAGGCACTAACAAATCATGCTTGGTAATAAAACGCTCTATAAACGAACGAGACTTTAATATGGCTAGGGCAAGATCAGTTTTGTCACTTTGACCTCCTCCTAAATTGATGCCAGCCATGCTGGCTAAACCGCCAAACTGCCCCGCTAAAGCAGATAAGCCACTTGACCCACCTTCAGCTGATACTGGCGCTAATAATGCAGAGGCTTTATAAACATTAGGTTGAGAAAGCGCATACACAACAGACAATATTGCAAATAGCGCACTAATGAGTATTACTTTGAGTTTTTCAGACCAAATAGCTTGCCATAATTCACCTAAGTTAATTTCATCATCGGCTTGCTGTTGATGCATTTGTGCCAATAACAGTTGCTGCTGTAATATTGCCCCATCAACTGAACTACTTGTGGTGTTTATGTTATCTGGCGATACTTGGCTTTGCTCATTGTTTGTTTGCGTTTGCTTGTTTTTCACATGTTTCCCTAAGTAATTAATATAGTTTGGGGGTTAATCCGTCATATGTAGGTTGGATTTCAATCTGGCAATATCAACGGCGCAATGAATTACGCCCTACAAAGTAGGTTAGAATTAATTCTGACATGGCGCAATACATTACGCCCTACATTTAACCGCGAAATACATTACGCCCTATAGTTAACACCCAATACAGGTTGGATTTCAATCCGACAATAAAAACAGCGCAATGAATTGCGCCCTACAAAGTAGGTTAGAATTCATTCTGACATGGCGCAATAAATTACGCCCTACATTTAACTGTGCAATAAATTACGTCCTATAGTTAACACCCAATGTAGGTTGGATTTCAATCTGGCAATATCAACGGCGCAATGAATTACGCCCTACAAGGTAGGTTAAAATTCATTCTGACATGGCGCAATAAATTACGCCCTACATTTAACTATGAGATACATTACGTCCTATAGTTAACACCCAATGTAGGTTGGATTTCAATCCGACAATATCAACGGCGCAATGAATACGCCCTACAAGGTAGGTTAGAATTCATTCTGACATGGCGCAATAAATTACGCCCTACATTTAACCGCGAAATACATTACGTCCTACAGTTAAAACCCAATGTAGGTTGGATTTCAATCCGACAATATAAATAGCGCAATGAATTACGAACTACAGAATAAATCACCCTCTACTTGGACAAAAACTTTATATACCAAGGCATCGCTTTATCAATACCTTGTTGAATTTTATACTCAGGTTCAAAGCCAATCATAGTACGTGCTTTTGATATATCGGCTTGAGAATGACGTACATCCCCTGCTCTGAAATCTCGGTATTGAGGCGATTTATCATAACTCACGCCATTTTCTTTTAACGCATTTTTTAAGCTATTAAATAGTGTATTTAACGAGGTTCGATCGCCTAATGCCACATTATAAACTTGATTTTTTCCGTTTTCATCTGAGGTTGCTGCTAAAATATTTGCTTGTACGGCGTTTTCGATAAAGCAAAAATCGCGACTAGTTTCGCCATCGCCATTGACCGAAACGTCTTGGTTTTCAATCATTGCCGCTGCCCATTTGGGAATGACGGCTGCATAAGCACCATCGGGATCTTGTCGTTTACCAAAAACATTAAAGTAACGCAAACCCGTAGTGTTTAAACCGTACGTTCTATTAAATACATCAGCGTATAATTCATTTACATATTTAGTGACCGCATATGGTGAAAGTGGCTTACCAATAGTATCCTCTACTTTTGGTAACGCTGGATGATCGCCATAGGTTGAGCTAGAGGCAGCATATACAAAGCTTGAAACTTTAGCATCTCTAGCAGCAACCAACATATTCAAAAAACCAGTAATATTAGCTGAATTAGTCAACACGGGATCAGCAATAGAGCGCGGTACTGATCCTAATGCCGCTTGGTGAAGGATGTAGTCAACAGGGCTATCTGAATCACCAACGGCTTGGCTACAATCATCACTGTTTCGTATATCACCTTCAATAAAGGTAAAGTTCTGCCACTGCTTTTTAGACACTTGGCCTTGAACTTCATCCAAGTTATGTTGATGGCCTGTTGCAAAATTATCTAAACCTACCACCTGTTGATCTAACAATAATAAGGTTTCTACTAAATTAGAGCCGATAAACCCTGCACACCCAGTAACTAACCATTTTTTCGGTGATGCAACTAGTTGTGCTTTTACTTCTTGAAAACGTGTCACTGTGATTACCTTTTGTAATTGCGGTTGTTTGGGGTTATCTGTTACAAACGAATATCTGCTAATTGTGGGTCTAGCATGTATTTCAAGTCATAAATAATATGTTCTGACTTCATTAATGCCTTAATTTCACTACTTGACAGTGCTTTAAATTCATTATGTGCTACTGCAAAAATCACTGCGTCATAATGGCCATGTTTTGGCTGATTAATTAACTCAATACCATATTCATGTTTTGCTTCTTCAGGATTAACCCAAGGGTCGTAAACATCAACGTCAGTATCATATTCTGCGAGTTCGGCGATGATATCGACAATCTTAGTGTTGCGAACATCAGGACAGTTTTCTTTGAAGGTTAACCCCATCACTAATACGTTGGCACCATTAACAGCAATATTGCTTTTGATCATTTTTTTCACTAATTGCGAGACAACGTAAGCGCCCATACCATCGTTGATTCTGCGCCCAGCAAGAATAACTTCAGGGTTATAACCAATCGCTTGTGCCTTGTGAGTTAAATAATAAGGATCTACTCCAATACAGTGACCACCAACTAAGCCTGGGCGGAAAGGCAAAAAGTTCCACTTGGTGCCTGCAGCTTTTAATACCTCTTCGGTATCTATGTTGAGTTTATTAAAAATAACTGCTAATTCGTTGATCAAAGCAATGTTTAAATCACGTTGTGTGTTTTCAATCACTTTGGCTGCTTCGGCTACCTGAATACTTGAGGCTTTATAGGTGCCTGCAATAATAATTGACCGGTATAAGCTATCAATAAACTCAGCAATTTTAGGGGTTGACCCTGACGTTACTTTTAAAATATTAGTGACCCGATGTTCTTTATCGCCTGGGTTGATACGCTCAGGAGAATAACCAGCATAAAAGTCTTTATTGAAAACCAAACCTGAATTTTTTTCAATTTCAGGAATACACACTTCTTGCGTTGCACCGGGATAAACGGTGGATTCATAAATAACAATATCGCCTTTGCTAATCACCTTGGCTAGCATTTGGCTTGCTTTAACTAGTGGCGTTAAATCTGGCTGTTTATGTTCATCAATAGGTGTCGGCACGGTAACAATATAAATATTACTGCTTTTTAAATCATCAATATCACAAGAGTATGAAATATAAGCAGAATCAGCTAACTCTTCTGCTGACACTTCTAAAGTAAAGTCATGCCCTTGTTGTAATTCAGCTACGCGTTTGGTGTTTACATCAAAACCTAAGGTTGGGTATTTCTTACCAAACTCTACCGCTAACGGTAAACCAACATAACCTAAGCCGATGATTGCAACTTTTACTTTACTTAATGAATGTGACATCTAATCTTTCCATTTTAAATAGTTAATTTCTGCCTCGCTAATGGGGCAAAAAGACTATAAATTTACTGTTAAATTCCGCTAATTGCCGCAATAGCGACAGCGGTGTTATACATAATTGTGGTGGCACTGGTCCACAAGCTGATATTATCCATATATTCGGTATCAAGAGGCACTACCACAGTATCGCCTGGCTTTACTTGTTCACTAGCATCACTTGAAAACCAATTATCGCCTTGGATTAAATTGATTCGACCATTAGCAGATATGATGTAAATTCTATCTTCATCTGCACGCTTTTTACTACCACCACTTTGTAATAAATAATCTTGAGCCGTTAGGCTATCGTCATAAATGTGTGAAGAAGCCACTTGCACTTGACCAATAACATTGACTGAATTTTTCATAGTGGGTACATATAACACATCACCACTTTCTAACAGCACATCATAATTATTATCGGCAACAATTTTTGGCAAATCTAACACTAACCGCCCCACAGGCTGGAGCTTAGTTAAATCTTGTAGCATTTTTTGCACATCTTGATATGACTGAGAATAACTTTTATCTGAAAGTGACTTAGAGGCCATTTCAATACGCAAATCGCTTGCAAGCTTATGTAAATTTTGTCGTTCCAACTCTTTGAGTTTTAACCGAGTAAACACTGAGCCTTGTTGATGAGCAAACGGAGTGAACCCACCGGCTTTTTCAATTAAGTCAGATAGTCGTTCGCCACGACGAATAGTATATTTACCCGGAAACACAAACTCACCACGCAGTTCAACCACATGGTTTTCACTCCAGGCAGGGATTTGGTGAATATTTAACCTGTCTTTGCTTTGCAACAATACATTATGACTTTGATCGCCTGTTAACGCGGCAGCTAAATCAATAGACAAAGATTCTTTACTTGCTTGCTGCTGGCTATGCTGGCTTCTGGCGATGTCTGCTCGTGCTAAATACGCTGATTCGTCTAGGCCGCCAGCTGCAGTAATTAAGTCAACAATTCGGCCATTAACCGCTAAAGGGTACACCCCTGGGAATTTAACCGAGCCATCTATTTCAACTAATTGAATGGGTTGCCCAGCAGCACCTTGATGTTTAAGTTTTTGGATAATAGGCAAGAGTAATCTTTGACGAGAAAAAAGCGCTAACGCGCTTATATCAACTGATTGTTCAACCTCACCACCTGATATTTGTACGATAGACTGATTAATTAACTCTTCGTCAATGGTTTGCGCTTTGTCGAGCTGCGCTAACTTTTCGGCATCTCCATACTCTAACCAAAACAGCTTTTCGTTGAATTTTTTCTTAGCGAGCTTTTGCTCATTTATCGTCAGCTGTTCTTGTGTATAAGCAAGGTTATCAAGCAATAAGCTATTATCGCTGGATTTTTCAACTTGTGAAAAAATTAACACCTTATCATTAGCTTGTAAGGTAATATTATCTTTAGATTGTGGTGACGAAATAGCGTTGGCTAATGAAAATTGATGAACTTCAATATTGCGTGCAATATCAATTTCACGAATAAGTACACTGTAATTTAAATCAGCATTAGCCAGTAAATGTGAATTGACACCGGGTAGTAAATCGCTAATTTTTTGATGTTTCTGCCACTGGTACTTTCCCGGGCGAGCAATAGCGCCAATTAATGTAACCGATTCTGCAAACTTATCGGCAGCTTTTAGCACACGAATAAAGTCGCCGCCTTGTACCTTTGCAGACAGTTGTTTGGCATTAGTGAAGTCAACATTAAGGACTGTGCGTAAATTTTCTCGATTGTAGCGTTCGACAATGGTTGACTGAGCATAAGCACTTGGCAATAAGCCACCCGCCATAGTGTGTACTTGAGCAAAGTCATCGCCATGCTTTAATTCATAAATTGCTGGGCGGCGCACTTCTCCATCAATAGCAACCGTTTGCCCAACGGCTGGTACAAATACCACATCACCAGATTGCAGTAACACATCATCGCTAGAATCGCCATGAATCAGTAAATCATATAGGTCTAGCGTTGTGATTAACTTACCCGCGCGTTTTAATTGAATGTTACGCAAACTGCCAATATCGCTAATCCCCCCTGCAGCAAAAAGAGCGTGAGTAATACTAGACAATGAATTTAACCGATAAGGGCCCGGCTTATGGGCATCACCTAAAACAAAAACACGCATTGAACGTAATGACGCCATACTAATCACTACATCAACGCCAATAATTCTTTCTTTTATTTTGGCACTAAGTAATGCTTTCATCTCTGTAAAAGTTAAGCCAGCGACATTAAAAGGCCCGTGTTGAGGGAAAACCACTTGGCCTTCTCTGTTTACTTCTAGTGAGAACTCACTACTTTCCTTGCCAAACACTTGAATTGAGATGTTATCACCGGGTCCAACAATGTAGTGCGACGGGATAGCAATATCCATTGTGGGTGCAAAGGTATAGGGTGAGTTGGCAAAAACATCATAACCAAAGGGGACTAACTCTTTAACTTCGTCAAACTTATCTTCTTTTACTTGTTCTTCTTGCTCGACAATATTCCCTTGCTGATCAAATTGCGTACCTCGAGGAAAACTGACTGGTTCTAATTGAGTAGGTACTGAAGGATTACTTGTTGATAACTGATTTGTAAACGCACTGATATCAACGCCCATACTTTTAGCTAACGCTTGTTGCTGCGCAAAAGGAAGCTTTTTGAATTGCTCGATTTGAGCTTGATTAACTTGTACCGCATACGTTGGGGTGAGAAAACTGACTAAAAACGTAACGAATAAAGTTAAAAAGAGAGTGGTTTTTTTTATAAAAGTCATCATTGGCGCAAAGAAGTTCCTGTCATGCGTGTATATGCCAAATAGCAACGCAAAAGTTTAACAGTATATTTATAGCCAAACAACTTGAAAGTTATTGGTTTGTTGCTGCTTATCCCATCCATTTACCCTGAAGTGTGGTTTAACAAAGGAAACTTTTCGCTACATAAATTAACACAGTTAACATTTTGATAATAATTCAAGCTTGCCTTTAAGCCCAAGCACAGGTATAAAACCCATTGCATACAATTTTACTGTTTTTTAACATTCGATAGTATGATCAAACAGTATGTGTGGAATAACGCAATGATTTCTACTCAATTATAATAATGAAAATTAGGACAATTTTATGACTCAACCTAATGCGGGTACCCTATTCGGGCATCCTAAAGGACTCTTCCTTCTATTTGGTACTGAAATGTGGGAACGTTTCGGTTATTACGGCATGCGAGCACTATTGGTGCTGTATTTAGTAGCTAGCGTACAAGATGGCGGATTTGGCTGGACTGCCGGTGAGGCATTAAGCCTCTATGGTACATTTACTATGGCGGTTTATTTGACACCTGTACTCGGTGGCTGGTTGGCCGATAACTATATTGGACAACGAAAAGCTATCATTTACGGTGGCATCATCTTCGCTTTAGGCTACTTTACTCTTGGTATTCCTAAATCAATGATTGTTGGGATGGAAGAAACGGTATTTTTTATCGGTTTAGCCTTAATCATTACTGGTAATGGTTTGTTCAAAGCAAACGTTTCTAGCTTGGTTGGTGATTTATATGAAGAAGGTGATCACCGACGTGATGGCGCTTTCACCATATTCTATATGGGCATTAACTTAGGTGCCTTCTTAGCGCCTATTACTGTGGGTGTGTTAGGTGAACAAGTGAATTGGCACTATGGTTTCATTTTAGCCGGTTGTGGTATGTTGTTCGGATTAATGCTGCAGTTGACACTAGCAAATAAATATCTTGGTGATATCGGTGTTGTACCTTCTGCCAAACGTAATGCTACAGCTGAAAAACCACAAGCTCCTATTACCTCGCAAGACATAGATCGTATGAAAGTTATTTTGATTATGAGCATGTTCTCGGTAATTTTCTGGGCTGGCTTCGAGCAAGCAGGTGGCTTATTCACAATCTATGCCGCTGATTTTACCGACCGTACCTTGTTTGGTTTTGAAATAGCAGCCTCTTCTTTTCAATCGTTGAATGCAATGTTCATTATTATGCTAGCACCCGTTGTTGCTTCTGTTTGGGTTAAAATGGGCTCAAATGAACCTACATCTCCGAAAAAGTTTGCTTTAGCCATGGTGTTTTTAGCGTTAGGTTTCTTTGTAATGTTATGGGCAACTATGGTGCAAGGCGGCGATGTTACAGTTAAAGTAAGTATGCTTTTCTTGGTGTTTGCTTATTTATTCCATACTTTAGGTGAATTATGTTTATCACCTATTGGGTTATCAATGGTTACTAAATTAGCGCCGCTGAAATTTACGTCTGTGCTGATGGGTATCTGGTTCCTGTTTACCGCATTGTCTAATAAGCTAGCTGGCTTTATTGGTTCATTTGTTGGTGAAGGTCAAGAAATGGTAGATAATGCAGCCAATATCTTTATGGGCGTTGGCTCAGCAGCATTAATCACCGGGATAATTATCTTCCTATCTGCCGGTAAATTGGTAGAGTGGATGCATGGCGCAGAAGGTGATCATATTGCTGATATGGAAGAAAAGCTTGAAGAAGAAATCGCCGTTACTGGTACCCATGAAGGGGTTTCTGAAACGCATAGTTAATTAATTATTGCGTTTTCATAAGGTTAATAAACAAAAAAGCTGGTAGGTAACACTTCCAGCTTTTTTGTTTTAGCTTAGGCAGATAATGTTTCCTGTTGACAAAGGCTAGTATTAGGGGCAATGAATTAACCCCGATAAAGCGCACAACATGTAGGGCGGACTTTAGTCCGACAAAAAAGCGGGCAATGAATTAACCCCGATAAAGCGCACAACATGTAGGGCGGAATTTAGTCCGACAGTAAAGCGGGCAATGAATTACCCCCTACTAAGCGCACGCCATGTAGGGCGGACTTTAGTCCGACAAAAAAGCGGGCAATGAATTAACCCCGACAAAGCGCACATCATGTAGGGCGGAATTTGTTCCGACAGTAAAGCGGGCAATGAATTAACCCCGATAAAGCTCACACCATGTAGGGCGGAATTCAGGAGAATATGCGTCCTGCATTCTCTAATAAGCTACATCCGTGTAGCGTATTCCGACAAAAAAAGCGGGCAATGAATTACCCCCTACAAAGGGCACACCATGTAGGGCGGAATTTATTCCGACTAAAAGCGGGCAATGAATTACCCTCTACAAAGAACAAACCCATGTAGGGCGGAATTTATTCCGACAGTAAAGCGGGCAATGAATTACCCCCTACAAAGAACAAACCCATGTAGGGCGGAATTTATTCCGACAGTAAAGCGGGCAATGAATTACCCCCTACAAAGGGCACACCATGTAGGGCGGAATTTATTCCGACTAAAAGCGGGCAATGAATTACCCTCTACAATTGAAAAAGTGTTATTTTTGCGCTTGGCAAAATACATTGGCAGATTAAATGATAGGTTAAATAATATGATTTCCAGAGCTGAGTTAAGAAAGATCACTAGAATTAAGCGTCAAGCATTAACTCACCAAGCACAACACAGTGCCAGTTTAGGGCTACTTGAAAAATTATCCACGCATGAAAAAGTCATTGCCGCTAAAAAAGTTGCCATTTATTTGGCAAACGATGGTGAACTTGATGCCATGCCGTTCATTAAGTGGTGCTGGCAACAACAAAAGCAAGTTTATGTGCCGGTTCTACACCCTTTTTGTGCTGGCCACCTATTATTTCTTTTATTTGAACGTCACACCGTCATGGTTAAAAATCACTACGGGATTAATGAGCCAGTATTATCGGTAAATAAGGTTTGCCCGTTAAACCAACTGGATGTGCTTTGCACACCTTTAGTGGCATTCGATCAATCAGGTGCAAGACTCGGCATGGGAGGCGGCTTTTATGATCGCACCTTAAGTCATTGGCAGCAGTTAAACCTATACCCAATAGGACTTGCTCATGATTGCCAACAAGTAGACAACATACCCACAGAGTGTTGGGATATCCCGTTACCTGAAATTATCACACCAACCAGGCGCTACCAATTTTAAGGTAGAAAACAGCGCTACCTTTTAACAACATAAACAACTTGGCATCATGGCTTTTTTTAATGCGACTGCTATAATCTGCACCATTAAAATATATCAAGTTTCAACTGTTTCAAACAAACCAAAATACTTCCTTATAAGGCACCTCTATGACTCAAGACGAGATGAAAAAAGCAGCGGCAATTAAAGCACTAGATTTTATTGAAAATGACACTATAGTCGGGGTTGGCACAGGCTCTACTGTCAATTATTTTATTGACGCATTAGCCACAATTAAACATAACATCACAGGCGCTGTTTCAAGTTCAGAAGAATCAACTAAACGTCTAAAATCTCACGGCATAGAAGTGTTCGACTTAAACAGTATCGATGTGTTAGATGTTTACGTTGACGGAGCAGATGAAATAACCAAACACATGAGTATGATTAAAGGTGGCGGCGCGGCACTCACTCGTGAAAAAATTGTTGCCGCAGTAGCAAAAAAGTTTATTTGCATTGCTGATGACTCTAAGCAGGTTGACGTTTTAGGGCGTTTTCCATTACCCGTCGAGGTCATTCCGATGGCTAGAAGTTATGTTGCCAGAGAACTGGTTAAATTAGGGGGCGATCCTGAATACCGTTTAGGGGTTGTTACTGATAATGGCAACGTGATACTTGATGTTCATAACTTATCGATTATTGATCCTAAAAAGCTTGAGAACGATATCAACGCAATTGTTGGCGTGGTTACCAACGGGTTATTTGCGAACAGAGGCGCAGATATACTAGTATTAGCAAGCAAATCAGGGGTTGAAGTTATCAGCTAGTGTTACTTATAAATCTCTTTATGCTTTTTTCAGCAGCTTAAGCTAAATAAATTCTTTAGAGTTTATGCACTATATGCTATCTTAATTAAATTATAGATATCTAGCCATCTAAACGTTTTTTATTTAGCTGACTTTTATTTAGCTGACAATGTAAACATCAACTTTAATAAGCGAAGCCATACCTATGACTGACACCAAAAATTCATTAGCAAAAAGCAAGATCAAAATTCTATTACTTGAGGGTGTACACCAAAGTGCACTTGAAGAGCTAAGAAATAAAGGCTATTCCAACATTGAATACCTTAAAACATCACTGTCGAATGAAGAGTTAATCGCCAAAATTGCTGATGTACACTTTATTGGTATTCGCTCTCGAACTCAATTAACTGATGAAGTACTTAGTCAGGCTAAGAAGTTAGTTGCTATTGGTTGTTTTTGTATTGGCACCAACCAAGTAGATATTAAAGCGGCACAGAAATACGGTATTCCAGTATTTAATGCACCTTTCTCAAATACTCGTTCGGTTGCCGAGTTAGTGTTAGGTGAAACCTTATTACTACTACGTGGTATTCCAGAAAAAAGCGCTAAAGCTCATCGTGGTGAGTGGCTTAAATCGGCGGTAGGTTCATTTGAAGCACGAGGAAAAACCTTAGGTATTATTGGTTACGGACATATTGGTACCCAACTCGGTATTTTAGCTGAAACACTGGGTATGCGTGTTCGTTTTTATGATATTGAAACAAAGTTGCCTTTAGGTAACGCTAGCCAAGCACCGTCATTAAGTGCCTTATTAGGAGAAGCTGACGTCGTTAGCTTGCACGTACCTGAAACACCACAAACACAAGACATGTTTGGCGCTGCTGAATTCGCTGCAATGAAAACAGGCGCAATTCTGATTAATGCTTCACGCGGTACTGTGGTTGACATTGACGCGCTTGCCGAAGCTCTTTCTGAGAAAAAAGTGGCGGGTGCTGCTATTGACGTGTTCCCGGTAGAGCCTAAAGGCAACAATGAAGAATTTGTATCGCCATTACGTGGTTTTGATAATGTTATTTTAACGCCTCATATTGGTGGTAGTACCAAAGAAGCACAAGAGAACATAGGGTTAGAAGTTGCGAGTAAGTTAGCAAAATATTCTGATAATGGTTCAAGCTTGTCTGCGGTTAACTTCCCAGAGGTATCATTACCTGAGCATGTCAACACGAGTCGTTTATTGCATATTCACCATAACCAACCTGGTGTGTTAACCAAAATTAACCAAGCCTTTGCCGAGCACAGTATCAATATTGCAGCGCAATACTTACAAACTGACAGTGAAATTGGTTATGTGGTGATTGACATTGAATCAACCAATAGTGCCAAAGCGCTATCTGCGCTTAAAGGCATTGAGGGTACAATTAGAGCAAGAGTATTGCACTAGTCATATCACTATTTTAAAGCCTATCTCAGTGCTTTTTCAGGCTGGAATAGAAACTTTTATATAAAAAAGAGATCATTTCGATCTCTTTTTTGTATAAACCATATACCAAAACTATAACTGTGCATCTTTTTGATTTTCAGGAAGTGCAAGTTGGAATGCTTCGAGCTTATTACAGTTGTCTACCACGCGATTAATGTATGGATAAGCGCTCATATCAACATTAAATCGATGGGCATTATAGACTTGAGCCACTAAACAAATATCAGCAACCGTTATTTGATCTTCAAAACAATAACAACCGGCAGTTTTCACAAGCTGCTTTTCTACTGCGTTAAAGCCAATGGTCATCCAATGATCAACCCATACAGACTTTGCTTTATTTTCAAGTCCAAGCGCATTAGCTAAATATTGCTGCACCCGTAAATTATTTAGCGGGTGAATCTCGCAGGCAATATCTAATGCAAGGGCTTGAACCTTTGCTTTAGTTTGAATGCTATCAGGATATAAAGATAAACCTGTGCCTATTGCTTCAATATAATCAATAATTGCCAAAGACTGATGAATTGAAAAATCACCATCAACCAAAGTAGGAACAAGCCTATTGGGGTTAATGGCAACATAACTATCCTTGTGCTGCTCACCACCATTTTTGACTAAATGAACTGAAATAGATTCAAAATCAATCCCTTTTAAATGCAAGGCAATGCGTACCCGATAAGCCGCAGTTGAGCGCCAGTAGCCGTATAGTTTCATGTTTTTTGCCTTAATTTATTAAGATTTATATTCAACTACCCTCTGGTCGATCGCACCAAAGATGCTATCTCCGTTGCTATCGAACATTTCAATACGCACCTGGTCACCAAATTTCATAAACTCAGTACTCGGCTTGCCATCGGCAATTGTTTCAAGCATGCGCTTTTCTGCTAAACAGCTTGAGCCTGCAGAACGATCATAATTTGATATGGTGCCAGAGCCAACAATACAGCCAGCCGATAACGGACGAGTTTTTGCAGCATGGGCAACAATAGTTGGAAAATCGAAAGTCATATCAACGCCACAGCTTGGCTGACCAAATAGTTCATCATTTAAGTGTGTTGTTAAAGGTAAATGTAATTTGGCGCCATCCCAAGCAACACCCAATTCATCAGGAGTAATAGCTACAGGAGAAAATGCACTCGATGGTTTAGAACTAAAAAAGCCAAAACCTTTGGCTAATTCCCCTGGTATTAAGTTACGTAGGGAAACATCATTAACAAGCATTAACAGTTTAATATGTTGTGCCGTTTGTGAGGTTGATGCGCCCATAGGTACATCATCGGTGATCACCGCAACCTCAGATTCAAAATCAATACCATAGCTTTCACTAGCAACCGATATATCATCACGCGGCCCGATAAATGCGTCTGAGCCACCTTGATACATTAATGGATCTGTCCAAAAGGTTTCAGGCATTTCAGCATTACGAGCCTTGCGCACTAATTCTACATGGTTAACGTAAGCACTACCGTCAGCCCATTGATAAGCTCTTGGTAATGGTGACTCACATTGTGCTTGGTCAAAATCAATAGAATTAGCAATATCCCCTTGATTTAACGCCTGATAGATTTGTTCTAATTTTGGGGATATTTCGTGCCAGTTATCTAATGCTTGCTGCAAAGTATTGGCAATATCAGCCACCACTACCGCTTTATCAAGACTACGGCTGACAACAACTAGTTGCCCGTCACGGGTGTTATTTTTAAGTGTAGCTAATTTCATGAATAACCTTTTTGTCATAGTATGTCAGTTATCTAAATACTGACACGGGATTAAAGGTTTAATATTACGAGCTTTTAAACAAAAGCTACAAGTACTGAGTAAAGAGAGGTAAATGAAGCGTGGAAAAAATTCTTTACATAGTTTTTTCCACTTAGATTACACGATGCTTATTTTTCCTATGTTCGGTGACTTGGGCTGAAACTGACCTTGTCGTGAAGTGGTTATTGCTATTGTCTAAATACCCTACTTCGATGGGGTTCAATTGTAGGGGGTAGTTCATTGCCCGCTTTTTTGTCAGACTAAAGTCCGCCCTACATTGTATTGAGTAGTTTTCAATTGTAGGGGGTAATTCATTGCCCGCTTTTTTGTCGGACTAAAGTCCGCCCTACATTGTACCGAGTATTTCCAATTGTAGGGGATAATTCATTGCCCGCTTTTTTGTCGGACTAAAGTCCGCCCTACATTGTATTGAGTAGTTTTCAATTGTAGGGGGTCATTCATTGCCCGCTTTGCTGTCGGACTAAAGTCCGCCCTACATTGTATTGAGTACTTTTCAATTGTAGGGGGTAATTCATTGCCCCGTGTTTGCTGTCGGACTAAAGTCCGCCCTACATTGTATTGAGTACTTTTCAATTGTAGGGGGTCATTCATTGCCCGCTTTTTTGTCGGACTAAAGTCCGCCGTACATTGTACTGAGTACTTTTCAATTGTAGGGGGTAATTCATTGCCCCGTGTTTGCTGTCGGGCTAAAGTCCGCCCTACATTGTACTGAGTAGTTTTCAATTGTAGGGGGTAATTCATTGCCCCGTGTTTGCTGTCGGACTAAAGTCCGCCCTACATTGTATTGAGTACTTTTCAATTGTAGGGGGTAATTCATGGCCCGCTTTTCTGTCGGACTAAAGTCCACCCTACATTGTAATGAGTATATCCAATTGTAGGGGGTAATTCATTGCCCGCTTTTCTGTCGGACTAAAGTCCGCCCTACATGATGTGCGCTTTGTCGGGGTTAATTCATTGCCCGCTTTTTTGTCGGACTAAAATCCGCCCTACATTGATTCCAGTCGCACTAGCTGAGCGCTAAACAAGTTAAATCTTAACGGTTTTTTTGTTGATATCATATTCACGTAACTTGTTGGCAATAGCGGTATGGCTTAAGCCCAACTTTTTTGCGAGTTGTCGGGTACTGGGGTAGGCAGGGTAAAGTTTACGCAACAAATCAGCTTCAAAGTTTTTAACGGCAGCATCGAGTGTTCCTTCAAATTCTTGCTCTAAATAGCCATGTTCCCGTGTATATGCGGGTAATTGTAAATGAGTAACTTCAAGTTCATCACCTTCAAGCAAGGATGTTGCTCGGGTTAATACATTTTCTAACTGACGAACATTACCCGGCCATGGATAATGTTCGATAAAATCTCGACATTCGTCGGTTAGCTTTAAATTAACTCTGCCTATACGCTGTCCTGCAAGAGCAATAAATGACTCCGTCAGAGGCAAGATATCACTACGGCGTTCACGAAGAGGTGGAATCATTAAACCGAAAACATTTAACCGATAATACAAATCTTCTCGGAATTCCCCTATAGAAACTAAGTGAAGTAAATCTTTATTAGTTGAGCTGATAATGCGCACATTAACGTTAACTTCCTGTTCAGAGTTAACCCGTCTGAAGCTGCCATTTTGAATAACACGTAATAATTTACTTTGTAGCTTAGTCGACATTTCGCCTACTTCATCGAGAAAGACACTACCGCCATCAGCAAGCTCAAAAATACCGCGCTTGCTATGTTCATGATCTTTTTCACCAACACCAAAGAGTTCCGACTCTGCTACATCATCGGGTAATGCCGCACAATTAAGGGTCATAAATGGTTGTTCGCTGCGTTCGCTCGCTGCATGACAAGCACGTGCCAATAATTCCTTGCCGGTCCCCGTTTCACCAATAATCAAAATGGATGAATCAAGTTGAGACATACGTTTGGCTTCGCGAATGACTTTACGCATCCCACTGCTGCTAGCCTGAATGCCAGCAAACGAGTTTTCATTAGGTTGCTTGAAGGCATTAATTTGCTGGCCAAGGCGTGCTTCAGATTTTAAAATAAGTACAGCACCAGCTAAAATTTGTTTATTATTATCGATTGACTCTTCACTAGCTACAATAATGGGTAGAATATCGGCAACAAAATCTTCACCTTGGAACTTCAAACGCCGCGTTTGTGCTAATACATCATCACTATCTAACCAACGAGTAAAGTTAAAGCCTTTTAACCATTGACTGACATGCTGGCCTTTTACATCATCTTCTGCACATCCCATAATAGTTGATGCTATATTGTTGACTATGCGAATATTGCCTTTAACATCGAGTGAAATAAAGGGATCTGGGAATGTTTTAATCAGAGTAACCAGCTCGTTTCGTTCACGCTCAGATGGCATATAGGGAGCGGTTCTTACATCACCAACACCTTCTAGTAAACGAAGCTGAGGCATAAAGGCTTGTAAATCAGCAAATTCTAAATCGGGAATATTGATAAATATTCGACCGGGTTGCTTTAACTCAATGCCACGAACATTTATTTCATGTTCGACAAAAATACCTAAGACTTTTTGCCCCATTCCTACACGGTCATGGCAAGTGATTTCCAAACGCATGCAACCCCCCTTCCCCAAATTTCAAAAACATTATTGTAAACTAATTTTTACAATAAAAAAGCCTTAATAATAAAAATTATTAAGGCTTACTAAAAGCTTTTCTGACGGAATACGCTACACGGATGTAGCTTATTAGAGAATGCAGGACGCATATTCTCCTGAATTCCGCCCTACATTGTACCGAGTACTTTTCAATTGCACGGGGTAATTCATTGCCCCGTTTTTTGTCGGAGTAAACTCTGCCCTACATGGGTTTGTTCTTTGTAGGGGTAGTTGATTGCCTCTTTTTTGTCGGACTAAAGTCCGCCCTACATTGTACTGAGTACTTTTCAATTGTAGGGGGTAATTCATTGCCCGCTTTTCTGTCGGACTAAAGTCCGCCCTACATTGTACTGAGTACTTTTCAATTGTAGGGGGTAATTCATTGCCCGCTTTTCTGTCGGACTAAAGTCCGCCCTACATTGTACCAAGTATTTTCAATTGTAGGGGGTAGTTTATTGCCCGTTTTTCTGTCGGACTAAAGGCTGATGCATAGGTATGGAGCATAACGGTTAATTACATCAATTGATCTGTTTTTGCTGCACAAATAAAATCATTTTTATGTAAACCACCAATAGCATGTGTCCACCAAGTAACGGTTACTTTTCCCCATTCAAGTAAGATAGATGGATGATGAAACTCCGCTTCTGCTAGCTCACTCACTTTATTAGCAAAAGCCCAAGCAAGTTTATAATTTTTAAATTTGTATTCGCGTTCAAGCATCATTACATTGTCTCTTACTTGAGGCACCCAATCAGGGATTTGTCCTAATAACTGTGTTAATTCATTGTCACTTACTTTAGGGGCATCTACTTGGCAAGCTTCACATTGTTGTGCGGATAATTCATTGTTCATTCTATATTCCTTAATTTATACTCAACATTTGATTGAGTGCATTATATTGTCTTTAATTTATTTCTTTAATTTTAAGCTTTCTATCTTAATTAAATACTTAGGTGTTACTCACGTGTCAGGCAACATCTTTAGGCGGAAATTTAGCTGTGAATAAACCTAAGGCCTTTGCTTCTTCTACCAGCGCTAAAACATCTTCAACTTCTAGTTCTCGAATACGGTCCAAATCACTTACTTTATTTAACATGTAATAAACCGGCTGCATAATATCGATACGGTACGGCGTTCTTAATGCGTCGAGGACTTTCTCTTTATTTAAGACCTTACGTTCGACATTTTTATCCGTCAGTGCATAATCAGTTTCGCTGGGAGAAGATAAAATCCCGCCACCATATATGCGAAGCCCTTGCGGGGTATCGAGCAAACCAAACTCAACCGTAAACCAATATAAGCGAGCTAAAAACACTCTCTGCTCTTTGGTTGCATTTAAGCCCATTTTTCCGTAAGCCTGCGTATAATTGGCAAAGGAAGCGTTAGTAAGCAATGGGCAATGTCCGAATATTTCATGAAAAATATCTGGCTCTTGTAGGTAGTCTAATTCTTCTTTGCTGCGAATAAAGGTGGCAACCGGAAATTTCTTTTCTGATAACAGCTTAAAGAATTCACCAAAGCCTATGAGCGCAGGAACAGGATGACATTGCCAGCCAGTGGTAGCTTTTAATACTTTAGAAACATCGTTAAGTTGCGGCACGCGATCCATGGGCAATTGTAGCTTTTCTAACCCCTCAATATACTCATCACAGGCTTTATCTTTAATATGAGAAAGCTGACGAGTGATCAGTGTTTGCCATGTTTTATTTTCTTGATCCGACCAATGGATAACGCCCTGTTCGTCAGGATGTTTTGAAACATACTTTGTACCCTTTGCCATTACTCTAGCCTTTTGCTGTTATCTTCGTTGCATTTATCTTAAGACAATAAGTGAAGATAAGGGAAGCAATAGAAAACGGACAAAAAACGAGCACAAATAATTATTGTAAAGTAATTATTACAACAAAAAATACAGTAACGTTTGAACGAAACTGCCAAAGCATGATGGATCATGCTTGCGGCAGAAACGGTTTAAACTTTACGGCTGATTAAACCTTTAATAGTTGTTAGCATTTGCTTGCGAACATGGGTTAACTTAGGTTTCTCTTCAAACTCAATGGGGCGACATAGTTGCATTGTTTTCAAACCCAACCTAGCAGTTAACATACCAGCGCCTAGTCCTTGTGCTAATCGACCCGAAAGTTTTCCAAGTAGATCGGCGCCGATCATGTCGGTACCAAAATCTGCAATCAGTTCACTTGCTCCAGCATAGACCATGTTAACAAACACTTGCCTGATCAATTTAATTCGACTCCAATAGCCAAGTTTTAAGCCATATAGTCCGGCAACTTTATTGATCATTCTTAAATTTCGCCACAATATGATTAACATATCAATAATAGCAACAGGGCTAAGTGCAACTAACACAACGGCTTCGGTTGAAAAACGCGCAATTTCAGCCATGGCTTTTTCATCAACTTTTGTTAATACTTGCCTTGAATAAAGCTGTAATAACTCGTTTGGACTATGGTGGCTATTTAAAGCGTCTTGCCAAGCTTTGTCGTGCTCTATTTCTGTTTCCGATAGCAAGTCACAAGGCAAGCTTTCGGTTATTTTTTGACAAAACCTTTCAACATCAAGTCGCTCTGTTGGTTTTACCTTATCGGTATCGTAAACAGCGAGTAACTCGCTAGCTTGCTGTTTTAGTTTTTCACGGCGCTTAAATTGGCGTAATGTTGACCATTCCCCCAGTAGCGTTGACGAGGCTAACACTATTAAACAGGTAAATATCAAGGCATACATACTAGTAAGTATGGGTGATTGTTCAAAGCCTTGAGTAAAAAAGTCAAACGCTTCAACGCCAACTATAATAGTAAATAAGACCAAAACAATTCGCCATAACCAGCGAGGACGGCTTTTCTTCCCTTGAGATGATAGAGTGTTGGCTAATGCTTGCTGAGAAGACTCTGCGGGTAAATCGGGTGTTTCATCTACCGCTAAATAATCTAAATTATCAAAAATGACCTGTTTACCCTCATGGCTCTCTTTAAAGTCACTATTTTCATTAGAGCCACTAAGATCATTGTCGGAAAATAAAATCTGTTGTTGATGCACTTTTTTATCTGAGTGATCATTCGATTGGGTCATAACATTTTATCCGCTAGCAAAAATTGTAATACCTGATCCATACGAATATGGGGTAACGCTTGGTGTTTGTCCATACCGCTCATCGGAGCAAAGTTTATAAAGTTAAAGGCACTTTGTTGCCAAAAAGCTGTTTCAGGCAGTTTTTCTGGCACAGAGCCAGGGAATAAGGTGATCTTTTCGCGGACACTTTCATCGCGGGTAATTTCATCTCGGCTAGTTTGTTCACCGATAACCTGCTTTTCTGCGGACGGGCTAGTTGCAGAGGCTTTTGACTTATGCTTTTCCCTAAAACCTTGAATAACTGATACTTGTTGTCCTTTATGCACACTCTTACCTGAATTTGTGCTTTTCACAGCAGCAATAGCGAGTGTTTTCATTTCAATCGCTTCAAAATTAAGTTTATGCTTACTGCTATAAATTAATTGATTGAGCAGCGATACCATTGGTGCATGCTGCTCTGATGTTACATGATCAGCCTTTGTTGCCGCAAATAACAACTTATCTATTTTCGGTGAGAATAAACGGGTAAACAAACCTGACTTGCCGTAACTATAGCTTTCTAGAATCATATCAATGGCTAGCTGCAAATCAGCAAAGCTTTCAGGGCCACTATTATCAGAGCAGGCATTTAGAGGTGTTAAACAATCAGCTAACACAATTTGTCGATCAAAACGTAAAAAGTGCTGACGATAGAATTTTTTCACCACCTGTTCTTTATACTCAATAAATCGCGCTCTTAACATCCCTATAAAGCTGTCGTCGCTGGCATTTTGGTAATCATTACCATCAATATCAATTAAGTTTGGAAAAGGAAAAAACTCTAAAATCGGCGCACCAGCTAACTCAGCTGGCAGAATAAATCGCCCTGGCTGGATAACACTTAAGCCTAATGTATAGCGAAAGGTATGCAAAAGCTCTGTGTATTCTTTTGCTAATTCAGCTAATAACTCTTCATCAGCAATGGCAAAGGGGTCAATAGTAGCCACTTTGGCTAAAAAACCTTTGGCGTATTTATCACGAGGGGCTGCGGTCAGTAAATTATGCATTTGCTTAGACCATTGCTCATAAGTTTGCTTAAGCATGGGTAAATCAAGCAACCACTCGCCAGGATAATCTGTTATATCTAGGGTTAAAGTAGCCATATCCGCAGCATATTTTAACAATGAACTTTTAGGCTGATAGCGAATAGCAAGGCGTAACTCACTTATACCATGCGTTGGCTCTGGCCAAGTTGGTGGCTCACTGGTAAGTGAGGTTATGGCTCTGTCATAATCAAAACGGGGAATGGATAAGTTTTTCTGGGCAACCCGTTTTGCGGCAATAAAACTACCTTGATGAACGGGGTCAAAAAAGCTTAACTTACTACCATTGCCTTCATTAATTAACTGATTGACCAATGAGGTTATAAAGGCTGTTTTGCCACTTCGACTTAAACCAGTAACCGCTAGATTGATATGTTGATCAAACGTGCGGTTTAGCAACTCACCGGCTTTGTTTTTTAGTTTATCTAATCGTTTAATAACTTAACTCCGTATATTTCCAGACAGGCTTAGTGAAAAGAGGGTAAAATGCCACCTACTACTAGCTTTTACACTAAAAACTCTGTCTAAAACTATACCCTAAAAACACGCTCTTAGCCTATACTCATGAGTACAGCTATTTAAAGAATATTGCGAGATTAGTTAAGTTTACATTCTACGTTTTCTTCTTTCCAAACTACCGGCTCCCAATATTCACCCGTACTTAATTTTGATCGGTTCTTTCTAATATATTTCGCACCTAACGCATATTTTTTATTTCCTTGAATATTTAATTCAATAAACTTATAGTTTTTTGCTTCACCTCTACGCCGAGTCAAAGAGTTTTCTCTTATATTTTCAATGACTTTTACTACATGCTTACCTTCAGATAAGGTAAAAGCTCGGCTTCTGCTTGAAACAGTAACGCCATCAATAGAGTTAATACTGGCAAAATGAATACTTTTAGTTTTTGGCGGTTTTTTACTTAAAATAACAACACCACAACGGTTAGCATTAGCTGTAGCATTTTTACTGACTGTGGCTGTGGTATTTGTACTCTTTTTTGTGGCGGTAGTCTCGGCAACTACTTGAGACATTGGTATTAGCGTTAATAACGCAATAGTTAAAGACTTAAATTTCATTTGTTTTCCTTCACATTCAAATTAAACAGGGTTGCAGTATCGCTAATAGTGAGTTATTTCTCAACTATATAAGGCTCTTAAATGTAACAGTACATTTTAAAATTTACATTTTAATCGCACTTATCTTATAAGCTATGCACCCATCATCACTTAGAATAGGAGCTTGCGTTATATCATTGAAGCCTAAACTTAGTAATATTCGTTTCACATCATCGCTCTTTTCAGGCGTAATAGCGGCATTGACCATAGCGTTAAGACGCATTTGATAGTCTTGCATTTCTTTGCTAAAGGCCCTAAAGGCATTAAGCTTCTCTTGGGTTGTAGGTTTTAATACAAACTTCAAAAAAGATATAAAATCACCTTGATAAAAAGTAGTAGTAAATTTTTCTGCTAACTCTGCTAAGCTTTGGTTTAGTTCTAGCCGCCAAGTTTCTGACTCATTAGCGTTATGACCATCACCCTGCTTTTCAAGCGCTATAATTAAGTTCTCAAGTTTATCGACTACCCCTTGGTTTTGGTGCATTTCCTTTAACATCAATAATTCTCTCTGGCTGCGCTGAATGATATCAGAGCCTACATGGTGACAAAGAAAATCAATTCTTCCGCCTGTTTTAAGCACTCTGGAAGCTTCAGGAAGCGATACTGATAACTCACTATATTCAATACCGAAATTGGAAATAATCGCATTAAATGTATTTTCATAAAAGGGTAATTGTTCTATATTTTGATTAAACACTAATGAAACATTCGCTAGGTTTGCTAACTTTTGGTCAGCTGAAACTTCTGCGTAATCTACCCCAGTAAAAGCCATTGTTGAAAAATTATCGAGTCCTTGCTCTGCTAGCCTGATTAAAGAAGCATTGCCTGTACATAAATCTAAAACAGCATCACCTTGCTCCATTTTATCAAACACTTTATACCATTCACTCTTTATAATACCTTCATAACAGTCTTCAAAAGTATTTCCAAATGATGTTTTATGCCCTTGTGACCAATATTGACTCCAAGGCTTACTGCTAGTCATAACTATCCTCAATTAGTTCTCTTCAATAATCATATATAAAAAAGCCGGCACAAGTGCCGGCTTAAATTCTTTATGCTAATTAATTAGCAATAGCTATTAGAAGCTGATTGTATAACTAATGCGGTAATCACGACCGAAGTTATTGTATAAGTCTGGATCGTCATACGCACCAGTAGAAGTTAATACTGGGTCTTCATCAGTTAAGTTATTAACTGTGAAACGAACTTTACCGTAATCGCCTGCAAAGTAAGTGTATGTTAAGTTGTGAATTAACCAAGAATCTAATGTTCCTGACGTTTCCCAAATACCATCAACTTGCTTTTCAGTTTCTGAAGTAGAGCTAGTGTAGTTAGAGTTCCATGCAACAGCATGATCTCCCATTGACCAACCTAACGTTGCTACTGCTTTATAATCAGGTTGACCTGACCAACCAGCTGAATCAACAATTGCTCCACCTTGCTCACTATCGTAAGTTAGAGTAAAGCTGTTAGTCATATCAAAAGAGAAATCACCAGCTTCAGTTTCTAAACTTGCATTAAAGCCTAAATCGATACCTTCGATATCAAAACCAATTCCGTTAAAGAAACCAGTACCTGCTTGAATTAATTTACTACCTGGACCTGCTGTACGCATTAAGTAGAAAGTTAAGTCGCTTGTATCAGTATCAGGGCTAACTGCTGTGATTTTACCCGCTGCTTCATCTGAGAATAATGCTTGTACAGATTTAGTTTGGATTACATTATCAATTGACAAGTTGAAGTAATCAACTGTTACGCCAACTGAATCAGTGATATCCCAAGATAAACCTAAGTTAGTGTATTCTGAAGTTTCAGGACCTAAGTTAGGGTTAGATTTATACCAAGTATCGTATTGTTTCTCAGTAGTATCACCCGCTGCAAAATCCTGCGCGTCTTCAGCACTGAATGAATCAACCGCATTCAACTCATCAAGACCTGGAGCACGGAAAGCTTCAGAGTAAGATGCACGAACAACTACGTTTTCAAGTGCTTGCCAACGAACAGCAATTTTAGGTGCTACGTTATCACCAAAATCTGAATAATCATCATAACGAACTGCAATATTAACTTCCACATCGTCAGTTACAGGTAAAACACCTTCGTAAAATAATGCTGTAATGTCACGAGCACCAGATGAAGAATTACCTGCTGAACCACCTACACGGCCTGCTTCCGATTGACCATCATAAGTATCTGCATAAGTAATCTCTTGATATTCAGCACCAAAGTAATGCGCTATGTCACCACCATCAAGTGTACCCATATCAAAACCGATACCTGCGAAGAATTGATCAAATGTAGACTCTGACTCTTGAAGAGTAGTAATCTTCATGTTGGCAATACCTTCTTCTGAACCTAGAGGAATGCCATTTGCTTCATTGTATGCAACACCGCCGTAGCTCAAGTAGTATTGACCAACAGATTTGTTATCTGCAGTGTTTCTGTGGTAGTAAACTTCCCACGATGCATTATTCCAATCAAGGTCACCACGTAAACCAGTTAAGTAATCTTGGTTATAATCGTCAACATTACCGTCACGGTTACCAATGCCTACCCAACGGAAGAAACCTTTAGTGCCATCAACACCAAATGGGTTATGTTCATTGTCTGCGCCAAAATCATCCCAACGTGCAGCTGGTGGAGCATAGCGACCAAAAGAGCTGTTTTGTACGAACATTGCACGGCCGAACCATTCAACGCCATCAGCTACTTCATAGTTTGCATCAACAAACACAGTATTACGATCGATTGAAGCTTTGTTATAAGACACGTTAGCATATGCAAACATACAGTATGTCGCACCTGGGTTACCCCAGTCATTATCAGCAGCAACTTTAGCGAAAGTATCGCTACCATACTCTGCAATTAAATTATCACACTCAGGTGAAGCTTGAGCATCTACCCAATCAGGTGTAGCTACAGTAGCACCGTAAATACTCCAACCGTCAGTTTCTTCGTAGGCTTGAATTTCACCATCGCCGTTAAAGTCAGTCATTTTAGCTTTAGTGAAGTCACGAGCACCGTCAGAAATACCTTCACGTTTTTGATGGTCAAAAGCAAAAGTAATATTACCTTTATCTGTTGAGTAACCACCAATTACAGAGAATTCTGAAGAAGTTGTACCTTCATCACGATCACGTTGACCAGCACCAACACTAAACTCTAAACCTTCATAGTTCTTTTTAAGAATAACGTTAACAACACCAGCAATAGCGTCTGAACCGTATGTAGATGAAGCACCATCAGTTAAAATTTCGATACGCTCAACGGCTGCCATAGGAATAGCATTTAAGTTAGCCGATTGGCCACCTAAAGTTGGAGAACCTGGTAAGCGCTTACCATCTAACAATACTAAAGTACGCTTAGAACCAGCACCACGTAAGTTAATTGTTGCTTGAGATTGAGCTGAACTACCTGATCTTTCAGAAAAAGAACCAAATGAGTTAAATGTGCTACCACGTAAGGCATCAGCTACAGTGAAGTTACCTTCAATTTTCATATCTTCAGTTGTGATTACTGTAACTGGCGAAGCACCTTCAAGGTCACTACGTTTGATACGAGAACCGGTTACTTCGATTTTTTCAATTTCTTCTTCAGCGCCTTCTTCTGCTGAAAATGCTGTTGTTGAAACAGATGCCGTTGCAGCTGCGCCAAACATCATGGCAAGGCGGATAGCCTTAGCTACTTTGCTATTGTTATACATGTTTACTCCCTGGATCACATTCGTGATTGGTTGTTATTTATTTGTTTATTTTAATCAGTTTCGAAACTATTTTGCCTCGTAAACTTTTTTGAACGGGCCTAATGACCTGATCTGTCCTCTACGATATTAAACGGGATCGTCGCACATCGTCAACACCATTTGTTGTCAATTGTTAATATTTTTAACAAGTTTACATAACAATCAATATTTAAAAAATTAAAATATAAAACACATTCAAACTTAAGCATCAGATAAATAAGTGTTTTATCAGATTTATGTATATGAATCTGATAGTGAAAGCTTTTATAAAAAAGATCATTGATTTTTAGCTATAGAATCAAATAGCACTTTCCTAAAACTCAAGCAATACCTTAAATAACAACAACTTAATATTAACCACCTGATTTTAATAATATATTATCGTTTTTATAAAACTATTTACAAAAAAAAAATAATTTATATAATTCAGTAAATTAAAGATTAAATTTTTTATTTGTAAACAAAAAATGACAAATACAATTGTTTTAGTATTACTTAATTACGACAATTATTATGGAAATTTAAAATTTACATTAATTTAACCAATTGATAAGTACATTTTAAAACAGAGTGTTATAGTGTTGTCCTTATTCAGTTATTCTTATTGTTTAGGTAACACATGAACTCGATTGAGCGTTTATCGCTTTTATTAAAAACTCTCGATGTTAAAGCAAAACAAACCGATGCGCGAAACTCTAAAGTTAAAGCTCATCGCTTGCTTGAGAATAACAATTTATTTTCTGCAACGCTTTTTTCCAGCCAAAGCGATCAGTTTCAACCTTATATTAGAGAAGTGCAAAGAAGAGTTGCGGAGTTCTCACGTTTAGTCAACGCCAACCAAATCGAACTTTCTAAAGTGCTATTACTTCAAATAGAACAGCAAATTGCTGCTATATCTACTGCTCTAAAGGCGAATGAAGTTATGCATCAAGCCGCTGAATTAAGTTTTGACGCTAATAATAAAGTGCGTATAAAAAAAGCTAAAATCAAACAAGCTCACAAGTACCAAGAGCTAACTAAAAAAGTGATGCTCTCTAGCCATCAGCTTTACCAAAAACTCGCAGAGCATCATGAATTCGAACGACGGTTAATGGATATGGTTGCAGAAAGAGAACTTAGTCGCGCAACGTGCAAAAGTGAACAAAGCGCAAAGTTATCTACTGAGGTATTAGCTTTACACCAACGATTAGGACGTTGTCGTAAAGCTATTTCAACCATTGAGCGAGACATTGAATTAGCAGAGAAACGTTAATGGCTTTTTAACAATAATATTCGCATTTTGCCAAATCTCAGGTTACTCTTAAAAAATACTCGTACAATTTATCAAGAAGGCGTTTATGAACATATCTGACGACATCCACAATTACTATGAAAAACTGGTGATAGAGTATTTTGCTTTGTCTAAATTTGATGAAAAATATGATGATGACTTTATTGCAGATTTATTTTGTGTGGTGTTAAACCAACTCCCTACACGTTATATTCGCCACGAAGTAGATATGGCATTTTATTTACCTGCCTCTGAACGTTTTGAAATGGAATCTAAAGTCAAAAAAGCCGTGAGTAAAGCGGTAGAGTTTATGAAGTCTCACCGAGCAACTAGCTAATCCCAAAAGGTCACAATAACTTATATTACCTCGTTTTAATTAATAGTATTTTTCCTTACGCTTTATAATTAGCAAGAATATAATTGATTTAAATCAAGTGCGCTTATTAATTATTTCGTATGCTATTTTTACTTACTAAAAATAGATAAAAGGTACCGTTATGACAGACATCAACACAATACTATATGCGACTGATCTTGGTAAACATACAAGACCAGCATTTCGCATGGCAGTTAGCCTAGCGAAACAAAACAATGCCAAGATCCATTTTCTATATGTAATAGAACCAATGAACCCCAATACTGCATCAATAGTAAATGCTTACATGCCAGAAGGAACTATAGAAGATTTATATCAACGTTCGGTGGATGAGTTGCATAAAAAAGTGAATGACCGAATTGAAAAGTTTTGCTTAGAAGAGTTAGACGGCCAAGCATTCCCTGGAGGGAAACCCGTTGCCGATATTATTGAAGGCTCGCCTGCCGCAACAATCATTGGTATTGCTGAAGAAAGGAATGTAGATCTGATCGTTATGGGTAGTCATGCACATAGTGCTTTAGACAATCTGTTTATTGGCTCGGTGGCAGATAAAGTGGTTAATAGAACTACTAAGCCCGTATTACTCGTACCCCTTAAAAATGATTAGCACCATCGATAAAATTCGATTGAGATATATTTTTGGTTGTATGCTTAATTCTATATTGGGTTTTAACTTTTGCTGAATTGATATTGCGGCTTGCTAAATTAATACTGCGGTAACTTTAGAATTGGGTGGCAACCCTAGTAGCCGCACCTCGGCACATGAGTCGTCTGCTGCGGTTGCTTCCTTCCGGACCTGGCCGAGTTCACAGAGTATCATTGCGAGGGGACCAAAAGGGTCACCATAATGAACTTAAGCAAACTAGACGTTTTTAGTTTGCATCTAAGCGGCGCGAATTATCGCTAATCAAACCCGAGGATGCAAGCCCTAGTTTACTATTTTATGACAGGTTTCATCTGCATGAGGATTTTTTAAACGAATATGAGCTACCTGAACAATAATTGGATTAACCTTCACTGATGCCATTGGCTTGTTGTGCTAATTTTTCATGCAGCTCTAACAATACTGATTTCATTACCAATAAATTATCTTTGCCTAAGCGCAGTAAAAGTTTCTCGGTAGCGGGCAGCGCTTCTAGCTGAGGATCAGCAAACTTATAAACCACACTGGGTTGTATTAATTTCATTGGTGACTTGGGAACCTCCATATCTAATACACGAGTGATAGCATCCTGCAGCACTTGGGTAAAGTCATCATCGTAGCCCAACTCACTATATGCTTCATCAATCAGTGGTTTAACTTCTGTATACCACTGTACTAGGCTGTCACTATCCATAGACCTTAACAGCTCTATATATAAACTAAAGCGTTCACTTGAGCGTTCACTCCATTGCCAAACATTTTGCTTAATTGTAGCGCCTTCAGTACTTTGACTTGTTTGTTCAAAACTGGTACTTGATTTATCTGGGAAAAATTTGCCTTTAGGTAGTACAAAGGGGCTATGCTCATAAGCAAGGTTTCCTTGGGCAAAGTTATCAGTGAACACGACAAAACGGCGGATCATATCTTCATCAATGATCAACTGAAGTAATTCTTTACGCCACGTTATCTCGGGCAATTTCAACTTCAACCAATTATCGCTTTCATCTAACAGCGGCAATGGGTTTTCTTGAACAACACTAAGCTCTTCAATCTGCGATGTCGCAGCCGGTGGTATAACTACTGTTATTTCTTCAGTTTCTACCGGCGCAGGGTCTAGTATTTTTTCAGGTGTAGGCTCAACACTCACTGCAGGCTGGATTATAGGTTCCTGTGTCTTGGCAATGTCGGTATTACTCCCTGTAAATTGCCAAGCAACCCCTATGGCAATAATCACCAACAGAATAAAAGCAATTAAACCCCATGAGGCCTTTGCTGTATTCGTTGTATTTCCTTGATCATTCTCACTTAGTGATTGGTTTGAGTTATTCATATTCACCTATATACATACTTATTTTAACACCTACACTACTTACTCAGGCATCAGTAATTGTTTATTGTCTTGTGCTAACATTTTCAAATACTGCCAAACAGTTTCGACTTGAGATAAGCGTTTACTTTCTGGATGTGTGACTAAATAAAAACTACGTACCAGTTTAATATCATGATCGCATAGTTTAACTAAGCTAGCATCTTGTTCAGCTAAAAAGCAAGGCAAAACACCAATACCTAAGCCACTTTTTATGGCGCTATATTGGCTAGTAATACTGGTACTTTGAAAACTGGGTACAATATTGGCGTTTAATTCTTTCAAATAGGACAACTGTTCAGTGAACAACAGGTTATCAACATAGCTAACCCATTGATATTTAGATAATTGAGTTATGGACACAGCTTCATCTAAGTCTTTAAGATAGCTTGCATGGCCATATAATTGCAACTGATAATCACACAGTTTTGTAATAATTGTTGAGGTACTCTTTGGCCTTTCTACCGCGATAGCTATATCCGCTTCATTACGACTGATTTTAACATCTCGAGCAAAGTGTACTAACTCTATTTTAATATTGGGAAACTGTTGCTTAAGTTTAGTTAAGTGCGGGGCAATAAAAAAACTGCCAAATGCTTCTGTGACCCCTATTCTCACTCGGCCACTGTTAATATTTTTATGTTCTTTGATAACTTTAAGTGCTTGACCTGCGTCGAGTTCCATCCGTCTTGCATATTGCAATAGTTTAGTACCATCTATCGTCAGTACGTGGCCATCTACCGTTCGCTCAAAAAGTTTCGTTGCTAGACTCTCTTCAAGTTTGTGCAGTCGTCGTGATAAAGTTGAGGCATCAATCGTCAGTCGCTTGGCTGCAATAGATAAGCGCTCACTTCTCGCAAGTTCTAAAAAAAATTTAATATCATCCCAATTCATTGCACTAGCATAGCAACACTCAATTGTTTTTGCAAAAATGCAATATGCGTTGCACTTTTGCTTATTGCTCAATTATTGTTAAAAGACTATTTTAGTACTCATTGCAATTAACTTATCTTAAGGCTTGTCATGACTATTAGAGAAATTCCATTGATCATCAATGGCGAAAAAGTTCGTTCAACTACCGATACTTGGTTAGACGTTTTAAACCCTGCAACGCAAGAGGTTGTCGCTCGCGTACCTATGGCAACAAAAGCGGAAATAGAAGCGGCAGTTGCTAACGCAGCTGAAGCGTTTAAAACATGGTCAAAGGTTTCATTAACCAATCGCATGCGCATTATGCTAACGTTCCAACAATTAGTTAGAGAGCATACGCAAGAATTAGCCGAATTAGTCACATTAGAGCATGGTAAAACACTTCCTGATGCAGAAGGAGAAGTTGGCCGGTCATTAGAAGCAATTGAGAATGCTTGCTCTGTAACCCGTTTACAACTGGGTGAAATGGCAAACAATGCTGCAACAGGTGTGGATACATATACCTTAAACAAACCAATTGGTGTAGGTCTTGGGATCACAGCATTTAACTTCCCATTAATGCTTCCGTCATTTATGTTTCCGCCAGCCATTGCTTGTGGTAATACATTTATTCTAAAACCTTCAGAGCAAGCACCATCATCAACCATATTATTGGTTGAATTAGCCCTTAAAGCTGGTATTCCTGCTGGGGTACTCAATGTTGTTCATGGTGGACCTGATGTAGTTAACCAACTCATTGAAGCCGATGCTGTTAAAGCGGTATCATTTATTGGTTCAACCCATGTTGGCACACATGTATACAATCATGCGACTAAACACGGCAAACGCGCGCAATCAATGATGGGTGCTAAAAACCACATGGTGATCATGCCCGATGCTAATAAAGACCGTGCAATAAATGATTTACTTGGCTCTGCTTTTGGCGCTGCTGGACAACGCTGTATGGCAAACCCTGTGACCATTTTAGTAGGCAAAACCCGTGAATGGTTACCTGAAATTGTCGAACGTGCCAAACTAATGAAAGTGGGCCCTGGTATACAGCGTGATGCCGATTTAGGTCCAGTGGTATCTCCACAAGCTAAAGCACGTATCATTAGCTTGTTAGACTCTGGTGTTGAGCAAGGAGCGACGTTATTAGTTGACGGCAGAGATTGCCAAGTAGAGGGATATCCAAACGGTAACTTTGTCGGTCCAACGTTATTTACTAATGTTACTACTGATATGGATATTTATAAGCAAGAAATTTTCGGTCCTGCCCTTTGCGTATTAGAAGCAGAAACGCTTGAAGAGGCAATTGAAATCATCAACGCCAACCCTAATGGTAACGGCACATCAATATTTACTTCTTCTGGTTGGAATGCGAGAAAGTTTGAAAATGAAATTGATGTTGGTCAGGTGGGTATTAATGTGCCAATCCCTGTACCTGTGGCTTATTTCAGCTTCACCGGCTCTCGTGGCTCTAAATTAGGTGACTTAGGCCCTAATGGTAAACAAGTAGTCAGTTTCTGGACATATACTAAATCAGTCACTGCGCGTTGGTTTGAACCTGATCATCAAGACGGTACTGATATTCATACCACTATCAGTATGAAGTAAAAGCGGCTAGTATCGTAAACAAAGTTACGAGTGGTTAATAACAGACAACTCGTAACTTTCATTTTTTTTGCAACTCATAGCGCGTAATTCAACACTAAACACCACTCTCTTTTACAAACTTTTGATAATTATCTAATGCATTAACATTACCTTTATTACGCTGACAAACACTTTTTTGATACTGGTAATTAAACACATCAAACCATAAATCAAGCAGTTGAGCATTTCGCTTTTCACCAAACATTTCAAGCACTCTAGCTGCAACTTCAGCCGTTGAGAACTGATGTGCTAAAGCCGTTTTTCTTACCGTATAACGGGAGTCATCTCCTAACGGGGAGAATTCATCTACTTGGATGTCCTTTGCATCAGACGCAGTGTTATCTAAGGCTAATTGGGCTTGTAAAAAAGCTTTAGGATCAAACGAAAGCATAGGGAACTGGTCTAAATAAGGACTTTTACGAAACATTTTTTTTGCTTCCCGCCAGCTGCCATCAAGCATAATAAACAGTGGCCTTTTTCCCTGATCACACACTACATTTTGCGTTTGTACTTGACGTTCATCACCCGCGTATTCTTTGGGAAAAACCACATAAGGTTGCCATTGCTCATCATTAATTATTGCCAGTAATGCGTCATCAGGGTTTGTTCTAGACCACAAGAAAGCATACGTATCAGGTATTAAATCTGCAATGAGTTTGCCGGTATTACTGGGTTTTAATACTTCGGTATCATACATCAATAATAAAAAAGCCGCTTTTGTGTTAACGTTACTTTGCTGTGGCGCAATTGCACAAATGCAATAGGTTTTGGCCAAACGACATAAGTCACAACGTATAACTCTTTGACCTCTTGCTTTATAGGTGGTGGTGCTTAAGCTTAACCTATATTGATGTAATCGGTGAACGGCATGCATAAGTGATAAAATTAAAGATAAAAAAAGACCCAACAATGATATCACTGCTAGGCCTGGCTTTTAAATTAATTACCCAAATAAACAAATAAATAAACAAATAAACTTAAGTCTCGCGACTACATCAATCGCTTGTTTTGCTCTTGATGCTCAAGTGATTGCTGTACGCTGATCACGTTAATATTAGACATTGGTGAAATACTTGCCTTTAAGGCTTCTTCTAGTTGATCAATTTCTACAGCACCTACACACAAACTATTGGCTTTACGTTCAATTTTCTCAGCACGAAGCTCCATTTGCTGTTCTATGTTTTCACCAAACGCTTCCATACGCGTTTCAAAGCTATCTGAGTCGCCTCCTGAAAACATCATTTCTTGGCCTAATGAAACAAGTAAGTGACCCATTGAGCCCATCATCGCTTTTTCAATTGCGGTTTCAATACGTTGCTCAAATTCATTCCCTAATAATTCATCGTTCTCTAAACCATTGTCGCCAACAGTAAAGCCATGTTTAATGGTGAAACGTGTCAATACTTCGTCTTTAATAGCGGATAACTCTTGCGTTAAATCAGAGCCAACGTTATTGCCTTCACCAAGAAGTTCGTTAAATACCAAATTGACCCCCTCTAAGGCTAAGTCGACGCCTTCAATAGCAATAGCTCTAACTTCAGGCACCATGGCACGAATGCGAGAAGAATATTCAGCGACCAATACTTGTTGTGGTGCAGTTAAAACGACATCGTTACCGCCAATGCTTAACTGGTTATTTTCATCAATAACATAAAGAGCGTGTTGTCTATTATCTGGATCAAAAAATTCAATTGATGATTGATTAATGGTTAAACCTGCCTCAAGCTCAACATCACATGTCTCATGTTCATCATGCGCATAGGTGGCTGTAGAGACAAATATTGAAAATAAGGCGGCCGCAATAATCGATTTTGATGTTTGCATTGAAAATAAAGAGTGATTAATCATGATGGTACCTGCTAATTTAATATCGATGTTATGTTTTAGTTATCAAAAGTATTACAAGACTAATGCCAAAACAGATACAAAAAATAGTTACATATATATCAACAAGTTAAAAACAACAGTTTATTAAGGTATAAAGAGGGAAAACCAATATTTAGTGAAACACACTAAATATTGGTTGTTTAGCATGTCTCATTTTGGCATTTAAACATCCGTGCAAATAAAAATTAAGCCTTGATACTAATACACCTTATACAACTAAATGCCGAACCTTAAAGCTTCGTCCCTTCATTTTACCTTCGGCAAGTTTTCTTAAAGCATGCTTGAGTACTTTTTTATTTACCGCAACATACGAGCGTATATCCTGTACATGTATTTTACCTACGTCTTTACCGGTAATTTCTACGCCGCCCTTAGCTGAGGTGCTTTTTGCTGTTAGCGCACCTAAAATATCACCGGGTCGCACTTTTTGCTTTTTACCACCATCAATTTGTATCGTCGACATTTTTGCTTGTACTCGCGCATTGTTAAGTACATCAATTGATGGCAACAACCCGGGTTCGATAACACAATCAAGGCCATCTTCTATAAGACCGACTTTGTAGCGTTCTTTATCATTAAATAAAGAGATAGCCTTACCTTTAGCTCCTGCTCGACCAGTACGACCAATGCGATGAACATGAACTTCCGCATCATGAGCAATGTGATAATTAACGACTAGATCCAACGAATCAATATCCAAGCCACGTGCAGCAACATCTGTTGCAACCAAAACAACCACACTTTTATTAGCAAAGCGCAAAAGTGTTTGATCTCTATCACGTTGCTCTAAATCGCCATGTAAGGCCAACACACTAAAACCATCGTCATGCAATTGGTTACAAACCGCCTGCGTTTCTTTTTTAGTGTTACAAAAAACTACGGCGGATTCTACAGGGTTATCTAAGAGTAATAATCTTAATGCATCATAACGTTCACTGTCATTATCTACAGAATAAAATGCTTGAGTGATGCTCGAAGGCTCTTCTGTTGATGCAACTTGAACCATCACAGGGTCAGTCATAATACTCTCACTGATAGCCTGTATCTGTTTAGGAAATGTTGCACTAAATAATAATGTTTGACGATCGAGCGGTGTCCGTTCAATGATATTATCCAAGGCTGCTTCGAACCCCATTTCTAACATACGATCAGCTTCATCGAGTATTAATAAATTTAAATCGTCTAGCACCAATGTACCTTTAATAACATGTTCTTCAATGCGACCTGGTGTACCAACAATAATATGTGCTCCATGCTCTAACGAGCCAATTTGTGGCCCAAACGGGGTGCCACCACATAAGGTTAATACTTTGATATTGTGAACTGCGCGAGCAAGGTTTCTAATTTCTTTGGCAACTTGATCAGCAAGCTCACGTGTAGGGCATAACACCATAGACTGAATACGAAAACGCTTTACCTGTAGTTTTTCTAACAACGCCAAACCAAAAGCCGCAGTTTTTCCTGAACCAGTTTTACCTTGGCCAATCAGATCACTGCCTGCCAACATGGGTGGTAAACTTTGTGCTTGTATTGGCGTCATTTTTTGATAACCAAGCGAGATTAGGTTTTTCAATAAATCTTTATGTAAGTTTAATGATGCAAAATCCGTTGTAGTTTTGGTGTTTGTCTTTGGTTCGCTCAAGCTAGCTGCCTCTATATTGGTAAAATTATCTCTTCAAGTTATAGAAAACTTTAAAGGATAAGTAAATGAGCGCATAATAGCAGCAATTTCACCCTAGCCCTAGTTTAATAATATTTGAAGCTCCGAGAGAATATGGCTATTTTGAAAGAATAATGGGATACACTCGCGAGTAAACATAATCATGATGAGCAGCTAGCTTTGCTTATTAAACAACTTCCCAGGATAAATACCTCCTTGACTTAACGATAAGAACCGACCAAATGAACCGTAAGAAAAAGATTAATGACACGCTGAAAAAGAAGCAAAAAAAAGCCAACGCAAAGTTACACAAAAGTAATAAACCACGATATATCTCAAAAGCTGAACGGGAAAAATTAGCAGTATTGGCGCAGCAAGAAGCACAACAAGATTAAAACTGTACTACCATTAATTTGGTTAAAATAAACACAAAAAAAGAGCTGTGAAATTAATTCAACAGCCCTTATATGGTTTGCTCATATTAATTGAAAACTATTAAGCAAGATTCATTTCTTGTACTTTTTCATGAGCAATCTCAGGAGCCGTACATTGTGGTTTTGCATGTAAGTTGGCTTTTAATTGCCCTTTTCGATGTTTCAATGCAGCATCAAGTTTTTTTGCTGCACTAGCAATAGCTGGATACATGACGCCATCGACACCCTTGGTCGAAATTCGACTACCTTCATAACTGGTAGTTAATTCTACTTGGTGCTGATTGTGTTCTTTGGAAATAATAACATCTAAGGCTATTAAGGTTGGAAAGTGGTTTGCTATTTTAGAAAATTTTTCCTCGATATGTTCTTTTATGGAGTCGTTAACATCAACGTGATGACCTGAAAGATTTATTTTCATAGGTATTCCTTTTTTAACATTTACTTTAAACAAGTACTGTGAACTATAGCTAAAAGCTAAAGCGTGAGGGTTAAACCTTCTTTGCCCTAATAAATAGCTGAGGGTAAAAAAATAAAAAACAAGTGATCGCTGCTTTTTTTTTACCTTCCACCTAAAAATAGCGTAAAAGTTGCAAGAATACTATTGATAACGGTCAATAAATTGAAGGAAAAGACTAAAAAAACAAATTAAAAAATTAACTGCATGATAACTAAAGCAAAGACACCGGCAAGAATATCATCAAACATGATACCGAAACCGCCTGACATGTTTTTATCAACAAAAGAAATGGGCCAAGGTTTAAAAATATCAAATAAACGAAACAATACAAACCCCACTAGCACACTTTGCCAACTCACTGGAACCATGAACATAGTGATAAAAAAACCAACAAACTCATCCCAGACTATGGCAGGGTGATCATGAACACCAACATCCGTTGCAGCCTTACCGCAAATATAAATGCCAGCAATACTCATCACTAATATCGCAATAAAGTAAGAAACAGGGCTTAATAAGGCTAAACCTAAAAAAACAGGGATCGCTGCTAACGTACCAAAGGTTCCAGGTGCTTTGGGCGCTAAACCACTACCAAAACCCAACGCTAAAAACTGAACGGGATGTTTGAGGTTAAAGGTAACCTTAGACTCTACTTTGGATTGTAAATGGCTCATATTAATTTACGTGTTAACCAGTTTCTTTCGATGAGAAGTGTTCAAACCCTGAGCCATTAATTGAGACAGGCTTATTGTTTAACGTTGTTGAAATGGTTCGGGTTGCATTCATTTGCCCGATACAAGTAACAGCAGCGCCGGCATGAGACAACGCGGTTTCCATTGCAACCTTGTTATCTTCAGATACAGTGAATAATAATTCATAATCATCACCACCATTAAGGGCAAGCAAAATGGCATCATCAAATAGCTGAGAATTATTCATTGCCTCAGACATAGGTATCGCATCTAACACTATATTAGCGCCAACATTAGATGCCTGACAAATATGCCCCAAATCAGCCAGTAAGCCATCTGAAATATCAATAGCTGAAGATGCATACTCTCGTAAGGATTGCCCCATCAACACACGCGGTTTAGGATAGTCTAGCTTTTGTTGTACCTGCTCAATAACATCGGCGTCGGTTAAAAACGGTTCATTATGATGTTGTAAAGCCAAGGCTGCATCACCTAGATCACCCGTAACATAAATCCAATCACCTGCTTTAGCGCCTGAACGAGACAGATACTTGCCTTCTGGCGTTAACCCTTGAGCGGTAATAGTGACACTTAATGGACCTTGGGTGGTATCGCCACCAACCAATTGCACATTATAGTATTCGCAGAGCTCAAAAACACCACTACAAAATTCACTGAGCCAAGTATCATTAACTTCTGGTATGGTAATCGCTAGAGAAATCCAACTAGGTTCAGCTCCCATAGCTGCAATATCAGACAAATTAACCGCTACGGCTTTATGCCCTATCGCCTTTGCTGAAGTACCTAACGGAAAATGAACCCCTGCAACCAAGGTGTCAGTAGTAATAACTACATCTTGCTTTTCAGTACTCGAAACCACTGCACAGTCATCACCAATGCCAAGCAACACATCTTTTCTACGTACTGCTTGCTGAGTAAAAAATTGTTTTATTATTTCAAATTCTTTCATATTTTTATGCGCTAACCACTTCCATGGGCAAAGTTATATTAGCCTTTTGGGCGAATCAACTTGACTGCTTTATCTAACACTCCATTGACAAATTTGTGGCTATCATCTGTTGCAAATAGTTTCGCTAATTCTATAGCTTCATTGATCACAACACGATAAGGCACGTCTTGACATGATGAAAGCTCAAATACCCCAACACGCAAAATTGCTTTTTCCACCTGATCTATATCATCAAGTGGTCGGTCAACGTGTGGGGTAATAGCAAGGTCTAATTGCTCAACATTAGTGGTTACACCGCGCAAAAGTAACTGAAAATACTCTATATCAAAACGGCGTTTACTGTTTTCAGTAATAAAATTAAGTTCAACATCGTTGACTGAGTTTTGGCTAATTTGCCATGAGTATACAGCTTGTACTGCAAGCTCACGTGCTTTTCTTCGAGGAGAAGGTTTCACAATAGCAATCCTAAATTTGAGAGAGAACGTTAACCATTTCTAATGCACCAAGCGCAGCTTCTGCACCTTTGTTGCCCGCTTTAGTACCGGCACGTTCAATGGCTTGTTCGATAGAGTCTGTAGTGATAACGCCAAAAGAAACGGGTATTTCAGATTCTAAACATACTTGCGCTAGGCCTTTATTACATTCCCCTGCAACAAAATCAAAATGAGGCGTTCCGCCACGAATAACCGCACCAATGGCGATAATGGCATCGAACTCACCTTTTGCTGCTAATTTTTTTGCCGCTAACGGCAACTCATAGGCGCCAGGTACACGAACGATAGTAATGTCATTATCAGCAACGCTGCCATGTCGTTTAAGCGCATCAATAGCACCATCTAATAAACTGTCGACGATAAAATGATTAAAACGAGAGACGACGATAGCGAATTTTTTGCCTTTTGCTTCAAATGAACCTTCAATGATATTCATCTATATATTTCCAATACTGTTTGGTTATAAAATTGGGGCAATTCTAACAAATTGCATTCAACTTCGGTACAAATTTATAGCTTTTAGCATTAAAATATTATAATCAACCACCAAATTCTTCTAATAAAGCCTCAATTTCAGCCTCTTCTTCTTCATCGATAACAATAGGAGGATTACCATCGTACAAGCGATAGTTCATATTTTGAAAGTAGGCATTTTTAATAAATTCATAGGGATCGGTTGATTCTTTTAGCAATTGTTCTTGATCACTAATTGACGCTCTTTTTTCTAAACCAATAACCCCTAACCTCACTATATTCGGCCAAAAGTCTATCACTGCTAGCGGCCAATACAAGCCATCAACATAGTCTCCCACTTCTTCACGTACCGAGCTAGGCCCTAATGCCGGAATAACTAAAAATGGGCCATCACTCACTCCATAACTGCCAAGTACTTCACCGAACTCTTCTTGAGATGACGACCATTGAAAGTCACTAGCGGGATCATAAAACCCTAAGAGTCCTATGGTTGAGTTTAGCAAAAACCGTCCGGTGTTTTTTGCTGCATCAGTAAATTTTAATTGCAGCAAATTATTAATAATACTTGATGGCTCATTTAAATTGAGTGCCATATTGTACAAACCGGTTCTTAAAAATGTTGGCGTGTATGTGGTATAAAATTCTGAGACAGGTTTTGCGACATACTTATCCGCATAATCCCAAGTAAATGTCCAGAAGGGTCTGTTAACCACTTCAAGTGGATCTCTTGAGTCCGCAATGTTTGTGTCAGACGCTGGCGTACTTGAGCAACCAGATAAAAGCACCATAACAGCCATAATGATTGTTCGAAAATAGGGTGAAACAAAAAATGTCACGGGACAAATTCCTTATGATAGATAAACAGTTAATTATAAAAAAATAGAACAAGGGTCGTGATTTGTTAGATTTAGAATTCTTGAAGGGCTTATTTACGTGTGTAATTAGTTCAAATTACCGTTTTTATGCAAAGAAAAACGGTCACTCGCTTTTTTTCTGATAAACCGATATCAGCATTTCCACCTCTGCAGGTGGTAGTTCACATTCTGTGACAATTTCTTCGATATCAGCGCCTCTTTTCGCCAATTTAATCGCACGGGTATAGAATTTATCTTCACCTTGGTCTGTTTGCAATTGAGCGATAAGCTCTTGTTGGCTGGTTATTTCTCCTTGCAGAGTTCTAATCCTATGCTCAAGCTGCTTTGAAACCAGTGCATTTTCAGTCATTGACTCATCATGCACTTTTGAAAGTTTATCAATCGCAGCTTTCATTTTTTCATGCTCTGATTGTAGATTATTGATCAGTATTTCTTGCGCCTGATACTGAGAAACAAACATCGCCAGCTTAGCCTTATAACGTGGTATGTATAGCAAAAAAATACTTAAGCATAATAGGCTAGCAATAAGCGCAACAACGGCAACAATAGGCACAGCTAACAAAGACATAAATTTGACAACCTAAAAAATGGAGCAATAATCTTCATAGTAATATATGGTAATAAGCCGTTTAAACGCTGTTAGAATTGTTTCAATTCATCCCATTCATCATCAGAAAGTAGTTTATCGAGATCGACTAAAATTAGCAATTCTCCATCGCGATTAGAAACCCCTTGTATAAAGCGGGCGCTTTCCTCATTACCAACATTAGGCGCATCGTCAATTTCTGACTCTTTTAAGTAAACAACTTCTGAAGCACTGTCAACCATGATACCTATAACTTGTTTCTCTGACTCAATAACCACCACACGTGTGTTGTCAGTCACTTCGCAAGACTCTAATCCAAAGCGGGCTCGGGTATCAATTACGGTAACAACATTGCCACGTAAATTAATAATACCAAGCACGTAGGCGGGAGCGCCAGGGACAGGAGCAATTTCACTGTAACGCAAAATTTCTTGTACCTGCATCACGTTGATACCATATACTTCATTAGCTAACTTAAATGTTACCCATTGAAGTACTTCATCTTTTGAATTTTTATTATCTTTTATCTCGCTAGAACTACTCATTTCATCAGACATACCACTTGCCTCTCAATTATTTAAAAGTTTTCAAACTTGTTGTTATTGTATACTTACTCATAAACCTACCTGCCGGTACTCAGCTTTTAGGACAAGTAAAACACCTATTGTAGTAGGAAATTTGCTGCCTTTTCTTTGACGTCAACCCTGTCTACACACGATATTGGTAATTTGCCTCACTACTTTTGAGTTTTCAACATAGTCAAGTTACATTATTAACCATCTTGGTTGATTCCGCTACCATCATTAAGTAATTGAATTAGCGAACTTACATCAAGTAAAGCACACATTTTATCTTTTACCAAGCCAGCTAACCAAGGTCGCTTGCTTGGTGCATCTAACCATTTCACTTCATCTTGCTGTAAAGTAATGGTATCAACCAAATTTTCAGCCGTTAAACCCCAAACACTATCACTGAGCATAATAATATATTGATACTCAAGGGAGCTTTTCATTTTCTCATCATATTTTTCTGGCATAACCCACAGCGCAGTATCTACAACATTAATTTTGTCATCGCGATGTAGCATCACCCCCTGAAACCAATTAGGTTTGCCCATCAACGATGTAATTTTATCAATCTTGTGAATCCCACCTAACTCGATTAAGGGCACAGCAACGGTCAATCCAGCAACATCAAAAAATAACGCTTGAAACTCACCTTGCCGATAAGGCTTGGTGCTTTTGGCGATTGCCTTACCGCTACTTTTGTGCGTTACCAAGCTTTCTTTTGGTTTTTCTTTAACCACCTGTTTAATGGCAATCTCTTGTTCTAAGCTTGGGGCTTGTATACTTTTTTGTGTGACCACCTCGTCCATGACTTCGAGATCTGCACTGACATTTTTCAATAATGCGGCTAAACGCTGTTTTTCTTCAACCTCACTATGCACCCTAGGCGCGGGTTTAGGCTGCACACTTTTTTGAGCAATAGGATCATCGTTCAGCAATTCTGACAAATAGTTTTTCATTACTTTTTTACTTGCTGCTAATGGTTTTGCCATCGACCTAATACTTCTTTAAAATTGTGTTAATACGGAAAATTTTCATACCAATTAATTTGTTGCGGCTAGCTTTAACGCCGTTTGTTTTAATAGGTAAGTGAGTAAACTTTTATAAGCCAAAACCCCTCGGGTATGTGCTGAAAAATCAGAGGGAACTTTTTGCGCTTCACTGGCATTTCTAAAATTGGTATCCACAGGAATAACCCCGGGCCAAACTTTTTCCTGATACACTTCTTGTAGCTTCTGATACGCTAATAGTGAGGCTTTGGTTCGCTTATCAAACATGGTTGGCACAATCGTATAGGTAAATGGTTCAGCCTGCTCAACTTGCATAAGATCTAAAGTCTTAATCATACGATCTAGACCTTTCAACGCCAAAAACTCGGTTTGCACCGGGATAATTATTCGACTAGAAGCGGCCAAAGCATTAACCATCAATACGCCAAGAATTGGAGGACAGTCCATTAACACATAGTCGTAATATTGAGATATTTTTTGCGTTGCCTTCTTTAAAATTAACCCCATTCCCCCTTTCGCACCGAAGGAACGATCTAGTGTTGCTAACCCCATAGTAGCAGGCAAAATATCTATATTAGTGTACGATGTTGGGCATAAACTTTGAAGGATTTGCTCTGTTGAAGACACTTCTACAAATAAGTTATAAACGCTCAGATCTAGATCTTCTGACTCTATACCAAAATAATAACTGAGCGAGGCATGCGGATCTGTATCGATCAACAAAACCTTTTTGCCACTCTCTGCCAATAAACCAGCAAGCGCTATGGTTGTTGTCGTTTTACCCACACCACCTTTTTGATTTGCAACTGTCCAAACTTCCAATGGTGATTCCTACTGCTATTAAAGCCTGCTTAATTACGTTTAACAACGATCACAGCGTGAATTAATTACTGCCATCATTTTGCTGTTGACTCTTTTGTTGCTGATTATTTTCTATAACAGCGTCATTTTCGCTACGTGTAGTGATTCGAATGCCTCCATTGGGTAAACGAATCACTTGAATTTGTTCGGCTTCTTCATTTGGGGCCACTACAGTTTTGTTTACATCAATCTCATCAATGTTTATGGTGGGAGTATTAATCAAATTAGATTGCTCTAAACCATATTTTGAAATTGCTACTACTACTTTTCTGTTTTTTGCCCGACCTTGTGCTGTTAAGTTATCCGCCGATGGATAATACTGTCCGTAGCCCTCAATGGCCATTCGAGCAGGATTCATTCCCAAACTTTCTAAGAGCCGTAAAATAGCCGTTGCCCGATACACTGATAATTCCCAGTTAGAGGAAAATATTTCGTTATTGATCGCCTGGTTATCAGTATAGCCTCTGACGCGGACAAAGTTAGTAACATCACCAATCACTTGATAAACAACCGTTAAAATATCTGTTGCTGAGTTAGTCACCGATGATGAGCCACTAGGGAACAACAAGCCACTATTGAGCTCTATCTCTAACCAGTCACCATCAATTTGCAATTGGGCAAAACCTGACTCAACTAATTCATACAGTGCACTATGGAGTGCCTCTTCTAGAGACGTTAAATTAGAGCCCACTTCTGCGTCTGAAATATTAGAAAGGGTTTGTTCTCCCTCCAGCAGCTCTGGCCCAGCCTCTTCGAGAATGGCGTTTCCAAATAATCGTTTATTGGTTTTACTGCTATTAACGTCAAGAATATCTTCGCCATGCCCGCGATTTTTGGGCTGTTCATCATTTGCCTGAAAAACGCGACCTACTGATTTAGTGATAGAATCAAACGGCTTTTCATTGACCATGGCCATCGCGTAAAGCACGACAAATAAAGCAAACAGCAAGGTCATGTAATCCGCATAAGAAACTAACCACCGATGCACATTATCGTGCTCTACACTGTGTCTTCTTTTACGCAAGCGATTCACTGTTCTAACCTGAATGCTGACAATTTGTTTTCAATGGCGTGAGGATTTTCACCATTAGCAATAGCAACCAGACCTTCTGAAATCATTTCTCGGTACATGGTTTGCTGATATATTATTTCTCTAATTTTATTAGCAACAGGCAAATAAAATAGGTTAGCAAAACCTACCCCGTATATTGTAGCAATAAAAGCAGTGGCAATACCTTGACCCAATAACTCTGGTTCGGTTAAGTTACTCATGGCATGAATTAACCCTAACACAGCGCCTAGAATGCCGATGGTTGGGCTGTAACCGCCCATAGATTCAAACACGTTAGCTGAGCGTAAATTATGCTCACGATATACATCAAGATCTAGTTCAAGGGAAACCCTGAGGTTATCAAGCTCTACCCCATCAGCTAATAAATTTAAACCTTTTTGGGTAAAACTATCTTCCTCATCTAATGCAATATCTTCTAACACCAAATAGCCTGACTCTCTTGCTCTAGACGCCCAAAAAACAACTTTATCAATTCCTTGCTCAATATCAAACTGCGGTGGCGTAAACACCCATTTTAGCAAAGAGAGCGCATGAAGAAACTGAGTATTTGAAGATTGTAACATCACGGCGCCTAAGGTACCGCCGACAACAATGATAAAGGCGGGTAACTCAAATAAGGCGCTAACAGCGCCACCATCAAGCATAAAGCCAATATAAATAGCTAAAATTGCAACAAGCAGGCCAGCAATGCTGAGCCTATCCATGCTTAATTTCTCTTAATATGGCGTTAGTCATCTCATCTAGGGGTAAGGATAACTGTGAAATTCCTGCTGTTGTTACGGCTTGAGGCATACCATAAACAACGCAACTTTGTTCATCTTGCGCCCAAATTGTTGCACCTTGTGCTTTTAACATACGAGACCCTTCTCTGCCATCAGCCCCCATTCCCGTTAATATTAAACCTAAGACATCTCCGCCAAACGTTTTTGCTGCCGAGCCAAAACTGACATCAACACTAGGTTTAAAGGTAATTTTTGCTGAAACATCATCAATAATTTTAATTTTAGATGCATTTTTCGTTCCAGCAACAATCATTTGACGTCCACCCGGCGCTAAATAGGCACAACCTGCTTTAAGAATATCGCCATCTACCGCCTCTTTAACATCAATCTTACATAAAGAGTTTAATCTGCTAGCAAAAGCTTGGGTAAAAGTTGCCGGCATATGCTGAATTAATATAATGGGCAACGGAAAATTTTTAGGAAATTTTGTCAAAATTTTCTGTAACGCTATAGGGCCGCCTGTTGACGTGCCAATAGCTAATAAACGATAGTCTTTACCTGAAGCTTTTTTAAACACTGAGGCCGGCTTGATGGGACTCTTTGCTGGTTTTGATAAGCCTGAAAATCTTGATGAACTAGAAGCGCCAATGTCTGAGCTTTTTTTCGCTGTATAGCGTCTTCTAATAAAGCCACTTTTTTTTGCCAACTGTATAACGCGTTGACGCAATAGGTTACCAGCTTCCTCACTGTTTTTTGCTATTTCGCTGAATTTTTTCGGTAAAAAATCTAATGCACCAGCTTCTAAGGCTTCTATGGTTGATTTTGCCCCTTGGTGGGTTAATGAAGAAAACATCAGGATTGAAGTTGGCGAGTTTGCCATAATTTTTTCAACGGCTGCTATGCCATTTAATATTGGCATTTCAACATCCATGGTAATCACGTCAGGTTTTAGAGCGCGCGCTTTGTCTACTGCCTCTTGACCATTAACCGCAACATCAACAACCTCAATAAGAGGGTCTTGGTTGAGTATATCAGTGACTCGTCGTCTAAAAAAACTTGAATCATCAACAACGAGTACTTTGTAGGTCATTTACTTCCTCTACTCTAATAACGCTAATCTCTATGAGCTCAGTTTTTTATTAATAGGTGATTTTCTTGCATAATATTTTAACATACTCGGTATATCGATAATAAGTGCAATACCACCATCACTGGTAATTGTTGCTCCTGCCATACCCGGCGTGCCATGTAACAATCTATCAAGTGGTTTAATCACCACTTCTTCTTGACCGATAAGTCGATCAACAACAAATGCAACTTGCTGATTGCCTAGTTGCACAATGACCACGTGACCTTGTTCACAAGATTTTTCTTGATAACCTCTCACCAACCACTTATCTAAATAAAACAGTGGAATAGCTTTTTCACGGACAATGATCGTCAATTGCCCATCGACTTTATTGGTATTAGTTAGATCTAAATGAAAGATTTCATTGACCGCAGCTAATGGCAAAGCAAACGTTTGTTCGCCAACGACCACCATTAATGTTGGTAATATTGCCAGTGTCAGAGGTACTTTAATTTCCAAAATGGTGCCAACACCCATTTCTGAATCAATATCAACAATACCGTTTAGCTGAGTGATTTTAGTTTTAACCACGTCCATACCAACACCACGGCCTGATACTTCAGAAATTTCGGTTTTAGTGGAAAATCCTGGCGCAAAAATCAAACTAAACGCCTCTTTATCAGGCATTTTTGCAGCTGCATCAGCATCGAGAACACCACGTTCAATTGCGATTTCTTTCAGCTTTTCGGCATTCATACCTGCACCATCATCTTTGATGGTTAATAAAATATGATCGCCTTCTTGCGAAGCTGTTAACATCACAGTCCCTTGGCGAGGTTTACCCATAGCCTCACGAACATCAGGCTCTTCAATACCATGATCAACTGAGTTACGTACCAAATGCACTAATGGATCTGCTAATGCTTCAACTAAATTTTTATCTAAATCCGTATCTTCTCCTTTTAACACCAATTGAATATCTTTCTTAAGGCTACGCGCTAAATCTCTAACCACACGAGGAAAACGACCAAACACTTTTTTAATTGGCTGCATGCGGGTTTTCATGACCGCGCCTTGCAAATCGGTGGTGACCGAGTCTAAATTCGATACCGCTTTGGTTAAGTTTTCATCGTCTGAAACAAGTCCTAAACTGGTTAAACGGTTTCTTACTAATACTAGCTCACCAACCATATTCATGATTTTATCAAGTCGTTTAGTATCAACTCTAACGGTGGTTTCAGCTTGAGGTGCAGCGGGTTGTGCAGCTTTTTTGGCGGCAACAGGTTTAGCTTGAGGTGCGGCTTTGGCGACTGGTGCTGGAGCAGGAGCCGCAGGTGTTTTAGCTTCAGGTTTGACAACGGGAGTTGGCTCAGGCTCACTTTGCTCACTGACTGACTCTGCTGCCACTTCATTTGGTTTAGGGGCATTACCCTTACCATGTAGCTCATCAAGTAAGCTTTCAAACTCATCATCGTCTATTTCATCAGAGGCACTAGTATTTGAGCTTGAAACGTCGTTGCTTACCTCTGGGGAAAACGCCCCTTGACCATGGAGCTCATCAAGTAAAGATTCAAACTCATCATCAGAAATATCATCTCCCGAATTACTCATCGGAGCTGTTTCAGCAGCAACCACTGGCGCTGATGGGCTACCACCACCATGAAGTTCATCAAGTAGTCGTTCGAACTCATCTTCGCTCATATCATCAGATGAGTCATCGCTAGACTGCGCTTCTGGCTCTGGCGAAGTATTCTCCACCGGTGCAGCAGCAACACTTACAGGCTCTGGTTCAGGTTCTACAGGTGCTGTTTCTTGACCTTCAGGCTGGCTTAAACGATGTAACTCTGCCAATAAAGCCGCATCAGCTTCAATCAATGGCTCTTTATTTTGTACTAAAACAAACATCTCATTTACAGTGTCGAGAGCTGATAAAATGGTGTCCATTAAATCGGCATTAACCGTTCTTTGCCCTGTACGAAGTAGATCGAATATATTTTCAGCACCATGACAAACATCAACTAGCTCATTTAAAGCAAGAAAACCTGCACCACCTTTTACTGTATGAAATCCCCGAAATATGGCATTAAGTAACTCAGCATTATCAATGTCATTTTCAAGTTCAACCAATTGCTCAGAGAGCTGCTCGAGTATTTCACCTGCTTCGACTAAAAAGTCCTGTAGAATTTCTTCATCCGCTTCAAACGACATTCGATAACTCCTGCTAAAACCCTAAACTTGATAAAAGATCATCAACATCGTCTTGATCTTCGACAACATCATCTCGATTTTCTGTATTAACGATTGGCCCTTCGACAAGATTATCACCAACGGATGGCAAACCGCCTTGTTGCATATTTTCTGCTGAAATCCCAAAGGCTGTTAACATGTTAATTAAACTCTCTTCAACCTCATGGACTAGATCAATAACTTTACGAATCACTTGTCCGGTCAAGTCTTGAAAGTCCTGTGCCATTAACACATCTGTCATCAGGCTATGGATATGTGAGGTTTCTTTGCCTGTTGTAATCAATAACTTATCAATGTCTACACATAAACGTTTAAACTCAACTAAGTCGATTTCATTATTCATCAATTTAGTCCATGAAGGATTAACTGCTTGAACTTGCTCAGCAATATTGTCAACAACGGGAAAAATAGATTCTACAGCATCCATCGTTTTATTAGCCGCTTCTTCCGTACGGGTAATAACATAGTTCAAACGTTCTTTAGCATCGGGTATATCGGCTGTTGCTAAATCATTTAATCGTGAATCAACTTGAAAATTTGTTAAAGAGTCATGGAGTTGACGCGTCAATTTACCAATTTCTGCAAATAGCTCAGAATTAATTGGGTTCTGAATGGTAGCAATTAACTCATCAGCCTTCTCTTGTTGACCTGTTTCAATATATTCAACCAAAGATTTTGCCTGCTCTAATGAGACTCGGCCTAACATTGACATACTCATTTAAAGTCCTTAATTTAAAAGTCCTTAATACGTAAACCATCACATGGCTAAATTTTATTAGTAAGCTCAAAAAGCCTGCTAGTAAAATATGCTAACAATACAAATCAGCCTAAACGTTCAAAAATTTTATCTAATTTAGTTTTCAACGTTGCTGCGGTAAATGGTTTAACAATGTAACCATTTACACCGGCTTGAGCAGCCATAACAATTTGCTCTTTTTTAGCTTCAGCTGTGATTAATAGTACGGGTATGTGAGCTAAACTTGCATCTGCACGTATTGCTTTTAATAAATCAATACCCTGCATGCCAGGCATATTCCAATCGGTGACAACAAAGTCAAAACTACCACCTTGAAGCATAGGTAAGGCAGTGTTGCCGTCATCCGCTTCTTGAATGTTGGTGAAGCCTAAATCGCGTAACAAATTTTTCACTATACGTCTCATGGTTGAAAAGTCATCAACTACAAGCACTTTCATATTTTTATCCAAGGCACCCTCCGGCGAAACATTCAAAATTATTATTGGTTAACATAATTATTATTTTACTCAATTTTGCCAAGATTGCATACGAGCTTTTAATCGATGCATTGCTTGACTATGAATTTGGCTAACACGTGATTCGCTTACATCCAGTACTTGACCGATTTCACGTAAATTCAATTCTTCATCATAATACAGTGACAGTACTAAAGCTTCTCGCTCGGGTAAAGTGCTAATACACTCTGTTAACCCTTTTTTAAAAGCTACATGCTCTATGCTTTGATATGGATCATCACACTGATAGGTATCGTCAAGCTTAAGTGCATCTTCACTTACACCTAGGTCATCCAGTCCAAGTATTTTACCTGTACTGACCTCACTTAATATATGATGGTACTCATTTACTGAAATATCAAGTTTTTCAGCAACTTCTACATCAGTAACATCACGCCCTAATTCAGCTTCTAGCTGTTTAATCGCGTCACTAACCATTCGGCTATTTTTATGAACAGACCGTGGAGTCCAGTCTCCACGGCGTATTTCATCTAGCATTGAACCTCGAATTCGAATGCCTGCGAAGGTTTCAAAACTGGCCCCTTTGCTACTATCAAAGTTATTAGCAGCTTCAAATAAACCTATCATACCTGATTGTATTAAATCATCGACAATAACACTCGCAGGTAATCGAGCTAACAAATGATAAGCTATACGTTTGACCAATACAGTGTGCTGTTCAAGCAGTACTGTTTTATCAACTGGATTATTATAGGCCTTAGCTTTTACCACTATTTATTTTCCACCTAGATTATTATAGAAGATTTTTACACTGTTTTTTATCTATATTAAAGAATTAATCTGCACTAAACTTTAATAATCGAGTAACTGTTCAATAAAAAACTCTAAATGCCCTGATGCTTGATGAGGAATTGGCCAACCAGATATTTCACTTGCTAAACCTTTAAAGGCTAATGATGCGGGAGAATTAGGAAATGCTTCAACAATTGCTTGCTGCTTACGTACAGATTTTCTAATATTTTCATCAAAAGGCACCACAGCAACAAGTTCAAGGGCGACATCTAAAAATCTATCAGTCACTTTAATCAGTTTGGAAAATAATTGTTGGCCTTCTTTTGGATTGCGCACCATATTAGCAACCACTTTAAACTTTAATACCCCATGATCTCGACTTAACAACTTCATTAATGCATAACAATCAGTAATCGAGGTTGGCTCATCACAAACAACGAGCATGACATCTTGTGCGGCACGAGTAAAACTTAGCACCATATCAGAAATACCTGCTGCGGTATCAACAATTAGTACATCAAATTGGGTTTGCATTTCGCTAAAAGCGCGAATTAAGCCAGCGTGTTCTGGTGGTGTTAAGTCAACCATAGACTGAGAACCGGAAGTGGCTGGTATAATTTTGATATTGGCTGGACCATCAATGATAATATCGTCTAGCTCACATTCGCCAGATAACACATGCGAAAGATTACGTTTAACCCTTAATCCTAACATGACATCAACATTAGCTAAGCCTAGATCGGCATCTAGGACTAAAACTCGCTTACCTTGTTGCCCGAGTGCAATAGCCGTGTTTAATGAGACGTTAGTTTTACCTACTCCCCCTTTTCCACCTGAAACTGCTATTACTTTAACTTTTTTTATGTCCTGCATTTTTCTTAAGCCGCTCGCTTGATCTGCCATTTATATACTACTTCTTATATTATCCCGTTACTTTAATTAAGGATACTTTAATTAAAAAAACTGCTAATAATAATATCTCTACATCGTGGCGGCCGGTGCTACTGGCATTGGTCGCGCTGATTGCTGGCTATAGATTACATTATTATTTGCTGACTTTATTGCCATTTTATCAGCAAGCGTTACCAATTTCTCTGCATTTGCAACTTTAATATCTTCTGGCACTCTTTGTCCATCAGTAAGATAACCTATTGGCAGGCCATTTTGAATTGATGTTGTAATTATTTCACCAATACTGACGCTTTCATCTAGTTTAGTATAAATACTGCCAGATAAAGGGACTTTTTTAAAGCGAATGACATTTTCTTGCATTACTTGTTGTTGGCTGTTGGCTGCAAGCACTAAATAATTTCTGATACGCACGCGGGTATTAGACATTAAACTAGCTAAATTTTCTGCTAAACGTACATCTCTTTGCCCCATACCTGCAGTATCAATTAACACTAATTTTTTTTGCGAAAACTGTTGAAGCAATAAATCTAAGGACTGACTGTCTTTTGCTAGTTTAACTTGACACCCTATTATTTTTCCATAGGTAGCTAACTGTTCAAACCCCGCAATTCGATAAGTATCGGTAGAAATAAGCGCAACTTGTTCATGACCATGGATTTGTGCAAAGCGTGCGGCAAGCTTTGCAATGGTAGTGGTTTTACCTACACCCGTTGGTCCGACTAAAGCAACAACGCCTCCCCGGTGAATAATATCATTTTGTGTTGTATTGATTTGTTCACTAATTAGTTTTTTTGCCTGTTGCCAAGCCTCAGATTCATTATATTGTGCTGGCACATAGCCAGCAATTTGATCGGCTATCTGTTCATTCAAGCCCAACGCTAACAAACGTGTAACTAATACCGCTCGTTGTGGCTCTTTTTGTGCCATATCCTGCCACATCAGCCCAGACACTTGGTGCTCAAGCAACTGTCTGATAGAAGCCATCTCTTGCTGCATTTTGTCAAAATCGTGTTGGCTAACCCCGCTAGTGTGACCTCTGTGTTGCGAAGTCGCTTGCTGAGCTTGTAGTTTTTCCCTCATTTGCTCTGCTTCAAGGCTACTCATATGCTCGGGAAGATCATCAACCTGTTCACCAGATCTTTCAGTAGTATCAAAAGGGGCAGGAATAGTTCCATCCGGTTTTGATTTTTTTAAGCGCTGAGTAAAGCTGCGTAATTGTGCTTCTATTGTGTCATCGTGCTCTGCAACCGATGAAACAACTTCTTGGGTGACTATAGACTTGCTAGCAGCAGGTACTTCCTCTGACTGCTGAACTTGACGATTAAGTAATGCTGATAAACTATCAGCAGGAGCAGCACTTTTTTCAGGATTAGAGGCTGATGACTCACTGTTGGTTGCAGTCGATGAGCTAGCAATACTAACAACATCACTTGTGATTTCTCGTTCGCCTAACGGATCGGTTTGGGGCTTTGTGCTTGGCTGAGGTACCGGTTGATTATAATCAACAGCCGCCATCAATTCGACACCTTCAGGAATTTTTTTATTAGACATAATAACTGCATCTACGCCTAATTCTTCTTTAATTTGTGCTAATGCGCTACGCATATCTTTGCCAACAAAACGTCTAATTTTCACAGCTAACCCCTTATTTAGTGACGAATTTTTTAGTAGAAAGTTGCAAAGAATAAATTTCGCTCCTCAATACCTCATTTGTTCGTTACTTGTCTTAATCGCTACTTCTCTTGCTTGAGTCTCAAACTTTTAACTTACTGCCCGATAGCACTAACAATTTTAATTTGTTTATCATCAGGTATTTCTTGATAAGAAATCACTCTTAACCCTGGTATGGTGTACTTAATAAATTTAGCTAATACACTTCGCAAAATACCAGATGTTAATAAAATTGGAGTATCACCCGCTAATTCTTGCTGTTGAGCACCCTCGGTTAATGATTTTTGTAAGCGTTCGGCTAATCCAGGCTCAATGCCTGCACCGTCATCTCCGGCCATCTGCATTGACTGGTGCAACATTTGTTCCAACTCAGGCGCCAAGGTTATGACGGGTACTTCAGATACTGAACCAACTAAGTCTTGAATGATGAATTTTCGTAAGCTAATTCTAACTGCCGCAGTTAACACTTCAGGGTCTTGGCTTTTAGGACCATACTCTACCAGTGTTTGCACAATGGATCGCATATCTCGAACAGCAACACCTTCGTTCATTAAGCTTTGCAATACTTTCACCACCGTGCCTAGGGTTAACGTGTCAGGAATAAAACCTTCAACCAATTTAGGGTATGTTTTGCCAAGCATGTCTAGCAGGTTTTGTACTTCTTCATGACCTAATAATTGTGAGGCATTGTTGGTTAATATTTGACTTAAATGAGTTGCAAGTACCGTGGCTGAATCAACGACGGTATAACCTAAGGTTTGTGCTTGCTCCCGTTGACTCTGTTGTATCCAAACAGCATCCAAACCAAATGCAGGATCTTTGGTGGCAACACCGTCTAACTTACCAAAGACTTGCCCTGGGTTTATGGCTAATTCTTGATCGTGGCGAATTTCAGCACTTCCTACAGTAACGCCCATTAATGATATTTGATAACTGTTAGGCTCTAAATCTAAATTGTCGCGAATATGTACTGCTGGCACTAAAAAACCAAACTCTTGAGAGAGCTTTTTCCGCACACCTTTAATTCGACTTAATAACTCTCCACCTTGCGCTTTATCGACTAACGGAATTAAGCGGTAGCCTATTTCTAGCCCTATAACATCTACATGATTGACATCATCCCAACCCAATTCTTTGATTTCTTCTTCTTTTTGTTGGTTTTGAACTTGCGTTTCTTGTGCTATTTTTTCTAATTCAACGGCTTTGGTTTCTTTATGCTTGCTGCCAAAATAAGCACTAACAGCAATTAAAACAGCAAAGAATAGAAACGCAAAATGGGGCATACCTGGAATCACCCCAATGACAAACATAACGCCCGCAGCAATATAAAGTGACTTTTTTTGCCCTAGTTGGCTGCTAACTTGATCGCCCATATCCTGCGAAGTGTTTTGGCGGGTCACCACAATGGCCGTTGCTACAGATAGTAATAATCCTGGAATTTGCGCGACTAAACCATCACCAATGGTTAATAGTGTATATATCTCTACTGCGCTATCGAAAGACAAATCATGCTGCACCATGCCTATAACTAAGCCACCAATAATATTGATAAAAAGAATTAGAATACCGGCAATAGCATCACCTTTGACAAATTTACTAGCACCGTCCATGGAGCCATAAAAATCAGCTTCACTGGTCACTTCAATTCGGCGTTCCCGCGCTTCTTCAGCATTAATAAAACCAGCATTCAAATCTGCATCAATTGCCATTTGTTTACCGGGCATAGCGTCTAAAGTAAAACGCGCAGTAACTTCAGCAATACGTCCAGCGCCTTTGGTGACAACTACAAAGTTGATAATAATCAAAATCAAAAATACCACTAAACCCACGGCATAATTGCCGCCAATGACCACTGAGCCAAATGCCTCGATTACTTTACCGGCAGCATCGGTTCCTTCATGTCCTTCAAGTAAAACAACCCGGGTACTAGCAACATTGAGCGCTAGCCGTAAAATGGTGGCAATAAGAATAACCGAAGGAAATGAGCCAAATTCTAACGGCTTTAAAGTGTATACCGTGATTAATAGCACCACCAACGACAGAGCGATATTGAAAGAAAATAGCACATCCAATAGCCATGCCGGCATAGGTAAAATAACCATCCCAAGAGCTGCCATGACTAATAGCGGCGTGCCTAGACCTGATATATGGGATAAGTTTTTTTTATTAAATTGGTTTAAATAGCCGGTTAGTTGCATTTGATACCGCTTGCTCGTTGTGATAATTATTTGACGCTAATGTTTGACGCTAATTGTCAATTTGCAAAAGCTGTACCAATAAAATAAGTAACTCAAATGGAAAGCAAGTAAAAAAACAAGTCAACGGGGATCAGTATTTAAACTCTTCAGGGATCGGTAAGGTTTTAGCTAATGGTGTCGGCCTTTTTCCTCGGCCTTTTTTATGTTCGTTTAACTGAAATATAAAGGCAAGTACTTGGGCGACCGCTGCATATAACTCTTCAGGAATATCTTGCTCCACTTCAGCGGTATAATATAGCGATCTCGCTAACGCTGGCGATTGGATAATTTCAACGCCATGCTCTTTGGCAATGGTTCGAATATGCATCGCCATTTCATCAAGCCCCTTGGCAACAAGCTTTGGCGCGCCACCAACATTAGGATCATACTTAAGGGCAACACTGAAATGGGTAGGATTAGTGATCACAACATCTGAATTTGGCACTTCGCTCATCATTCTCCGTTGTGACATTTCATATTGAGTTTGCTTTATTCGGCCTTTTATTTCAGGATTACCCTCAGTGCTCTTATATTCATCTTTTACTTCTTGCTTGGTCATTTTTAGCTGACGTGTGTGATTCCATACTTGGTATGGCGCATCAATGGCAACAATAATGCCGATAGATAAGGCTAATGCTAAAAACATCCACAACAACATAGTCACAGCATGATCAAAATTGATGGGAATAGCTTCTAAACTTAACCCTAGAATTTGTTCAAATAAACCACTGAGCAGCGTAAATGCAACAAAGAATACTACAAAAAATTTGAGAATAGACTTTAACAATTCTACCGCTGCCTGAACCCCAAACATGCGTTTAAAACCTGCTAAGGGTGAAAGCCTATTCGCCTTAGGCGCCATTGCTTCCCAAGAAAACGCCATCCCACCTAACATGGTATTACCGATAAAAGCGGCTAAGATAATGATAAAAAAAATAGCAAGCATAGGAAAAACAACATTACTTGCTCCGCTTAACACCACATTAGATAAAGCATGCACATCCATAGTTTCTTGGCGACTTAAGGTGAACAAGCGTTTCATCATTGTAGACAAAGCCTGTACTAAGCTACTGCCCATAAGCATCATGGCAACGGCACTGCCAACTAACACAAACATAGTCCCTAAATCTTTAGAGCGTGCTATTTGACCTTTTTTTCTAGCATCGGTGAGCTTCTTTGCCGTTGGTTCTTCGGTTTTTTCCCCACTATCTGACTCAGCCATAAACGTCTACCTTATCACCCTGCCTGACAATCAATAAGGTAGCAGCTAAAATCTAATGCTCGTTGCCATTGCAATTCAAAGTGAGTCAAAAAGTTACCAAACGTCAACCACATAATTAATAACCCTGCCATCATTGTAATAGGGAAGCCAATAGCAAAAATATTTAACTGCGGTGCTGCGCGGGTCATAATACCAAAAGAAAAGTTAATTAATAACATGGCTGTTAATGGCGCAAGTGCGAGTGATAAAGCGGTAGCAAACATCCAACTTCCCCACAGCACTATTTCTTTGTATTTAATACTGGAAAACTGCTCATTTCCTATGGGTAAAGTATCAAAGCTCGCGGCTATAAATTGCAAATAGGCGAGATGACCATCCATTCCCCAAAAGAGTAGCGTAGATAAAATTAAGAAAAATTGCCCTACTGCCGGTACATTCATACCACTTGCCGGATCAACTAAGGAGGCAAATCCTAAGCCCGATTGCATTGCGATTATTTGCCCTGCTAAGGTAAAGGTATTTACCACCATTACTGTAATAAAACCTAAACTAATGCCAATAAGCATTTGTTGACCAATAATCATAAACGTAGGCAAAGAGAGCAGCTCATCCACTTTGCTTGGCGGAATTGCCGGCATAATAGCAATAGTGAGCGCCACACATAAAAAGAGCTTAATGCGAGTTGGTGTCGTCCGTGCGCCAAAACCTATCATGGTCATTACTAGGGCAGCGATGCGGGTAAACGGCAAGATAAAATCGGCCAGATATTGATTAACAACTGACTCGGTGAACTCCATCAGCTTACAACACTCGGAATACTAGCAACCAATCTAAACGTGTAATCCATTAACTTTTGAATGCCCCAATGGCCGCCATAAATTAACGCCAGTAAAGTCACTATCAAACGAGGTAAAAAGCTTAATGTTTGTTCATTAATTGAGGTTGCAGCTTGAAAAATAGCAACGAGTAAACCAACAAATAAGCCTGGCAAGATCACGGCACTCACCAGTATTATCACTAATAGCAATGCATCTCTTAATATGTCAACAAAGACTTCTGGGCCCATTTTTCACTCTCTTATGACCAATATAACCATGAATGACATCCACGGTTCACCTAGCTAAATTTAATTCCCTAGACCATAGCTGGTTGCAATAGTTCCTATAACTAAATTCCAACCATCAACTAATACAAACAGCATTAGCTTAAAAGGCAATGATACGATCATAGGTGATAACATCATCATCCCCATCGCCATCAAAATACTAGCAACAACTAAATCAATAATTAAAAAAGGAATAAATAAGATAAACCCAATTTGAAATGCCGTTTTTAACTCGCTAATAATAAAAGCAGGTATGATAACTGTCATAGGCAAGTCTGTCGGCTTATCAACCGCTTCGAGTCCCGCCATCGAGGCGAGTGTGTCCAAATCCTTTAATCGGGTCTGTTCAAGCATAAAGGCGCGTAATGGTACTTTACCTCGATCTATAGCTTCTACAGACGTTAACTGCTTAGCTAAATAAGGCTGAATTGCAGTTTCGTCAATTTGGTTATAAACCGGCGTCATAATAAACAGCGTCATAAACAAGGTTAAGCCAATAATAACTTGATTTGACGGCGTTTGTTGCAAGCCAAATGCTTGTCTTAATATGGCCATGACCACAACAATACGGGTAAAAGATGTCATCATGATAACAGCAGCAGGTATAAAGCTGAGCGCTGTCATAAACATTAATATTTGCAAGGTCACTGAATATTCTTGCGAGCCATCGGCATTAGTGGTTAATTTCAGTGCTGACATAGATAAATCGTCTGCAGCAAGAACACCGCTACTTAAAGGGGTGACGAATAATATAAGTAAAATTAACCAAACCGTTTTTTTCATAATTGTTGTGTTAAGTATCGTTTGTTGTTTTGTTGGTTGTTACTGCGCTATCGGTATTCTTTTTATGATGACTTTTCTGTAAAAAAGACAAAATATTTGCCGAGGCAGTTAACGGTGTACCGGTTTTAGTTTCAATCGGCTGTTGTAACGTTTGTAGTAAAGTTATTTGTTGAGCGCAAACCCCTAAAACCAATTGTTGCTCGCCTATTTGTACCACGACAACTCGCTCTTTGGCTCCTAACGATAAATTGGCGATCACCTTAAGTTGGCTTGAATCTTGTTGTGCCAGATTAAAACGCTTTAACACTAAAGCACTGATAATAATTAATGCGAGCACCATTAACAATGACATAATCATACTAGCAGCATCCATGTTAGCCATGACATGTTTTCCCACTTCAGGCGACTGTACGGCTAATGTTTCAGGTGCGCTTGCCCCAGCTTGCGCCACTTCAACAGAGGGACGGTCATTTTCAGTGTTGATTGCTTGTGCTATAGAAGCTGTTGATAATAAGTACAGGCTCACACCGATAAAAAAAACAAATATTCTGGCCATTATTTTAATTTTTTTATCCGCTCAATTTGACTTATTACATCAGTTAACCGAATACCAAACTTGTCATTCACAACCACAACTTCACCATGAGCGATTAAGGTGCCATTGACTAATACATCAAGCGCTTCACCAGCAACGCGATCAAGCTCAACTACAGAGCCTTGATTGAGCTGTAATAAATTTCTGATACTAATATCACTGCGTCCCACTTCCATAGAAATGGTCACAGGAATATCTAGAATGGTATCCAGTTTTCGTTTTTCTTCACCAGTAATAGGTGACTCATCTTCTGTTAGCTCTTCTAACTCAATTGCCTCAGCATTATTAGATTTTTCCGCCGAGGCTTCAGCTTGCTCATCGAGTGCCTCGTCCCACATGCTTAAATCTTCATCATTGTCTTCACTCATACCGCTTGCCTCTATTGTTCAATTTTTTACAATTAATGTTGCACATTTGATGTTGTTAAAATATTGTGGTTACTTAGATAATGATTACAAATCATCTTCTAGTAATTCTAACTCTGCATCACTATCTAAGCGTTTTCCGCCTTTGGTTAAAATAGTAAGTTCTGATTTAACAGATTCTGGACGCTTAATTTTTTCTTCAATTTTTATGGCGACATTCTCCCTGCTACGTCCTAATTTAGCCCTAAATGTAGGTAAATCTTCAATTAAAACGGTAATATGATCTGGCATTTCTATCGGGATAATATCTCCAGCTTGCAGTTCCATCACTTGGCTTAGAGGAATATCAACTTCTAAAAATTTAGTATTAAGTGCTACCGGCACATCCATAATTTCATCTCGAAGCGCTTTAGACCAGCGCATATCCGTATCTTCTTTATCACTTTGTACACCAGCATCAAGAAGTTCACGAATAGGCTCAAGCATTGAGTAAGGCAAAGCAATATGGAAATCACCACCGCCGCCATCTAGCTCAATATGAAAAGAACTTATTACAACAACTTCCGTTGGACTAACAATATTTGCCATGGATGGGTTAACTTCTGAATCTAAGTATTCAAAAGAAACATCCATTACCGGTGACCAAGCTTCTTTGTAATCTTCAAAAATTAGCTTTAACAGCATTTGAATGATTCGGCGTTCTGTTGGGGTAAATTCTCGCCCTTCAATTTTAGCATGATAGCGACCATCACCGCCAAAAAAATTATCAACCAAAATAAACACTAAGCGTGCTTCCATGGTAATAAGACCGGTTCCCTTTAATGGACGAAAACGCACCATATTCAAACTAGTGGGTACAAATAAGGTATGAATGTATTCACCAAATTTGATCATTTGGATACCGTTTATAGACACTTCAGCAGTTCGACGCATCATGTTAAATAAACTGATTCGCATATGACGAGCAAAACGCTCATTAACCATTTCCAAGGTTGGCATGCGACCACGAACAATGCGATCTTGTGATGAAAAGTCATAGTCGGAACTGCCACCTTCATCCTCGGCAAACTCCTCGTCTATTTCCTCTTCTTCAACATCATCAACACCGTGTAATAACGCGTCAATTTCGTCTTGGGATAATAAATCACTCACTCGTCATTCTCTTATTCAGTTTGACTATTAATCGGTATAGGCCATTAGGTTTGACATTCACCACCCTTTATTAACAGGCCCTTCATTCAATCTAGTCTATTGATTGTTTGAACATTTTTAGACATCTATTTAATCACAGCTTTTTACTGCATCACAAAGCCTGTAAACAGTACTTTTTCAACTGTTTCTTTATTTTCAAGATCTTTCATCACTAATTGCACTGCCGTTAGTGACTTTTGCTTTAAAGCGTCTTTACCTGCACTGGTTGCTAGGTCATCGGCATTACCTTGTGAGAACACATTCAACAAAGTGCTTTCGATTAACGGTACATTCATTTTAGCCAGTTCTTCGTTTTCGCTGCCGCGCACCAATAGTTGTACCCGAATTTCGACAAAGCGATCACGGGCCGCTCCAGGCACATTAAATCTAAAAGGCCTAGGCATAGGAACATATAAGGCTGTTCCTACTTGAGCGCTAGCGCCTTCTTCCCCAGCTGCTGCCTCTCCTTCAGCTGATTCTCCTGATTGCTCAGCGGTTACCGCACTATCACCACCCATTAAAAAGAAGTAGCCACCACCGCCACCGGCAAGTAACACCACCACGGCAATGATTATTATCAACATTTTTTTCTTTTTGCCGCCACCGTCTATTTCTAAATCAGCTTCTTTTTCTTCAGCCATAAGATACCTGCATTTTTATAAATTGATATTGTTCAACTATATCGTTGAATAACACTTACGCCAATCTGTTTCAGCTACTTAATGTTATTTAGGTGAATTTATCTGCAATTTAGCCAATATTTTTGCCTTGGTACCATTAAGTTGATTAAGCATAGTAATCCACTGCTGATGTTGACGATTTTATCATCCTTGCTGATAAATCATGCACAATAGCATCACTGGCATCAGCAGTCATTGTGATGCTGTCACTATGATTATTATTTTCCTCATTCATGCCCTGATTGTCTGACTGTTGTGATTGCTGTTCAACATTGGTATCACCTACATCAACACCTTGCTCTGCTAATAGCTCTTTAAGCTTATGCATATTTTGTTCAAAAGCATCTTTCGCTTGCTGATTGTTAACGACAAAGTTCACACTCGCCTGTTCACCTTGCAAATTAACTTTCACATGGATATTACCTAACTCCGGCGGATCTAGGGTAATATCAAACTGCTGCAACTTTTGCGAAATTACTAACATCACTTTATCTTTAACCGCATCTGCAAAATCTTTTCTAAAAATAGAAATGGTTTCATTGTGTAGTTGAGTGTTGGTTTTCTGGCTCTGTGATATCTCTGAGCTTGCTCTTGGATTAAAGATGTCATTGGCTTGTTGATCGGCTAAATGCTGAGAGGCTTGGCTTGCTCTACTGGTAATATCAGCCAGATCGCTATGAATAGAAAAATCTGCACTGGCAGTGGCCACATTTTGTTTACCAATATCAGTATTTTTCTCTAGGCTTACCCCTTTGCTTTTTGCGATTTCGTGTTCCACAGACGAGCTATCCAGCTGAGTACTCACTGCAGTTAAATCAACACTTTGACCACTAGAAGATAGATTAGTTTGTGCTGCAACTTTATTGTCTTGTGCCGCTTGAGCTTGGGCTAAAGCCTGCTGTGACAAGGCTTTATGATGACTAGTAATGTCAGTGCCTATAGTTGTGCTTGCTAAGCGCTCAACCTTACCTTGGTCACCACTAGGGCTATTGCCAGCTAAGGCGGTCATTTTTTTTAGTGTACTTTGCTCTGTTTCAACAACCTGCTGAGAACTTATTACACCTTGATCGCTCAATACCGACTTAGCCAATTCTTGCTCTTTACTTGCTGCATTGTTTGCCATTGGGGATGTAAGTTGTTGTTTCAACGCTTGTGACTGTGAGCTATAAATATGTTTATCTTGTTTTTCTTCACTTGTTAGTAAAGACGCCTTGGCTACTTCCTGATTAATTAACTGTTCATCTGTTAACTTTTGCGCTGCACTTTTGGCTTGCTCTTGGTTCATTATTTCAGCTTCGTTGTTGCCAGCTAGCTTATTTACCGATGATTGAGGGAGTATCTCTACTTTTGTATTAGCAATTGAATCAGCGTTAGGGGTAGTAGCTTTTGTCAAAAGGGCATCTTGTTCATCTATCCCCTCCCCTTCAAGCAAAGCGTTAAGCGCTAATGCTACTTGCGCTGAATTACCTTTTGTTTTGCTATGCTCTGCAGTTTGATGCAATGCTTGTGCGGCTTGTTTTAGTTGACTAGAGTCAAGCGCTGGACTGGTATTAAGCGCTTGTGTGATAGCTGATAAATCAGCAACTAAACCACTTGATTTTAATAATAATTGCGCCTCATAGTTTGCCATCTGCTCTGCAGACATTTCACTATTTTTTAAACTTGGATGAAGTTTTGTTGCAGCTAAGGTGTTATCAGCTTTCAACAAGAAAGACATCAGAAGATCTGACTCATCGACCTGCTCTTTGGTTTCACCTGCCGTCTCAGTTGGTGACAAGGTAAGTGATTGATCATCTTTTTTGCCGGAGGCGGCAACTTCTTGTTCGCCAGTTGCCGTGTCAGCTACATCACCATTGGTTAACGAAGAAGGTGAGGTTTGCGTTTCCCTATCATCAGATGTTTCTTCGCTAGCTTGAGTGGTATTTTCAACAGTTTTGCTCTTACTAATAGTCACTCTACTTTGGCTGTCATCATTGACAGAGCCCTTGTTTTTAGCTAGATGTTGGTCAACATGTTGAGAAAAAATTTCTTTGGTTGATGTTAAAGTCAACGCGCTAGATTCATCTTTTATATCAACTTTTTGCGATACATTAATAGGTAAAATGTTAAGTTGTTGCATAATAATCCCAATCGCTAATGGTTATAAGAAACGGCTGTCCTCTTAGAGAATAGTCTCCTTCTAGATACTACCAAGCAATAACTATTCCAATTACAAAATCATTGCTTCACTTCCTGCATTTTTAACTTATTTTTCTACGTATAAACTGCTGAGTAGCTATTTCATCAAACATATTTTGTTCTTTTCTTTGAGCGCTGATGGCTAGCGCACGGCGGCGTTGCTCAGTCAACATTTCCACCGCTTGTACCTTTTGTCTCTGTTTCAACCAAACTTGCCTACTTTGCTCTACCAAGGCTTTAGCTTGATGCATGGCTATCTTGACTTGCTCTGAGGCATAATCAAGTTTGTTGATAAATGCATGGTAATGATTATATGTGGCACTGTCTAAGCCATTTGCTGAGCGCTGACTTAAACGTGACATATACTCAAGACGATACTCTGAAACACTTTCTAAACGAATTAAATTTTGTTGATAGTCATCTTCAGCATTTCGTAACGTATTTGCCGCCTGTTGTTCTTTGTCTTGCTCATATTTTAATAAGGTTTCTAATTGTTTGTTATTATTTGCTGCCATAATGAAAATCCTTAGTGCGTGATTTTAAACGGTTCAATGCATTTACGCTGGCACATTGTTAGCAGTATTTGCTTGACTGTTGGCGGTTGCTGCGGCAATAATTTCCTGTAACTGCTGCAAACTCTGCTCATAAGGAATAACTTCCTGTATTTGCTGTTGTAGAAAGAATTTAATCACAGGCAATACATTAATTGCTTGATCAATACGCGGATCGTTCCCCTTGGTATACGCGCCAATCGCAATCAGATCTTTATTTTGCTGATAAAGCGCATAAATTTGTTTCAGTTGTCTAGCTAAGTCTTGATGTTCAATACTGGTAACCATGGGCATTACTCGTGAAATAGAACCTTCAATATCCACAGCCGGATAATGCCCAGCATCGGCTAACTCTCGAGATAAAACAATATGACCATCTAAAATAGCACGTGCAGCATCCGCTATAGGGTCTTGTAAGTCGTCTCCCTCTGTTAACACGGTATAAAAAGCAGTAATTGACCCTTGCCCTTCACCACCATTACCAGCACGTTCCACCAGCTGTGGCAATTTTGAAAATACCGATGGCGGATAGCCCTTGGTTGCTGGAGGTTCACCAACAGCCAAGGCGATTTCCCGTTGTGCTTGTGCATAGCGTGTTAGTGAATCTAACAGTAATAATACATTAAGCCCTTGATCTCGAAAGTATTCGCTAATTTGAACTGCAGTTTCACAACCCTTCAATCGCATTAACGGAGAATTATCTGCAGGAGCTGCTACAACCACTGAACGCGCTCTGCCTTCCTCTCCTAAAATCTCTTCAATAAACTCTTTTACTTCTCGACCACGTTCGCCAACTAAGCCAACGACAATGACATCCGCCGTTGTACCGCGAGTCATCATCCCCATTAGCACACTTTTACCAACACCCGAACCAGCAAAAAGCCCCATACGTTGCCCTTTTCCAACGGTTATAAAGCTATTAATTGATCTTACTCCAACATCAAGCGGCTCAGTAATTGCTCGTCTAGACAATGGATTGATGGGTTTGTTATCTACTTTATATTCAGTATCCGGATTAATCGGGCCTTTGCCATCAATAGGCTTACCTGTGCCATTAATTACGCGACCTAGCAGATTCATCGACAAAGGGAGCTGCAACTTAGACGATACAGGTAAAACTCTTGCGCCGGGCATCACGCCTCGCAAGCTTTCTTCAGGCATTAAATACGTGATATCTTGAGCAAAGCCAACCACTTCAGCTAATAAATCACCATGGGCTGTTTCGACTAAACATTGACTACCTATATGAGCTTTGACTCCAACTGCTTCTAAGGTTAAACCAACAACGCGGACTAATCGTCCCGCGACAGGCTCTTTGAAAGGATGAATAAAGCGCTGACTTTGCTTTAGTCTTTCACTGATTCTTTGACTATCTACCATGGTTAGCCTTTTTATAATTTACTACACGGGCTGATGTAAACCCGTCTATTGATGCAGTGCATCCTGCAAGAAAGATTCCAACACTTGCTTCAAACGAGATTTCATCTGTAAATCAATATTCGAAGTACTGTTTTCTATTTGACAGCTTCCAGGGGTTAGCTGGGGGGCTGGCAGCAAGCGCCAACCACTTTCTTTAATATGTTGCTCACCAAACTGTTGCTCAACCTGCTTGATATCTTCTGGGTTTAAATATATTTGGATATTTGTATCGTTACTTGGTAATGATTTAATCCCTGCATCGATAGCAGCCATTAAAATATCAGGGTTAGTTTTAGCTTCTTGCAAAACAACCGCTTCAGTTAATTGCACAACTAAGGTGAGTAATTGTTCTTCTACGTTCTTTTCAACACTGGCCAAGGGATGCTCAAGTTGTTCGATGAGTTTTTGCCAATGCACACTCAGCGCATCAATGCTTGCTTTACCTTGGGTTAATCCTTGCTCGGTACCCTGTTCAATACCTTGGGTGGTTCCTTCCTCAAGACCTTGGGCTTTTCCTTCTTCATAACCTTTAGCAAAACCTTGTTCTTTACCTTGGCTGAAGCCCTCGTCATGGGCAGCTTGTCTAATTTGTTCAATTTCTTCGGCGGTCAGAGGCGCGGGTTCAACAATTTCTTGTTCGGGTGGCTCATAACGCCAATGACTTTTTTGACCTAACGCATTGGTACTGGTATCACTTTCTTGATCAGGGTTAGCTTGAACGCTAGGCAAAGGCCACACATTTAACTCGTCTGGTTGATCTGCTTTTATGATACGAACAGGTGTTTTTTTCATTGATTTTCTCTAAGCAAAGGATAACTTGTCTAACGAATGTCTAATCTACAAAACGGTTATAAGAACTCGTCACCACCACCGCCACCTAGCATAATTTCACCTGCGTCAGATAATCGACGAGCCACGGCTAAGATTTCTTTCTGTGCGGTTTCAACTTCACTGATCCGAACAGGACCCATAGCCTCAAGATCATCCGCAAGCATTTCTGCTGCACGTTTAGACATGTTACCTAGGAATTTCTCTTTCAAGGCTTCATCTGCCCCTTTAATCGCTTTCATCAGCGCATCTTGCTCTACTTCACGTAAAATGGCTTGCATGCCACGATCATCCACATCGGCTAAGTTTTCAAAGACGAACATTAGGTCTTGAATTTGCTGACTCATTTCTTCATCGCTCTCACGCATTGAGTCCATTAGCATACCTTCCATATTGGTATCTAAGTAGTTCATGATATCCGCCGCTGCTTTCAAGCCGCCCATTTTAGCTGCTTGAGCCCCGGCTTGTCCGGCAAATTGTTTCTCCATAATTTCATTCAACTCTTGCAATGCTGCGGGTTGAACTTCTTCTAAATTAGCTATGCGCATCATTAAATCCAGACGAACTTTGTCACTGAACTGGCTCATGATCTCAGCAGATTGCTCAGGCGCTAAATAAGACAATACGATAGTTTGTATTTGAGGATGCTCATTGCGAATAATGTTAGCTACTTGTTTTGAGTCCATCCACTTTAATGAATCTAGACCTTTAGAGGCACCACCCATAACTATTTGATCGATTAAATTACCTGCTTTGTCTTCACCTAAAGCCGCGGTAAGGGCTTTACGAACAAAATCTTCACTTTGAAAACCTATGGTTGAGAAGTTTTGTATTTCATGAATAAATTGTTTGTGAACAGCGGTAATTTTTTCTTGAGTAAAGTCTTCTAATGCTGCCATCACAGTGCCAACTTGTTGCACTTGCTTGGGTTCAAGGTGCTTCAATATTTGTGCAGCATCTTCTTCAGATAAACTTAATAATAAAATAGCGGCTTTTTCCGAGCCATCTAACTTATTAACATCAAAACCAGCACCGCTAGCGGCAAGTTCTCCGCCTACTTGTGTTTCATCACTCATCTTCGTTCAACCAACTTTTCACTACTTGCGACGATAATTCTGGTTCATTGGCAACTAATGCGCGAACCGCTTTTAAGATATCTTCATCACGATGAAGATCAGGTAACTGTAAACTGCCATCGGGCGCAAAACCAACATTGCCGGCATCAAACTCTGAGGTCAACATATCCATAGTTTCATCACCAAGGTCAATATGACTATCAAGGGATTTCTCGCCGTAATCTTCCGGTGTTTGATCTGGGTGGATTAAACGCTTAAGCATTGGACGAACCAAAAATATAATTAACACTATAATGACTAAGGCAGCCAAAACAGGTTTTAATATATTCAGTAACCAAGGCTGCTCCCAAAGCGGTAATTCTTCTTTTGGGCCAAAGTCAGCACGGTTAAAAGGAATAGTTACAACTTCTAATACATCACCACGTTGCATATCAAAGCCAACACTCCCTTGGAGTAATCTACGTATTGACGCTATTTCGCTGACACTTCTAGGTGCTTTAGCAGCTGCGGCCACTGGCGCTTCGTCACTAGCATCGGGATCAACCGGTGGTGTTGCAGGCGCTGGAGCATCAACATAGTCGAGCGCAACAGAAACACTGACTCGGCGAATAACCCCCGCTTGCTGTTTTGTATGGCTGATGGCTTCATCAAGTTCATAGTTTTTAGTTGACTCACTATGTTTTCGGCTAGGTACTGATTTTTTTTGACCACCAACTGCATTTTCAGGGATAGCTGACTCAAGGGGTGGTTGATTACTTAATGCGCCCGGAATGCCGCCGATTGCAGCTCCAATGGTGGTGTCTTCTACCTTCATCTCACTGCGTAATGCGGGTAAATCAGAATTATAACGACGAGCGGTTTCTTCTACATTGGTAAAGTCCATAGTAACATCAACTTGCGCAGTGTAATTACCTAAACCAACCACAGGAATTAGAATATTGTCTATTTTGTCCATGTACTCTTTTTCACGCTTTTGTTCCAAATCAAATTCATTACGAGAGCGTGCAGAAATAGAGTTTTGACTGCCTGAGTTTAATAGCCGACCATTTTGATCGGTCACAGTCACTCTATTAGGACTTAATCCTTGAACTGATGAAGCAACAATATCTACCACAGCATCCACTTCTTCTGCGGAGAGTATTCTTCCTCTTTGCATGGTAACTACTACGGTAGCAGATGGATTTTTTTCACGACGAGCAAAAATATTCTCTCTGGGAATTGCTAACAACACTTTAGCCTGAGAAATGCTTTGTAATTGCTCAATGGTTTTCGCTAATCGTTGTTCGCGTCCGTATTTTAAACGTTCACGCTCAAGACGTTGACTCACGCCAAAGCCCATGTCCTTCATTAACATATCTTCCCCTTCTGAGGGTTCATTTGTTAATCCTTCGCGGGCTAGCAATAGTTTCACATTTTGATATTCATCCGTAGGAACTAGTAGCGTGTTATTTTCATGACGATAATCCACTTTATTGGCATCAAGAAAATCCATGGTTTTAATGAGCTGCTCGGTTGGCAGTTTTGATAACATACGATATTCTGCTTCATTGGCAAGAATAATAACGAACACAGCAATCGCTAAACAGATTGATAAAGCAACCACCAAGGTAATTTGACGCAGCATATCTGCATTACCTAAAGCGGCTGAAAAACCTGATTTTTTTTCTTCCATAGCATGATCATCACCAGAATCATTGGCGAGTAGTGAACTATCACCATCAGTTGCTACTATTGCATTATTATCAGCCACTTCAGTTCTCCGCTTACATCTTATGCTTTAATTTGTTCAGTTGAAGGTTTATTCAACCCTCATCACTAGAGATGAATACTTGTTATACCGGCATACTCATGATTTCTTTATACGCTTCTACAAACTTGTTTCTCACTTGTACTGTAGCATCAAGGGCAACACCTGATTTAGATGATGCTACCATCACCTCAGCCAATGAAACGCTTCTATCACCCATTTCAAACGCCAATTTTTTAGCACCTGTATCTTGTTGTAGCTCGTTAACCGTTTTTAATGCATCGGTAAGTAAGTTTCCAAAACTATCGGTTGATGGGTTAATTCTACCAGAGGAGTTAATGCCTGATATACCCTGCATATCACCACCAATTGCAGGTAATTGATTACCACTCGCTTGTAATGACATATTCTGCATTTGTGCAAATAAAGAATTTGTTTTGATATCCATGGAGGCCTCACTTGTGTCAATTTTTTGCTAAAAAACAATAAAATTATCTATAACTAGTGGTACTGCAAGCATGGTGCCAACAAAGGAAGCGCAGGAAAAGTGGCGAGTGGTAAAGAGAGAAAATAATTGACGAGCAAAAAAATATCGAGGTACGGGGTTCGTAACTCGATACACAATAACTCGCACCTACAATAAGGTTTAAGCGGGTATTTGAATGCCTGAATCTCGCATTCTAGCAATTTTATAGCGTAAAGTACGCGGACTGATCCCTAGGCGCTCTGCAACAGCTTTTCTACTACCATGACAAGCTTGTAAGGTATCAAGAATTATTTGATGTTCTTGCAGTTTTAATTCGCTACCTAACTTATCATCAGGCGTGGTAGCTTGTTCCACCTCGTTCACACTGGCTGTTTCAAAATTTTCTATCATTAGATCATTAGCATCAATTACTTGGTTACTGTGTAATATCAAGGCGCGTTGAATAACATTATCAAGCTCTCGCACATTACCGGGCCAGTGGTAGGCGTTTAATTTGCTTCGAGCTGCGGGGCTAAATTCAGCAATTTTCTCGCCATTTTTTTGACAATAACAAGAAACCAAATGTCTTGCTAATGGTAAAATATCATCCGCACGCTGGGCTAAAGGCAACCAAGTTAATGGAAAAACATTTAGTCGATAATACAAATCTTCGCGAAAATCGCCCTTTCTTACAGCATCTTTGAGGTTACGGTTACTGGTAGCAATAACTCTAACATCTAAATTAATGGTTTTTCTGCCACCTAAGCGTTCTACTTCGCGCTCTTGCAATACTCGTAGGATCTTAGCTTGCAGTCCTAAATCCATCTCGGTAATTTCATCAAGTAAAATAGTACCGCCTTGGGCTTGCTCAAATTTTCCCGGACATGCTTGAATAGCACCTGTGAAGGCACCTTTTTCATAACCAAACAAAGTCGCTTCAAGCATGTTTTCAGGAATAGCGGCGCAATTAATGGCAATAAAGGGTTGTTCGGCTCTGGGCGAGTTATTATGCACATATTGCGCTAAAACCTCTTTACCCGAGCCACTTGGTCCAAGCACCATAACGGACGCTTCAGTGGTAGCAACTTTACGTGCTAAGCTCAGTAATTCAACACTATTTTTATCGGCAACCACTGGTGAATTATTATTTAATTGCGATAAGGGAATATACTGACTAACCATATTAAGTAGCACTTCAGGGGCGAATGGTTTGGCAATATAATTACTGGCTCCTTCTTGCATCGCTTGTACTGCATCATCAATAGTACCATAGGCTGTCATCAGTAAAACCGGTAGATTTGGCTGCTGTTTTTTTATATTCTTGAGTAAAGATAAACCTGACATTCCCCCCATTTGTACATCACTGACGACAATATCAACAAGGTGCTCTTTTAATAATAGTAATGCGGATTCTGCACAATCGGCTTCAATACATTGATAATGTGCCAACGTTAATGTATCTATCAGTGCCTCTCTTAATCCGGCATCATCTTCAACGACAAGTATTTTATGATGACTCATGTGACGACTCCTGTGCATTTGATTGTTGAGCTGTAGCTGTTTGATTTGGCTCTAACAAGGGCAACTTCATGCAAAAATGTGCACCTTGCCCTTCTTTGCTTAAATATTTCACTTTACCTTGGTGTGCTTCTACTACAGATTTCACCACTGCGAGTCCAAGTCCCGTGCCTTGACTATTAGAGGTAAAAAAGGGCTCGAATATTTTTTCAAGATTGCTTGGATTAATGCCCGGGCCATTATCTTGAACACTGATATATACCGCCTCTTTTTGACTGTACACTTGAATATTTATAGTGGGATTTTTGACCTTTGCTGCTGCCATTGCTTGTAATGCATTATGCAGTAAATTTTGTATCGCGCCGGTTAACGCATTTTTGTTTGCTAGAATAATATTATCGTGTTCCGATGGAATAGCATTTACCTTGGCGTTAGCTTTGGTAATTAATGCATCCATAGATTGCACTGAGTCATTAATTAACTCATTTACCGAGAGCGATTTAACCACTTGTTCATTGCCACTTTTGGAGAAAAGCAACATATCATTTACTTGTTGTTCTAAATCACGTAAACGTGAACTTAACTTTTCTTGGAAAGTAGCACGGGCAGTATCTGATAATTTTCTGTTTGATAAATTTGCGCTATACAACATAGCCGCTGAAAGTGGTGTGCGAATTTGATGCGCTAAGGTTGAGACCATACGCCCTAAAGAAGAAAGTCGTTGCATTTGCCCAACTTTATCTTGTAATAAGCGCGTTTCGGTTAGATCCGTGATCATGATTAACTGCCCAGGCTGATCACCTAAACTGGTAATCTCTAGTTTCACTCGTCGACCGTCTTTGAGAGAAACTTCGTGCCAATCATCCGCTCTAGGTTTGAATGAACGGGCAATAACCTTAAACCATGGTTGACCTAAAATTGGCTCGTCAAGTAGCCCCCTAGCAACTTTGTTGATTTTCACCACAACACCGTTACCATCAAGCATAACTAAACCCGTTGGCATCAATTCAATAAGTTGATCTGCCATTTGTGACTGGGCTGGCTGAAGAGGCTGAGTCTTAGCGAAGTCAAAATGAACTTTTTTTACTTGCAACACAGGATTAGGCTGTTCAGGCTGCTGTGAAACTTGTTGTGATACTTGGGCGCGCAATAACGCTAACTCACCAACAAAGGCTTCTTTTTCTAAGAAAGCCTCTGGCGCTTTTTGAGTATCAGCCGTTAAGGGGATGTTTACTGGGTTAAAACCATTATGAGCAATAAAATGCTGTGCTAGTGCCATAAAACCAACGTCCAAATAAAGTATATTTCACATTGATTAAAGCATTTTACATGCCATAGTTTATTTTTAATGTTTTCAGTATATTATAAGTAAAACAGTCATCATGGTACTGTCAAACTATTGGCTATTAATACCTATAATGAAAATTCTATGTCGTGACTTTTGAAAATTCATCATGATAAAAAAATGCTCCTAACCACGAAGCATTTCCTTTTATTGATCTCTTTTACACTCAATTCTATAGTTTTCGGCTATGCTGGTTTTTGTAAATCATATTTTCGCATTTTTTCAACTAACGTTGTTCTGCGCATCCCTAAAGTTTCTGCAGCCCTAGCAACAACAAAATCATGTCGAGTTAACGATTGGGTAATCAGTGAAACTTCTAATTCTGCTAGGTGTTCTTTTAAATTTAAACCGTCTGAAGGTAGAGTACTGCTATCAAGAGTGTCAAGTTGGGAAGCATTTTCTAAGCCACTTTCGTCCTTATCATCAACATCGTCTTCGTCGTAGTCAAAACCCGAGAACAATTCATTGATCACATCTTGTTCATTTAGCTCTTCTGGATATTCAGGGGTATAAGCTTCGGTATCAATATGTTGGTATTTATGGGGTAACTCCGCCACATCTACAATTTGATCACCATACATAATTAACATACGTTCAATTAAATTCGATAATTCACGCACATTTCCATCCCAAGGATGTTCCATTAAAGACTCTATTGCTTTTTCAGTGAAGCGAACAGTTCTGTCTTGTTCGCTTTCAAAACGAGTCAATAATTCTTTCAATAACAGTGGTATATCTTCTTTTCGATCACGCAAGGCTGGTGTCTCGATTGGAAACACATTTAATCGATAAAAAAGATCTTCCCTAAAATCACCGCTTTTGATCATCTTTTCTAAATTTTGGTGTGTTGCGGCAATAATGCGAACATCGGCTTTTAAACTTTTGCTGCCGCCAACTCGCTCAAACGTTCGCTCTTGCAATACCCGCAATAATTTAACTTGCATTGGCTGAGGCATGTCACCAATTTCGTCTAAAAATAAAGTCCCACCTTCAGCCAATTCAAAACGACCTTTTCGGGTAGAGATAGCGCCGGTAAACGCACCTTTTTCATGACCAAATAATTCACTTTCCAATAACTCTGCAGGTATAGCGCCACAGTTAACAGGAACAAAGTTTCCCTTAGCACGCTCAGATAGGTTATGAATATTTCGTGCTACCACTTCCTTACCGGTGCCAGATTCGCCTAATACCAAGACACTAGTTGGTGACTTGGCCACTTGCTCTATTAAAAAACGCACCTCATGCATTGGCTTACTCACCCCCACTAAAGAGCGAAATAAAGCATTTGATCTCATTTTTTCTGAGGTACGTGGCAATTTATTATGGTATTGATGACAATGATGAATCAACTCTGTTAGTTGTGCGTAATTTAAAGGTGTCGATAAACTCGCAATTACATTCACATAGCCATTCAATAAGTTGGGATCAAGCACATCATGCAATAAAAAAGGTATTTTAGGGTGACGTTTAACAAGTGATATAGTTTCAGATGATAGTTCACCACTAAGTATCACAGTCAGCAGGTGCTCATTTTTTTCAAGAAGCTCTAAAGCTTGTGCTTGAGTGCCTTGAAAAAAATGCTCTCCGATAAAAGATAATACTGTAGCCAACTGCGAAGAGCGGCTGTCGTCATCATCAATAATAAGAATTTTTTTGTGTTCTGATATAAAAATAGGATCACTCATTGTTGATTATATTTTTCTTTATGCTGTATTACGCTATATTTAATTCTAGCGTTTTCAAATAAATTGGCAACAAACTTTTGACACTAGCATGTCATTAAATTGACTTATGCCTTATTAATCGGGTTCTTTTATTTTTTTCGTATGTTTTTATAGCAATTTTACCTATTTACCCGTGCTTTTATAAATTGCTATTGCACTCAAGGTTTATTTGTTCGATAGTACTAAACTTCTAATCTATGTTTTAAATCTGACAATAATTTTTGGCTCGATAGTTGCTTGTACATAGTAACTAACAGTACAACACTTTTAATTGAATTGAGTAATATCATTATGAGAGCATCAATAAAGAAATACAGAAATGCCAATACAGACAATGTTGCTGACGCTGATCCTCATCAACTTATCAGTATTATTTTCAAACACATTTTAGCTAATATCGCCATAGCTAGTGGTGCAATTGATAGAAATGAGATTGAAAATAAAGGTAAATGTATCACCAAAGCAATTGCTTTAGTGGGCGAGTTACAAGACAGTCTTGATATGGAACAAGGCGGGGAAATATCATCAGGGTTATTTGATTTGTATGACTATATAGTTCGCTGCCTTTTACAAGCAAACTTGGAAAATGATGGTGTAAAACTAGAGGAAGTGAAAAAACTAATTACTGAAATTAAAGAAGGCTGGGACGCTATCCCTTCGGAAAAAAGAGTAAAGCCGACATAACATAACTTAGAAGGCAGCTCACACCAATGAAAGATATAGAACGTGATTTAGATTTTATTTTACTTAAAACTAATCAGCTCGCTACGGTTATTAACCAACAAGATTATGATCTGCTTGAGTCTAAAGAACTCATTAGGCAACAGTTAATAAAGCAATTTTTTGTTGATTATTCTGCTGAGGACATTGTCGCTGTCAGTGACAAATTTCAACAATTGGTTACACTTTCAACTGACATTACAGAACAATGCGAACAGATTTTCGAACAAAGTAAACAAGATATTTTAAAAATAAAGCAATCTGCAAAAATTAAGAAAGCATATAAATAGCGCATCAACTACCTATCTACTTTCACTCCCAGACTGAATGATTTTCAAACAAAAACATTAAAGATCTTATTACTATTGCCGATAACAGTGCATAAATGTGCTAATAGTCGAGAGCGTTTATGTCCTTATCGGTAAATACAAATATTGAAAGCTTCAAAAAGAAACGCCTTTGCAGCAGAGGTAAAAATATTATTCGGAGAAAGTGTCTGTCAACTATCCAACAGTCATCGAGTGCAATTATCTCCCAAGCAAATAGCAGCCTATCCAGTGTTTTGAGTTTGTTTTCTTAAGTAATCATGTTTTTTCCCATTAATCTCTCTTCAGGCATGTTTATTGCTTTGATATATATGCTTTAATCTATAATATATAGTAAAAAAATATTCAAAATATAAAACTCAAGTAATGTCATTTAGACCTCGAATCTGCTGCTTAGATCCGAAAATGCGCATTACACTGTTTGGAGACTAGTGTATGTTTACTAATAAAACCGTGTTGATTACCGGTGGTACAGGTTCTTTCGGAAAAAAATATGTCAAAACGCTACTAGAACGCTATTCCCCAAAAAAAATAATTATTTATTCCCGTGATGAATTAAAACAATTTGAAATGCAGCAAGTGTTCAACCAACCTTGCATGCGATACTTTATCGGTGATGTGCGCGACAAAGAGCGTTTAACTCAAGCGATGAATGGTGTCGATTTTGTTATTCATGCCGCTGCATTAAAGCAAGTTCCTGCCGCAGAATATAACCCAATGGAATGTATCAAAACCAATATTAAAGGCGCTGAAAATGTTATTGCCGCTGCATTAGCGCATAATGTAGAAAAAGTTATCGCACTCTCTACTGATAAAGCAGCAAACCCTATTAATTTATACGGCGCAACTAAGTTAGTGTCAGACAAGCTATTTGTTGCAGCTAATAATATTTCTGGTGGACATAAAACAACTTTTTCAGTGGTTCGTTATGGCAATGTCGTTGGCTCGAGAGGATCAGTAGTCCCCTTTTTTCAAAAGCTCATTAACGAAGGAAGCACTGAAATTCCTGTTACACATGCCGATATGACTCGTTTTTGGATCACTCTTCAAGATGGTGTCGACTTTGTACTGAAAAATTTTGAACGTATGCTAGGTGGTGAAATTTTCATTCCTAAAATTCCATCAATGCGAGTTATCGATTTAGCTAAAGCCATGGCGCCTGAATTACCGATAAAAATTATCGGCATCCGACCTGGAGAAAAACTCCATGAAATAATGTGTCCAGCAGATGACTCATATCACACTTACGAATATGACGATCACTTTGTAATTGCCCCTAGTATTATTTTTTCTAGTCGAAGTAATGACTTCACAGTTAACGCTATACATGAAAAAGGCAAACAAGTAGAAGCTGGCTTTGAATATAACTCAAAGAATAACAATGAATTTTTATCACAAGATGGGCTATTAAATTTTAACACCTTGGCTGATCTATAGCTTTATATGAGTTTAAATATGATCCCTTATGGAAAGCAAGATATCAATCAACAAGATATTGATAGTGTCATTAGCGTATTACAATCTGATTGGTTAACCCAAGGGCCTCAAGTACCTTTGTTTGAACAAGCCTTATCAGAAAAATGCCAAGCAGACTATGCAATTGCAGTAAATAGTGCGACTTCAGCATTACACATTGCTAATTTAGCATTAGGGGTTGGTAAAGGTGATATTGTTTGGACAAGCCCTATTACGTTTATCGCCACCGCAAATAGTGCACTTTATTGTGGTGCCAAAGTAGATTTTGTTGATATCGATTTATGCTCTGGCAACATGTCCGTAGACGCATTAAAAATAAAATTACAATGGGCTAAAAAACATAATTGCCTGCCAAAAGTGGTGATCCCAGTACATTTAGCAGGCCAATCATGTGATATGGAATCTATTCAAATGCTTGCTAAAGAATATGATTTTTCACTAATTGAAGATGCTTCTCATGCTGTAGGCGGAAAATATCAACACTTTCCTATTGGTTGTTGTCAATATAGCGACATTACCGTATTTAGTTTTCATCCGGTAAAAATAATTACTTCAGCTGAAGGTGGCATGGCATTAACTAATAATAAAATGCTTGCTAAGAGTATGCGTGCTTTGCGCAGCCATGGGGTAACTGCAAATCCAGAGGAGATGACAGAGCCAAGCCATGGTCCTTGGTATTATCAACAACTACTACTTGGCTTTAATTATCGAATGAACGATATACAGGCTGCTTTAGGTGTATCACAATTATCACGAATTGATGAATTTGTTAAACAACGTAACCAATTGGCTACTCGCTATAACCTTGCTTTTGCCAATACTAATATTACCCTACTGACCCCTAGCACTGATAAATTGTCAGCTTATCACTTATATTTAATATTATTGCCTGAAGCGAATGCTATAAAGCATAAACAAGCCATTGTGAACTTAAGAGCACATGGCATTTGTGCTCACGTACATTATATTCCCGTTCACCTACAACCCTATTATCAACAAATAGGATTTAAAACAGGTGATTTCCCCAATGCTGAGCAATATTATCAACGGGTGATTTCATTACCCTTATACCCTAATTTAACTCGTTCAGAACAACAACATATAATTGAACAAGTGAAGCTTTTAGTATGAAACTTGCCCTAGGAACTGCACAATTTGGTTTAGATTACGGTATTACCAATGTACAGGGGCAAGTATGTCCAAGCCAGATAAATAAAATTTTAACACTCGCAAAGCAAGAAAACATCAACACTTTAGACACAGCACCGGCTTATGGCAACAGTGAAGGTATTTTAGGAAAAACATCACTATGTTCACAGTTTAACATAGTAACAAAAATACCTGCTTTAAAAAGTGATGAGTCATGTGTCAATCAATACGTCAATTCAAGCTTAAAGCAACTTCATATTGAGAAACTCACTGCTGTATTGTTTCATCAAGTCGATGATATAATCAGCTCTCCACTCGCAGAAAGTCGTTTTAATTCCCTTATCAAATTAAAGCAAAAAAATAAAATATCTAAAATTGGTATTTCTGTATATACGCCAGAGCAATTGGAGTTTTGCATTAAACACTACCCAATTGACATTGTTCAACTACCATTAAACATAATAGATCAGCGATTTATAACAACTAATTGGCTTAAAAAATTGGCTGATATTGGAGTAGAAGTACATTGTCGCTCACTTTTTTTACAAGGCTTATTACTCGTTCCACCTGAAAAGTTACCGAGCTACTTCACTCCTTTTAAAGACTATTTTAATTGTTTTTCAGAGGCAGCCCTACAATTAAAAGTAACACCATTAAGCTTAGCCTTAGCTATTGGGTTACAGCATGACGGTATCAATAAAATAGTGGTTGGATGTTGTGATGATAAGCAGCTATCAGAAATTATTAGTGCCTACACAACCGCTAAAACAATTAATGAGGACCTATCTTCATTCGCTTGCGACAATGAGAAATTGGTCATTCCGAGTAACTGGCATTAAGGAAATGAAACCATGAAAAAAGTCTTATTTGATGATAAAAAGTTTTTAGAGAATAACAATATTTACCTTCGAAATGTTTGCTTAACTGATGTTAACGACAGTTATTATCAATGGTTAAATGATCCACAAGTTAATCAATTTTTAGAAACGCGCTTTGTGGTGCAATCAAAGGAAAAAATTGCTGAATTTGTGACGAGTAAAGACGGTGACCCTAACGAAATATTACTCGCTATTTGTGATAAAGAGCAGGACTTACATATTGGCAATATAAAACTTGGGGCAATTAATTGGTATCACCGTCGCGCTGAGATAAGCTTACTAGTGGGGAATAAAAAATATTGGGGTAAAGGCATTGCTACTCAAGCAATACAATTGATCAGTGAATTTGCATTTCAAACACTCAACTTAAATAAACTAATGGCTGGTGCTTATCAAAATAATATTGGCAGTATTAAAGCTTTTCAAAAATGTGGCTATAAAATTGAAGGCGAAGTTGAAGACTATGTATTGGTTAACAATCAAGGGGTTGCATTGATTAAGCTTGGTATCACGGCTAAACAATTTTTATCACATCAAAAAGAAGCGGCCCCTCATGAGCATTAATGTCATTTTGCAAGCTCGGCTTTCATCTACCAGGCTTCCTGGAAAGGTGTTGAAAGATATCGTTAACAAACCTATGCTTGCGCTACAAATTGAACGCATTAAAAGAGCGGAGTTTATTGACAACATTATTGTTGCCACCAGTGTTGAGCAAGCTGATGATGCAATTGAGCAATTATGTAATAAATTAGCTATTCCCTGTTTTAGAGGCAGTTTAAATGACGTACTCGATCGTTTTTATTCAACACAGCTGGCTTTTCCAAGTGACCATATAGTGCGCCTTACAGGAGACTGTCCACTAATAGAGCCGACTATCATTGATCAGGTTATTGATTTACATCTAAAACAAGCAGCAGATTATACCAGTAATTGCCTTACTCCTTGCTTACCCGACGGCTTGGATGTTGAAGTGTTTACCCATAAAGCACTAACTGTCAGTTGGCAGCAGGCCGTCAAACCCTCTGAGCGTGAGCACGTTACCCAGTATATGCGCAATCACAGTGAACTATTTAGATTAATAAATTTTCAATACCAGCCAGATCTTTCTAAGCACCGTTGGACTGTAGATGAACCGAGTGACTTTACATTAATTAAAACAATATATGAAAATTTATACCCAATTAACCCAAACTTTACTATGCAAGATGTATTAGCCCTGCTAAAAAAACAGCCGGAATTATCCGATTTGAATAGCAAATTCAACCGAAATCAAGGTTTAGAAAATTCCATTGCTTATGATAAGGAACAAGGTTTTGAATAGAGAATTCACCCAATCTGAACAGTTATTGACACGGGCAGAACAAAGTATTCCGCTTGGCTCACAAACCTTTAGTAAGTCTAAAACGGCTTATCCTATGGGCGTTTCACCTTTTTTTATTGAACGTGGCGAAGGTTGCCAAGTGTGGGATGTGGATAATAACCAATATACTGATTTTGTGAGTGGTCTCTTATCTATCTCGCTAGGTTATTGCGATAATGATGTTGATGCAGCAATTCTTAAACAAATGAAATCTGGTGTAACTTTTTCGCTTCCACACAGGCTTGAAATGGAAGTAGCAGAAATGATCGTTGATATGGTACCTTGCGCCGAAATGGTTAGATTTGGTAAAAATGGTAGTGATGCAACATCTGCAGCTATTCGTTTAGCCAGAGCACATACTGGCAATGAACATATAGGGGTTTGCGGTTATCATGGTTGGCAAGATTGGTACATTGGCTCTACAACTCGCGATTTAGGGGTACCCGAATCAACAAAAGCACTGACCCATAGCTTTGTATATAACGATATTGAATCATTAAAACATATCTTAGCACAACATAAGTTCGCTGCTATTATTATGGAACCAATGAACTTGGCCTACCCTAGTGCTCGTTTTTTACAAGAAGTTAAAACTTTATGCCATCAACATGGTGCTTTACTTATTTTTGATGAAATGATCACAGGTTTTCGCTTTGCTAAAGGTGGCGCGCAAGAACTGTTTGGCGTCACTCCTGATTTAGCTACCTTTGGCAAAGGCATGGCTAATGGCTACCCTATTTCAGCTGTTGTTGGTCGTAAAAGTATCATGATGCTAATGGAAGATATCTTCTTCTCAGGCACTTTTGCTGGGGAAACTTTGTCTCTAGCAGCAACAAAAGCGACATTGAACAAAATTAAGACTCAGAATGTTATCCCGCATATTCATGCCATGGGGGAACAGCTTATTCATGGGTTGCAACAAACCCTCAAGGCAATGGGAAACCCTAGTTGGCTGAAGATATGTGGACACCCTAGTTGGTCATTTCTTCAAATTTTAGATTGTGCACCATACACAAGTTGGCAACTAAAATCTTTATTTCTACAAGAAATGGCTCAAAGAGGAATATTACTTGGCGGAGGGCATAACCTAAATTATGCTCACCAAAGCCAGGATATTGACAAATTACTTAACGCTTATCGTGAAATTTTACCTTTATTATCTGAAACCATTAGCAAGCAAAATTTTGATGAAATATTTCAGGGAGAAGTACTTCAACCGTTATTTAAGGTTCGATAACAATGACCAAGCACACACCTTCTAGCCAAGGGAGCAATCTAACAACCATAGCTATTCGAGTAGATTCATCCAGTCGAATGGGTACTGGTCATGTGATGCGATGTTTGACCTTAGCAAAAAAAATGAAAGCTCTGAGTATTAGAACCCTCTTTTTATCTAGAAATCATCAAGGAAATATCAATCATTTAATTGAACAATCCGGCTTTGAGTTAGTTTTGTTAGCCAAACCAACTATTAACATAGAACATCAGACCAACGATAAATTTTGGTTGGGGTGTAGTGCCATAGATGACGCCAAAGAATGTAAAAAACAACTAAACGGTATCAGTATTGACCTCTTAATTGTTGATCACTACAGCTTAGATATACAGTGGCAACAATTAATCAAAAAATACTTACAACCAAGAAAAATAATGGTTATAGATGACCTAGCCAACCGAGCGCATGAGTGTGATATATTATTAGATCAAACGTTAGGTCGTAAGTATTGTGATTACAAAGACTTAGTGCCAAAAGACTGCCAATTACTACTTGGCGCTGACTTTATTATGCTCCGCGATGAGTTTTTACTAAATCGGCCGTTAGCACAAACAAAAAGAAAGCAAACGTCAGTAGTTAACCATATTCTAATTTCCATGGGCGGAACAGATCCCGACAATATCGCTGAAACACTGTTAATTTGGTTAATTCAATTTCAACAAACAAACCAAGGTATAAACGTAACTTTAGTTGCAAACCCAAGCTCAATATTTTTAAACAACCTCAAAGCAGTGAGTGCAAATCATAACTGGATCACAGTGGTTACCCAACCAGAATCCATGGCTAAGCTGATGTTAATGGCTGATATTGCTATTGGTTCTTCTGGCGCAACTGCCTGGGAACGTTGTTGCTTAGGCTTGCCTAGCTTATCTATTGTCAGTGCTGTAAACCAAGACTTCTTAAATGAAAGCTTATCTCAAGCAGGCGCTATCAAAAATCTTGGTCACCATGTTAAATTAACTTATAAAGATTTCGAAACATCGCTCAACCAATTAATGCATAATAGAAGTAATTACCTAAAAATGGTTAATTGCAGTTTTAATTGCTGTGATGGTTTAGGAGTCAACAAGGTTGTTGATGTTATAGCCAACAATACATCCATGAGTGTTCGTTTGCAAAAAGCCGTACTTGACGATTGCTTTGACATATTTCAATGGCAATCAAATACTGAGATACGAAAATATTTTCACAATCCAGAACCCGTAAAATGGCAACAACATTGTGATTGGCTTAAGGCTACTTTGAAAAACGAAAATAAGCATTTATATATGATTAAGCTTGTTCAACCAAATAATCAAAAGCGACAATCCATTGGTTTAGTTAGACTAGACATTCTAACGAAGTTTAAAGTCAAAGTAGATGCACGCTGGTTAGTTTCCATAATTATCTCACCTAAACAACAGGGCAAAAATTTTGCGCAAAAAGCACTGGAATTAATACCGACAATTTTTAAAGAGCAAGGCATTATTGCTGAAGTACACCTTAAAAACGCTGCTTCGCATAAACTTTTTTCACGAGCCGGCTTTACTCAAATATCACCGATTAGCTATTACTTGAAAGCCAACAGCCAACAAGGAGAAGCCAATGTCTAACTTTATTGTGGCTACTATTCACCCTTGGAACATAAAAGCATTTAATCATTACAGTAAAACATTAACCGGTAATTGGCACTTAATTACTGATAAAGATGATTTAACTATTGAAATAATCAATAAAATTAATCCTGACTATATCTTTTTTCCCCATTGGAGCTGGTTGGTACCAAATGACATTTACACCCAATGGAACTGTGTTTGCTTTCATATGACTGACGTACCTTTTGGCCGTGGAGGTAGTCCACTACAAAACCTCATAATAAGGGGATTAAGCAAAACTAAAGTATCGGCATTACAGATGACTGAGCAGCTAGATGCTGGGCCAGTATACTTAAAGCACCCCATGGCTCTGAATGGCTCAGCGAACGATATTTTTAATCAATTAGCTAACGTTGTTGCAGAGATGATCAGCGAAATAGTTGCCAAAAAGCCGGTACCAATTGAGCAATCAGGTGACATAGTACATTTTGAAAGAAGAACCCCCGAACAAAGTGAAATACCAAATGATATATCGGTGGAAAAGTTATACGATTTCATACGCATGTTAGATGCGCCAAGCTATCCAAAAGCATTTGTACAGCAAGGTTCTAATAAACTTGAATTTTCAGATGCTAAATTGGAAAATGGCACACTAACCGCTAAAGTAACTTTTGGTACAGATTTAAACTAAGCTTTTTGCTGGGTCTAATAAACTAAAAAAAGAGAGAGCACTGACACGATGCCAAAAATTAAAACAGGAACATTCGCTTCAGAAATTACCATAGATGGTACCAAAATTGGTGCAGAACAACCTCCTTATGTTATTGCTGAACTCTCTGCAAACCACAATGGCTCTTTAGAAAGAGCCTTAGTAACAATCGAAATGGCAAAAGCAATGGGCGCAAATGCCATAAAGTTACAAACCTATAGCGCTGATACAATGACAATAGACTGTGACAATGAGCACTTTCAAATACATGGAGGCTTATGGGATGGCTACAATTTATATAAACTTTACCAATGGGCTCAAACCCCTTATGAATGGCACAAAGCCATGTTTGATCATGCTAGAAAAATTGGTATCACCGTATTTAGTACCCCCTTTGATGAAAGCGCAGTCGACTTATTAGAATCTCTTGATTGCCCTGCTTATAAAATAGCTTCTTTTGAAGCAACAGATCTTCCTTTAATTGAAAAGGTAGCAAAAACGGGCAAACCCTTAATTATTTCAACTGGCATGGCTGATGAAGAAGAAATTAATGACCTAGTTGAAACAGCAAAAAATTCAGGTTGTACAAATTTGGTATTATTACATTGCATTAGCTCATACCCAGCGCCCATTGAACAGAGTAACTTGCATACTATCAATGATATTGCTCAACGTTGGCAAGTTATTCCTGGACTTTCAGATCACACTTTAGGAACCAATGTTGCCATTACTGCTGTAGCCCTTGGCGCATGTGTTATTGAAAAACATATCACGCTTAGTCGAGAGGATAAGGGACCCGATAGTGAATTTTCGCTCGAGCCGGATGAATTGAAGCAACTAGTTGAACACAGCAAACTTGCATGGCAATCTCTTGGCACGGCGAGTTACGATAGAAAGCCAGCTGAACTGGACAATTTAAAATTTAGACGGTCATTATTTTTTGTCAAAGACATAAAGCAAGGTACTGTTATCACTAGTGAACATGTCAGGAGGATAAGACCTGGAGCAGGACTTGCCCCTAAATTTTACCTTGATGTAATAGGAGCTACCGCCACTTGCGATATTCACCGTGGTACTCCAGTGACATGGGAGTTAATCAGTGAATAGTACCCCTCAATTAGCTAAAACAGAAAAAGTACTCGTGATTGTTGCCCATGCCGATGATGAAGCCATTGGTTGTGGTGGAACCCTGTTAAAACACAGTGATAATGGCGACGAAGTTCGCATTATCTATATGACAGATGGTGTTGGAGCAAGAGCAAGTGATCCTGTTGCAAGCATAGATAGGTTATCAGCCCAAAAACAAGCATGCCATCAACTTGACGTTAGCACATTTTACAACCATGCTTTTCCTGATAACGGCATGGATCAGATCCCTCTAATTGAAGTGGCACAAGTTATTGAGCCAGTTATCAAGGAATATAAACCAACCATAATTTATACCCACCACGGTGGCGATTTAAATATAGATCACCGTATTGTTCACCAAGCTGTGTTAACTGCTTGTCGCCCTCAACCCAATACTTCGGTGAAAAAAATACTTTCATTTGAAGTTAACTCAAGCACAGAATGGGCATCAATAAGTATGAGTGCCCCTTTCTTACCAAACTATTTTGTTGATATCAGTCGCTACAATAAAGAAAAACAGCTGTTACTGGAGAAGTATCAAAATGAAATGAAGCCCTACCCTCATACTCGTTCAATAGAAGCGATTGATTATTTGAACAAAGTACGAGGCAGTAGTATTGGTGTTGAATCCGCAGAAGCGTTCATGTTAATTCGCCTAATAAATTAACTCTTATTAGAGTAGAACAACTATACAACATAAGCTCTGCATTGTATAAAAGGTTAATAAACTGCTGCAAAAATAACCAGCAAAGATCAACTGACCCTAGCCGCTTTTCTGTTTTTAACAAGTTTTTCAAGTAAAAAGTACAGATGTGAGTGGAATTTATCTAATGCGAAATTAATAAACGCTAGCTGCTGTTCTTTATCTTGGTAACAATAAGCATTCGTCATAATGTTTGACTGAAAATAGTTCACGGTTCCTTGTAAAAAACGATGAAGTACTTGAGTTTCTTTTTGTAATTTAAAGCTAGCAATATATTTATGTTGATTCGAAAATAATTGCGTTAAATGTAGCCGAGATTCAATTTTCACTGAAGTGATGGATACTGTCATATCTATTATCTGCTTTAAAAACTTTATCTTATCTTCAAATAAAACAGACAAATCATATTCGCTGAGTTCTCGTTGAGAAAAAGCGTGACTAAGTAAGTTTTCTAGTGAACTTTCTTTAGCTTTAATATTCTCCAACACTTCTATATCGGTAAATCTCAGAGGGTGACTTAACTCTATTTTTGCACCATTACTACAGTTATAACACGTTATATCTGGATTTTTCTCTAATAGAATTTCCAGAGACGCTCTTGAGTTATCAAAGTGTTGTATTGTTGACACTTCCTCTTCAAAGTTACCGGCTACTTTCATATCAGCAGTCATCGTTTTACGTTCTGCATGAGAGCCTTTCTGGTAATATACACTGCCTTTAGAGTGATGATGCTCTTCATCAATCCAGCCATAATCAACACCAAATAAATACATGGTTTTAAAGCCTAAATATACTGCTGCCGCTGTTGCTGCATTAGATACTGTTGGGTTACAAGCATCGACCGCAGGATATTTATCAGCCTCTAAATATTCATAAAGAAAATCCATTCCACCGTCTTTTGGCTTAGATAACAAATAAGCATTTTTAAAGAGCTTCAATATTTTAGTATATACAGTGTTCAATGCTATTATGTTGATTTTCTTTAACTTATCTTTATGCCCCACTGAGTCTACCCACTCATACAACTCTGGTGTCCGTTCCATTTCAATATGAAAATCTGGCGTGATACCAGCATCTAATATTGATTTAAGCGCTGTACCACAAGAGAAAACAACTGAATTAGCTTCATTTTCTTTGATGTAATCAATGGTTTCGTCTAAAGAAGGACCATTGCCAATAATGAAAACAGGCTTGTCTGCAAGCTTATTTTTAAAATAGTCTTTTTTCAGGATAAAGCCGTATCCTTCATTTGCATTAGCTATGGTATGGTCCACGCTGATAATTTCATCTTCAAAAAAACCCCAACCACTGCTGAAACGGTAAGCTAATTCAAAAATACGCTGAAAAGTTGCATCGGTAGCCTCACTCCGGTAATGGCGATAATTGAAAAATCGCGCAATATTAGAAAAACCATGAGTAACTAAAAATTCATTTAAACCATTCACATACTGATTTTGGTTCCCTCCTAGTTTGATCGTAAATGCTCCCCCAAGACTAAAACATTTTTCAATTAATGGACCGAAATCTACACAATGCATTGCACAAAAGAAACAATCAGGATCTGGCTCATATAAATAGAAACAGCGAACATCGCATAACTGAAATAAACGCTCTATATGAAAACCTAATCCTACTCCAATCATTGATAATAAATCCATATGCTTTTCATGGGCTAGTAAATTATAACTTGAGTCTGGCTTTTCTTCTTCTCGCTTACGATAAATATCAAATAGCGCTCTTTCGTGTTCAAATAAATTATTACCGTCCTTGCTAAGACTATAGGAAAACAACCGCGGATTTTCATAAAACTCATCAGCCTGTTGGTAGCTGTTTGCTTTTGCATGATCTTTATAAACCAGTGAACCGTCAGAAACCATATTGACTTCACCATTATGATCAAAGGTGAGTTTTACTCTAGTTGGGCTGTAATTTTGATAAAACTCAAATATTTCCGGCATGAATTTTTTCATCACTGCCATATTGGTTAGAAAAGTAGCACGTAAAAGCTTTGTTTGAATATCTAGTTCAAGGTCGGAAATCTGTGGCATGGGTATCCCTGATAACAAAAAGTTGACACTGAGTAATAATACTCTTAATCATCAAGATAAAGCAAAATATGAGCCATAAAAAACTACTGTGCTAGCTTTGGTTGGCTCAATTGGAGAAAAACTGAAAATTTATTGAATCACTAATTTGATGCTAATTTTCATTAGTGTAACCGGGTAATTGATCTAACATAGAGGTCAGGCTACCCAACGTAGCATTTAAGGCTGCAACAGCACTATCCATGGCATTAAATTGTTTGAACAAACGCGCTTCATATTTATCCATGCGCAATTTAAGATCTTCTTCTTGGCGATCTAATTGTTCAATCTTTTTATATAATGCATCTGTTTTACTATCAAGCATTGTTGAAGGTGGCGCATTGTCAACGGTTGAAGAGTTTACATCGCCACTTGAACTAGAGATTTGATCATCTATCATACTTAAAAGCAGGTCATTCATGATTTTTGTACTACCTTCAGAGTAAGTCACAGTTCCTCTACTGCCGATAGCTCCGCCCAAGACTTCAATTTTTATCCCCGCTGAATCACCACTTTCAGATAATAAGAATTGACCATCACCAAAAGCGTCAACGCCATCAATTTTACCCTCAGCATCTAGCCCCGCGATACCTTGTTGTACATCGATACCTAAATCGGCTAGAAAGGTAGAGCCTACTTCAGTAAATGCAACCGTTGAACCTGAGCCATATTGGCTTGACTCAACTTTAATCTTTCCTGCATCTTCAGTTAATACAACACTCACCCCTTTATCGATAAATGTGCTATCTGAATTTATTTTAGATTGCATTTCAGCCAATAAATCAGACAATGACGCATAGGTTTGATTGGCTAAAACAACATCATTTGATAGCACACCATCTATACGCACTTTAAAGGTATCGTTAGTTGCACCAATAGTTAAATTATTTACTGTGGTGCCAGTTAAAGAACCTCGGGTTGCTAACTGAGTAACCTCAATATCATAAGTACCAGGCTGAGTGAGAGAGTTTGAGCTGGTAAAGTCAATCTGTGTATCGGTAGCGGTTCCTGAAGCAGTAAAAAAGTCGGCAATATCTGCAATATTATTTTTTACAACGTCTGAAAATTTAGGCAATGCTGAGTTAGATTCATTAATTTCAATGGTGCCGTCTCGGTTGGTAAAAATCCCTAAATTGGCAAAGCTTTTAATGGTTCCCGTTAAATGATCTAAACGATTATTTAACACCCCTCTAAGTTGAGTTTCAATACTTCTAACCGTACCATCACCTGCTAACACCCCTTTTTGACCATTATTTGAATCCACTTTACTAAATTCATTCAAATTAGCGATTAACGTATTGTAATTGCTAACAAATGCTTTTATTTGTGATTCAACTGTTGAAGTATCGCTGTTAATATTTAAACGGATATTACTGCCTGGTTTGGTATCTTGCAATTCAACTGTCACACCAGTTATCACACTATCAATAGTGTTAGTATCACGGGTAATAGTTATACCGTTAAGTACAATTTCAGCATCATTAGCAGCAACTGTTTGCGTGGCATTTTTAGTGGTGTCATTATAAATCAACCGGGAAATGCCGCTTGTATTGTCAGTATCATTACCGTCATCATCACTCGCAGTAATTTCCATGGCATAATTTTCACCGGTTCTATCACTATTTAACACTAAGCGATAACCCGAACCATCATTAATGATTGACGCTGACAAGCCATTATTTTCATCGGCATTTAAACTATCACGTAAGCTAGTCAGGGTGTTGTTAGAAGAGTCTAAGGTAATGGTTTGAATGGTGGTATCTGCATTCACGGCAAAAGAACCAGTTTCGTATGAACCGTAGCGAATGGTTAAGGTACCTGTACCGATAGTATCATTGGCACTGCTAAACGCAGCAGTTGCAACACTTTGCGCCTGGGCTTTTTCTAACACTTCTATGTCAAAAACACCCGTTTGTGCACCTATACCTGCAGTAGCTGTCAACACATCTTCATCGGAAGAACTAATACTCACTGCTGAAAAGCTTGAAGTTTTTGATAAGTCTTTATAGGAGTCTTTAAAAGTAGATAAGGCGCTATTTATACTGCCAAATGCAGATATTTGAGCGGTGGCAAGTTCAGTATCGCGATCTATCTTACTTTGAACAGGGACTTTCTCAGCATCAATTATTGCGGTAACAATATTGTTAACTTCTAAACCAGAGCCTAGCCCAGTCGATGTAATTGCTGCCATAGAAAACTCCTATTCCCTACCAAAGGGCTTATTTGTAATGTGTTGTAGTATTGCTTTTCATGACACTACTAGATTACACATCATGCTAAATCATCAAAAATCAATTCCTATTTATGTGAAATTAAATGCAATATTCTTACCAAAAAATCACTATTTTAAGCGCTACTAAACTTTTTCACTAAAAAGCAAACCTAATGCTTTATCCATTCTCTTTAGTATAGCCAAAGCTTCTTCACTTGGTATTTGTCTGATCAATTCTTGAGTTTCGGCTTCAAATACCGAAATAACATCACGACCACTTTGTTCATCAACAGCAAAAACCACATCGCGATGCGCTAATTGTACAAACGCATTTAATTTTTCAACAACCTGTGCAGTATCTTTTGTTTTAGCTTCGCTACTTTGTTTACTTTCCTTGTCTTCTTGCACTTTGTTAACTTGAGTAACCACCTTATCTGGGGCGATAACATCTGTTTTTATTTGTCCGGAGATATTAGCCGTTTGAGCAAGACTAGCAGCACTAGCCTTTGCTTGTGGAGTAAGGCTGCCTGCATCAGTTGCTGACGAAGTATTATCAATCATGATTCTCACCTCTATATTATGAAAAAACCATTTATTCCATTATATTATCTGTTCTTTTACTATTTGTACTTTATTTAGGTAATTTTTTATCTTTACCTATAAATGACTAAAACTTCTCGGGCTAACCGAGAAGTTTTTTATCATCAGCTAGTCATCAAATCCTAACCTAATAACGACAACACGTTTTGTGTTGAGGCATTTGCTTGAGACAACATTGCAGTACCTGCTTGTTGTAATATTTGCGATTTACTTAACATTGATGTTTCAACGGCAAAGTCGGCATCTCGAATACGAGAGTTCGCAGCTGAAATATTTTGCGATACGTTTTGTAAGTTCGAAATGGTTGAGCCTAAGCGGTTTTGAATTGCACCTAAATTTGCTCGACCATCACCAATTTTTTCAAGCGCATCATCAATACGTTCAATGGTGTTATTTGCACCCGCTACACTCGCTACACTTAAGCCTACACCAATTGAAGCAGTACTACCACCCACTTGGGTTACACCAATTTTAGCCAACGCTGTATCTTGAGTTGCTTGCGTTGTTGCATTACTTGTTATTAATACATCAGCGCCATCTTTACCTGTTAACGTAATAGAGCCTGCTGTATGAGCAGTATTACCTGCACCACCAATAGTTTGGCCGTCGAACACTGCATTAGCGCCGGTTCCTGTTGTTGCATAAATATCAATATCAGAACCTGCTTGCGAAGTTAATACTAAACTACCTGTTGTATTATCGGCAGTAGCAACAACACCTTGGATGCCAGCAGCATTAATGCCTGCAACTAACTCATCTAAAGAATCTACTGAAATACCCGCTGCTTGAGTAAAATCTAACGAAACACCATTAATAACTAAAGCTGTTTCAGCCTGAATACCGGTAATATTAACCTCATACTTAACTTCAGTCGTCGCAGAAGCACTAACACCTGTTTCATCAGAAATAGCATTAATCGCGAATGCTTTATCAGCCGCGGTAGTGCCTGTTACTGCACCTAAATCTACACCGTTAATTTGTATACCATCCGTTGCTAAAACAGCAACTGAGCCTACTGCACTACCTGTTAATTTATCTGAGCCAGCACCAATCATAAAGCCCATTTGTTGAATTTGGGCACTACCAACGGCTTCTGTTACTGTCGGTGTATTTGCCGCAAATGATATTTCACTGCCGTCAGCGCTACTCAATGAGACAAAACCTTGATAATCATCAACAACTAGACCTGATCCTGCAATAGTACCACCAATATCAATTTGATTACCGGTGTCATTAGATAAAACCAATGCTCCAGAAGTGTTTAAGGATGCTGTTACACCAGAAACATCGCGGTTTATAGTATCAACTAAGTCAGTCATACTACCTGTACCACCACTACTACCATTTGAGTTAATAGCTTGGCCATTAATCGTTAAACCTGAGGTAACCCCTGTTTGACCTGCAGTACCTTCAACTGTGTTATAAGCTGATGCTGTAACACCTGTTAAACCAGTTTTTGCATTAACCATTGATGCAACATCTGTTGCCATATTAGCACCTGCTGCGCCAGTACCCGATAAAGTGACACCGTTTAAATTTACAGCTGTAGATGTCATCGCTGTGGTAGTATTTGCTCGACCACCGTTTAACTCACCTAAGCCAGAAACCGCATTTAGGTTTAAGTCTTTAGTGGTTACAGCGTCAATAGAAAATGACAATGATTGTCCTGACTCTGCCCCAATTTGTAAATTGGTTGATTTGTTAGAGCCATCTAATAAATTAGTGCCGTTAAATGAGGTGGTTTCGGCGATACGGTCTAATTCTGAATAAAGTTGGTCTATCTCAATTTGGATAGAAGCTCTGTTAGAATCTGAGTTAGTATCGTTAGCCGCTTGAACACTTAGCTCACGCATACGTTGAAGGATATTGGTCATTTCGTCCATAGACCCTTCAGCGGTTTGTGCCATTGACACACCGTCATTTGCGTTACGAACCGCTTGGTTCAAACCACGAACTTGAGAAGACATGCCTGTCGAGATTGCCAAACCAGCAGCATCATCTTTCGCACTGTTGATTCGTAAACCAGAAGACAAACGTTCCATCGCACTACTTTGCATTAATTGCGATTTGTTTAGTTGGCGTTGCGCGTTTAGCGACATTACATTGGTATTAACTACTTGAGGCATAATAAGCTCCTAGGTTTTCATAAAAATCAACAGAAAAGTCTGAAGAATGAGTTATGTCAATTATCTGACTTACAAACTTTATCGGACGCTTTTATTTTTTCTTTAACCTTTTTTACAAATAAAATAAAAAAACTTAAAAACCAAGTAAAATTCGAGGGGATTTCAGGAGACATGAATACAACAAAGCCAAGCAGTGGCTTGGCTTTAATAGTTAATGGTTAATGGTTAATGGTTAATGGTTAATGGTTAATATAATTTATTATTTAACCTGTAGGGCATCATTTATTGCGATTGTTGTTAGGCGCTTGTTATTAGCGCCCAGTTGTCAGACTGAAGTCTAACCCACAACTTCATATATTTAACCTTGCCCCTATTAACCTTGCCCTTATTAACCCTGCAATAAAGACAACACGTTTTGCGTACTTGCATTGGCTTGCGATAACATAGCAGTACCTGCTTGTTGCAAAATTTGCGCTTTACTTAGCTTAGATGTTTCAGCAGCAAAGTCAGCATCAACAATACGAGATTTAGATGCAGATAAATTTTGCGAAACGTTTTCTAGATTAGAAATAGTAGATGCTAAACGGTTTTGCACCGCACCTAACTCTGCACGTGAATTCGAAATTTGCTCAAGCGCCGAATCGATACGTTCAATGGTGTTTTCTGCGTTTGCGACCGTTAACACGCTTAAACCAGTGCCGATGGCTGATGCACTACCACCAAAATCAATTAAGCCTAGTTTTCCTAATGCCGTATCTTTTGCCGCTTCTGAAGCAGCAGTACTAGTAACAATAACATCTTTACCATTTTCGCCTGTTAAGGTGATATCCCCTAGAGTAACATCTGCCACACCTACACCAAGGAATGCAGTACCATCATGTAGTGATGCAGCATCATCTGTGGTCACACTAATATCGCTGCCTGACTGTGATGTTAAAATAATAGAGCCGGTAGTAGCATCAGCAGTAGCAACAACCCCTTGAATACCTGAACTATTGATGGTTGAAACCACATCATCAAGCGAAACAACACCTGCACCTAAGGCAATGACGGTGCCATTTAAGGTTAAGTTACTGTTTGTTGTACCAGGGAAAACCACTTCATATTTCACTTCAGTAGTCGCACTAGCAGTGACTCCAGTCTCGCCTGAAATAGTATTTATAGCAAAGGCTTTATCTGCAGCTGAAGTCCCTGTAACTTCGCCTAAGTCGATGCCGTTTATTTGAATCCCGTCAGCGCCAGTAATTGCTACAGCAGTTACCTCACCACCAGTAAGCTTGTCTGACCCTTCAACTAAGTTAAAACCAATTTGTTGAACTTGGCTAGCTGTTGATGTTGCTGCTGTACCTGTACTTACTTCAACAGCGGTTTGATCTGCGCTAGTTAACGCGATGAAACCACGGAAAGTATCTGTATTAGGTAAACCTACTTGTGAACCATTTGCGCCAATAACTATGTCAGCACCCGTATCATTTGAAAGCACTAACGAGCCATTATTACCGACAGAAGCAACGACACCGGGCACATCTCTATTAATAGTGTCAACTAGATCCTTCATAGAGCCAGTAGAGCCTAAGGTTACACCGTTTACTTGTAGACCAGAGCTAACACCTGTTTGACCGCCAACACCTTCAACGACGTTATAAGCAGACGCTGTTACACCTGAAATACCTGATTTACTATTAATTTCAGTTTCAATTAAAATAGCCCGATTAGCGCCTGTGGCAATACCACCCAGTCCAACACCATTAATAGTGATATCATCGGCATTAATGGCACTACCGTTATTAACACGGCCACCGTTAAGCTCGCCTAAACCAGAAACGGCATTAAGGTTTAAATCTCTGGTGGTGACAGAATCAATGGCAAAGGTTAAGTTTTCACCCGCGTTAGCGCCAATTTGTAAGGTAGTTGAGCCGATACTGCCATCAAGAACGTTAACCCCATTAAACTGTGTTACGTTGGCGATGCGATCTAACTCATCATAGAGTTGATCAACCTCTGCTTGAATTGATTGGCGGTTCGATGCTGAGTTAGTGTCATTCGCAGACTGAATCGATAGTTCACGAATACGTTGTAAAATGCTGGTCATTTCATCCATCGCACCTTCTGCAGTTTGCGACATTGAAATACCGTCATTGGCATTACGCACTGCTTGGTTGATACCACGTATTTGTGATTCCATACCGGTAGCAATGGCAAGACCAGCAGCATCATCTTTCGCACTATTAACTCGAAGTCCAGAAGACAAACGCTCCATGGCTTCATTCTGCATCAATTGAGATTTATTCAATTGGCGCTGTGAATTTAGCGACATTATATTAGTATTAATAATCTGTGGCATGGTTAGCTCCTATTATCTTCTTTTCTTGCCGCTTTTTCTTGCGGTTGGCAATTAGTTGCCAGTTAAGTGTCAAAAAACAGTTGTATTTTGTTGTTGTATATAAGTTAAGCTAAAAATGTGCCAACTCTTCAAAATATTATTCCTGTCGAGTATTCATCGAATAAGATCGAATAAATTCAGGCGCTGCAGCTGTACAAAGGTTTGCTGAGCCACCTCTAGTTTGGTCTGTTCCAGCTGTAGATCGCTGATCGCTTTTGCCATATCTAAATCTTCAAGTTTTGACATAGCCGTCTGCGAAACTAATTTGAATTCTTCACTAATTGAGGTTTGGCTTATCAGGGTTTGCATGCGTGCACCCACTCTTGAGCGTGTGTTAACTATATGGTCTAAGCCATTATCTAACTCTAATTGCGCCATATTTAATCGGGTAAGTCGTAATGCTTCTTGAGTGTCGGTATCACCAGGTATTCTCATTGCATCAATAGCACTTTGAATGGTGGTAAAAATGTCGGTATTACTACTAGGCGTTAAAGTAAAAGCATCTTTATCTAAAGGTTCACCTTTAAGCGAGGTTCTCACCCCATTAAATTCGATACTTTGACCTTGGTTATATTGCGTTGGTGCTATGTATTTATTAATTTGGTAGGTATCTGCAGCTAAAGGAATTCCCTCAACTTCAACTGTCATTCCATCAATTGAAATTTGCTGAGCAGTTGCCGTATTAGCGTCATAAATTGTTGGCAAAGATGATTGCCCATTTATTTGTACTTCAAACTCACCAGGCGTTGCAGTTGCAAAAAACACTACATTTACTGCACTATTAACGCCAGGATATACATCTGCTGGATTAACCGAAGTAATAGCTGGGTCATTTAAATCAACAGTGGCAAGTTTTACCGTCGCCGCGCCGGCAACACTTGCCGCCTCAATACTATAAACGCTATATTCTGTTGGCAAACCAGCACCGGGCTCAGTGATATGGATACTGTACTCTTCTCCTTGAAAACTACTCGCGATTGCGGGATCAAACACTACACCTTGTTCAATTACACCTGATCCGGTATTTGCCGCTCCCAAAGTCGATTTAAAAGAGCCATTACCACTAGATAAATTCATCATTAAGTCAAAACCAGAATCATTGATAGCCGCATCAACGCCTGAACCCACTTGTAATTCACGTACGCCTTTATCGCCAAGAAACTCGACCTGACCAAACTCATTCACTTGAAAAGGCTTTGTATCAACATCATAGCCAGCAAAAATATACTCACTATGACCATCTCGGGTATTACCTAAACCTACCAACTCTTCTTTTAATTCTTCTAATTCTTGTGCAACCGTTTCTAAGTTTTCTAGGCTATAAATACCATCGCCTGCAGAAACCATCAGCTCACGCACGCGCTGTAATACATTCACCATTTGCCCTAAAGTTGATTCTTCTTGAGCATTTGCAGCATCTGCCACTTCAATATTTTTAACGTATTGCTCATTGACTGAAATTGTTTGTTTAAGTCGTTGAATAGTGGCGATGGCAACAGGATCATCAGAGCCGTGTAAAACACGCTTTCCTTCAGTCAAGTGAACATTTAAATTACTGGTTCGCGCTTGGCTTTCTAGAATAGATGTTGTATTTCGTTGAAAAAATGTTTGAGTTGAAATACGCACAACAGCCCCTTACTTTGCATTTGAATTAATTACCTTGTTCAAATGCAAAGTTAGTGCCATAGACGCTGTCATAGGATTGACGGGGGATACAGATTACCTTAGTGAGGTAAGTAAGGTTTCCATTAATTCATCAGCAATGGAGACTATTTTTGCCGCAGCATTGTAAGCTGTTTGGTATTTTAATAAATCTGCCGCTTCTTCATCCAAGTTTACCCCTGAGTAGGAAGTAACTCGATTACTAGCTTGTTCATACAGCACTTCTGATGACTGCACTCTTACTTCAGCACTACTAGTGATGGTACCAATATCCGATGACATCAATGCATAGTTATCTTGAAAGGTAGAACGGCCTTTATTAAGGGTTTTGTCTGTTTGAAACGCGGACATAACTAAGGCGTTTTCATTGCTACCAGCACCTGTTTCATTATAATCAAGCGTAAAAGTATAACTATCAAGTGCAGCCGTATCCTCTATGGCAATTTCAATATCGAAACCGGCATGACTGATAGTTTGTTGAGGCGCCGTAAATGCTAACCCTGTTAATGGCGTACCTGGAGGCTCTTCAATAGGAACACCGGTATTAGCATCAAGCACTTGGTAAGTAAAAGTGCCTAATGGCGCTTCTACCACTTCAATACGCAAGCCTTTTGCTGGTGTAACTGGAGTGGTGGTTAAATCTTCTGGTGATGGATAATTAATATCATTTGGCGCAGTAATTTGCGTAATACGTGATTTACTTACCCCAGTATTGGTTGCACCTTCGGTAATTAAAATTTGATTTCCAGCAGCAGCAACCAAAGATGAATCGGTTATTTGGGTTTCAAATCGCTGCGCGCCAAAATGAGTTGGTCTGAGTTCAAAGCGTTTATCTACCTGAAGCGGATCGGTGACACTCACGGCGTCAACATTGATACTAAAACCATATTGAGCGACATCAATATTACGAGAAACGGTTAAATCTTGCGCGCCTGCTGCGGGTAAAGTGAGTTGCGTGCCATCCCCTAAATTCGTTAATTGAAACTGTACGGTTTCTGGTGGACCCGCTGCATAACTTAGCACTTTCAATTCAAAGTCGTCTGCTGTCAATAACGACACATCTTCAATTTGCACCCCCAATGTCGCTTCACCTAGTCCATCATCCGTAGGTAAAGCTCTCTGAGCCATGGCATTGACACTGTTAACATCATTAAAGAAGTTAGCGCCTACTTGCATATTCAAGTCTAAGCCTTGCTTTTGCTGCTCATTAATCAAATGACCTATACCGATAGCGGTTTGCCCCAATTGATTAAATGTTGTATCTAATACATTATCTCTAAAGTTATAAACTGCTTGAATTTTACCGCCCATCAATTCACCACGCAGGCGTTGGGTTGTCCCCTTACTTGTTAGTGCCAATTCAAGTTTAGAGTTGTCTGTTGCATCAACAATTGCTTCAACTTTAAATGCATTATGCCCTAATACCAGTGGCTGACCTGTGCCAACAAATAGGTTTATTGCGCCATTATCTTGAACAACAGTTGAGACATCAGTATATTCACTAATCTCTAGGATTATGCGATCTCTTTGATCTAATAAATCATTAGGTAAATGCTTGCTGCCATTGTCCCAAACCTGTTGAATTTCAGCATTAGTTTCAGCTAAGTTTTTCGCCAATGCGGTCATTTCTTGGGCTATATTTTCAACATCATTGTTTAATGACCGATATTGTAGCTCAAGTTGATCATTTAATCGGGAAAAGGTTGAAGTCATACTTTTCGAAATTTCAATCAAATGATTACGTGATTCCAACGAGTTAGGGTTATCAGAAACAGTGTTAAAGGCCGAAAAGAACTGACCTAAGATACTGGTAATTGACGTGTCATTATCTGATACCACTTGATCGACACGCGTCACACTGTCGAGAAAAAACTGGTTATAATTCAAATTACTGGTATTGCTTTGTAAATCAACGAAAGAGAATTTATCAAAACTTCTAACCACATCATCTATTTGGGTACCTAGGCCCGCAAAGCCATTGCCGAACTGCTGTCCGCCAGAAGAAATTTGCACAGTACCTTGGCGTGAATAACCTTCAGTATTGACGTTAGCAATATTGTGACCCACTGTATCAAGGGATTGCTTTGCTACGAGCAATCCTTGAACACCCAGTCCATATAAATTAACTGACATAACTAACACTCCCTCACAGCCAGTGTAAACGCTGACCTATCGTTTTATAAGGTACTATTTAACCAAACAAAACTAGTTTGAAATTAAGTTGGTGACTGTGCGAAGTGTAGCCATAATTTTATTGGCATAATTAGGATCGGTCGCATAGCCTGCTTTTTGTAAACCCTGCAAGAAATGCTCCACATTACTCGGATTTTCTAATGCGTCTTGATATCTGTCATTGCCAATAAGAAAATCAGCATAATCTTTAAAGCTTTCAGATAAGGATTGGTAAGATCGAAAAGGGGCTGATTTTTTAACCATGGCGCCTTGCTCAAACTCTAAGGTGTCCTTTTGTATTTGCTCACCTGTCCACTGTTTATTTGCTTTAATATTGAATAAGTTATTTGAACTACTGCCTTGTTGGTCTTTAATTATTTTTTGCCCCCAACCGGTTTCAAGGGCCGCTTGTGCAATAATAACTTGAAAGGGAACCCCTAACCTCTCTTGAATCGCTTTCGCAGGCTCTGTCAAGGCACTGACAAAGTCTTTAGGCTCAGCAAAAGTTGGCGTGGTAAAATTGACGCTTTGCTTGTTTTTGTTATTTACATTGTTTGAATTATTGTTCACCGTATTCATGACTAATGGCACGTTAGTGTCTTTTTCATGAATGTCTGCACTTACAAACGTAGAGGGAGTAAAAACAGAAGGATTAGCTGTATCATTAAGGTCAGCAGCCAAAGGTGGACTAACACTTTTTAAATAGGCTTGCTTACTCGCGTTTTTTACCTGTTCAATATTACCATCGTTCCGCAATACCGTACTCGGAGTAAAGTTATCATCACCGCCTAGCTGTCTCACTATCAGCTCTGATAAACCTAATGTACCGTTAGACGACAACTCAAGTCCAAGTTGCTGATCATGCATATCACGGTAAAACTTGGTTGACTGGGAGTTAAATGGGCTATCTGACTCCAACACTTCTTGAGCTTTACGCATACTTTTTAATAGCATTTGCATAAAAATCGCTTCAAATTGCTGTGCCGCTTCTTGTAATGCGGCCTGTTTTCCCTCTCCATCAGCGCCTTTTGATTGTTGGCGAATGGCATTCAAACCATTAAGTTCAAGCGCGTTACGGGCTTGGTCAAAGTTTGCTGTATTTATTAAACTATCACTCATAAACAACCACCATTAAATCACGATAATTTCGCCGCGAATGGCACCGGCTTGATCCAACGCTTCTAAAATAGCCATAACATCACCCGGACCAGCACCGACTTCATTAATCGCTCTGACCAAAGTGTCTAAAGTGATCCCTGGTTGAAAAACAAACATGCGGGCATTTTCTTGCGTGACATTGACACTTGACTCATTGGTTACTGCCGTATCACCATCAGCGAATGCATTAGGTTGGCTGACATTTTTTGCTTCGTTAATCGTTACCGTAATACCACCATGGGTGACCGCTGCGGGAAGAAGCTGTACTTCAGAGCCTATCACTATTGTGCCGGTTCTTGAGTTGACAATAATTTTTGCCGCAGGTGACGCTGGCTCAAACTCTAAGTTTTCTATGACTGACAAAAAACTTACCCGATCAGAAATATCTCGTGGCGCACTGACTTGTACTGAAGTAGCATCAAGGGCTTTAGCCGAGCCTGCAATAAAATCATTAATGGTGTCGGATAAACGTTTTGCTGTAGTAAAATCTGATTTGTGCAAGTTAAAAGTGATGTGATCACCTTGGGAAAACGGCGACTTAACTTCTCGCTCTACCGTTGCGCCATTAGAAATGCGTCCCACCGTTGGTGTATTCACTAAAATTTTAGAGCCATCAAGCCCACCTGCACCTAGGCCACTGACGACTAAACTCCCTTGTGCAACGGCATAAGCGTTACCATCAAGACCTATCAACATGGTCTGTAGTAAAGTTCCGCCTCGTAAACTTTGCGCACTGCCAATACTTGAAACCGTCACATCAATGCTTTGTCCTGATTTTGCAAAAGCAGTTAATTCTGCATGTACTGCAACTGCAGCAACATTTTTAATTTTTGGCTTTAAGCTTTCTGGCATAGTGATACCAAAGTTACTCAACATAGTTTTGAAACTTTGTTCCGTAAAAGGGCTTTGTTCACCCGTACCTGGTAAACCGACAACCAAACCATAGCCAACCAGTTGGTTAGAGCGAACCCCTGCAACGTCGGCCAAATCTTTAATACGCTGAGCATGACTTGCCAAAGTGAAGAAGATGAGAATAATTGTGAATACTGCTTTCATATTGTTACCTGCTATTGGCTAAACTAAACTTTGCTTTGGATGCGCGAAAACTTGGATGCGCAAAAACCATGTAAAAAACAGCTTACAATGGCCACCAAGTACTATTGAAGAATTTGGTTAACCAACCTTGTTCGTTGCTATCGGCAAAACTGCCTGTGCCCGCATATTGAATACGTGCATTGGCTATTTTTGTAGACAATATTGTGTTATTTGAATTGATATCTTTAGGGCGAATAACACCTGTTAATCTAATGTATTCATCACCATTGTTTAAGGTTAGCCATTTTTCACCACGGATCATCAGGTTACCATTGGGTAGCACTCTTAAAACGTGTACAGAAATATTCCCACTTAGACTATTACTCTGATCCGCCTTTGAATCACCCTTGAATTTACTATTTTGCGTGATACCAAATTGCAAACTGTTACCACCAATGGTCGCTGGCAGGCCGTTTAAACCAACTACCGGGTCTAACGCCGAATCTGTCTCTTTTTTCAATTCTGTTTTCGCATTTTTATTGGCTTGTGTGCTTTCGCTCAAAATAACGGCAATAATATCGCCAACACGATGCGCCTTTGAATCAGAGTAAATGTTATTAACATAATTCTCTTTGAACAAAGAGCCCGTTGGTATAATTGCCTCTTCTTCAGCTTCAGGTAATATGGGGGCAAAATCAGGATCATTAGGTAGTGCTTTACTTAACTCAACCGTATTGCTACAAGCACCTAGCTGAACGATGAATAAAGCAATGACTACATTCAAGCACCCTTGAAGTATTATATTTTTCATTACTGCCTCCTACGTATTACTTTTAATCTAACGCTTTAAATACAAATTTTTGTGTCTTTTTACTTCGTACAGACCCAAAAAATGTATCCATGAAAGGGCAAATTCATGCCTCTTTGTCGGACTAAAGTCCAACCTACATCTTTGGGGCGATGTATTTACCCTTGTTCGGGCAATGGCCCAATTTGCACTAACGGTGTTAAATAAAGCGCTAACAACATTGACAATAAAACCCGTATTACAACTGTTGATTGATATAACTGAGCATTTCATCAACCGCAGAAATGACTTTTGAATTCATTTCATAAACCCGTTGTGTTTCAATTAAATTAACTAGCTCTTCAGTGGTATTCACGTTGGATGTTTCTAACGAACCTTGCAATACCATACCAAAGCCTTCTAGCCCAGGAACGCCTTGCTGCGGTGCGCCACTAACCGCTGTTTCTGTGTATAAATTTTGTCCTATCGGCTGGAGCCCTGTTGGGTTGACAAAATTAACCGTATTAATTTGCCCAACAACTGCTGGCTCAGCCTGGCCTTGAACCGTTACTGATACTTCACCATCTTGAGAGACAACCACACTTAATGCGTTATCAGGAATGGTAATTTGCGGCTGTAGAATATAACCTGCCCCCGGCGTAACCATATTCCCTTCAGAATCTAAGGCAAACTGACCATTGCGGCTATACGCCGACGAACCATCAGCTAATAATATTTCAAAAAAGCCTTCGCCTTGGATCATAAGATCTAAAGCATTATCAGTAGTCAACATATCGCCTTGGGTATGAATTTTTTGGGTTGCCACTACTTTAGTACCTGCACCAAGCATTAAACCTGAAGGTGCTTCACTATCATCAGCGGTTCGCCCACCCGGTTGGTTTATATTTTGATAGAGTAAATCTTCAAAAACAGCTCGACTCTTTTTAAAACCTACAGTACTGGCGTTGGCTAAGTTATTAGAAATTACCGCAATATCTTTAGTTTGCGCATCTAAGCCTGTTTTACTTATCCATAATGCTGGGTTCATATATCACCTCAAATTTTTGTCTCTGCGCAATACACGTTCACGCTGAATTGACTGAATAACCGTTAGAACGCACGTAATAACGAAGAGCTGCTGGCATCAATTTCTTCTGCCGTTTTCATCATTTTTAACTGCATTTCAAATTGCCTTTGTAAAGCAATCATCGCTGTCATTTCATTAATTGGATTAACATTACTTGACTCAAGCATTCCTCCTCGCACCTGAACACCTGCATCTGCCAGTTCGGTGTCGCCATCCTTACGGCGAAACAAGCCATCGTTGCCTTTTTCTAACAAGCGCACATCAGGGTTGACTAACTTAATACGTCCGACATTTTCTTGTACAGTGTTAGGCGCACCTTCTGGTTGAACCATGATGGTTCCGTCGGCTGAGATTTGTATATTGTTAACGGGTAAAGGCAACACAATCGGGCCATTATCCCCTAACACTAATTCTCCATTAGAGGTTTCTAGATTGCCATTTTCAGTAAGACGTAAATGTCCCTGCCGGGTATAGGCTTCACTCGAAGCACCCAGTGTTAATGTGCCAACCTGTCCATTAGACTTAGTCACTGGTGGGGCTTGCACAGCAAACCAACCATCACCGGCAATAGCCAAGTCAAGAGAGCGCCCTGTGGTTAACAATGCGCCAGAGTCAAAATTTTGGCTTGCGCGTTCGGTCATCGAAAAAACACGTGTTGCCTGCCCCTCACCAAAAGCTTGCATACTTCGCGCCTGTGCTAAATCAGCTTTAAAGCCCGTAGTTTTAGCATTCGCAAGGTTATTGGCATTAACAGCCAAGGCATGCATGTTTTGCTTGGCACCGCTCATGGCAATATAAAGCATCTTATCCATAATGGTTTACCAGTAGTTAAAATTGTTAACTTGATAAATGCAAAAAAAATGCCAGAACGCTACTAAGATTTAAAAGGCGAGTAATGGGTGGGGAGAAAAACAAAAAACTGCTAGCTAAGTAGTGATTGTTACTTAACGAGCAGCTTTCTTTATTAATAAACTGGATGTATATTCAAGCCTACTAGAAGGGCAAAAAATTACCCCTCTACAAAATACTTAAGCTTATTATCTAATTTGTAAAATGGTTTGGTTCAACTGGTTATCAACTTCTAGCGCTCTTGAATTGGCTTGGAAGTTTCGTTGTGCTGAAATTAAATCAATTAACTCAGTAGTAAGATTAACATTGGCTTGCTCTAATGCTTTTGAATTTATGGTACCAAAGGTGCCTGAGCCTGCTTCACCGGCAAGGGCCTCACCAGAAACAAGGCTTTCACGCCATGAGGTTCCACCGATTTGGGTTAAGCCCTGCTCATTAGCAAAATTAACCATGGTAATGCGTTTTAACGGTTGTGAGGTACCATTACTGTAGGTTGCTCGAATTAAACCATCTGTACTAATATCAATTCCAGTTAACCGCCCAACGGCTAAACCATCTTGTGATAAAGAGGTTACCTCAAAGTTAGAAGCAAATTGGGTCGGTTCATTCGGGTTTGGGCCAGCAGTATCAAGGTTAAAATCAATGGTAATAGCTTGTGCAGGGTCAGCGCCATTGGCTAAAATAGTGCTACCAAAAGCTATGGTAGTAAAACCTGTTGTTGGGTTGATAGCACTAAAATCACCTCCGCTAGTAAACTCTAAACGACCACCAATTAATCCGCCTGCATTTTGACGACCATCTGCTGCGGAATCGGCCAATGGATCTTCTAAGTTGATAGGAATACCATCAACAGCAGCAAATAAAATCCATTCATTTGGACTGGTTAAAGGATCATCTTTTATAAAATAATAGGTCATCACATGGCTATCACCTAAAGAGTCAAAAATAGTCACTGAAGTTGAGTTATTAAAGGTTAGCGGGTCGGTTGGGTCAAAATTTAACGGCGCGCCGGTAATGTAGGCATCGCCTGCGGGTACATTCATTCTAATATCTACTTCAGTAGAGAATTTAGGTGCTCCTGACGAAGTAGGTATTTGAATAGGTGAGGCGGTACTTAAACTCACGGAGGACGATGAGCCATCATCATTAACCGGAAAACCTAATAGATGACCACCGTTAGAGTTAACAATAAAGTTGTCATCATTTAATTTAAATTGGCCAGCACGAGTATAGCTTTTTTCTAAGCTATCGATACCCGGTACTGTGGCAAAAAAGCCAGTTCCAGTAATCGCTAAATCAAGAGAATTTTGCGTAAATTGAATGCTACCTTGAGAAAACTGCTGTGCAACCTCTGCCGTTAATACACCATCACCGGCTTTGGTTTTACCCCCTGACAACAATGATGATGCATAAACATCAACAAATTCAGCTCGTGATTCTTTAAAACCAATGGTGTTAACGTTGGCGATATTATTTGATGTTACGTCTAAATCTTTTTGCGCTGCGTTTAATCCGCTTAATGCTATATTAAATGACATAATCTAATCCTCTTAAAAATTCTGTTCTTGTAGGTAACTATTTTTAGTCTCTACATTCTGGGTACGGCTAAAAACTTTAGTTAACCTTCTGATACTTCAACGACTTCATTAAGTGGCATAGAGCCCCCACCATTAAGGTTTAATAAGACACTGCCGCCATTGCCAGCTAGTGTAACGCTGTCAACTTTTCGAAAGGTCATGGCTTGGAGTTCAGCGGCTTCGCCGTCTACCATACCTGCAATTCTAAAACGGTAAGCTCCCGGTGGCGCTGTACTGCCATCACTCATGGCACCATCCCAAGTAAAGTTGCCGCCGCCAGCACCTATGCTGCCAACAGGAATACTTTGAATGATTTCACCTGCAGCATTTTCAACATATATATTGACATTGCTAGCCGGTACTTCAGTGGAGATTTTACCTTTGACAAGCTCTCCATCGTATAAACCAAACACATTCTCGTCGACCAAAACACTGCGACCAACCAATGAAGAAGCTTGTAAGGCTTGGTTAGATGTCATTGAGCTAGCAAACGAATTGAATTGTTCGTTAAGCTCTTGCACGCCATCGGTTGTTGAGAAGGCTGTCATTTGCGAGATCATTTCGTTATTATCAACAGGCTTAGTGGGATCTTGGTTTGCCAGCTCTTTGGTCAGTAAAGCAAAAAAATCGGCTTGAGTAAGCATACCCTGGCTATCATCAGCGACTTTATATTCTTCTTGTTGCCAACGAAGCGAGTCTAAAGTATTTGCACTTTTAACAGTTTCCATTTCTTACTCCTATTGACTATCTTTGACCAAGTTGAAGGGTTTTATTCAACATGTTCTTGGCTGATTCAGCTAGTTGAACGTTGGTTTGGTACGAACGGGATGCTGAGATCATATTGGTCATTTCTTCAATCACATTGACATTAGGCTTATATATATAACCGTCCTTATCTGCCATAGGATGCTCTGGCGAATACTCAATGTTTAAAGGTTTGTTGCTTTCTACTACACCTAAAACATTTACACCTACACTCCCCTGTTGACCATCGGCAGCTTTTTGCATAGCAGCGGCAAAAACGGGATGACGAGCGCGGTAAGTTTCATCAATACTAGAACTGACACTATCGGCATTAGCAATATTACTTGCGGTGGTATTTAAGCGCATTGATTGTGCGCTCATACCGCTACCAGTGATGTTGAATACGTTAAAAAGGCTCATTATGCTTTACCCCCTGAGATGACATTTTTCAGTGCTTTTATCTTACCGTTAAGAAACTGCACACCCGCTTGATACTCTAATGAGTTTTCTAGATACAAGTTTCGTTCCACTTGAACATCTACAGTATTACCATCGCCAGTATCAGGTTGATCGGGAATGCGAAAATCGACGTGGTTATTAAGTTCAGTACGCACATCAAAGTGTTTAGCGTGAGTTCGACTCATGCCCGTTTGCTGTTGTTGATTTGCTTGTTGCATGGCTTTTTGAAAGTCCATACCTTTGGCTTTGTAACCAGGAGTGTCGGCATTCGCAATATTACTCGCAATCACCTCTGCTCTTTGACCGCGCAAAAGCATGCCTTGGGCATGAAGTTCAAAACCTTTATCAAATCCGATAGCCATAATAACTCACCGTTAATTGCATTTAAGGTAAAGTCATTCAATAATTATGCCAACAGATGGGGTTAATTAGATAATTTGGGTGGGGTAGTTAAATCCAGTCAATGGATAATGATAAACACAAAAGCGTTCACAGGTATGAACAACCTTAAGTTATTTTTTTTGATACACAATACCTGGATTACATCGTAACATCGAAAAACTATCGCTAAAACCTGACAGTGATTCAGATGCACCTAAAAAGAGGTAGCCACCGGGGTTTAACGTGCCATGAATTTGACTAATAATCTGTGCTTTAAGCTCAGCTGAAAAATAGATAAGTACATTTCGACAAAAAACAATGTCAAATTTTCCGATTAAACTATAACTATTGAGTAAGTTCATTTGCCGAAAATTAACCAGTGACTTGACTTCATCTTTGACTTTTAACATGCCGTTATCACCCACTTCGAAAAACTGTTTTTTACGTTCAGGGGATAAACCTCTAGCTAAAGCGAGCGAGTCATAATGCGCATAATTGCAGTGTTCAAGCATGGTAGTTGAAATATCAGTGCCAGTGACATTGACTCCACGAGCAAAAGCGCCAGGATTACTTTGTTTATATTCTAACAATGACATTGCAATCGAATAAGGCTCCTGACCTGAAGAGCTAGCCGCGGACCAAATTTTTACCGGCGACTTTTGATTTGCAAAATCTGGTAATATCTTACTCTTTAGCAGTTTAAATGGATAATCATCACGAAACCATAAGGTCTCATTCGTGGTCATTGCGTCAATCACAGCCGCACGAAGTTGCCGCTCAACCGGCGATAAGGTGAGGGTTAATAACTCGTCAAGAGAGTTAACACCAAATTTATTCATCAGCGGAGCTAGTCGGCTTTTAACTAGGTATTGCTTATTTTCCCCTAGCACTATGCCACATTGCTGTTCTAAAAATGCTCTAAATTGATGATAACTTTTATCGTCAAGTTCTTTTTCAGACACTATAACTGTTTCCTAATTTTTTAAATTCATACAACATAAAACGGTTTAAACTATGGCTCGTGGTGGAGCCACTTTTTAACAGCCACCGCTAGTTCATCAGGATGAAATTTAGGAATAAAGTCATCGGCTCCAACCTTAGCAACCATTGCATTATTAAATACCCCACTTAATGACGTATGTAAAATAATAGGCATTTTAGCCATACGTTCATTGCCTTTCACTTCTGCAGTTAAGGTATAACCATCCATCTCAGGCATTTCAATATCAGATACCATCAAGGCAACTTTTTCTGTAATGCTGTGATTACATGTTTCAGCAATAGCAAGTAATTGATCTAACGCATCTTGACCATTTTTTGCCAACAGCATATTAATACCTAATGGCTCAAGTGCTCTACGTACTTGATTACGCGCCACAGTTGAATCATCAGCAATCATTACCATGCGATCGCCTAATTCTTCACCAACAGTTTCATCCGCTATACCATCACTTAATTCAGTTGAAACAGGTGTTATTTCATTGAGTATTTTTTCAACATCTAAAATAGATATCATTTCATTATCTATTTCAGTCACGGCGGTTAAATAGCTCGACTTTCCAGCACCTTCTGGTGGTGGCATCATATCAGCCCAACTTAGAGTTACAATTCGCTCAACGCCAGCTACAAGAAACCCTTGAACGCTTCGGTTGTATTCAGCGATAATAATAAAGGACTCATCCGTTTGAGTAATAGCTGGGCCGCCTATCGCCTTACTTAAGTCAATCACAGAGATTGTTTGCCCACGTATATGAGCAACGCCTTTGATAAAACCATCTTGTTTAGGTAAAGCGGTTAACTTAGGGCACTGTAATACTTCTCTTACTTTAAAAACATTAATGCCAAAACGTTGTCTAGCCACTAATTTAAATAGGAGTAGCTCTAATCTATTTTGACCAACGAGTTGTGTTCGTTGGTTTACTGCATCTAATATACCTGCCATAAAAACCTCATTTGTAATCAGAAATATCTTTTTGTCTCTTAAACATCAAAAGAAGGCACAATTCTTGAGTATGTTTATTATTAGTCATAATAAGTGTCAAAAAAATGTGTTTTCTTTTGGCTGTGATGATGTAAAAGATCGCTAGCCGCTATGAAAATCAAGTTCTTTGACAAAATTGACGTAATTATCACTATGTTATATTAGTTTAAGCATAGTCGAGTATTTAAATTAACCTAGAGATAAATAACAAAAATCATGCAAATTATTAAAGTTTTTTTATCTATTGTGTACTTAATTGCCTTTTTCTCTGTCGAAAGCTTAGCAATTACATGGAATAGCGCCTACATTGAGTCATTTGCGAAAAACTACTTAACCGAAAATATACTTCCCCCTGTTGATGGTAAAATAGCTTTTGAAATATCAAGCATAGATCCCAGGGTGGTAATTAATTCCTGCCAAACGCCTCTGCAAGCCAATATACCTGAAAATATTAATCGTAGAAACGTAAATATTAAAATAAGTTGCGCTGATTCAACACCATGGCAAATATATTTACATGCTAAAGTAGAACGTTCTTTCGCGGTAGTCGTCGCAACGAATAACATTGAAAAAGGCGTAGTATTGTCAAAAAACAATATCGGCATCGAATATTTAGCTCCAAACAAAATACGTGGTGAAAAGCTAAACAACCTAGAAGCATTGCTAGGTAGCAAGGCTGAAAGAAGAATAGCCAAGGGCAGAACAATAACCCGGAGAAATGTTTGCTTAATTTGTAAAGGGAATGTTGTCACTATTGAAGCGCAGAGTAATAACTTTAGTATAAAAACAAAAGGGATTGCCCTTAGCTCGGGTAACTTGCATCAACAAATCAAGGTGAAAAACTCACAATCAGGTAGAGTAATCAAAGCTGAAATTAGTGCTATTAATCGAGTAACTATTAACCTATAATTTTATTAAATTTTTACTTAAGTTATCTTACTACCTGCCGATAAAAAGGTTAGAAAGTAATTTTTAGACCGACACTTTACCGCAGGGTAATATTATGACTATAAATATCAATAACTTGAACAATCAATCTCAAGTACATCAAAGTAAGCAGACCCAAGTGAAGCAAGATGCTGCACAAACTGCTAACAATGATGCACAGGTAAAGCATGTTGCCCGTGATTCAGTTTCTTTAACGCCTCAAGCGCAACAACTTAAAGAATTACAAAAGAAAACGGCATCTGCACCGTCCGTTGATCAGAAGAAAATTGATGAACTTAAACAAGCGATTACTTCTGGCGAGTACAAAGTTGATGCTGAAAAGTTAATGAAAAACATGCTTACTTATGAATTTGATCTGCTTGAAGATTAACTGAAGGCGACAGGCTAAATTATGAAAGACGCTGATAAAATATCGTCATTGCTCACCCGTCAAGAAATGGAGTTAACCAACCTTAATGGATTGCTTTGTAATGAGCTTGAGATATTAAAAAACCGTGATCTTTCGGTACTTGAACAAGCATCTGCTGATAAAGAAGCGCTTTTAACTAAAATTAACCAACTCGATAAAGAGATTAGTCATTACACCTCGCTTGAGCAGTTAAAGGAAGAACCTACGCACAGTGAACAAGTCACTCGTATTATTAGTTTATTACATGAGTGTAAGCAACAAAATGAAGTAAACGGTCAAATCATTAATAATAGTCAAATCGCGATAAATCGCTTTAAGAATATGCTACAAAAAAGCATTTCAAATAACACTATGACTTATGATAGTAAAGGTAAAACCTCCATCAGTAATAAGTCAATTGGTATTAAAGCCTAGTCACTAAAGCCCACAGTTATTGCAATGTTTAAAAGTATTGCACTGCTTTAATTTCTTTACGATTAACACTTGCCAGATATATTTCATAAACATCTTTAAAGTCTAACCTGAGCTCAGTTGTATAAGTATCACCGACAGGATAACTTTTCACTACTTTTGCACCACGAATTAACCCTTGAACCGAGGCAGCTAACGCTTGGTTTTCTATTAACATATCAGCCATGGTCGTTTTACTATTAACCTGTTGACCATATACTTGTTCAGCTAGCTCAACATATGCGGCAATTTTTGACGCTTTAATGGCCATTAACATCCGCTGCGTTTTATTCGTTGATTTTTGTAAGCTAATAGGCGCATGACCAATACCGCTAATAACCGGAAAGTGTTCAGGCTGCACTGTTTGCCATTGTATGTGCTTGTCGTAAACGCTAGAGCAAGCGCTCACTAACACCAAACTAATAGCCACAATAACGATGTTAATTAATGATTTCATCTTAATTTCACCTACTCAATTAGTTTTGAATTTCAACAGCACGTTGATTTTCAAGTAAGCGTTCATTACTTCTAATGATCATGCCATCTTTAATATTCACATTTCTATTTTTACTTTTTTCTTCGCCGATAACCCATTTAGGAATAAAGGACTGTGCAGTGGCAACAACAACATGCGACTGAATGCCAATCATACGTGCATTAATGATAATACCATCTTTTTGTTCCATCATTGTGCCAGCAACAATGTAGTCAATAATCTGACGTTCTGGCAACTCTTTCCAATCTCGACTAAAAACATAATCACCTTCTTTAGTAACACGAATATGCCCTGTCGCTTTATAATCGATAACCACTAAACCATGACGTTGCAACTCATGAACAAAGTTTTCAGCTATTTGGTTGCCGAGCCAATTTGTTGATTCTAGATCTTTCAAGTTGACAAAAGAAGCCACAGCCACAGGTGTTTTAGCGTTAACAAAGGCACTACTTTCAAGCATTTGATAGGCTAAGCCTTTCACCACATCATTGATCGCGTGTTTAGGAAGGTTATAGGTATCTATCTTATCCTGCTTAATTTGCTTAGCTTTATAAAAATTATCTTCTTTTTCTTCGCTTGAGATTAAACTACAAGATAAAAGTGTTGGAATAAGCAATGGTATAAGCCACTTTTTCATGATGTTCCCCTTAATAGCCCAATGTTAATGCTAAAGAAATGCTTAGCAACAGCACTGACAACTTTGTGTATTAGGTTATTGATTACTGATTGTTGCTGATAACCAATGCACATTTCAAGCCAATTAATTATAGTCTTATTGTCCGTGTCAAATTAATCAGGCATAAATTGTGCATTCTAATTATTGTAGCCCAAGTTGTAGCCCACAGTTGGCTTTTCATTTTATGAGAGAAAATATGCGTACAATTATACAAACTGCTATATTAGTTACCTTGCTATTGGTTGTTAACACTAACTGCCATGCACAATGGTATGAAGCGCAGGGGCATGCTTCAACAGACAAAGACTCCGTTGAAATAGCGCGAACAAAGGCAATGGAAAATGCCTTAAAGAAAGCGCTGTTGGTAGCTGGGGCAAGTGTTTCTAGTATTCAACAAGTGGTCAATGGCTTATTAACTCAAGACCAACTTAGTATTCGCGCCAGCGGCAGTGTTAACTCGATTGAGCTGATTGATGAGTTCCATAGCAATAATATGATCAGTGTTACCGTGCGTGCAGATATTTTTCCCCAAGAAAAAAAATGTTTTGCGTTAGATTATAAAAAATCCATTCTTATTACTAAAAGTCATTTAACCCAAAGAGAGCATGCTAATATTGGCAAAATATACCGATTAGATGCAGCAGTTATGAACCAATTAAATAGAAAGTTGGCAATAAAAAGCAGCTACAGTAAAGGTAAACTTTTGCTCAAAAGTGCTACTCAATTTTCTCGCTTAAATGCGAGTTTCGCTGAAGACAAAATTAAACAATTAGCTATATCAATTGCTGATACTACCGATAGTCAATATGTACTTTTCAGTGAAATTGATGATCTCTCTTTTGGGAAAAACAGAACTAATGCTTGGAAAGTATGGAAGCAAGGTACTTATCCTAGAAACTTTGATATGACACTTTATCTCTATAATGGCTTAAGCGGAGAACAAGTTTGGCAAGGCAATTATCATAACGCCACAGTATGGGACTTTAACAAAAGAAAAAGTGTCGATGTTAATACCAGCGTATTTTGGCAAAGTGATTATGGCACAATGATAGGTTCACTACTCGATACCATGGTTAAAGACATAGACGAAAATGTTATGTGTGAGCCAAGTGAAGGGAAAATAGTGCAAGTTAATGGCAATCAAATCACCATTAACTTAGGCCAGCATCATGGCGTAAAAATAGGTGATGAATTTTCACTATTACATAGCCGCACTTTTACCAGTACCCAAGGAAATAGCTACCCAGGTTATGATGTTAGTCCTTACAAGGTAAAAGTAACCCAACTAACCAAGCAGAGCGCCACTGCAAAAACACTTAACAACCGTTTATTAGATAATATTCAGGTCAACGACCTTGCCGTACGATATTAATAAATAAAGTTAAGTATTACAGATTAATGCTTAACTTTATTATGATAAAACAATACAATAACCAACCTCAAAATGATGCCCTTGTAGCTCAGCTGGATAGAGCAAGCGCCTCCTAAGCGCTAGGTCGGAAGTTCGAATCTTCTCAAGGGCGCCATAAAAATCAATAACTTAAAACAAAACCACACCTAAGAAAAATACTATAAAAATAATTATGTAGCATATATGTAGCAGATTTATTCATAATTAGGAAAGGCTTTGTGGAAGGGATCTTTCTAATAAGCTGTTTTGAGAAAATTAACTTGCTGACAGCTTATTATATACAGATAAGGTTAATCTCATTAAAATTCAGTTAATTACCGTATCACAAGTAACTTATGTAGACTCTATGTGGTCATGTAGGTTGTGAAGATTAACTGTTTTTGATATAGAGTATCTTTATACTCATTTCAATATTATGACTAAACACTGTAGTTATAATGTTGTCCCGTTTGATAATCATAAATAGAAATCGATTGCCCATTAATATTTCCGGAAAAATGTTGACTAGAATGGTAATCAAATCCAGAGAACTTTTTGCCCTCCAATTTAAGTTGAACATGAGCGGATGTGTCATAATCGAAAAAATCTAGTTTTTTCTTACTACCGCCAGAAAAATTGCTTGAAGTAGAGTAATCAAAACCGTTCAATTTACCATTAGTAACTTTTGCTGAAATATTATTATGATTGCCTGTAGTATGATCATAAACAGACGATATACTTTTTTCTTTAAACGCTGCACCGACGGCTGCTGCAACTCTAGCTCTAGTTGAATCCTTCATTGATTTCCCTTATTTAATAAATTTAAAACACGTAATTTTTGTAATCCAATTTCCAATTGTTTTTTCTTAAAATCAAGGTTGCTGCCATTCTTCACAAGTATCAAATACTTGCTCAATTCCATTTTTTATTTCATCCACATCGTCTAAATATAGAAGTCTCAAATCTTTAGCTGCACGAGAACAAGCGACATAAATCAAGTTTTTGGTATTTTCAAAATTTTCTTTATAGTCTGTAAGATTTAGCCTTTCATCCTGCTCATTTTGATCAAGCTGAATATGTTCAAAAAAGCTTTTAAATTTGTTCCTTCCTTGATGCGTTCCTCCAAAATCATGTCCTAGAATAAGAGCAACATATTCGTATTCTTCTCCTTTAGTTCCATGGTATGTATGATATATAACGTCTCTGTTTTGTCTTCTGTCTATAAAGTCTACCCATAAGGTTAACTGTTCTAAACTTAAATTTAATAATGACTGAAGCTTTATTAACTCTTCTTCATTTGTATAATCATCATCGCAATTTGTGTACATTAACTCTCGAAATCTACCGAGAAAAAAAGAGTGTAAACTTCCGGTAGCATTAGTATCTTCAACGTTTATTGATATATTATTTAATAACGATTTTTTAAGGTGAACGTTCAAGTCTGCCTCACCTAGCACCCTTGAATATGCGGATATCAACTCGCCTAAATTGGCTACTTCTACACCTCGTAATGAATAAATTAAATTATTTACCGCAGCAAAAGATATTCGACTATGTAGTTGGCCCAAAACTTCGTAAAAGGTCGTGCTATCATTTTGTAATTTTAGATACAGCGTCACTAAGTTATATATTAGTAAAATGGTAGGATCGAGCTTTTCTATATCGTGAGATAAAAGCTTGGTATTTAGTTCTTTCCAGTAAATGGTTTCCGCTTGACTTAAAACGCTATATGTATCACCAAATCCATTTAGTTGCGCCATTAGTTTATTTGTTAATACTAAACAATGAATCTTAGGAGGTTCCGCTTCATCCCCGTTAATAATATCGTTTTTAAATTGTTCCAAAAAACCTTGGGCTTTAGATAGTTTGTCTTCATCATTTGCACAAATTGAGTGATAAAAATTGATGTTTCCTGAATTTCTATCATCAAAAATTGGTCTTTGCTCTATATCATCGTTTCTAATTTTATTAATAACATTAATAACTTGATTGTGAGACCTTCTATTAAATGGCTTATCAATATTTTCAATGTTCGTATGCAGCGTTTCAATACGAGTTCCTACTCCATCATCATATATATTTTGCGCCGTATCTCCAAAATAACCTACTAACCAGCTCTTATTATGTGTTAACGCATAATCATGTAATCCCTTAACTAATTTAACAACCTGTTCATTGGTATCTTGATACTCGTCGATGAAAACATAAGGATATTTATCAATAATGATCCTTCTAAGTACCGAGTGCCTTTCAACAATTTTAGAACCATATTCAAGTAAAGTATCATGACTAAATTTCATATAATCCAAGCGATCGGAGTTAGATTTACTATCGTAGGTAACTTTAGTTTCCTGTCTGTTATTAATGCGTCCTACGCATTGTTGATACCTTTCTTTTCTGTAAATAAGTTTAACCGTTTCTCTAAAGTGGCTAACATTACTTAATAAATTTGTAAGGCATGTAGGTTTATCTATATCTAGATCATTAAAAGCTTTTTTGAATCCTGCAGCAGGTGAATATAAATATTGATAAAAAATCTCTTTTTGATTAATAACAAATTCAGTGAAACCTGATTGTTCTTCCTGTGAAAGCTCGGCAAATTTTTTATGTTTGCTAATACTAATATCAGATAAAGCTTCACTAATTCGTTGAATTTCTGATTCAAGCTTTTCCAAATGTATAAGAATTAGTTCTTGTTGATAATACTTGATCAGCTCCCATAGCCTTTCATGAATAGTTGAAACTATTACTAATTCCGAATGCCCCAATCGTTCTTTAATTTCACCTACGGCAACATTGGTATAAGTAATACATATAGCTTGTTGATTATACTGTCGAAGCCTTTTTATTTTACGTTTAAGAATATGTTTAATACTTTCGACAAGCGCAAATGTTTTTCCTGCACCTGCACCTGCATTAAATCTAAAACTATTGAAATCATCAATATTGCTAATTATCTGTTGCTGAATTTCAGCTTCCAACTGTTCATTATGCGTCATCATTAGCTAATTCCTCCTCCAATTGAGGTGTAAGCTGACGGGTTAACCAACTGAAGCCGCTTTGAATATATGAAGGTAAAGAGGGTTTTTCTAGCCTACTTCTAGTAATACATTCATAAAGTAGATTATTGGCAAAATCACTTTTGCTGTCAGATAGTTTTTTTTGCAACTTAAATGAATTCTCTATTAACCTGCTTGTATCCACTTGATTGCCAGCCCCAACAATGTCCTTATAAATGGTTGGCTTACATTTTTTTAATACACTATTTAAAATATGATTTTGATAGTTTGTCAGAATAAAAGCTTCTTCAAAACTGGTCGGGTACTGCCCTTCAAGCTCGTCTTTTTGAAATATTATATGCAGATTATCATCTTCAAAATAATCGATATCATCTAGAGAATCAGATTCTTCTTTACTTTTATCTCGTAAAGACTGATTAAATGCAGCTAAGGTAGAATTCGTAGTAATACGGTCATCCAATGAGGTAATTTGAATATAATCTTTAAAATCTTCTACTCCTTCGGCTTTACCACAAAAGGAACAAGCTACAGCCTCTTGGTGGTCTTTATTTTTTTCACCCTTTTCACATGCAGCCCTCTTAATGTCAATGTCAGTTATTACTAAACAAGGAATCTTTAAAGCTTTTGCTAACGGGAAATACAACTTCCCATGTGCCCCATTAATATTAAATATAGATATATAATAATTTTTTAAGGTTGGCTCTTGATCAATATAGTAGTGCAGTAAAGTCTCTTCAGTTATGCCTTCAACGAAAATAACAGCATCCGAAAAAAATAATTCTGATACTTTATACTTGATATGCTTCTTAATAAATTTAAGAGCTTTACTGTTAGTAGAATTATCTTCACCCGCTACCAATTTATCATTTAAATTGATAACAGTAGCCTGTCTATTTATAGAGTTTAAGTAATTAATATTACTAAAAGAATTACTGCTATGTATTTTACTATTTACGATATGCGATGAATGGGTTGTAACAATCAACTGACAATGTAAAGATTTTTGCGAGGCATCTGCCTGTGAACCAGCTAGCTCTAGGGCTCTTTTCACCGCATTATCAATTCGGGTAATGAAAAACTCTTGCATTTGAGGATGCATAAATGCTTCAGGTTCCTCAATGAATAACAAGTTTATTTGGTTTTGATGGCTTTTATCTTCATAACTATCTATATAGTGGATTATCTCACCGATGATATTTAACAAGTTGATATAACCCAAACCAAACTGATCTTCAGGTATATAGTCGTCCCCATCACTAAAACTATATTTAATTAAATTTCTTAATATGATGCTTTCAGTAACGTTACCACTTAAATCAACTCCAACATGATTAGATTGTTCAATTTGTTGTAATACAGATGAAATGGATTCGCTTTTTGATCCAACAGCCTCTTTTATTTCTTCATTTATTTTACTAATACTTCTTTGTAAATTTTCTTTATTTGCATCATTGCCAACATATTGAGAAGAAACTATTTTCCTATAAATATCAGAAAGAACTCCGTCTTTTAAGTGACGATTAGCTTTAATTTCTTTGATATTAAACAGTTTGTTTAATGCAGGATCTTTAACTTCATTGTTAGATGAGGTTAAATAAAAAATATTAAACTCTGTTGTTTCTTCTTTTAATATTTCACGGAAAGACTCAAGTCGAAGATTAAAGATAGTTCTTGGATCATCTATATTAGGGAACTCAGTGTTCAGAATGGTATCAATATTGTTTTTGAGAGCTTGCTCTTCCTTAACTTGATACTTTATTTTGATTTCAACCAAATCAGATGTTGAAGAACTTATAGGAACAAATTGATAGAGGTTATTTACTAAATCACCCTCTTCTTCATCAAAGTTCACTTTAACTTGTATTGTAAATTCTAGTGAGGGCGTAGCCAGGTCATCAAAGCTTTCTCCAGCTTCTTTAGTTATTTTGTACTGATCCAACAAACCTCTTAAATAATCAATATTGAAATCCGAGGGTGCTGGTTTTTGTTTTGTACAAATTAAATTTAACGCTTTAGCTATAGTAGTTTTGCCTGCATTATTTTTTCCTATGATTAAAGTACCAGAGGATGCGACAAGTGAACTTTCTCCATCATTAGGCTCACCTGCACTTATGGATTTAGAATTAACAAAATGAACGACATTGTTTAGCTCTCTGAACTTACGAAAATTTTGTATTTTAAAACTATGTAACTGCATATTTAGTCCTTTAAATCATTTGTATATTTGTTATTAGTGCCAAACCTATCATTCTGATAAATAATAAATTATCTATAGAACAAGAGTATATCTAATACTTGCATATTTTATGAGGGTTTAAAAGAGGTACAGTTATTTACAGAACTCCAAGTTATCACAAACTGCGTTTGCTCTTTCTAAACGCCAACTAAAAAACCTAGTGACTATCATTTTCCCTTTAAACATCAATCCTTTAATCGATTGAATGATATTGCCGTCATATTGTCCAAGCTTACATTCGCCTGTTTCACTATTGAAAGATGCATCATAGGCAAGCTTTAAAGGCTGGTCTTTACGTTTGGCGAATACGCCACCCATTGCATTAATAAAGTCATGCCATTTACTTTCGTCTGCTGCCACTCTCGCTTCTTCTAATACAGAATCAAAACCCAACTTTTGTTTTAAATGTCTCAATTCTCGCCAAACGGAAACACTCGCGCCGCCAATTTGCTGAAACTGACGAATACACCAACAAGAAGACCAAGCATCTACACGTTGCGCTGCTGTGATAGGGTCTTCACCGTGAACACCTTTATCTAATCCTTCACCGTCAATATTCTTTGAAACGTACTTGGCAATGTAGCCTGTTGCACTGCCTTTTTTAGGGTCGATAAGTTTAAAATCACAACGATTTTCAATCGCGCCTTTTTCGTCTCCATCTTCTTGAAGTGCATAATGCGAAATCGTGTTTTTTACGGTATCTATTTGTTGTGGTTCAACGAACAGAAGGATATGCCAATGGGGTGTTCCGTCATGTTGCGGCTCTGCCACACGAAATCCATAAGGCTTTATGCCTTTACGGCTCCACTCTGCACGTATGCGTGACCAAACATCACATAGGTATTGATTTGCTTGATAAGGTGTAAATCTCTCATATTTTGAGTTACGTTGCCCTGACTTGGCATAAGTGGCATGAAATTTTGAAGGGCACGTTATCGTTATGAAAATACCTTGATGATTATGCGATTTTGAAAGCTCTTCAAAACCGCGCATTCTAACCATTAATTCCGCTTTTCTTATTGCAGGGTTTGAGACATTTAAGTCGGATAATTCTTTAAGTGAAAATTGCTGACCAATATCATTAATCACGCTCATTGAACTGAGCATTTGTTCGTTACGTAATTTTTGTTGCTGCCGCTTTTTAACCGTTAAATTACTGGCATAAATCTGCTTGTACTTTTGCACAAGATTTAATTCAATCGCAGCTTGCTCGTATGCTTGATTAAATATTTTACGTAAACGCCTGTTCCACCATTTCTTATCACACATGCGTTTTATAGCGCCTAATTCCGTTACGGAATTTTCCGTAACGGAATTAGCTTGAATACGAAACGATTCGACATATTCCGTTAACAGGCGAAAGACCTCACCTTGATTCGCTATAGTTTCGCTTTGATTCGCCCCACATAAAACCGTTAACGGTTCAACGCGCTTCGTTACGTAACGGAGTTTTTCGTTAACGGGTTTTTGCGTTAACGGATTAGCACGACTTTTTACGTTATGATGAATTGCTATTCTTCTGCATCGCTCTGCACAATTCTCACTTATGTTACGTATTTCATCATCATCAACCGTTAACGAATTTCTTAATTTTGGTGGTAATAAATCTACAATACGCTTTGTTGTATTACGAATGTAAATGTTACGGTCACGCCTTACCTTAATGTTAAATGCATTATTCAAAATATGCCGTTTAATTGGATCAGGTACTTTACTTAACTCACCAAAGATAAAATCAACATCGGCTCTATCAGCAGCACAACTGTGCCATTCCTTTGTTAAAAAGGGATAGTCCTTAAAGACCGCTGATATTTTATTGAGTTTATGACCAAGAATATTATTTTGAGCAGTCATTTTTATACTCCTCAAATAACGTTTTACCTAAATCACTAATGGTGTAACGCTTATATTCAAGCTCATAATAGAAAACGGTTTCTGACTTGATTAACCCTTTGGCTTTTAAGTCTCTAATACTGCCAAGTTTAATAATTGAACCAAGTGGTAATGAGGGAAATAACTTACCAAAGTAATTACTCGGCTCAACACATAAATCTAACAGTAATCCATCATTGAAGATGCGAAGGTGAGCGTAATTGTTGTTAGTTAACTTATCCATACTAAACATTCTCCATTAAATGAGATTGCTTATAAAAGCTATCTAACCAGCTATCTAAATCCTCTACTAAGTAACGAACTGATCGACCTATTTTAATGAAAGGTGGCGCAGGGGTTCTGTTTTCTCGATTTCCTTCCATGCGTGATTGGCGTAAGAAAGAACGACTCATACCGATATATTCGGCTGTTTCTATTTCTGATAAAACTCTAGGTTGTATATTGTTTGACATTGATGTCTGCCTCGATTGATTAATGTGTTTCGAGGTAGAAATCTATTCGTCATTTTTGTCATATGACGTTAGGAATGACGAAAATTATTTTTTTAATTTTGTGATTAAGTTTTTAAAGGTACTTTTTTTCATTGTTCTTTCTGTATCACCTTTTACTGCCCATATTATTTCATCAGGGTAAACTTCTATTAATATACAATAAGGATCAATTTCGTCATCCTCTTCATGGTGCTTTTTCAATATAATGTTCCATAATGCTGAGGCTCCTTTACCAGGGTAGAAATTAATTAAATGCTTAGCATATATATGAAATGTGTTTTCTCTTTCACTTTCTGGTAATACTTTTTCATTATTAGACATTTTTAAACTAAGTCTAGCCCAAGAGATGTCGTCATTAGTAAGTACCATATCCTCTAGTTTAAGATTCAACCTACAGTCAAGTTTAGTTACCTCCTTTTGAACCATATCCCTATTTTCTTCACCAATTACTCTAGAATAGATATTAGTTGCCTGAATATTTTCAGGCCTCAGCGAAGTGACTTCATATTTTTCATCAAAACAATTAACCACCAATTCAGGTGAAACTTCTTCATAAAGTTCAATGAATTTTTTATCTGTTAAATAACATTCTTCAATTTCAACGCTTCCAGATTGAAGTAACTCATTACGATATTGAGGAAGCAAATTTATAACACCTTTATAATAAGCAACGCCTAATAACTTTTTTTTATATAAATCCAGATCCATCATTAAAAAGTAATGTTTATGAGCATAAAATCTTATTGGGTTATTAAATTTCTCACATAAATATATATAATCATAAGCGCTAAAACCAAACTTACTTTCTAGTTCTCCTAATCTGTAATAATCTTTTCTAAACATTTATACTTCTCTTTTTATACACAGTTTTTTGATTCTCATTAAACATATATCAACAAAAAACATCAACCAATCAAATTAACTGCCGCAGCTTTATGCTCTGGCGCTAGATGTGCATACCTTAAAGTCATTTTCAAATCACTATGTCCCATTAATTCACGTACAGTATTTAGATCAGCACCTGCCATAACAAGTTTACTGGCAAAGTGATGGCGTAAATCATGAAAACGAAAATTATCAATCTTAGCCTCAGTTAGCAAGGTATTCCACGTTCGTTTAATGTCAGTTAGTGGTTTGTTATCACTACCTTTAAAAACAAAACCAGAAGCATCAGTATCAGCTAACCAATTATTTAACGCTGCTTTTGCTTCATTGTTTAATGGTATATGTCGCCCTTGCCCTGATTTTGAGTTACTGGCTATTATCGTTAAATAGCCATTGGCTAGATCAACATGTTGCCACTCAAGACCAAAAATCTCCCCTCTTCTCATGCCAGTATTAATGGCTAAAATAACGAAAGGTTCTAAGTACCCACAGTAATTAAAATCTCTTAATTCAGGTAATAAAGGATAGCCACGGCTTTGACGGTGAAGGTTGCCAGAGTCGCGCTCATTTTTAATGCGTAAATCACGAACTCTTAACGTTGCTCTTAATGATTTTTCTTCATGTGGAGATAAGAATCTAACAATATTATTTTCGGCTTTTAGTGATTTTATTTTGCTCAGGTCATGGCTTTCAATAACTCCCCATTCGACCGCCCTACTCATTGCCCCTTTTAGGTAATTTATATAGCCGTTGATCGTTGATGGGCTTTTCGCTTGTTTCTTCTTTTCACTTCGCCATTTTTCAAGATCCCATGCATTAATATTTCCAAGTTGCTTTTCAAGTAAATGAGGAAATCCACGTTTAATAGTTTTAATAATACGATGAGCTGTTTTAAAGTTTCTAGTTTCAAGCCAAGGTAGATATTGATTATCTAAAAATGCTTCTAGTTTGGAATGTTTATCTTTTTCGGTTTGGCGTTTAGCTTCTTTTTTTACTACTTGAATATCAACACCGTTTGCTACCGCACCTAGCTTTGCTTTTGCTAGATCACGCGCTTGTGTGGGCGATAAGTCTGGATAGTTGCCTAACTTGAAGTTTACTTGTTTACCGTCAAAACGATAAAACAAATAATAAGTGATTTTACCTTTAGGACTAATGCGTAAATGAAAGCCAGAAATTTCTGAATCATTGACCCTGCGCTCATTGAGATCTAACCCCTTGATGCAAGAATTCGTTATTTTATCTAGCTTCGCCATTTTAGCCTCTCAAAGTTTATATGTAGCAAATATGTAGCACAATGATTGTGCTACAAAGTACAACAATGAACAAGAGAGAAATAAGGTGATAACATAAGACTATGTTTTATATATCATTAAAGTTACATTTAGGTTTATCGATGCTCATAGTGATTCACTGAAAAACACCATTTTTTGCGCCTCCTAAGCGCTAGGTCGGAAGTTCGAATCTTCTCAAGGGCGCCATAACAACCATTGCTCTCGCAGACAATTTATCTTAATTTTCAGATTTATTGAAAATGATTATTATGGAATATCTACTTGCCCTGATTCAAGCCACTTCATGAAGGATTGATATTGTATTTGGTTATTTTTTTCATTTTCACTTGCTGCTGCCTTACTGATGCCCTCATCAGGTAATAGAAGAATAAACTTAGGGTATACAGTTTGCACATGTGTCATTGCCCACTCGCGCCTGCTATAATTTTCTTTTGTATTCATAGCGAGTGCAGAGAGATGAGTTAACGCGTCTTTGTTTAGTACTATCGATACTTCTAAACGTGCAGATTCCGATTCTGAATCAGTCACATACACCACATATTTTCCGGCATTAAGATAAAGCCGTTCGTTGGCATTTGATGTAAAATGGTATACATCGTTAGGCGCTATGCTTATTTCCTCTGGAACAGGTACATTTAGTGCCCATTGATCTGATGCATTTTCCATGACTGTTGTTGTTGATTGCCCCATGGTGTAATTTAAATCTTCTTCAGTGTTTATATCTAAAAAGTGCATTTCCACATCAAAAGATGTCTCTGGATCAGGTATTGTGATCACTGAAGTTCGTAAATTTGGGTAATAAATATCAACCAAGATATCTTCGCCCAGATAAAAGGTTTGCTTACTTAAATGAATTTTCATAGTGGCACTCTCTTGTGAATCCGCTTCAGCTAAGCACATGTTCCAATGCCCAAACTGAAACAAATTAGCGACAAATATAATTTTTATTACCCGTTGAATATGATTGAAGCCCGATCTATTGAACAAAATAGCCTATCTCCAACTCTAAATGATTAAGGGGTAATACCGCGTAATATTTTCTTTTCTCTAGTGGTAAATGTTGTGCCACCACTGGTTGTATAATACATGATGCCCGCATTTGAAGCTGAATGATCCAGTGAAGGACCAAATGGTTCTCTTTTAAACCAAGATTTGGTAGCATGCCCCGCTTCATGACGAATAACCTGTTTGGTAGTCGCACTACTGATCCCTGTAGGTACAGATACACGACCACTTCCATGGCTCAAGCCTCCCCAATTTACCCAGAGGCCGTCGGGATCTAAATTAGTATAATAATGACCCCCGCTAGATTTTTGGAAAGCCCCAACTCTCAACCATGCAGGAACAGAAGGCTCTCCAAGCTTCCATTCTGACGTTGCGAAATCTCCGCCTCTGCTAGAAAATTTTGGGTGGTAATACTGAATTCCTACCACGGCATTGGCGGGTAAACTTACATCGGCGATCCATTTATTCATATCCCTAGAAAATGCACTATCGATTCGATCAGCCCAAGCTTGAGCCTTTGCTAAAATAGCAGCGCGAGCAGCGGTTCGTTTCAATAGTCCTTCGGGCGTTGAACCGGTATATTTGGCATCGGTTATTTCTGTGGCTGAAGGCGTTTCTGCTGGTATTTTAGCTTGTACTGTTGCCCAACTTCGCTGCGGTGTTGCAGTATCTTTCCATAATCCAATATATTTAACACTTTGTGCTGTGGTTAATTCTGTTCGCGTACCTGCTGTATACTCCACAAAAGCAGGGTTATAGACTGGCGCTATGGTTGCTGTTGCTGCATTAGTTGAAACATGTGTCATACTTTTCATTTCGTATATTTTATCAAAACTTACTTTACGCCATATCACAAACTTAGTGCTTTGCGCTGAGACAAGCTCACTAACGCCATCCGCTTTAAATACTTTTGCCGTAATCTTATATTCATTGCCACCTACACCAGAAGGTTTAAAATTGATCTGTGCTTGCATGGTTTCATTTGGCGTCACGTCTTTACAAGTAACTTTAGCATTACTGTTGAAACTATCATCACTAGCTGCCGAATAACCTGATTGTGCCACCCAATAGGTAGCTGAAGCATCTGATTTTTTTCCTAAGTGTTTACTGCCTGTATAATTAAAAGAGCTGGGTTTGTCGGTATTGTTTCCATCTGGGTCAGTAAAAGTAAAAACGACTTTATCAGGCAAGGAGTCTAGTGCCCCTTCTGCGTTTGAACGTTTATAGGTTACCAGTGCTGTTACCAAGCATTTTGCTTCGGGATCATTCATTATCACCTTGTTGCTTTGGGTCGTTACTTGGACTTCTATTTTAGTTACTTCGTACTTTAACTCTGCCAATGGACACGGCTCTTCAGCTTCATCACAAGGGGTAGCCGCATCTTTTTTAGCCGCAGGTTTATCCACTTTTTTAGCTTTTGTCATGTCACTTGCTCCAATGGCTCAGTTTTTAAGACCGCTTTCAACCAGATTAACGTTATCCTCTGCAAACGCTCAACACGAGTTTGTGTATCTTGTACTTTTTCATCTAACAAAGTTTTAGAAATCCATGGATAGAGCTTGTCGTTAGTGCAACCGCTCCCAAAGGCACTCATTAGTACCACCATTAGTGCAGTACCGCTAACAGGTGGCAAATTAAAGTCTGCCGCCTGCCCTCTAGCTATTTGGATAAATTCATCCAACGCGTCATCGCCAACGTAGGCCGCTCGTTGTGGAAATATAGCCTTGAATTCTTTAATAATGGCTACATCAAAATTCTCTTTTGACTGGGGAAAAGGTGACTCTAATAAATGAATTAACGACAATAGTGCCTGATTAATGTTTTGATTTTTGACGCCATGTACTTTTTCTAGATAGGTATTGAGTAGTATGTGAATTTGTTCTGCACGGAACATTTGATTACTATCATCATGTAAAATAACAGCAAACTCGTTAAATAGAGGGTCCTTATCAAAATAACTACCAAACATAAATGTCAGATCAAGATATAACTGAACTGAACCTTTATAGGTAAATCCATATTTTTTCGCGTTAGCTATACCTTCTTCAACGGCATAACGAAGTTGCTTATCACCTAAAACATCACATAGATAAGGTGAAAATTCATGACTATGTTGCATCATTTTAACAACAAAGCTTTGTAAAGCATTGCCCTTGAACTTTTCCATTTGTTCTTCTTGCAAGGCGATCATTATAATGTCCCTGTTAAAGTACACCTAAGATAAGTAGCGGAAAATAAATATACCACTCGATAGTTTTCAGTATTTTTTAAATAAAAATGATGGTTATTTACTTTGATTAATAACCTCAAAAGTTCAACACAATGAACCTCTGATCACTAATAATAGTAGATAGTGGATTGGATTTAATCAAGCCACATAAGCATGAGTTTCAATGTATAAATAGTAATGAACAAAACAAATAACTAAAGCTGTAATGAGAAATAGCTGACATAGCAAAACAAAACGTCTATAAAAGACCTGAACTTGACCCAGTAATCTATACAAAGGTGGCTAAAAGGTTATTCCATTTTGTAGCGTTTCACGTCATTTTTTTCTAATTTCAATATATATTTATCATTTCTAATAAAAACGTCAACTGTATGTGATTGCTCGCTAATTTCTAATTGAAGAACGAGCTTATGATCAGGTTTATCAGACGTTAGTTTTTTGTAGGCTTGAAAAATTTCATTTTCATCAAAAACAATATTAGCTGTGTATTGTTTTTGATTTTTTTGCCTCCAATTTAATTTAATCTTCTTGGGTATACTGCGATGAATACGGTTATTATCAGTACTTGAAAAGTTAAAAAACTCTTGTTCACCGTTAAACGTTTTTAGCCACATTGCAAATGGCGCAGAGCCAATAACGTCTATATCATATGGCATTTGCTGATAATATGTTTGCCAAAGCTCGGGAGGAAAACCTCCAGATTTTAACACTTCGAATTGGCTTGGCTCTATATTTTCTTCTAATACAATATCGATGTAATCTTTTCTAGATATATCTGTATCATCAATAATTGTAGACCAATCAGTTAAAGATTCTTTAGCCTTAAAATGGGCAACTTCTTTAGTAACACCTTCTCCGGATAACCAAACTGAGATTTCTCCTTCAGGGGCTGTACCAACTATAATTCTATTATAAGTAGCTTTTTCGCCGTTTAACGGGCTGATAAAACCTTGCTCAAATAATCCAAGCATCGTTTCATAGGGAAGTTGAAATTCACCACTAAAAAACTTATCTTCAACATAAGAAAACCAGCTTATATCTAATTTTACTGGTATGGGCTTAATATCTTCTCCAGAAATGTAAGTAGAATGCGTTTCTCCCCAACCATTATTTACTATTTTATGATCTGGAATATAAATCGATGAACCATCACTAAAAAATAAATCACCTTTTACAATTTCCACTGGGTATAATTTTGGAGCTGACTCAGTAGGATACCATCTGTACTTGTTCATTATGTTTTTACCTTGTGAAGGGGTTATAAACACTGAAAGCGTTGTTAAAATAATAAATATGCCAATTATGTTGCGCATTGATGCCTATCCAGTTTGTATTTTTCTTTTTCGTTTGCCCTTAATAGGATCATCCCCAGTCCATTGTGGGCCCATACCAACTGAGCCATAGTATGATGAAAAGTGAAAATACTTATTTCTGATATCTTTAACATTTTTATTATGTTTATCCCAATTTTTTCTATTATCAATATCAAGATGCCAGTCACTGGGTTTTGTGGCCCCTTGAGCATAGCTTTTAAGGTATGCTTGAAACGCTTTTAGCTCAGTTGGTACTTTGTATTTCACGGCTAACGTTCTGCTATAATGTACACCATACTCTTTAGCATAATCGGCCATCATTGCTAAGGGTATAAAACTATACTCATTTTTTATTCCTTTACGATTAACTTTGAGTTCGTTAAAAAAATTAAGTTCCTCAATTTCTTTTTCTTTGTACCAACCAGAATCTAATAACCAATCTCTTTCACGTGTAAAAGCCTTTTTATCATCATCTGATAAGCCCCAAAAACGGTCGATATCTAGGATTTGTAAATCCTTTTCATCTTCAGTTTTATTATAACTTCCTCCAATATCTGAGTGCACTCCAGGAAGAAACACTTCTAAGCCATTTTTGGCACTTTCTATGCCTGTCAATCTGAAGTTTTTTCGATGCTCTTCAGCAGCAGATAGCTGTACAACTCTTTCTGTGATACCTAAATTATCCAAATGTAATTTTTTGGTATCTGTATCATGGTTCATACCGATAGAGGCAACAGTATCAAATAACCCTACAAATTTAAACTTCACTGAATTTACATCAAAGCCTTTACCTTTAAGCTGATCTAGCAAGGTCTCTCCAGATTTTTTCATAATGGCATAAACATAATAGCGCGCCGCTGCTGCGCCACGACTAAAACCACAAGAATCCAGATAAATATGGCTAATTTTTTTATTAGGAACAAGTGGCACTATTTGATCTATCATTCCTTTTATGCCACTTTCAACTTTACTCACAACGCCGGTTGGGCCTTTGCCTAACCCTCCACCAACCAAATCATCAAGCTCACCATTTGTTGTGCCAATCCCTTCAACATATAGGGAAAAGTCATGGTCTACACCGTCAGCACTTAGCCAAACTTTTTCAAGTTTAGATACATTTGAATGATCACTTTGATAACTCCCTTTGTCTACTTTCAAACCTGCGGGTGAACCTTCTAGTCCAAGATCAACATTGGTTCTATTATTACCCGTTCCATCAAAGTATAAACATGCTCTAATGCTAACCCTAGGTTCTTCCAAAACATCATCGTCTTGCTCTGGGCAGCTTTGCCTTGTAGTATTTGCTGATTCTTTTTTATTCATCGATCACCTTATGCTGGCTAAGTCTGTATCTAGTGTAATTTTAACCAAATGAGCTTTTGCTGTTAATGTTTGATGAAACTGATTTATGCGGTAATGTTCATCAAAATAAGATCGACAAAGCATCATATGACGATATTCACTTAATGGGATATCAAAGTTAAACTCGATCTTATAGAGAATAAGTAGCTCAATATTTTCTTCATCAAACACAAACATACTATGAGCGAATGTAACCATATCATTAATAAACTGATTGAGTTCATCATCATCTTTGCTCAGGCACCATTCTTTAGCTGTATGCCGAAGAAGCACCATTGTTTTTTCTACAAAATTATTAATAATCTTGCTGGATAATAATCCATCTTGTTTTTGACTGATAGTAATCATAGTTTAAGTGTTTATTTGACATAGTTTATTTAATTACACAGATTAGATTAGCGTATTACCTCTTCCAATGGAACAGCCTAATTTTCTTTAATCTATTTCATAAGCTAGGCTAGAAGCTGTTATCATGATCTAGCCAAAGGGTTCATGATTATGACTACATCTGATAATTCTGCATTGACAATAAAACAGCCATTTGGCCACTAAGATGAATGTAATCGATAAAAAACCATAAAGACACCCTATACTAATTATAATAACTTTAGCTATCTGAACTTGATATTGAATGTACAGTGTAACGATCATTAATTTCTTTGATCCGTGCCACATGCTTAAAGTGAGCTTGGCGCATAACGTAAATAAAAACAAAGAAAATGAATAATACTGGGATTGCTAGGGTGAAAGGCTGTTCGCTCAAAAAAATATTCAACCATTCCATGGTTTAAATTCCTTGTATTGATATATTATTTTTATATTATTTTCGACTGATTTTGTAATCAGTCGAAAATAATAGCACAACTTTCCTGATTATATTAGCTAATTATTAAGCACTTCCATCAAAAAATGATTAACGCTCAGTGTTCCAACTAAAAAAGTAAGCGCCCAATGATAAAAATATTGCACTCATCACCACTAAGCAGCTGACATGATAACTGATGTCAGCCAAGGTGGCCCCTTCGGTTAGTACTTTTCTAGCGCCAGCCACTAAATGGGTCAATGGCAAAAAATCAGCAAACGCTTTTAATGCGGGAGGCGCGCCCTCTAAACTAAACCATACGCCAGAAAGCATCATCATGGGCCACGAAGTTAAATTTAATAAGCCACCGATAAGCTCTTCACTTTTACTTCGGCTGGCAACCAGTAAACCTAAACTAATCAAACAAAACGCGCCTAACATGCCAATAACAAATAAATCGAAATAACTGCCTAACATATAAAAGTCAAACAACAAGTTACAACCGCTATACACAATAGCCGATAAAAACAATACAATAAACAAACGGGATAATAGCTGCGCTGAGACAAATTCTAATGCTGATAGCGGTGTGGCTTTTAATCGTTTTAAAACAGCGTTTTTTCGGTACCGTACAATGACGTAACCAACACCAAACAAACAACTAAACATCATGTTCATGCCAAGTATGCCAGGCAATACCCAGTCAACATAACGTATGGCTTTATCCGACGTTTGTAAGCGGGTGTAACCACGTAGTTCAGTGCTAAATATTTTCTCGACCAAGTAACTTTTAGAAGACTCTTTGTTTACCCAATACCGCAGCGTTAATGGCTCAACCACCATATCAATGGTGTGGTTGCTAAGCTTACTTTTAGCCTCATCAACACTATCATATTGAATATAATCAACATAACGGGTATTTTTTGAAAAATCATGCTTGTCAGTTGTATGCCCTAGTTTTGCCGACGTTAATTGCACAACGCCTATTTTGTATGCTGAGCGACCATCCCCTGAAAATATAAATGAAAATCCTACCAGTAACAGCACAGGAAACAATAAATTCCAACTTAAGGATGATTTATCGCGAAAAAACTCAATATTACGCGCTTTAAACACGGCAAAAAAACGTTTGAATTTCATTAGCTCTCTCTTAGGGAATGCCCAGTTAAATGTAAAAACAAATCATCTAAATTGGCTGATTTAACGTGCAGCCCGGCTAAAGAAATTTGATTTTTCATTAGCATAGCAAGTGTTTTCTCGACATTTTTGCTAGCGATTTCTACACGGCCAGCATTAGCTTTCCATTGGTTTTCCTTGAGCAGTTGTGTTGGTACTTGTTGCTCGGGCAAGTAAATAAATACATCACTAAAGTGCTTACTGAGTAATTGATGTGGTGTTCCCGACTCGATAATTTCACCCCTATCCATAATCACTATGTCATCACAAAGCTGTTCGGCTTCATCCATATAGTGAGTCGTTAAAATAATCGTTCTATTTTGCGCTTTGATATTTTTAATCAACTGCCAAAAGTTTCGCCTAGCATGAGGGTCTAAACCGGTAGTTGGTTCATCTAAAAAGATAATTTCAGGATCATTAATTAATGCCAACGCCAGCAGTAGTCGCTGCCTTTGCCCTCCTGAAAGCAAACGGTTATCACGGTCTAAAAAATCAGCAAGATCACACAATTCAACGATCTCATCTTGAGCTAAGGTATGTTGATAAAACGAAGAGAACAGGGTTAAGGTTTCTTTAACCGTCAGGTAATCTTGCAATGCCGTATGCTGAAATTGAATACCTATTTGCTGTGAAATACTATTATCTACCTGCCTACCTTGGTTTTCACTTCCTTTTAGCCCTGTATAGGTCACTGAGCCAGAACTAGCGGCAATAATACCTTCCATAATTTCAATCGTGGTCGTTTTACCGGCACCATTTGGCCCTAAAAGACCAAAACAATGCCCTTGCTCAACGGTAAAGCTGATATTGTTAACCGCGATGATATCTTGGTATTTCTTAGATAACGCCTCAACGGAAATAGCAGTACTCATGATTTATTGATCCTTACTTGCAAACTTAGCAACACTTCCCCTCATTGTACTTGAATAATTTAAAAACACATCAAAAACAACAAATGATAACAATTATCATTTGCATTTAAATATTTGTTAGTATATTTTAAATGATGAGATATTAAATAAACATCAATTAAACACTGTTGATAAGGAGGATATATGAATATCAATAAAGTACAAATTGAATTGCCTAGCTATATATTAGAGCAACTATTGCAATCAGGATTATTGCATGGTGGTGATTGTAAATGCCTAAACGCCAATGCTAAACAAGTGCTATGGCATACTCTATTAGCAACAAGCCTTAATGGCGATTTGAAAAAAGTGAGTCGTTTATGTGCTTAAAAACCTCAACTGAATTTAACCAACTTGAAGCTTGGTTATCTATATTAATCTCAACCTATAAATATCATCCAAGCTGTGGCTTAGCAAAAACAATTAGTTACTATTTGGCAAGACTATTACGCCATGACGATATTCAGTTTTGTGGCGAAAAACGCTGTGAATATGTGGTGATGCAAAAGTTTTGGCGTTGGCAAGCGCATCACTAATGTCTTAGCCTCATTCGAATTTCTGACTGTAAATATTGCTCAAGGGCTTTTTTACCGGTAAACCCATAGGCACTACAAACGTTAGAAATACTGTGCTTTTGCATAATGCGACTTATGAGTACAAATAATGCATCATCTTCTATTGTTGACTGCTGAGTGAGCAGTTGCGTTAACCAGAGATGCAAACTAAACGCACAGCTTGAAAACTGCCGATGGCCTTGAGAAAAAGCCTCAATATTGGCCAGATCACGATCAGTTAATAATGCTAAAGATGTTGCTGGACACTTTTGCAGAACTAGTGCGACAAGTTGTGCTGATAAATATTTGTATTCATCCTGGAGAAGATAATCAAAACTTCGATAGAACTCAGTATTAATATCAACGAGTGCATTAGATGCTTGCTCAGTCAGTGGTTTTAATACTAAGGCTGATTGTTCGCCACTAGCTTTGTCTTTGTTAAAGCCAATACGGGCCAGTGAAAAATCATTCGTTAGCCAAAATGAAAGTAAGCTCGCAGTCGCACCAAAGCTTGACGCTAAAAAATCAGCACCTTGATGCGATGCAAAACCAGATATTTCTTGCATAAAATGGGTGCCGATGCCCTGTTGCTGCAACTGTGGGTGTACAGCAATTCTCATAACTCGCAGATATTGATAGTTAAAAGCATACTCAATACCACAATGGGTTAATAACGACTGAGGGATAAAGTTATTTTTTAGCCGCCGCGTAGATTGAGTTACCGCCTTGATATCATCAGCATCAATACTGTTTTCATACAACCGCCCTTCATTAATCAATAATGCAACGGCTACAACCTGCTGTTCCGCTTCAGACTCTGAGAGTAAACAAACCAATTGCACTTGATGATTATCTAACAACATTTGTACATCACTGGGTTTAGTTTGATAATGTGCGGTAACCAATACTCCAAAGAGCTGTTTAAACAAAGATTCGTGCTTGATCAACTCAAGCGCTGTAAATTGTCTAAACTTTAGTCTTGATGGGGATAATGTCTGTGGCAACATGGCCAGTTTAGGCAGTTCAGCATTAAGCAAGCAGCTTTCAAAAACCAACTGTTCAAGGGGATCACCTGCTCGCCATCGGATTGGCTCATGAATATGTAAATTAACCCATTGTGAATATTTTTGCTTTAATGTCTGCTGAAACTTTAAAGTAAAACCACGACCTGCACCTTCATAGCCATGAATAGTGCTAGAAAAAACCAAGCGTGAATATTTGTCGAGTAACTGTTCAAGTAAATAAATGGGAATAGCCGCCGCTTCATCAACAAGTACTAAACTAGCAGAAGGTGGTTGTTTCAACAAAGCATCGATAGCAATAAACTCAACCGAGCCAAGCGCGGTGATAAATTTGCCATGCTCTAAGACACCACAAGGCAAACTCTGAGCTAACCTGTCAAAAAATATCGCTAACGAAGCTATTTCTGGCGCCGTAATTACCAGCCTTAATGGATTGTCTTTATTGGCATGTTTTAGCAATTTAGCACATGCTATAGCTAAAGCTGAAGATTTTCCTCTGCCTCTATCTGCGGTTAATACCAAAGGCTGGTTTCTTTTACCTTTAACAACTTTGATCACCGCTTCAACAGCAGTTAATTGCTCTTGCGTTTTACAATGATGTGCAAAACAGGGGGCAAACTTTTCAACAAGCTTGGCCGAATCATCAATAAATGGTTGAGTGACTTTGTAAGAAGGATCTTCAAGAGATTGTTCAATCAGACAATGTGATGAATAAGTAGACAGTAACTGAAAAAAACGACGATAGAAATAGCTTTGTGTTGAGGATGACTTATCTTTAAGCAGTAAAAAAAATACACCTCCTGCCACTAACGTCCCCGACAATACAGCGAAGGCATCTATAGACAAGGTAGCAAGCTTATCTTCTAATGCATTAAACACTACAAAATTACTTTCGCTTCCTAATTTGTCGCGAAAGCGCTGCTTGCTAACGTTGGGCTGAAACATTTTGCTTTGACCATAAATTAGGCAAATTTGATTTTTGGTAGCAGAGCAAGCTGCTTTATGAACAACAGGCTGCAATAATGAACTCGCCCAACCTTCATCACCAATCAGCACAACTAAACGACGCTCATTCAGCTCTAGCGCTGAATGTTGATAGTGTTCAAACCAAGCAGAAAATGCCCTGTTTTGCATAGATATTTTATTCTGTTTTTTAATTCTATTTAGCACAATAGTTTAGCAAGCAATAGCTGTGACACCAATAAAATTAATAGAAAGTTTTATTGAAAAATAAACATTACTTGCCTATGTTGATAAATATAAACTTGAAAAATATTCCTCTTTTTATGGGTTCAGCTTATGGTAACTGATGAAAGTTTTCTTGATGACATTGATAAAGATGATGAAGATAACGAACAATATGTAGATATTGAAACGAGAGAGATTGCTGAAAAAAAAGCTCAAGAACAAGCAGAAAAAAACTTGCTTGCACGCAAGCGTATCGATGAGCTGATGGAAGCAAAAAGACTTAAGGAGCTATTAGATGATGAGGATGATTGGTAACAAGGCTAGCCGACTATAACAACCTCCCCTTTACACGACCACAAAGTAAGGTTCGTGTTTATCAAACAAATGACGTATGATTTAGCGACATAATTTTTTAATAAAAATATAAGTTTACCCTATGCTTACGTTAAAAAAACCTAAACTGTTAACCCAAGCACTTTGCTCAGCATTATTATTATCAAACGTTAGTACCAGCCTTCATGCTAAAGAGCAAAGCAGTATTGATAATGTGGCCGTTTTAGCCTCTAAAATTGAAGCTGACGTGATAAAATGGCGCCGGCATTTCCACCAAAATCCTGAGCTATCAAACCGAGAGTTTGAAACGGCTAACACTATTGCCAAGTATTTAAAATCTTTAGGGTTAGAGGTTCAAACGGGCGTCGCCAAAACCGGAGTGGTCGCACTACTTGATTCAGGAAAACCTGGCCCTGTAGTCGCACTGCGTGCTGACATTGACGGCTTACCAGTGACTGAAACGGTTAACTTACCTTTTGCATCAAAGGTAAGATCACAATATAACGGACAAGATGTTGGCGTAATGCATGCGTGTGGACACGATACCCACATTGCAATGCTGATGGGCGCAGCTAAGCTGTTAACCTCAATGAAAGACAAGCTGCACGGTAAAGTTAAATTTATTTTTCAGCCAGCCGAAGAAGGCGCTCCTGAAGGTGAAGTCGGTGGCGCTGAGGTTATGGTCAAAGAAGGCGTGTTAACTAAACCCAATGTTGATGTGATTTTTGGTTTACATATTAGCTCAGGTAAAGAGGTGGGCACAGTTCATTATCGTGCTGGCGGCATAATGGCAGCAGTAGACCCATTTAAAGTGGTTGTTGAAGGTAAACAATCTCATGGCGCTTACCCTTGGAACAGTGTTGACCCAATTGTAACTTCAGCACAAATAATTATGGGCTTACAAACCATTGTCAGTCGTGAAGTTGAATTAATAGACAGCGCTGCCGTTGTCACTGTTGGTATGATCAACGGCGGAACTCGCTCTAATATTATCCCAAACAAAGTTGAGATGGTTGGCACAATTCGTACACTCAACCCTGAGATTCGTCAGCATATTCATAACGCTGTTCACAATAAAGCCAAAAGTATTGCTAAAAGTATGAACGCACAAGCAACTATTACTTTGCCCTTAGATTATAGTTACCCTATTACCTATAATGATGAAGCCTTAATGGCTGAAATGTTACCAGTACTACAGGCAACTGCAGGGGTAGCAAAGACCCAAGTAACCAATCCAGTTACGGGTGCTGAAGATTTCTCTTTTTTCCAAGAACAAGTGCCTGGTTTGTATTTATTTGTTGGTGGCCGCTCAAAAGACACACCAGCAAATCAAGCGCCCGATCATCATACCCCTGAATTTGAAATAGATGAAAGTGGCATGAAATTGGGGGTTGAGTTATTAACTAATTTGACATTAGATTATATGAGTAACCATAAATAGCGTATTCTTGCTTTATTAAGATACAAAAACTTTTTTATTATATTGAACTGTAAGTAACCTTATGACTTTATTTGAAAAACTTCGTTGCCTATTTACTTTTGGTCAAGGTGTAGCCTTACCATTACCTGAAATTACCGCCGATTCTACTCCATTACCTTTATTTACCCAATGGTTTGAAGAAGCAAATAAAGCGGGGATTTTGTTACCTGAAGCTATGTCTGTCAGTAGTTGTAGCCAAAGTGGACAACCTAGTTCGCGCATGGTGCTATTGAAAGACTTTGATGACCAAGGCTTTGTGTTTTTTACCAATTACGGTAGCCGTAAAAGTCAAGAGTTAGCAGAGAATAGCAAGGTGGCATTATTATTTCACTGGAATGTATTGCAAAGGCAGGTTCGTATTGAAGGAAGTGTTGAAAAGGTTAGTCAACAAGAATCTGAAGCCTATTTCCATAGCCGTGACCGCGGTAGCCAAGTAGGTGCTTGGGCCTCAAAACAAAGCCAAAAAATGAGCCATGATGGCGAACTCAAACAGCGCATGGCTAAATATAGCGACAAGTATGCACAAGGTGAAGTTCCTCACCCTGAGTTTTGGGGCGGATGGCGAGTAAAACCCAGCTACATTGAGTTTTGGCAAGGTCGTGCAAACCGATTACATGACCGTGTGTGTTTTGAAAAACAAGATGAAGCTTGGCAACACTTTAAGCTTCACCCATAACGTAGTGCTGCAACAAGCCGTCTGCGACTAAAATCCCCCTTAGTTTTTGCCTTTAACCTTGGCTGGTTTCGGAATCACTTTAGGTTTAACACATTGAGGAAGCTTGCCGCTTTTTTTCTCAGCCAAATAAAAAGGCTGAGAAACAGCGAGGTGCTGGCTTAACTGTTCAATACGGGTTTGGTTAGATGGATGGGTAGACATAAACTCAGGAGGTGAATTTTTACTTAACTTAGCCATGTTTTTCCATAATTGCACACTCGCTTGAGGCTCGAATCCTGAACGCGCCATTAAATCTTGACCAACAATATCTGCCTCACTTTCATGAGAGCGGCTATAAGGCATAATCACACCGTATTGTACACCTAACCCTAACCCTGCAACCCAAAGACCTTTGTTTTCAACTTCAGTAGCGCCAAGTGCTATTGTTGCCACAGCCATACCAACATTAGATAGCTTATTAGCAGACAGGCGCTCGTTAGAATGGCGCTCAAGCACATGTCCTACTTCATGCCCCATAATAGCCGCTAATTGGTCTTGGTTTTCAGTAACCTCTAAAATCCCTGTGTAAACACCTATTTTACCTCCAGGTAAAGCAAAAGCATTGACTTGTTCAGAATCAAAAACCACAACTTCCCACTCACCTTGATGAGCTGACTGTGGGACATTTGACGTTATAGCATCCGCGACACAAAGTACAAAATCATTAGTGGCTTTATCTGTGCTGATAGGAATTTCTTTTTTCATTTCTTCAAATGAAGTAATCCCCATAGTATTGAGTTCAGTATCAGAATAGAGTGCAACTTGATTCCTTCCTGTAGAAGAAGTGGAACAAGCTGATATGGCTAGCAAAGTAAAAGCAACAGATATAAAGTTTTTCATAGGCGTATGTAATCGTTTGAATTGAATAAAATGATAGTAACACCGAAAAATAAAAAAGCCGAGACATGCTCGGCTTTTTTACACTCGATAAAACAAACTGTGATACAGCTAGCCACCCACTAGGGCTAATAATATACCGGCTGCAACTGCTGAACCAAGCACGCCAGCAACATTGGGTCCCATGGCGTGCATCAGCAAGAAGTTATGCGGGTTAGCTTCTAAACCAACTTTATTAGCCACACGTGCTGCCATAGGTACTGCAGAAACACCCGCTGCACCAATTAATGGATTAACCGGCACGCTAGACAGCTTATTCATCAGTTTTGCCATCAATACACCTGAGGCAGTACCAATAGAAAAAGCAACCGCACCTAAGGCTAAAATCCCTAATGTTTCAACATTTAAGAATGCCTCTGCACTAAGCTTTGAGCCAACACCTAATCCTAAAAAGATGGTGGTGATATTAATTAACTCATTTTGCGCTGTTGAACTCAAGCGATCGACAACACCCGATTCTCGCATCAAGTTACCTAAGCAAAACATACCGACCAGTGGTGTTGCTGCCGGCAAAAAGAATATGGTCATTAATAACACGCCTAATGGAAAAACAATTTTTTCTATTTTTGTCACCGGGCGAAGTTGCGCCATTTCAATTTTACGTTCATCTTCAGTGGTTAGTGCCTTCATGATGGGTGGTTGAATGATAGGAACTAATGCCATATAAGAATAGGCTGCCACAGCAATAGCGCCCAGTAGTTCTGGAGCTAATTTTGATGCCAAGAAAATAGCCGTTGGACCATCAGCTCCGCCAATAATTGCAATGGCTGATGCATCTTTCAAGGTAAACTCAATGCCAGGCACAACATTTAAGGCAATCGCGCCAAACAAGGTGGCAAAAATACCAAACTGCGCTGACGCTCCCAATAATAAAGTTTTAGGGTTAGCAATCAAGGCACCAAAATCGGTCATTGCCCCTACGCCCATAAAGATTAATAAGGGGAAAATTCCAGTATCAATACCTGCGTAATAAATATAATGCAGTAAACCGCCCACTTCTGAAAAACCCGCCACAGGAATATTAGTTAAAATAGAGCCAAACCCCATGGGTAATAATAATAACGGTTCAAAGTTTCTGGCAATAGCAAGATAAAGCAAGCCACAGCCCACTAACATCATGATCACTTGGCCTAATTCAAAGTTTGCTAGACCAGTTGATAGCCATAATTTATATAACGAATCCATTAGATCCCCTACGAAAAGCTAAGTAAGGCATCACCAACAGCAACAGAGTCACCTTCTTTGGTATGCACATTAGTAATTACACCCGAGTTTACGGCACGAATTTCTGTTTCCATCTTCATCGCTTCCATAATGATAACGACATCGCCTGCTTCAACAGTGTCTCCCTCATTAACGAACACTTTAAAAATATTTCCTGATAATGGCGCGTTCAAGGTTTCTTCCGCAGAAATCGAAGCAGATTGCTTAATAGCATCATCACCGGCAGGGTGTGTTATTTCCTCGATAGAGCCGCCTGGTGCAACTACAACATCGTAAATTTTCCCATCAACACTTACCGCATAGTTTTCAGGGCCCGAAGTTGCGCTTGGCTCTGCTGAAGGCGAAGCCTTAGCACTAGCTTTGGTTGGAATAGGTTCAAAGGCACTCGGGTTGTTACGATTTTCTAAGAATTTCAAACCTATTTGCGGGAATAAGGCATAGGTTAATACATCATCAATAACCTCATTGGCTAATTCGATATTTTTCTCTTTAGCTAGTCCTTGCAGCTCTGCTGATAGCTTATCAACTTCTGGGTCTAGTAAATCTGCTGGTCTACAAGTGATGACCGAGCCTCCATCTAATACTCGTGTTTGCAACTCAGCATTAACCGGCGCAGCTGTCGCCCCATATTCACCTTTTAAAACACCCGAGGTTTCTTTGGTGATAGATTTATAGCGCTCACCTGTAAGGACATTAAGCACAGCTTGAGTGCCGACAATTTGTGAGGTAGGGGTAACGAGAGGAATATACCCTAAATCTTTACGTACTTTAGGGATTTCAGTTAATACTTCATCAAATTTATCGGCTGCACCTTGCTCTTTAAGCTGGTTTTCCATGTTAGTTAACATGCCACCAGGCACTTGTGCTGTTAAAATACGCGCATCAACACCTTTTAAGCTCCCTTCAAATTCTGCATATTTTTCTCTCACATCACGGAAATATGCCGCAACTTCAGCCATTTTTTCAATATTTAAGCCTGTAGCACGTTCACTACCGTCAACAATAGAGGCAATGGTTTCTGTTGGTGAATGACCATAGGTCATGCTCATTGACGAGATAGAGGTATCAATGACATCTATATCACTATCAATCGCTTTCATCTGGGTAGCAATACTTAACCCTGTTGTTGCATGACAGTGGAGTGCAATAGGCAAAGAAATACTTTCTTTTAACTTGCTAATTAATTCGGCAGCGTTGTAGGGCTTTAATAAACCAGACATATCTTTGATACATAAAGAGTGTGCTCCCATGTCTTCAAGTTGCTTAGCCATGGTAATCCAACCCTCAAGCGTATGGACAGGGCTTTCGGTATAACTTAATGTACCTTGAGCATGCGCGCCAACTTTTACCGCAGCCTTTATCGATGTTTGTAAGTTACGCACATCATTCATAGCGTCGAAAATACGAAATACATCAATACCATTAATATGTGCACGTTCAACAAACTTTTCTACAACATCATCAGCATAGTGGCGATAGCCTAAAATATTTTGTCCACGAAACAGCATTTGTTGTTTGGTGTTAGGCATAGCTTTCTTCAATGCACGAATGCGTTCCCAAGGATCCTCACCTAAATAGCGAATACAAGAGTCGAATGTTGCCCCACCCCAAGACTCAATAGACCAATAACCAATTTCATCTAAGGTTGGGGCAATTGGCAACATATCTGCTAAACGAAGACGTGTTGCTAAAATTGATTGATGGCCATCTCTTAAGACAACTTCGGTAATACCTAATGGTTTGCTCATGATTGTGCCCTTATTTTTTTACTTTCTGTGCAACAGAAAGTTGTTGAGAGTGTTGTTGGCGATAGCGAGTTACCGCGCCGCTAATTGCTGCCACAATAGCAGGTGATATATCACCGCTGGCTGCTTTTTTATTATCTTTGTTTGAGCGAGTTGAAGTGGCTACAATTGGATCTGGAAATTTAACCGCCAACTTTGCTAGTACTGTGTTAATAAAGATAATCAATAAGCTTAAGAAAGCGAATACAAATACCATTCCAGCCAGCATAAGTGTTCCAGCTTCTAAAAACTGCTGCTCCATATTGTTCATTTTTTGTTCTCACTCGAAAATTTAAGAAATTAGAATAATCACTCCAATTATTAAAAACAAACATTATTTTGCAGTTTCAGAAAAATAATTTTTCGTCAAGTATCATTTTGTCTTATATTCAGTCTTTTTTACTAAATATTCAAACAAAACTGCATAAATAAGATACTGTATACAATATTATTTCAGTGAATATCTACTATTCAGGAGAAAAAACACCTATATTATACAATATACCTTAAAGATGCTTTTATTCATTTATATTGCATATTATTCATTGTCAGATAAAAACATCAACACACTTGTTATCTGTATCAAACTAAATTAGGATGTTTTTCAACCTATTATCTAAGGTCACTACCTAATGACATCTAGCAGCTTAGCTATTGCACCAGCAAACACGGCAGACTTTCGCTTACTTGCGAAAAAACGACTTCCAAGACAGTTATTTGACTATATTGACGGTGGTAGTTATCAAGAGATTACCTTAGCCAATAATATCAATGCTTTTGCCAAACTCTTTTTGCGTCAAAAGATCTTGCGTGATGTGAGCAAAATAGATCTCGGTATGACCTTATTTAACCATAGCATTAACTTGCCGATAATTCTTGGACCTATCGGTTTGGCTGGCTGCTTTGCAAGAAGAGGTGAGCAACAGGCGTTAACAGCATCAGTTACACACAATATTCCCTTTTGCCTTTCTACCGTTGGTATTTGTTCTATCGAGGAATTAAAAGCCCAAACGGAGCAAGCCTTTTGGTTTCAACTGTATGTAATAAAAGACCGAAACTATGCCATTAATTTGCTTTCCAGAGCTAAAAATGCAGGTTGTGAAACACTCATATTAACAGTAGATTTACCCGTGTTAGGAGAGCGCTACCGCGACATACGAAATGGCTTATCATCAAGTGCTACTAGCAAAAGTATACTCAGTCTCTTCAAGCGGGGCGCTGACGTGGTTAGCCATCCTAAATGGCTTTGGGATGTTGCAATTAGAGGCAAACCATTAACCTTTGGTAATTTATCTGCTGCGGTGCCAAATGCCCACTCCCTAGATGATTTTAAAGGCTGGGTCGATAATCAGTTTGATCCTAGTATGACCTGGGACGATCTTCAGTGGATTCGAGATAACTGGTCAGGAAATTTAATTATTAAAGGCATTTTAGACAGTGATGACGCAAAAAATGCAGTCAAGCTTGGTGCAGATGCTATTGTAGTGTCCAATCATGGAGGACGCCAATTAGATTGTGCGCAAGGCTCATTAACCGTGCTCCCCGAGATTGTCACTGCGGTCAATAAACAGTGCAAGATAATAATCGATGGTGGAATTCGTAGTGGTTTTGATGTGGTAAAGGCTTTAGCTTTAGGTGCTGATGCCTGTTTGCTTGGGCGTGCATGGGCTTACGCATTAGCTGCTAATGGTGAACAAGGAGTAAGTCAGTTACTGACACAATTTGAAAATGAGTTACGTGTTGCAATGGCCTTAACAGGCGTCACCAAGGTTAGTGATATTACTAGTGACATACTCGTTCAGCCTTAAATGCTCAATGAAAGAATGTGGCGATTACTGAAGGCGTCGAACCTGTGACCGCAAAGGGATTCAGTCGTAGCCAGCTTTCACCTAGTCATATGCTATCCAGCTGAGCTACGCACTCATGGTCTACCATTGAGTAATACCAGTTTCATTAATTAGGTGATCTATTTTATACGCAGGAAAAACAGCCAAATACAAGGCATTTATTTTAATAACTAGTTGTTCTAATTGTTAAATAAATAACGCCGTAGTTGGTTGTTTTAACCAGTAGAAATGATCACATAGTTAGTGAGATTGGTATAATCTGTAGGCGAAAAAAAACCAATCAAAAGATTGGTTTCTTAACTTCTCGAAAGAATGTGGCGGACGCGGCAGGAGTCGAACCTGCGACCGCCTGGTTCGTAGCCAGGTACTCTATCCAGCTGAGCTACGCGTCCGCGGTCATATTTATTTTTTCAGCTTTAATATTAGCTTATCTTCATTATTTTTCCACTTGAAGAAAAGTGGCGGACGCGGCAGGAGTCGAACCTGCGACCGCCTGGTTCGTAGCCAGGTACTCTATCCAGCTGAGCTACGCGTCCGCAATTAAGATGTTTTTTAAATCGTTACTTGCCCGATTCGCGAACTCAGTTCGTAGCCAGCAACATTAGATAATCTATCCAACTGACAACGGATCCGCAATTAAGATGTTTTTTAAATCGTTACTTACCCGATTCGCGAACTCAGTTCGTAGCCAGCAACATTAGATAATCTATCCAACTGACAACGGATCCGCAATTAAGATATTATTTAAATCGTTACTTACCCGATTCGCGAATTTTCATTTCGCAGCCATTACCAACCTAAGTTAAATAATGGCGGAGAGGGAGGGATTCGAACCCTCGATCCGGGATAAACCAGATACTCCCTTAGCAGGGGAGCGCCTTCGGCCACTCGGCCACCTCTCCAGTGGGTGCGAATATTAATGGATCTCAAAAATAAGTCAAACTTTTTTATGAATTTATTGATAATTTCTAACTGTTTGTTGACAATTCACTCAATTCTGTCGATTTTCATCCACTCCCGGCTAATTTTAGCCCATAAAAAAAGCACCATTGGCTATGGTGCTTTTTATATATGAACGATTGAAGTATACAAATTATACGTTGCCAGCTCCTTCATTATCGTCCTTCTCAGCTTGAATTCGCATATAAATTTCTTCACGATGTACTGAGATTTCTTTTGGCGCATTAACACCTATTCTTACCTGATTTCCTTTAACGCCTAAGACGGTAACAGTGACTTCATCACCGATCATTAATGTCTCACCAACGCGTCGTGTTAATATTAACATTGCATCTTCCTTTTTTTAAATTGAGAATCACTAAATAAATATATATAAGCTAGTAATATATGAAGTTAGTCTTTTTTCCGTAATACACTATAAGTAATAGTAAATATTATGAAAAAATCCACTTTTTAATTAATTTAAGTTCCAATACCAAAATTAATTAAAATGAAACGCCATTCTATCAAGGTTAGCTTTACTTTGAATAGAGCTAAAAGCCGTTTTTTTATGCTATTTATCGCTTTATTGATTTAGCTTAACACCCAGATAACATTTCTGATTAAAATTCAGCCAAAGGTGCCTAAAGACAAATTTCATATAATCTACTTACAAAAAAACCAATGTGGTTAGCATTGGTTTTTGGTGTTAACTATAGAAAACAGTGATTAGTTTAATTTTTCATTTAACCAAGGTTGAACCGAAGCCAGCGCTTTGGCAATATTTTCAGGTTGGCTTCCTCCAGCCTGTGCCATATCGGGTCGGCCTCCCCCTTTACCACCCACTTGCTGAGCAACCATATTCACTAACTCACCAGCTTTAACTTTACCGATTAAGTCTTTGGTCACCCCTGCAATTAACCCAACTTTGCCCTCGTTTGCAGTAGCAAGCATGATAATGCCTGATTGCATTTTATTTTTCAGCTCATCAACCATAGGGCGTAAGGCTTTACTTTCTATGCCATCTAAATCCGCAATAAGTACTTTAATCCCGTTGATATCAATTGCTTTACTGACTAAATCTGAGCCAGCCTGTGCCGCTAATTCTTGCTTTAATTGGCTAATTTCTTTCTCTAGAAGTTTAGAACGGTTAATTAACTGTTCAACTTTACTGTCAACGCTAGACACATCTGCTTTAACTAAGCCTGCCACTTTCGCTAAGCGGGCACTTTGCTCGTTAATAAAGGCTAATGCCCCAGTAGCCGTAACCGCTTCAATACGTCTTACGCCTGCAGCAATACCGGATTCTGAGACTATTTTTAATAATCCAATATCACCGGTACGCTCAACATGCACACCACCACAAAGCTCAGTAGAAAAATCACCTAATGTGACCACGCGTACTTCATCATCATACTTTTCGCCAAAGAGTGCCATCGCACCTTTTTCTTTCGCCTCATCAATATGCATAGATTCTGTTTCTTTAGCGTGATTACGTCGTATTTCATCATTGACTAGCTGTTCAACATCATATAATTCTTGAGCCGTCATGGCTTCAAAATGAGCGAAATCAAAACGTAATTTGTCGCTATCACATAAGGAGCCTTTTTGGGTCACATGTTGACCTAAAACTTTGCGTAAAGCAGCATGCAGCAGATGTGTTGCTGTATGATTTTTAATAATTGCTGCGCGGCGTTTGCTATCAATTTCAGCTTTAACTCGACGATTTAAACCAACATCGGTACGCGCCACCCCTTTATGAGCGAAAGCGTTACCAAGTTTAATCGTATCTTCAACCTCAAACACTCCGCCATCAAGGTGCAATAAACCAGAGTCACCAACCTGACCACCTGACTCAGCATAAAAAGGGGTATTATCTAAAATAACTAATCCTTGTTCTCCAGCACTCAGCTGGTTCACTGCTTCTTGATCTTGGTCGTTGAACAACTCCACCACAGTGGCAGAATATGAATGATTATTGTAGCCTTTAAAACCAGTTTTATGATCAGATTTTAACTGTTGATTATAGTCTGTACCAAACTGACTAGCTTGCTGGGCGCGTTCACGTTGCTCGCCCATTGCGCGATCAAATCCTTCGTGATCAATATTTAAATGGCGCTCACGGGCGATATCAGCCGTTAAATCCGCAGGAAAACCATAAGTATCATAGAGTTTAAATACATCATCACCATTAATAGTATCGCCAGATAAATTAGTTAATACCTCTTCAAGCATTAACATACCTCGATCTAAAGTACGACCAAATTGCTCTTCTTCTATACGTAACAGTTTTTCAATAGTGGCTTGTTGTTGCACTAATTCTGGGTAGGCCTCGCCCATTTGCGTTATTAGCGATTTTACTAATTTATGGAAGAAGTGTTCTTTTGCTTCAAGCTTATGACCATGACGAATAGCACGACGTATTATACGACGAAGCACATATCCTCTACCTTCATTTGATGGGACAACACCATCGACAATTAAGAAACTACAAGAGCGAATATGATCGCTAATCACGCGTAACGATTTATTGTTTAAATCATCACAAGATAATAATTCAGCCGTATCTTTAATCAATGCTTGGAATAAATCGATTTCATAATTGCTGTGCACATTTTGCATAATAGCTGAAATACGCTCTAATCCCATACCAGTGTCAATTGATGGGTTAGGTAATGGCTCCATATCGCCATTTGCTTGACGATTAAACTGCATAAAAACGATATTCCATATTTCTATAAAGCGGTCACCATCTTCTTCTGGCGACCCTGGAGGACCGCCCCAGATATCTTCACCATGATCATAAAATATTTCGGAACATGGGCCACAAGGCCCAGTGTCACCCATAGACCAGAAGTTATCTGATTCATATTTTTTATCTGCTGACTTATCACCAATGCGAATAATTTTTTCAGCCGGCACGCCTATTTCATTATTCCAAAAGGCAAAAGCCTCGTTATCGTCAGCATAAATAGTAACTAATAACTTTTCTTTAGGCAGCCCTAAAATAACGGTTAAAAATTCCCATGCAAACCGAATAGCATCTTCTTTGAAATAATCGCCAAAACTGAAATTACCTAACATTTCAAAAAAAGTATGGTGACGAGCGGTATAACCAACGTTTTCTAAATCGTTATGCTTACCACCAGCGCGCACACAGCGTTGTGCTGAAGTAGCACGAGTGTAACTGCGTTTTTCAGCGCCTAGAAAAACATCTTTAAAAGGAACCATTCCAGCGTTGGTGAATAGTAAGGTTGCATCATTACCAGGTACTAATGAGCTACTTTTAACAATTTGATGTTGTTTGGTGGCAAAAAAATCTAAGAATGCCTGACGTACTTCGGCGGTGCTTTTAATCATGGGAACCTTAATCATTCTGTTTGTTCAATAATTACTAACTACTAGCGTGCGTGCTTACTAGTGTTACTACTTACTATCGCAAAAATTTCATCAGATGAAAATCCGCGATATTGCAAAAATCGTATTTTTTTGGCTTGCATTTTTTGGTCTACTTGGGCCTCGCTCTCCCATTGCTCGCCAAAACGCTTATTATACGCAAGCTCAGCTTGAAGATACCAATCAATTTCGCAATTTTTCTGCAATTGTTGAATAATAGTTGAACAAACCCCCTTCTGTTTCAGCTCATTGGCAATATATCGCCAGCCATACCCCCGATTAACTCGGTATCGACAGGTACTTTGAGCAAAGCGAGTATCACACAGATAGTTTTTTTCAAGTAATCGCTCAATGGCTAATTCAATCTCATTTGCCTCGTATTCTCGGGCAGAAAGCTTTTGACGCAATTCAAACTCAGAGTGTTCACGTCTCGCCAATAAACCTACACCACATTGTATTGCCGTTTGATTTGGCGGTTTTTTCTTTGCTGATTTTTGATTTTCATCAATATCCATAGACTTGTTTACTACTATTATCGTTTTAAGTTGTGGTTCACAATAAGGTTAATTGCCTTGCTTGCAGTTCGGTCACTAGATTATCCTCATCTGCAAAGCCTAAGGTTAAACCAAGCAAACGCACGCCTCTGCTTTTTCCTCGAGTTAACGCTTTGGTTAATAAGGTGTGATAAACATCAAGCTCAGGCGCTATATTCTGCTGTTCAACGGTGGTTTGGTTGAAGTCGTTAAACTTTACTTTAATACCTTGGCGTACAATTTTTCTGCCCTCTACTTTCGCTAGTCGTGCTAATAGCTTCGGATGCAAACTCTCAATAACAGTTAAACATTCGGCTTCGGTATAGATATCACTTGCCAGTGTAGTTTCTATAGCTAATGACTTTCGTTGTCTGCTGACATCAAGTTCTCGATTATCAATGCCATGGGCTTTTTGATATAAACTCGAAGCAAATTTTCCAACAATAGTATTAAGCTTAGCTACCGAGGAGGCTCTAACATCCGCACACGTGGTAAAGCCCAAAGATTGTAATTTTTGATAGGTTTTAGGGCCAATACCTGGGATTTTTTTCAAGGACAATTGTTCAACAAATTCTGAAACCTGTTGAGGAGAAATAACACATTGACCGTTAGGTTTATTTTCATCACTGGCTATTTTAGCAATAAATTTGTTTGGAGCAACACCCGCTGATGCTGTTAGCTTAAGTTCATTGAATATATCGTGCCTTATTTTTTCAGCAATAAGGGTAGCGCTGCCTTGGCACATCGTTGAGTTGGTAACATCTAAATAAGCCTCATCAAGCGATAACGGCTCGATGAGATCAGTATAACGGGCAAAAATTTCACGAATATGTACTGACACTGCTTTGTAGACTGCCATTCTACCTTGCACTATGGTTAACTCTGGACACAGCTGTTTGGCTTTAATAGCCGACATAGCCGAGCGAACACCAAATTTTCTCGCCTGATAATTACATGTACAAAGTACACTGCGAGGGCCGTCACCGCCAACAGCTAACGGAATACTTCTATAGTGCGGAAAATCCCGCATTTCTACCGCTGCATAAAAGCAGTCCATATCGATATGAATTATTTTCTTCATATCGATATTTTACTGTTATTTTATACAGTGTCAATATCATTACGATCAGTGTTTAGCTGCGTACTCCTCAACTTGTTGCCATACTCGCATTAAATTACCCGACAGTAATTTTTTAATGTCTGGTTCGCTATATCCGCGCTGCAATAAACCTTCAATTAAATTTGGGTAACCTGAAACATCTTTTAATGTTTGTGGAAGAATACCACTCACTCCATCAAAATCTGAGCCTATACCGACATGATCTATACCCACTAATTTAACCACATGATCAAAATGATCAAGCACTAACCCCAAGGTGCCAACATCATAAGGGTGTTGTAATTCATACGCAGCTTCAAATTCATCAATTTTATTTTGATCCGCTTCAAGCGCTTCATCTAAATTATTTACTTTAATGAAGTCTGCTTTTTGTAATTTATAGGCAGCACTTTGCTCCCTGAATTTTTGAGAAGTAAAAATCCCGCTAAAGGTCATTTGAATGACCCCACCATTTTTTGCTAGTAAGGTGATCATTTTATCTGACATATTGCGCTCAAAACCAGGCGTAAAATGTCGAGCTGATGAATGCGAGGCTATGACCGGCACTTTACTGATTTCCATCACTTGATAAAACGCTTGATCTGAGACATGAGAGATATCGACCATGACCCCAAGGTTATTCATTTCAACAATTAATTGTTTACCAAAGTCAGTGAGCCCTTGAGCAGGTCGATTTTCATCGTAAGAGGAGTCTGAAATATGATTTGTTTTAGCATGAGCCAAAGTAATGTAACGAATACCACGTTGGTAAAAATGTTGTAAATTAGCTAAATCGCCCTCGATTGGACTGCCATTCTCCATGCCCATGGGCAATGAAATTAGACCGTTGGCAAAGTTATCTTGCACTTGTTGTGTGGAATAAGCTAAGGCAAATTTATCCGGTGATTGTTTGACAATTGCTTCAACGTCATCAATAAGTTTATCTGCTAATGCTTTACTACCACCTGTTTTTTGCAGCTTAGATGGGATGTAAATTGACATAAACGCAGCATCTAAACCACCTTTAACCGCTCTTGGGTAATCAAAATCACCTTTTTCGGTGGCTTTGCTGACATCTTCATATTCTTCCTCAAGACGATAAGGAACATCGATATGGGTGTCGACAATGATGGTTTCTTTCGCTATTTTTTTCGCCTGTTGGGCAATCGTCATCACCTTAGGTGTTGCTGGATCTTTTACTAATGCCGTTTTATCTTCGCAACCAGTTAATATTGCTGTTGAACAAAGGGTAATCAAGGCGAGTTTGCCCAGAGTAAATGATTTCATAACCTGACCTTATTTTTTTTGTTGTAATGTGATTTTATTTGGTGCCTATGCACTTTACTCAGGAACGCCTTGATAATGCCAGCTTCGTTCAATCAAGGGAGAGACTATCCAGAGTAGGTGCTAATACATCGACTATGGCTGCGACATGATCTTCACGATCATTTAACGCGAGTATATAGTGATATTGTTCACCGCCCGCCTCCATAAACACTTCACGGTTTTCACACTCAAGCTCTTCTAGTGTTTCCAAACAGTCTGCACTAAAGGCTGGGCTAATAATAGCGATGTGTTTGTGCCCATCTTTCGCTAATTGTTCAAGTGTAACATCAGTATAAGGTTGCAACCATTGTGCTTTACCAAAGCGTGATTGAAAAGTCATCACAAACGACTCTGACTTTAGTTGCTCAGAGCGACTAAGCAGCATGTCCTTCAGTAACTCGGTGGTTATTTTGCAAAAGTCATAATAGGGATCACCGGATTGATAGAACAATTCAGGCATCCCATGATAAGACAACACTAATTTATCTGGTGTTCCATGCTTGTCAATATGTTCACTGACCGTATTAGCCAACGCTTGAATATACAAATCATTATTATGGTAGCTGTTAATAAAGTGTAGGCTAGGCACATAACGCCATGTTTGCAAAACGTTGCTAACAGCATCAAAAGTAGAAGCTGTTGTCGGCCCTGCATATTGCGGATAGAGCGGCAATACCACTAGGTTTTCAACACCTTGCTGCTGAAATTTTTCTAATACCTTAGCAATTGAAGGCTCACCGTAACGCATTGCAACATCAACAATAACATCATCACCGTATTGTTGAGCGAGTTTGGCTGCCACTTTTTGTTTTTGGGCTTGGCTCGTCACTACTAAAGGCGCGCCTTGCTCTGTCCATACACTTTGATAAAGCTTTGCCGATTTTTTCGGACGGACACGCAAAATAATACCATGGAGTATTATCAACCATATAATACGCGGAATTTCGACCACGCGCGGATCGGATAAAAACTCGCGTAAATAAGTACGTACTGCTTGTGTTGTTGGCTGCTCTGGTGAGCCCAAATTGGTTAACAATACACCAGTTTTTACTGATTGATTTCTGTCTTTTTTAGCGCTAAAACGTGATTTCATTTATCTCTTATTTTCAAGTTAGATTGATCGTTTAATATGTCATTTCAATAGCCAATATTTTTGCACTTTTTGCACATAATAAAACCAAAGCTCATTAATATGGGCGATTTATTTACTTTGTCAGAATGAAGTCCAACCGACAAGGCTTTTTCACCCCTTGTCTAAAACTATAAGTCATTACGATAGCCAAGATAGTTAAGGGCCATTTGCACTTGATGTACTTTTAGCTGTTAACACTACCCGTTATTCTACAAGGCTATTAATCACCAAATTAATAGTGTCAGCATTGTCATTAACCGCAACATTATGTAGTTCAGCTTTATAATCTCCGGGTTTAATGCCTGCAGCCCCCTGTTTAGAAACAACCGCATAGAGATGTACGTTAGTGACACTACTTAAGTTACTTTGTGCAGACATAGCATTACTATTATCTAAGGTTATTACCTTAGGTAAATCACTTGCCATTAATTTCAACGCGGCTAACGGCACACGCTTGCCACTAGTTGGTGTCGCATAAACAAAAACCACTTTATCTTCATCTTGTGACAATTGAGATAAAATTTCTTCAGATAGACTCACTCTTACTTTTAATTGTGGGCCATCAACTACTTGAGAAGCAGAGGATTCAAGCGCTGAGCTGCTAGCAGGCATATTGATGCGTTTTTTTGCTTCATTAACGGCTTCTTGCAAGGCTGCGATATTCACACCTGGCTTATTTGCATCAATCACTCGCTGCCAATACTCAATTGCCGGCTGGTATTTTTGCCCCATAAAATGGTGCATACCCAATAAAATGTTAGTGGACGGGTCATTAATATCCAATGCAAGCGCTCTATCAATTAATGTTTGAACATGCTCATCAATTTGTTGATTATTTTTATAATAACTGGCTTGGGCAATAGCACCGAGCAAATCGGCATGCTCACCTTCAATACGTATCACTTGCTCAAATGCTTTAATGGCAAAATCAAACTCGCCGGCTCCAACAAAGGTTTGCCCCAAGTTATACCAAGCTTCGCTATCTTCTGGATTAGCATCTAAATGTTGCTGCATTTTGTCAATGTAGGCTAGCATTTGCTCTTGACGGTTTTGTTCTTGTTGTTCTGCCGACATAGCGCTTTGTTGGTTCGCCTGTGCGGGTGTTGGCGAACTCATTAAGGTCGCTAAAGTGCCTTGTTTTACATACAAAGCAACTGAAAATACCAGTACAAATATAGATAAAGATATCGGCCACAGAACACTAAAAGGTTTAGTGCTAGTTGCGCTATTGTTATCGCTTTCAGTGGCACTTACATCCTGCAATAAACTCTTATCAAGTTCGGCCAACAAATATTGATAGTTCTCTTCGTCAATAGCTCCTTCGTTGAAATCTCTTTCTATTTCCGACTTATGCTCATGATATAAATCAATATTGGTTTGCTCACGAACACCTTTTTGGGTGCTAGCAACAAGCTCAGCATTTTGTTGATTTTTTTCTTGTTTAAACAATGGTCGCCAAATCACAATTAATAATAAAGCAATAAAAGCGAGGAGGATAAATACAATTTCCATAATAATGACTTACTCTTTTTGTGCTGAAGCTGATTTTGACGAGGAGACGTTATTATCACTTGGTGTTAATAATTGATCTAATTTTTGCTGCTGCTCTGTATTTAACGATAAGCTTTCTTTACTCACTGGTTTTTTTCTTAAAATAACGATCACTATAATAATACCAATTAGTATTAATAATGCAGGACCAAACCAAAGAATATAAGTAACGCTTGATACACGAGGTCGATATAAAACAAACTCACCATAGCGATCCACCATCAAGTCGACAATTTCTGCATCGGATTTATTTTGAATTAATAAGTTATACAAATCTAAACGTAGCGCTGAAGCAACCGTTGAGTTTGAGTCAGCTAGGTTTTGATTTTGACATTTAGGACAGCGAAGCTCTTTACTTAACGCTTGAAAACGCACTTTGGTGACTTCATCTTGAAATTCAAATGTCTCTACTGGACTGGCTTGTACTGAGCTCATTCCTAGACTAGTTGTTACTATCAACGTTATAACCATCATAATAACAGTGAGTAACACCTGATTTAATAGCTTACCTGCAAACATCATTATTTACCCTGTTGTTTTTCAGTGATTAACTGCTGTATTAACGGTTCAAATTCTTTGCGCCATACACGCACATCAATGGCTCCAGCAAAGCGTTTACGAATGATGCCATGATGATCGATAACAAAAGTCTCAGGTGCGCCAAACACCCCTAATTTAACCCCAAGTAATCCTTGATCATCGAAAACAGAAAACTGATAAGGATCTTCATAATGCGTTAACCATTGCTGGGCAGGCAATCGCTCATCTTTGTAATTTATGCCATAAAGTTTTACTTGAGGATTTTTTGATAACTCAAGCAAATAAGGATGCTCATATTTGCAGGTTGGACACCAAGTTGCCCAAACGTTTAATAAAACAATATCGCCAACAAAGTCAGCTTTAGTGACCATTTTTTCTGCATCATTTAATGTTGACAAAGAAAAATCAGGCATAGCTTTGCCTATCATTGCCGAAGGCATTTCATTTGGGTTCAACGATAAGCCACGATAAAGTACCACCCCTAATGCAATGACTAAAACCAAGGGTAAAAAACGAATAATTTTATTCACTTAAGACAACTCCGATACAGCTTGAATACTAGGTTTAACATCAGCAGCTTGTACATTTTCACTGCTGCGACGGCTATTTTTTACGGTTCTTTTAACCCGATAGCGTTTGTCCATCATGGCTAAAACACCACCAAATGCCATAAATAAAGCGCCCAGCCAAATCCATCGAACAAAGGGTTTATAATGAACGCGAATTGCCCATGAACCGCCCTCAAGTGGGTCACCTAAAGCAACATAAATATCTCTAAATAAGCCACCATCAATACCAGCTTCAGTCATTCCCATTGATTGAACACGATAGGCTCGTCGTTCTGGCAATAACAAGGCAATAAAATCATCCCCTTTATAGACATTAATTTGTCCCTGCTCTGCACTATAATTAGGTCCTTCAACGTGTTTTATGCCATTAAATTCAATTTGATAACCAGAAATTTCAACTTTTTCATTAACCGCCATTTTTACATTAGTTTCACTCTCATAACTAGAGACTAGCGTGACGCCTACAATAGTGACCGCAATACCGGCATGCGCTATGGTCATACCCCATTGACTTAAACTTAAGGCGCTTCTGTGTTTATATTGATTCAATAATTCTTTGACTACGACTAAGAACACCCATGAAGCTAATGTCATACCCATAGCAACGAGCACGTTGAACTCACCGCCATAAACCATTGGGAAAAGAACACCAAAGGCAATACTAAACACCGAAGGTTTAAAGATTTGCTTACGCAACTCACCTTTTTTTGCTTTTTTCCAACGAATAAGTGGCCCTATTCCCATAATCACAAATAATAAACTCATGATGGGTACAAAAACCGCATTAAAATAAGGAGGACCAACTGAAATTTTACCATAGCCCATAGCATCAACTAACAATGGGTACAGGGTTCCTAGTAAAACGGTTACAGTGGCAACCACTAAAATAACATTACATAACAATAACGCAGTTTCTCTTGAATATAATGAAAAACGACTGAAACTTGCAACATTGCTTGCTCTGAATGCATACAAGGTCAATGACCCGCCTACCGCAATGGCAAGTAACACTAGAATAAATACACCACGTGAGGGATCTGCAGCAAAGGAGTGCACTGACGTAATAACCCCTGAGCGAACTAAAAAGGTGCCTAATAAACTTAAACTAAACGCGAATATAGCAAGTAATACGGTCCAATTTCTAAAAGTACCCCGTTTTTCTGTTACCGCTAGTGAATGAATAAGCGCAGTACCCACTAACCATGGCATAAACGATGCGTTCTCAACTGGATCCCAAAACCACCATCCTCCCCAGCCAAGTTCATAATATGCCCACCAACTTCCTAGGGCGATCCCCAAGGTTAAAAACATCCAAGCACCCACCGTCCAAGGACGAGACCATCGAGCCCATGCAGCATCCATTTTACCAGACATTAATGCAGCTACTGCAAACGCAAAGGCCACAGCAAAACCTACATACCCCAAATACAATAATGGGGGATGTACAATTAATCCTACATCTTGTAACAATGGGTTTAAATCTCGCCCTTCCATAGGTACATTCGGCCATAAACGCTCAAATGGATTTGATGTTAGTAAAGTAAAGGCAATAAAACCAACGGCAATCATGCCCATAACCGCAAGTACACGGGCAATAAATTCTTGTTCAATATTTTTTGAAAACTGAGCCACCGCCATAGTCCAAGCGGTGAGTGAAAACACCCAAAGTAATAAGGAGCCTTCATGCCCCCCCCAAACGGCGCTGATTTTGAAATAATAAGGTAAATGACTATTAGAGTGGCTCGCTATGTACTTAATAGAGAAGTCATCAATGACAAAACTATAACCAAGAATAACAATGCTTATCGCTGTAAATATAAACATACCAAACGTCAATGGTTTAGCATAGCTCATTAATTTTTGTTGCGCGCTGTGAACGCCAATCATAGGGATCACGCTTAAGCATAAAGCAAACGCCAGCGCGATAACCAAAGCAATATGACCTAATTCTGGAAATAACCCAGGAAGCAGCTCTGGCAAAAGTTGGGAATTCATTTATTTCTCCGTTACTCTTAATTCTTTCTGTGACATTTAGCGATAGCGCTAAACCAAAAACAGTCGGGCAATTCTAGCACACTTAAATAAAAGATCAGGCAAAGCTTTAGCGCTTATACCGTGACAATTGTTTCTTAATGTTACAAATTCGTAGGTAACTAAATGTGCAAATATTTAGGTGTGCTATGGTATGATATTGCTCAAAGAGATAATACGATCCAAATCAAAAAGTCACTGACAAACATCAGTTAAACTTCGCTACAACATAATTGAGAAATAACTACTTTGTCTGCAAATCAACCATCAACTCAAACACCGGCATTACTCAGCGCCACAAACTTAACGTGTATCCGCGAGGAACGTTTATTGTTTGATAAGCTCAATATCGAGATTTACTCGGGCGATATTGTGCAAGTAGAAGGGCCTAACGGCTCAGGAAAAACCAGTTTGTTGCGTATTTTAGCTGGTCTTTCTCAACCCTATGAAGGGGATGTGTTTTTTACCAGTCAACTTGTTAGTCAAGCCCGCGAAGAATTTCATCAAAACCTACTTTACCTCGGCCATTTACCGGGAGTTAAAGGCGAAATGAGTGCAATTGAAAATTTAGGTTTTAACCTTGCTTTACACGGTGGTAACAAGGATGTGATAAACATCGAACAAACCTTAGCCGAAGTAAATTTAACAGGGTTCGAGCATAGCTTAGCTTCACACCTAAGCGCTGGCCAGCATAGACGAATTTCGCTGGCGCGGTTATATCAATCCAATGCAAAAATTTGGATTTTAGATGAACCTTTTACCGCCATCGACAAGCAAGGTGTACAAGCGTTAGAGCTGTTATTTAAAAACCATATTGAACAAGGTGGCTGCGTAATTTTAACCACTCATCAAGATTTACTCACCTTTGAGCCAACACAAATTAAAAAAATAACGTTAGAATATATTGATGAGTAGCCTGTGAAGAAGATTAACGTGCAAAGATTAACAATAACAAAAGAATTGAGTGAATAATGCAAGCTGCTAATTTATCTTACCGGGCTGTGTTTTCGTTGGTGCTCAAACGTGATTTAACCATTGCGATGCGACACAAAGACGACATTATTAACCCGCTATTATTTTTTGTTATCGTCATTACCTTATTTCCTTTAGGAATAGGCCCTGAAGAGCAGACCTTAAGCCGTATTGCACCTGGGATTATTTGGGTTGCAGCCTTATTAGCAACCTTATTATCTTTAGATAGACTATTTAAGTCGGATCACGACGATGGCTCTTTAGAGCAGATGCTTTTAAGCCCCCAGCCTATTTTTATTTTGGTGCTGGCAAAAATTGTCGCACACTGGTTAATTACAGGGCTACCACTGATTATAATCGCGCCATTACTAGCAGTGCTTTTACATTTAAATGAACACAGTTACGGCGCATTAATGCTAACGCTGTTACTCGGTACTCCGGTGTTAAGTTTATTAGGGGCTATTGGTGTTGCCTTAACGGTAGGCATTAAAAAAGGCGGGGTATTATTAAGCTTGTTAGTACTCCCTTTATATATCCCGGTGTTAATATTTGCCACTAGTGCAATCGATACTGCGGCACTAGGGTTACCTTACAATGGCCAACTTGCTATAATTGCAGCACTGTTTTTTGCTTCATTAACCTTAGCACCATTTGCCGTAAGTGCCGCTTTAAAAGTCAGTACCAATTAACTTTCAACGATAAGGAAGGAGAACATACTCCATGTGGAAATGGCTACATCCATACGCGAATCCTGAAGTGAGTTATCACTTCACCGGAAAACTCCTGCCTTGGCTGAGTGCGTTAACAGTATTATTTTTATCGGTAGGTATAGTTTGGGCTTTGGCCTTTGCTCCTGCTGATTATCAACAAGGCGATAGCTTCCGTATTTTTTATTTGCATGTGCCAGCAGCTTCACTTTCGATGGGCATCTATTTTGGTATGGCTGTTGCAGCTTTTACTTCGATGGTATGGCAATTTAAACTAGCCGATGCTTCTGCAGCAGCAATGGCTCCGGTTGGCGCTGTGTTTACAGCAATAGCCCTATTCACGGGTGCCGCATGGGGTAAACCTATGTGGGGAACTTGGTGGATTTGGGATGCTAGATTAACGTCAGAGCTGATTTTATTATTTCTATATTTAGGTGTTATAGCGCTACATAATGCCTTTGAGGATAAAAATTTAGCAGGAAAAGCCGCTGGCATATTAACACTGGTAGGAGTTATCAACCTGCCTATTATCAAATATTCAGTCGAATGGTGGAATACTTTGCATCAAGGCTCAACTGTCAGCAAACTTGGCAAACCGTCAATGTCTGTTGATATGCTGTGGCCATTTGTCTTTTGTTTTATTGGTTTTTCTTTACTGGTGGCTACCATTATTTGTATTCGATTTCGTAGCGAAATTTTAGCCCGCAACAGCATTCGTCCTTGGGTTAAAGCTTTAGTGCTAGCACAAGTATCGTTACCAACAACTAAACCAACGGAGAGTAACTAATGCAGTTTGATAGTTTTAGTGCATTTCTAGCAATGGGTGGTTATGGTTTCTACGTTTGGTTATCTTTTGGAGTATCAAGCGCGCTGATTTTAGCCCTTATTGTTAATTCTACTCAAGGGCATAAACAGATCATCAAAAACATTGCTTTACGCCAACAGCGCGAAGCCAAATTACGTCAAGTACGTAAGCAAAAGTCACGTCCTAATAATATCCAAAACAATCCTTCAAATGAGGTATCACCATGAATCCCCGCCGTAAAAAACGTTTAACGATAGTCGCCTCGGTACTTATTGGTATTGCTGTAGTCGCGGGGCTAGTTTTATATGCGTTAAGCCAAAATATCGACTTATTTTATACTCCTTCAGAAATCACTCAAGGTAAAAAAGACTCTGGCATCAAACCTAGTGTAGGCCAAAGAATCCGTATTGGTGGTTTAGTGGTACCAAACACCGTAAAACGTGACCCTGATAACCTTAAAGTAACATTTGCTTTATCAGACATGAAAATGCCGATTGTTTTTGACAAAAACGATCCAATGATAACGGTACGTTACGAAGGGATATTGCCTGATTTGTTCCGTGAAGGGCAAGGTATTGTAGCCAATGGCTCGCTCGAACGTGGGCCGTCAGGCGAGTTACATATTGAAGCCAGTGAAGTACTGGCTAAACATGATGAAAATTACATGCCCGCAGAGCTTGCTGATGCAGCAGGTAAAGATCACAAAAAATTAGAATATAGTGAAAAGCAGTTAGACAGTAAAAACTAGAGATAAATACTGCTAATTAAAAAAAGAACCGCAAGCACTAGTAATGCTTGCGGTTTTTTATTGGCTAAACTTAGTTAATCAACCAGACAGCTTTGCCGCATCAAGTGTATTTTTTAATAAACAAGCAATAGTCATAGGACCAACACCACCAGGAACTGGCGTAATACCAGCACAAACTTTACTGACCTCAGCGAAATCTACATCGCCCACAAGCTTTGTTTTACCTGTTTTTTCATCTTCAATGCGATTGATGCCAACATCAATCACGGTGGCCCCTTTTTTCACCCAATCGGCTTTAACAAAGTTGGGGCGACCAACCGCGGCCACCAAAATATCAGCCTGTTGACAAATTTGCGCTAAATCTTTTGTACGTGAATGGGCGATAGTTACGGTACAGTTTTCTTGCAGTAATAACAGCGCGACAGGTTTACCGACAATGTTAGAACGACCAATAACCACCGCATGCTTGCCCGATAAATCATGTCCTAACTGCTGCTTAGCTAGAATAATACAACCTTGAGGTGTACAAGGCACTAGCGCCCCCGCCTCACCGTTAAGCAAGCGACCTGAGTTCATGGCATGGAAACCATCAACATCTTTTTCAGGGTTAATTGCTGCAATAATCACATTTTCATCAATATGTTTAGGTAAAGGCAGTTGCACTAAAATACCATGAACTCGATGATCATTATTTAATTGGGCAAGTTGTGCCAACAGTGCTGTTTGGCTAGTGCTGGCAGGCAATTTAATTTCATTTGAGATCATGCCGACCTCTGTTGTTTGCTTGACCTTATTACGAACATACACTTGGCTTGCTGGATCTTCCCCTACAAGCACTACGGTTAAACTTGGCGTAATGCCTTTAGTTTCTTTAAGTTCGGATACTGCTTTACTAAGCGTTACGCGCAGATCTGCCGCCGCTTTTTTTCCATCTATAATCATGATGCTCTTTTTTATTAATTCGGTTTGGTGGGTGGGAATAAAAACTGAAACGTTTAACTAATATAATTTACTGATAAAATACGATCGCCAACCTTATTTAAAATCTCGATTTCGCCATCACACACTGCAACAATAGACTTACCCGCTTTAAAGTCCGGTGGGATTATCACTCTACCTTCATCATTTTGAGGAAAAGTTTCTACGTTATGATGAAGCTCTAAGCCACCATCACTATAATAAATAATGGTAACTTTACGTTGTTGAACAGCCATAATCGATACATCTCTTATTTTATTGCAGTCATGTAGACTAAATATACACTAACATCCCTCAGAGTAAATGATTGCGTGTTTATTTGACCTTAGGGGCTGTAAATATTGAGATACAAAAATACTGCCTATCATTGAAATCTAAGGGATAAAAACCGAGAAGAGTGAGGGTCTTATCCCTTCACAGCACTGAACCGTAGGTACCGACCTAGTATACGATTCCTGCAATTTACTATTTTTTATTACTTCTATAACAGGAAGCTCAGCCGGTTTGAACAGTGCCTAATGTTTCCCCGACGTGACGGATGACTCTCATCAAGAATTCACCTAAACGTCAGAAAAAATGTAGTTACGGGACATAAAAGCAGCTCACTAAGCCATTTACCTCATCATTGCGTCAATATTTTTAATAAAATAATTGCCAATTAACGGTTAGTTTTTGTTGGGGGTAATTATGGGTGGCTTAGTTAACCTAGCTTATTTAACCTAATGGGTGGCTTAGTTAATTGTTACACAACGCGAGACGCTAACTTTTTATAGATTGTATTTTTATCTCGCTTACCAACAGCTAAAACATAAACAACTAGTTTGTTATCAATAACTTCGTACGCTAATCTATAGCCTGCGGTGCGTAACTTGATCTTATAAACTGAGTCGTAGCCCTTTAATTTAGCTGATGGGACATGTGGGTTTTCTACCCTCTCTGCCAGTTTGTTTTTAAATTGCTTTTTGAGTGGCTCTGCTAATTTATCCCACTCATTTTTTGCGGCAGGCAAAAACTTTAATTTATAAGTCATCTAAGCTGACTTCTATAGCTTTGGATAAATCACCGCGACGAGAATCAACTATTTTTCCTAACTCATAATCATCGACAACATCCATTAACCATTCATAAGTTTCTGCAGGCACTAAATAAGCAGCAGGTTTATTATGGTTTAATATTGCTATAGCAGCCCCATCTGCTTCATTTAATAAAGCTGTTGGGTTTTTCTTAAGTTCAGATATGCTTGCTGAGCAATCAGCTAATACTTGTCTCATTATTGCCACCAATTAAGTGTTTAAATAAGCACTTATTTTAGACCTAAATATAATTTAATGCTACAGTTAATTTTTCCTGTATAACGCTAAAGAGTTATGAGTTAAGAGTTATCAGGCCACCCACAATTATGGGTGGCCTAGTTAATTCTAGTTAATTCTTTATGGCGCGTACTGCAACATGTACTGCCGAAAGGGTTTCGACGAGCGCGCAATTATGGGTTTTTACACGGGAATGCTAAACGCACATTAAAGCGCTTACAGCTAATGCTTCACGTGGTATTGCCGCCCATAGCTCCAGCCCCCAAACAAGGAGTTTGCTGCCCTCAATGTAAAGCGTACATGACCCTATACCTGATGCGACGAGCGCAGCGCGTGATTATTGGTTACCCGATTTAGAACAAGGACGTGCCTAAGCAAACGGAATTGTTGCGCCCAGTATATTCACTGAGTGAGGATTTTATTTATAAGCGAAATATAGCTGACAAAAAAGAGTTACGTGACGATATTGCTCAACTAAACTGAGTGATAGTAGACAGACTCGGCTTGAAAAAAACGACAAAAAAACACCGCAAAGAGACAACCCTCCGCAATTTTATTTATTTACTTATAAAGAGTACACATCAACAACGGGCTTGTTCAACAACAGGACTAAGTTGCGGCAAGCGCAACCTATCCTTTATTTATTATTTTTTATTTTCTCGAACTCTTCCGAGCAAGGTGGTAATAATAAGACTCTTTAATATATCTATTTAAAATTAAATCACTTAGCTCACCATTGACTGATAACTCTTTTACCCTTGCTATAGCTTCCTTACTAAATGGAATTAGTGTTTTATCAAATTTAGCTAAGTCTGGGTTTTGAATTCTATAGTCAGCGGCTTCTTTAAACATTTCAATATTAGCTTGGACTATCTCATCTAAAAAAGGAGTTGGACGTCGTTTATCAATAAACGTTCCCATCAAGACAATGTATTCGTTTATTTTTGCTTCTCGGTATTCAGCAGGTAGCTCATGATAACTATCATAATTAACTGAGTGAACAAGTCGTACTGCTTCTGAGGCATGAATATTTGCTTCTTGAACTTCACTACCAATATCGACACCGTATAGATAAGATGAAACAGTTAATGCAAGTACGGTTAACAATAATGTAATAGAAAATAAGACTTTTTTCACCGAACCACCTTTAAAACATAACAGCTTTATTAGCAGGATACACTTCATGTTTAAACACGAAGTTCATCCTTCTTTCATAAATTTATAAAAATCCACAATACGTTAATCACCTCATTTCATCAATAACTTAATGCTAAAGCCCTTAACTGGTTGACGAGTAAAAGCTTGGTTAAATCCTTTTTTTGAAAAATGTATAATTTGCACCCGCACTCAACTACAACATAGCCAATTACATACAGCAAAATAACAAAAAAACCCTAAGCCAAAGACTTAGGGTCGACCAAATGATCGTTTAACGCACCCTCAACTTTCAAAGTTAATCACTATCACTGGTGACGCAACCAACTTTTACCGTAGAGCTATTTTATAAATACTGATGGGATAATTATCAATATTCATAAACTTGTTGCTAGTAATCGTAACTAATTAACACTAATTGATTACCAACTTTTCATTTTACAGCCTTTAACCGCGTAGAATAATATAAATAAATAGCATGGCGCTAACACTAAATACCCCCCTTGCTCACCTAGACTAGTTGTTGAAGATAAGCTCCAAAATAATGGACCAAATGCTCCGCCAGAAATCCCCATAACAAGTAATGCTGAGCCAACACTGGTCAACTTACCCATTCCCGACAAGGCGAGTGGAAAAACAGCTGGCCAAACAATGGCGTTAGCAAAGCCTAAAAAAGCAATTAACACTAGCGTATCAGGCAATTCAACACCGCCAAGTAAAGTGTTAGCAATTACAAAAGAACTATTATCGCCAAAGACTATCCCCATTGTTAGTAACAAACCTACAACGGCTGAAACAGTTAACGCTGCTTGTTGAGATATGAATTTTGGAATAAGTGCAATCCCTAAAACATAGCCAATGACCATACAAACCATAGTGTAAGAAGTCATTATGGTGTAGTTCTCCACACCTAATGACAAAGCAAACGTACCAATAGTATCACCAGCAATCACCTCAGCAGCGACATAGAAAAATAGCGCGACAACACCTAAGGCTAAATTAGGGTGTGACAATGCCTCTTTTAGATGACCTTGGTTATCGTTATTCTGCTCATTACTGTCTGCTTCACTGGCTAATTCTGGTAAGGGTGACTTTTTCACCGCTAACGCTAATAGCCCTAAAAACATTGCCATACCTAAATATGGCAAAACTAAAGAATTAGCCATATCATCGATTTGTGTTTGGCTTAAGTCGCCACCAACCTCTTGAAAGCCACTTAAGATAAGTGCAGTAAAAACCATAGGAGCAACCACACCCGCGCCTTTATTTAATATACCCATGATAGAAATACGAGCGGCGGCTGACTCTTCTGGGCCAATGCGAACAACATAAGGGTTAACTGCGGTTTGCAGTAATGTAATCCCTGCTCCCATAATGAGTTGCGCAAATAAAAACAAAGCAAACAATTGGGTTTTAGCCGCAGGAATAAACAATAACCCGGCAATCATCATGGTTGCCATACCTAACGCCATACCATTTTTGTAGCCAACTTTGCGAATAACCGCAGCTGATGGCAGCGCGGTAAATGTTACGGCGATATAGAAAGAAAAAAGTATTAAGGATGCCTCAAAGGGACTTAACTGCAAAATCTGCTTTAAGTAAGGCATTAGCGAACCATTAAGCCAGGTTGCAAAACCTAAAATAAAAAACAGTCCTGCAACAATAATCATTGGCAGCGCATTGCTTTGCCCGCGACCTTGCTGCTGTTTATCAGTAGACAAAGACATTTCCATAATTTCCTCGTTAATTAGTTAAATTAAGTGACTACATTGCCAATCAATTAAATTTTTTCCCGCCAATCCATGTTTCACTAACACTCAAATCAGGATTCAAGATAGCCATATCTGCTTGCATACCTACAATTAACTGTCCGCGAACACACTTTTTATTTGCGTACAAGTAGTTTGCCGGATAAACACTAGCCATACGGAATGATTCATCCAATGGCATATTCAAATGATGGTGGGTGTTTTTAACCGCTGTTGCCATGTTTAATGAGGAACCAGCTAACTCACCGGTGGTAGATGTTAATTTACCGTTTTCTACATAAACCGTTCGGTCATACAACGGAAACTGTTTCATTTCAGTACCCACAGGTGGCATGGCATCAGTGACAAGAAAAACACCTCCAGCAGGTTTCGCTTTAAGCGCCAATTGGCAACTGGCATAATCGACATGATGACCATCAACAATTAAGCCACATTGCGTATGATCATTAAGTAAAGCGCAGCCAACAACACCGGGCTCTCGGCCTTGCAATGGTGACATGGCATTAAACAAATGAGTAAAGCCGGTCGCGCCTGCATCAACCGCTTTTTGCGCTGTAGTATAATCAGCATTAGTGTGGCCTAAGCATACGTTTATACCGAGTTTTACCATTCGTGTTATATCTGCGGGTGACACAGTTTCGGGGGCTAGCGTTACCATCACTTCGCCAACATCTGTACGAGACAGTATTTGCCATTCATCATCTGAAATAGGTCGAATCAATTCACCGCAATGAGTGCCCTTTTTAGCTAATGATAAATGGGGGCCTTCAAAGTGAATCCCCAAAATTCCAGGTGTTTTCTTGGCAATTGCTTCGGCGACTGCATCTGCAGCCTGCTTCATAACGGTTGTTTTATCAGTGATCAGGGTTGGCATGATTGCAGTGGTGCCAAATTGAGCATGGGCGCTAATGATGGTATTAAGATTTGCTACTGAAGGTTCATCATTAAACAATACCCCGCCGCCGCCATTAATTTGTAAATCAATATAGCCGGGTACAACTAAACCTGATACCGCTACATCAACTTCATTGATGTTTTCATCAATCGCGCTAATCATACCATCAGTAATAGTGAGCACTTGATCATTAAGAAAACTATACCCATCAAATAAACGTTTTGCGTGAAAGCGAAGTGATGACATTTAAAAGAGTCCTAATTGCATTTTGATGATGATTAAGCCAGTGTCGCGCTTGCTGCTATGGCTTGCTGTTTAGCTAATGCTTGGCGAGCAAACAACACCGAGCCAAATTCTGGTGGGTGTAATGGTGCAGACAATTTAGCTTGTAGGGATTTATCAAGCCAAGGCAGTAAGCGTGGCGTTAATCCGCCCATCATTGACATTCGTGGTGGCTGTTTGGACCATAAAATACCAGCAATACTATTAATGTATTCTGCGCCATCAGCAACAATAGCCAATGCAATTTGGTCACCTTGCTCTGCAGCATCAAACACTAAATTGGCTAATTGGGCATAATAGGTTGCTGATTTTCCTGCAATAGCTTCAACTAACGCTGTATCATTTTTACAGTGTAATTTAGCTAAGATGACTTCGTTCATAATTGACGGTTGAATCACACCATCAAATGACAACAAAACCTGTTTAACCGCTTGCAAGCCAAACCAAGCACCGCTGCCCTTATCTCCATGAGGAAAGCCATGTGCACCAATCATAAATTCATTGCCATCTACATAGCTAAAGCCGCAAGAGCCGGTGCCTGAAATAATCACGGCGCCATCTTCACCTTGATGAGCACCTAAGCAAGCAATTAATAAATCAGTTGCTAAAAACATGTGCTTAAAAGGGTGTTGCCATGCTTGCATTTGTTTAAATAATATCGGTAAATTAACCCCAGCTAGGCCAACACCGACCGTCAATTCATTTAATTTAATTTTGCTTAAGTTAGCATCGGCTAACGCCAATTTTGCTGACTCAGTAATCGAGTTTGTTGCTTGTTCAAAGCCATGTAACGGATTACCCGGCCCAGAAATTCCGGTGCCTAATATTTCATTGTTCGCGTTTACGACAATAGCCTTACACTTACTACCGCCACCATCTATGCCTAAAAAGAACGCATTGTTATTGTCACTGCTTGTGAACATACTAACCTCAAAGTTTTGCTTCATTATTCAAATGTCTTACTATTTTCGTACTTTTTAAACCATGCCTAACATCATAAATGCTACTTCCAAGTTGATTAAGTTCTTTCCCACTCAGCGAGCATAAAGTTAATCAAATTGGCATAAGCTTATCATGTAAAAAGTAGTTAAGCCTATTGGCAACTGTTTTCATATTACCGCCAAATGACAGCGTTGTCATTTGTTTTTTTATATTATGGCTAAATTATTTTGCTTGGCGTTAGTTGATCCTAGTATCTAACGCCTTATTTTCTATAAAAACAAGCTATTAGCTACTAATAAGACACCTGTGTACTGCGCCCTGCTCGCAAACCATTAAGCGTACGACTACGAACATTAACAGGGCCAGACACATTAACGGGGTTATTATAAACTTGCCATGATGGCGCTTGGTTATCATTAGTTTGCTCTTGATATTCGATGAGTAAACCAGGAAACGCGATATTAGCTTTGAGTACTCCTTGCTCAATCACAGCGCCAACAACGGGTAAGCGATAATCAATACCTGCCAATTCTAATTTTGCAAACTCTTTTTGCCCTAGGGTATTTGCAAATACTTGCCAACGTTGGTCGCGCGCTGTTTTCATTTTATCAGTAAAGGTCTTTGTCTCTTGACTATATTTAGCCCCTTGATAATTATACGGCACCGCCCAGTTTGGTAAGTGCCAAGCCCGCTCAGCTAATGCTAATAGCCGGGGAAATATTTTATGTTGTGCAAGTGCATCTGTGCGCGTATTTTCACTCCATAATTGCCCTTGAATACCTAAAAACTTTTGACCGGCTGCTAAGGCTGAGTTGGTGTCATCAGCCACATAGGGTTTATCTTCTCTGTCTAGCCAAAATTCAGCATGTATTGGTAGATTATCCGGCATAAACTGAAAAACTTTTTCAGTATTTACATGACGCGATGCCCAGTAATAGCCATGCTCTTTCGGGTCGGCCTCATAAGGAAAATCAAAATAAAGCACATCTGGGCTTGAAATCACCACTTGCCAATCACGATTTGTCAGGGCATGTACTTTTTTATGCCCTCCCGCAGCTAGTACATCCCAGGCATTAGCTTGAACTATGGCAGGCATATTTGCTTTACGAGTATGCTCCATACCGTCACTCCAACCAGCGGTTTCAATATCCAAACTAGAAAGAATCCCCGCAACCCGCTCAATAAAGTAGGCACCTAAGTCGCTCATATTGGTTACACCGTGGTCGTTATTGGCAACAAAAGCTTTACAAGCTGGGGAATCAACCCATGCGCCTGCTGTTTCATCCGCTCCGATATGATATCGGGTTAGCGGTTGGCCAGCAGCTTGGTGTATTTTTTTCACCTGAGTCATCACTTCCAAAACAAAGGCATAAGACGATTCGAGGCAAACATTGATGGTATTATCATGATAAAACTGCACTGATGAGTATTGGGTTTTATCTTCAAAATCATCAAGTAAAAACTGTTTTGCTTTTACTTCATCTTCAAGGGCCTGATACTTGTTATAACGCGCGGTCATGGCCTTCATCGCAGCACGTGAATGGCCGGGCATATCTAACGATGGTATGACTTGAATATGACGAGCCGTGGCCGCTGTTAATATTTCTTGGTAATCACTAACACTATAATAACCATTGACCGGTGAACGACTATTAACCCCTGCCCCTAGCATAGGCAATAAACACGATTGCACCTCACCCTTATTATCAGGGCCAAAACAACGTTTGCTTGAGATGTCAGTTAATTCAGGTAACGAGGGGATCTCTAATCGCCAGCCTTCATCATCACCCAAGTGCAAGTGTAACTTATTCAGTTTGTAAGCTGCCATTTGATCTAACAAAGAGAGGATAAACGCTTTAGAGTGAAAGTTTCTAGCAACATCAACTAACAAGCCACGAAAGGCATAATGGGGTTCGTCATCAATAGTCACTACAGGTAATGAATCTTGACCAACAACATACAAGCTTGCTAACGACTGTAAGCCATTGAAAACACCATTAGCATCCACGCCAATAATACTGATACCTTGGTGATCAATTAGCATTTTATAGCTGCCAATTACCTTAGTTTTGTCTACTTGAATTGTTAACTTAACCGGTAAACCTTGTGCTGATTGTGTTAAACCTAATAGCGCTAATCGTTCTATTGCTGCATTCACATCTAGGGTTTTCACATGAGTAAAGTCAACATTAATGCCATTACTCACATCAACAGCAGTATTGTTATTATCAATGTCTATCGATTTTGGCGTTGGTATAATAACTTTTGCAATTTCAGCTGTATCAATTTTTTTATTACCCACACCTCGGCTATTTCTATAATATAAACGTTCGCTGTTTAGCCACTGTGTTTTATCTGAACCAGTGCGTTTGAATTGCGTTAACTCATTGCGAAAAGGCTCCACGAAAGGTAAGAATTCTAAACCTGTGTCAGTGTTAATTGCGGTTTTGGTGCTAGCGATCACCTTAGCTTGAAGATTGTCGGCACTGACAATGTAATTGGGTAGCGCATCGGTTTCAGATAGCATCCAATAATTAGCGCGAAACACTACTTTTTTCACCTCTCCCGCTTTAAAGCCAGAGAATTTGTCTGTTAGTGAAATTTTATGTAAATCACCATTGATATGTTTAACGTTAAACGCTTCACCAACTGAAGATTGCACAGGTGAAATGTGACTAAAAAATATAGACCATCCTGTAGCGCTAATTTCTTGCTTTGCCGTAAAACTTAACTCCACTTCAAAACAAGCGCCATCAGCAACTTTAGCATCACACTTATCAGTGGGTATATTCGTCACTAAGCGATAGTTAATATTTAAATTTTCAGCAATATTATCAATGTCAGCTTGGGTTGCTTTACTTAAGCCTGAGTGTGGGCTAGATTTTGAAGTTAATTTATCCTCTATGGTTTTTTCACAACCTGTTAGCATAAATATTAAACAAATAATGAGTACAACAATATTGTTCATCACAACACCTTTTATGAGCAATTAAAAATAAAAAACCTCGCTTAAAAGCGAGGTTTTCCATAGACTAACGATTAAAAGCTTACATTAAGTCCAAGTACAAAACGACGACCGTTTTGATAAACAGACATTAAACGACTTTTTTCTCCATCATACTCAACAACTTCTTCATCGGTTAAGTTTACTGCTTCAAAAACCACATTGAAGTTTTCTGAGATAGTATATGACGAGCTAAAGTCTAATTGCCCGTATGACTCGTTCCATAGTTCAGCGCCTGTCCAAGAAACACCTTTATACCAATCAGTACGATAATTATACATTAAACGTGCTCCAAAGGTGTCGTTTTCATAATATGCTGTCGCATTGAACATATGATCAGAGGCACCTTCAACAAGGCCTGAGCCTTCTACACCTTCTACTCGTGCTTGGTTGCTATCTGCATTGGTATACGTGTAATTTCCGGCAAGACCAAAATTACCAAACGCTTGTTGATAACCTACTTCTATTCCATCAGTTGAGCCACCTAAGCCATTGTCTGGACGATTAATAGTGACATCAACCCATTCTTCATCTTGTTCATTGTAATAAGGAGCCACGTATGAACCCGTAGTACGATAGCTTTGAATGTCTTTATAGAAATATGCCAGTGATACCACCGAAGAGTCATCAAAATACCACTCCCATGTAACATCAAACTGATCAGCAATTTGAGGTTTCAAGTTAGGGTTACCAGCAGTACCAGTAGGAAACTCAACATTCAATGCACCAACACTTTCAATCGGGGCTAAATCACTGTAATTGGGTCTAGACATAACGCGTGCGGCACCAAAACGAACAATTTGGTCATCAGTTGTATCAAATGCAATATTAAAGCTTGGTAAAATTTCTGTGTAATCACGCTTTTCCGTCACCCACTCTAAATAAGCAGGTGTTAACCAATCTACATCAACATTGCCTGAACGACTGCCTACGGTGTTCAAGCCCCAAGAATCTTGGCTAAAATTATTACTTGAAGCAGTTTGCGAGGTTTTTACTACTCTAACACCGATATTACCGCGGTAATTATCACCTGAGAAGTTACCTTGAGTATATAATGACAAAATTGATTCATTAATATCCCAAATTTCACCTAAAGAATCACTAATTGCATAATCTGCATCACCGGCAAAACCCAAGGCCATAAATGCTTCACGATCACCAGATAATTGTTGGTTTAAATTGCCATTGGCGACATTATCTGCAACCGAATGAATGCCGGTTGTTTGACCACAGGTGTCTAATGTTGGGCACTGTTCAAATGCCCACCCCATGTATCCGCCCCATGCCGCAAAGTCATCTTTTGTACCTGGCGCATGCCAACTGTATGCTTGTCTGCCTTGTGTACGGTCATGGTCTCGGTATTTAATACCAACATCAACGCTACTAAAAGGTCCGTAATCAACATCAAGGCTTAGGTCCAACTGGGCATACGTTTCTTCATCTGTGGTTGGTTTATTACCGCCCCAAGTCCAGTTTTGTTTCCATTTTGTGCCGTCGGTAGGATCGACACCACTGATGGCTTCACGATTTGATAAATCAAATGAGTAACCTGATTCAGCACCTGATACATTGGGTACAAAACTCCAAGACGTTTCATTGTATGTTCCACCTGACGCTTTAGTTGCCCCAATTTGAGCATGCAAAGTGTAGCTATCACCTTGGTAGTTAATATCAAGATCATACGATGAAGTTTCTGTACTTGATTCACGGTTGATAAAATCCCATTCGTAAGATCCATCTGCAGCAACCGTAGCCGCATAAATGTCGTTGCCATTGGCTGAGGTATTACTAAAATCAGCTAAGTTATTTTGCGGACGTAAGAGTAAATTAGCATTGGCATTGTTAGCATCCATACTAGAATCTAAAACATTTAGCGTAAAGTCTAAAGCATCTGTTGGTGCATATTGAAGACTTGCGAAAATAGTTTGACGCTCTCTATCTTGCTTAAAAATTGGTACACCAATATCTTTAGGTGCTCGCATGCCGTTTTCATCTGCTGGTGTCCAGCCCAATACCTCTAAGCCTTCACGTTGTACAGTTCGGTCTTGTTGAGTCACAGATAATAAAACACCAAAATTTTCATCTTTATTTTTCCAAGAATATAACGCATCAATTTGAGGATCTGTTTTTTCAGATGTTTCAGAGTATTGAGCTTGCAACCCTAAATTGAAGGTATTAGCATCTAATTCTAACGGTTTACGAGTTCGTAAGACGATAGTGCCACCAATAGAGCCTTCGTCGCTTTTTGCTTCTGGGGTTTTATATACTTCTAGGCCTTTCACTAAAGAAGATGGTAGTAAAGTGAAGTTAAAACCGCGAGATGGATTATCTAAAATAAACCAATCAGCGGTTGCTACATTCTGACCATTTAGTAAGGTTCTGTTTTGTGAAGGGCCTGAGCCACGAATAGTTATTTTTTCGCCTTCACCAAATTCTCGGCTAACACCAACGCCTGTTATGCGTGATAAGGATTCGGCAACGTTCTTATCGGGAAATTTACCAATATCTTCAGAGGTAATAACATCAACAACACTATCAGCAAAACGCTTAGCGTTAATATTTGCTTTCATACTGCCACGAATACCTGTTACCTGAATAACTTCAATTTCTTTTTCTGCTTTTGCTTCTTCGGCAGCCATAACCATGGGTGCAGTACCACCGGCTAGAATTAAAGCAATTGAGGTCGCTAATGCGCCTTTTTTAAATATTGTTGATGACATCGACTTTCCCTTACACACGTTTGTTTTGTTAAATTACTTTTCAATTTACTTTTATCAGTATGATGTTTTACAACCTGTGTAGATTATTTTACTCACACTGAAATAGAAATATTATATTTTTTAACTTATGACAGCGTTGTCATATTTGATGACAACGCTGTCATGAAGTAAAGCAAACCATACCCCTTATTTTTTCATTTGGCTAGTATAAAATCAAAATCACTGGTTGCTTTATCTACAAAAAACAAATAAAACTCTAAAATATAATGCTTTTTTTAAATAAAAAATATTATATTTTTTTTACCATTTTATCGAGTAATCAATAAAAATCCGCCATATTACACATAATTCTGATTTTTTTAACCATTAAAAGTATGGATCTTCGATGAATCATTCAACAATAATGTGAGGATGTTTTTCAGACTAAAAAGTGTACGGGAAATAAAAAAGGTAGGGGGAATAAAAAAGGTAGACACTATACTGCCTACCTTTTACTTATCACAAAAATGTTACTTTATATAAGCTCTTGGCATATCACTTTGTTCAGTGTAACGATCACGCAACGCATCTTGACGTGATTTTGTTGAAACTGGTTCGCCGTTAATCCACATTCGGTCAACCTTAGTACTAATTTCAAAAGGATCAGCGCTCCATAGTACTAAATCAGCATTTTTCCCAACCGAAATTCGGCCAGTATTAAGCTTAAAAACGTCAGCTATATTTGCTGTGATTGCTGAGAAAGCATCCGCTTTTGATAAGCCATTTGCTACTGCTATACCGGCATCAAAACGCAATTGGTTTAAGTTATGGCTTTCACCTTTTGGCGCTAAAATTACTTTAATACCCGCTTTAGCCAGTTTTGCTATATTAGTTAGAGAAGCATGCAGCGAATCAAAACTACTCGGTAAATTATCAATTGAACTCAAAATAACCGGAACGTTTGCAGAGGCTATTTCCTCTGTAATCAATACAGCGTCACTCGCTCCTACTAAGACCAGATCAATTCCATACTTTTTCTTAAGCGCTAATAATGCTAAAAGATCAGTCGCTCGGTCAGCATAAGCTAATAGCGGTTTATCACCTGCTAATAATGAATTAATCACTAATTCATCACGCTTAGGCTCTTTGGCGTCTTTTTTAGCTTCATCCTTATCATTTTTACCTTTAGTTGCTTTTTCTAAGGCTTTTTTAGCATCGGCAAATTGATGGTCTAAAGCTTGTAGTCGTTGCGCTCTTGAGCCTTTACTTTTAGAGCCTAGATAAACCAACACCCCATTTTGTTTATCGATAATACTGGCAAACTCCCCCGAAAGATTAGCGGCAAAGGTTTGTCCGGCAAATAACGCTTCGCCACCATTAGGGGCTACTATAGAGCTGGTTATTCCGCCTTTTCGAGTATAAGGAATTAAGGTTGATTTGGGGTTAAAGGCAAGACTAGCATCAAAGGTGATATCTGCCTTTTTATCTCGTCCGTCACGGGTTGCTGCTACCGCGCCTACTTCAACTAAACCTAAAGCATTCATGGTGGCGATAAAACCTGGGGTGAGTATGCGCCCATTGGCATCTAAGACCTCATCCGCCTCAATATTTGCGGGGGTATTTTGCTTATCGTAAACCTGAGTGATTTTGCCATCATCTATAATGACTGTAGCTTGCGTTAAAATGCCTTGGCTGGCAACAGTATAAACAGTGGCATTGGTGATGGCTGTACTTTTAGCTTGTACTGCACCAACTGTTAACGAGAGTGCGACTGCTGATAATTTTAATAGCGCGCTTAACGTGATATTTTGTTTGATTGATTGCATCGTTTTCATTATCTATTTCCCTACTCTTGCCCTAACAGAAAATCACTTTTCGCTTGATACTTCTCATCAAAACGATCGTAAACTTTAGCGCCATCAACAAACACTTGTTCGGCTTGTGCGTATACACTAAACGGATTAGCATTCCATAAAACCACATCAGCATTTTTTCCTGCGACTAAGCTACCTGTTTTATCATCAATACCTAACGATTTAGCGGCATTAGCAGTAATCCATTTAATTGCATCTTCTTCTTTTAAGTTAAATCCGTTGTCATTAGCACGGTATAAAACCTTGCTGGCCTCTTGATTTAAACGCTGTATAGTCGTGCCCGAGTCTGAATGAACAATAGCGCAAGAATTTTTAACTGCATCAACTATGGCAACATTTTCTTCAACCATGTCATAAGCTTCCATTTTAAAGCCCCACCAATCTGGCCACATCGCCGCACAATTGCCATTTTCAGCTAGCTTATCAGCAATTTTATATGCTTCTATGCCGTGGTGAAACGTACCTGATTTATAATTAAACTCTTTACCAATATCCATCATCACCGCCATCTCTTCTGCTTTGTAGCAATGGTTGTGAATTAAAATTTCACCATCTAGTACGCCCATTAAGGTATCTAATTCTAAATCTCTTACCGGTGCTTGAGGATTTTTACCTGCGGCATAGTCCTGCTCGTATTTATTCCATGCACGTTTGTATTCGCTAGCTTCAGCCCAAGCTGCTCTATAGCCTGCTACGTTCCCCATTCGGGTTGAAGGCATTTGCTTGCGACTGCCATAGACTCGTTTTGGGTTTTCACCACAAGCCATTTTTAAACCATAAGGCGCACCATCAAATTTCATTCCTTGCATCGTATGACTTGGCACATTTTTTAGGGTCACACCTCTACCACCAAACAAGTTAGCAGAGCCAGGTAAAATTTGAAGTGTGGTTATACCGCCAATTCTCGCTGCTTGAAACCCGGGATCTTGAGGCCAAACACTATGCTCAGCCCACACTTCAGAGGTATTGGGTGAGGTCATTTCGTTACCATCTGCATGAGACTCTACTCCAGGACTAGGATAAACACCTAAATGCGAGTGCACATCAATAATACCTGGGGTGATCCATTTACCTTGCGCATCAATTATTTCAACACCTGTCGCTGTGATATCAGCACCAACTTGTTCAATTTTTCCATCAATAATTAGCACATCAGCATCATCAATTCGCTCACCTGTGCCTGTTAACACCGTAGCATTAGTAAATAAGGTATTTTGTTGTGGTAAGGCTTGATAAGTACTTGGAAAGGGATTTTTATTAATGGTTACTTTAGCATCTTGTTTTTCACTAGGTAAGCATGCTGTTAAACTGAGTGATACGCCAATCATCACTAAGCTTAACTTAATAGGTGTTTTCTTCATTGATATTCCTTGGGCTAATAATTGACTATTAGTGTTTGTTGATACTTATCGGATTACATAATCCGCTTGGTATGCAACATAATAGTATATAAGTTTAGACCTAAAAAAGAATATTACGTTTTATCTATAACAACAAGCGTTTGCCAAGGTGAAACCTTGTGTTTCTAGTGCTTTTACGACCAGTTGTCGAAAAATCAGGATAGTTTACACTGTTTCTCTTTGATTACGGGCAACCACGCTATTACGCCCTTGCGCTTTGGCTTGGTAAAGTAACTTATCGGCATCGTCTACAAAGGCTTCAGCGCTAGAAAACACTTCATTTAACCACTGACTAACACCGATACTAACGGTGAGTTTAATCACTTTTTCATCAACTTTTATTGTTAACTCTTCGATCTTTTTACGCAAACGCTCAGCAAATTGAGTAGCATTGTGCAATTCACTATTCGGTAAAATAATCACAAATTCCTCTCCCCCAATACGTGCTACCACATCGCCAATTCTGACCGCTTCTTTACATGCTTTATAGAACATAACCAATACATCATCACCAACACCGTGACCAAAATTGTCATTAACTTGCTTAAAGTAATCAATATCAAGTAATAAAATTGACAAAGGTTGCTGCTCATAATTAGCATGCGAAATAGCCTCTGCTAACGCAGTGCTAAACTGGTGGCGGTTTACCGCTCCGGTAAGCGAATCAGTGTATGCTAAAACCTCAAAATGTTGTTGCTGTGATTTTCGATATTCAATTTCTTTTTTCTGACTATTAACCAAGGCTTCAAATATATCTATTTGTAGCAGCTTACGGCGTAATTTTTCATAAGCTGCTTGCATCGCACCAATTTCATCATCAACAACAGTATTTTTAAACTGAGTATTGCGTTTTCCTTTCGCCATACTATTTAATGCCGCGGTTAAACGTCTAACGGGATGGATGATACTATGATTCAAAATTGAAGTGACAAAAACAGCCACAAATAAAAACACAGATAACACACTAACTGCAATGATAAAGTTGAGTTCTACTTTTTGATATTGGGCAAGCACTTTATGGTCAAATTCTGTAATTAGCTGATCAGAGATTTTCTTTAATTTCTCTGTCTCTACCAGCATAAAATCAAGCCAGTAGCTAGTAGCCTGCCCCAAGGTTTGCTTTTGTTCGACTTTAGAAAACACCTGTGAGAGTTTCATCATATATTTGCTATGCTTACAAGAATCAGCGCAGATTTTTTGCTGTTGCGCGTTGGCTATGTTTGCAAACATTCTTAAGGTATGAAGTTGTTTTCCTAATAACTGATTAATGGCGATATCATCTTGGAGCCTGTCATTGCCAGCATGGAGCAAAGTTAAGCCTTGGGCTTTAATTTGCCCTAGATATTCTTCAAAAAACAATACTGAGCTAATAACAGAGATATCATTTGCTAAGGTTGTACTCATGTCAACATGCAGTAAGTTTTCTGTCAGTAATAACAACTTCGCAATTAATGTATTATAAGCCTGATAGGTTTGTAAAAAGTCAATAGGCTGGCTATCAAAATTCTGCCTGTAGCCCTTTATTTTATCAAAGCTGGCAGGTGTAAAATCAGGATCACGTTTAATACTCAGTGCTACAGCAGAGGCAACATCATGCTGGATCAGCCTGAAGAGCTCTGTGAGTTCATGATCGGTAATTAAGCGACTTTCCACTAATTTTTCACGGTCGGTTTGAGCATTTAGCGTATATAAGTTTGCCGTTATTGCCCGTTCTGTTTGCAATGACTGAGTGAGTCTATTAACTTGCAAAATCACATCATTGACGCTAACGACCTGTGATAAGTTTTTATATTGCTGGTAATTCGATTGTAAGATAATAAAGCTAAGCAATAACACACCAATAATTGGGATAAATGCGGTTATAAAAATTCGCCTACATAGCGGTATTTTTTGCGCAACATTATTGGATAAAGCCTTATATATGGATTGCTTTTCTTGTTCATTTGTTTCAGTTTTTAACTGAGCCACTGAAAAATCAGAAGAGTTGAACAACGCGGGTGCATAATCAAGATCTTCAACGAGGATATGATTGACAATCCATTTATGCAAAAAGGTGGTGATTTTGCCACTACAGGTTAAGTTATCTTCGCTAAGCCATTGAGATTTCAGTACAGGTAAATGCTCAATAAACTTTTGATGACTGGCTTTATGCTCAGCAATATTTCCATAACATACTTTTTCTAAAAGCGCTTCTTCACGCGCAAAGTGTAATATTACATACTGCTCAAGCTCAGAAAAAATATCTGCTATTGCTTGCTTTGAGATTTGGTTATGATGTGCCGAAGTGAGCTTAGCGAGTATAGCGATGATCTGTTTATGATCTTCATCAATGACATCAATGCCAACACTCATTCCTTCGTTCCAGATTAAGTCAGTCATTTATTTGCCAGATTTGCCCAAAATCATCACTCTAAAATTTGAAAGGCGAAAGTATAAGCTATGGGCGGTTCATTCTAAAACACTGTTTAAAAATAAATCACTTTAATGTCGATAAGATCAAAGCTTTTAATTTTTTATATCGAAAGAGCAAAAGCACAATGACCATAAAAAAATAGAACAATGGGGTAGTTAATTCTGATTTTACCGACCAATAAAAATGGACGGTAACTAATAGTACAATTAAATAACTAAAATTATGCAAGTGTTGCCATGATTTACCCATTTGTCGTTTTATTTTATTTATAGAAGTCACCGCTAGTGCAATTAAGAGTAAGAAGGCGACCATGCCAACAGTAATATAGGGACGTTGTATGACTTCGCTTATAAACAAGCCCATGTCAAATTGAACTTCAAACGCGAGAAAGTTGATGAGATGGAACAATGCATAGGTAAAAGCATACAGGCCTATTACTCGTCGTGTTTGTAATAAATACCCCTGCTTAGTTAGCTTTGCTAACGGAGTAACCGTTAGACTTAGTAATAACAAATTAAGGGCACCAATTCCGGTAAAGTGAATAACTGCTTCAACCGGGTCTGCGCCCAATTCATCAGCAAACGCTAAGGTATACAAGTTCAATAACGGTATTAAGGCGCCTGCATGAATAAGTATTTTTAATACGATAACTTTACTACGAGTGAGCATAACAACGGTTACGGGCTATTAATAATGTCTCGATAAATTCATCCCCTTGTATAAGTCAGCCACTTGTTCACCATAACCATTAAAAGGTAGAGTCTCGATGCGATTTCGGCTAAATAAGCCGCCACTGGTAATACGGCGTTCACTTGCTTGACTCCATCTAGGGTGATCATGCTTTGGATTAACATTCGCATAGAAGCCATATTCATTGGGCGCTAGTTTATTCCAAGTTGTAGGCGGTTGCTGCTCTAATAACTTGATGCTTACAATGGACTTTATGCTTTTAAATCCGTATTTCCATGGCACCACCAAGCGAATAGGGGCACCATTTTGTGGCGGTAATGTTTTACCGTACAAACCGACACTCATTAAGGTTAATGGATTCATCGCTTCATCAATACGCAAACCTTCCACATAAGGGTATTGAATGCCACCACCTAAACGGCTATTTGCTTGGCCAGGCATTTGCTCAGGATCATGCAAGGTTTCAAAAGCAACATAGTTCGCTTTTGAATTAGGCATCACTCTTTTTAATAAACTGGCTAAAGGGAAACCTATCCAAGGGATGACCATTGACCATGCTTCAACACAACGTAAACGATAAATACGTTCTTCTAAAGGGAAAAGCTTGGTCAAATCGTCATAATCAAGTGTCATAGGATTGTCACACGCACCTGAAATGGTTAATTGCCATGGCTTAACTTGAAAACCTTGAGATAATGCTGCCGGTTGGTCTTTTTTTGCACCAAATTCATAAAAATTATTATGAGAGATAATTTTTTGTTCTGGCGTTTTTATTAAGGCTTGGTTTAAAGTATCAGTTTGATACTCAAGTGCCTGTGTTTTAAAACTAACATCATCGTCACTGAAAAAACCAGCCTTGGCCTTATTGGCTAATGCTGAGCTTATTAACGCCCCTGCGCCTAAAAAACCTAATTGCTTTAATAGACTGCGACGTTCTTGATAAACAGATTCTTGCGTCACATCAGAATCATTAAGGTGAGATTTGTTGGGGATTTTAATTAACATATCAGTGTCTAATTTAACAAGCAAACGTTGGTATATAGAGTAGACACTGATAGTAATAGAATAATTTCAACGGGGCGAATTATTTCAAGCCAGCTTTAAATATGTTAATACTTATGCTGGCGATACTAATTGTTGTAAGTAGCTAACAATATCTTTTGATTCATAAAGCCACTGCACTTGACCATCAGTTTTTTCTATACGTAAACATGGCACTGTAGGTTTACCGCCTTCACGTATAAGCTCTTCTCGGTAATCATTTTTTTTATTGATATTACGTAGTTCAATAGTCAAGCCTTCACGTTTCATAGCTCGGCGTACTTTGACACAAAATGGACAACTTGGGAGCTGATATAGGCTTAAATTTTGTGTCTTAGCATCTACTTCCTGTTGCGCTTGGGCTGTTCTTTTTGGCGATGTTGGCGAAAAGATAAAATTAAGTAATAAAATAAGGCGACCGATTGGCCAGCGAATAAGCTTCATAATCATAGTGTTTCTTCTGTTTTAAACGTTTATTTTAGCTAAAGTACGAAAATGAAGTTTATCATAATCAGACTCTTTTGCCTTATCCTGAGAGTTAATAATATTGATTATTTATCGTATTTAGCAAGTTTGTTAAATTTGATCATCGCACGTAACTCTGCAATGTAATCTTGCCCTCGCTCTGAGTACTTGGTTAGCCCTGCCGATAATGCCACGCCGGTGATTGTTTGCTTGTTAGTGCGAAGCTGTGCACGGATGGCCCGCAGCTCTTTATAAGCTTGGTGACTGTTTAAGTTTTGCATATAACTTTCAAGTGACTCTTGCGGCGAGTTAAAAGCCGCAACTTCATGTTCCTGATCTGAGCCTCTTTTTTTTGGTACCAGACCACAACCCTTTTTATAACACCATTGACCAAAAAAGTTATTACCTGAGGTAGCAAACCTTGATGTGCCCCAAGCGCTTTCATTCGCCGCTTGTGCCAGTACCAGTGAAGGTGGCAATATATCAACTTTAATGAGCAGCTTTTTCCAAGAGCTTTCGTCATCAATAACAAAATTGGTAACACGATATTGTTCTGCTAAATCAGCTATTTGACGAGCATCCCACCAGCCAATATTATTTTTATGGTCACGCCAATCAAGCAATTTGGCTCTAATAATAGATATTTCTTGGTTATTAGCGGTAACCAATGGCATAAAATAATTAAAAAAAGCGGCTTTTCTTGCTTTTCCAGCCGGATATTGCTGGAAATTAGGCGTACTTGGCGCGGTAAAAAAAACACCACTTATAACAATGATTAACACAATTAAAATAAGTAAAGCTATTGATAAAGGCTTTTTCATCATCATCCTGTTTGTATAATAACGTTTTATTTTAAGTACGTTTATTCTTAGGAATATAGTTCAAAATAGACACTGGTACGGTTTTTTTAACGGCAAACCCTTGAATTTCTTTTCGCTCAATAATATGTCCTAAACGGCTTTCAATGGCACATAAATTTCTAAAGTTATCTTTTGCAACTAGTGATATTGCTTCACCTGAAGCCCCCGCACGACCTGTGCGGCCAATGCGATGAATGTAGTCATCGACCTGATCAGGCAAATCATAGTTAACCACACGTTCAAGCTCACCAATATCTAACCCACGTGCGGCAATACCCGTTGCCACTAAAAATTTAATTTTTCCTGATTTAAAATCGCTCAATATTTTTTCACGCACTGCTTGAGTTCTACCGCTATGAATAGACTCAGCTTTTATATCGCGCTTTTCAAGTTGGCTTACTAACTTAGCAGCACCGTGCTTAGTTTCAATAAAGATTAGCGCTTGCTGCCATTTTAAATCGTTAATTAAATGGCTTAACAGCGCCGATTTATTGCCTTTATCTGTAGTGATCAACCATTGATGAATGTTAGGCTTTGAATCTCTATTGTCGGTTATTGATATTTCTACCGGAACATTGATAGTTCGCTTTGCTAACGCGCGAACATCATCAGAAATAGTAGCCGAAAACAATAAATTTTGTCGTTGCTTGGGCAGTCGCTCAATAATTTTATTAATATCATCAATAAACCCCATAGCTAGCATTCTGTCAGCTTCATCTAACACTAGCACTTCAAGTTCATCAAAGTGTAAAGCCCGTTGATGTGCCATATCAAGCAATCGCCCCGGTGTAGCAACAACAATATCAATTCCCCAGATTAATCGTTGTTTCTGCTCTATTGAGTCAACTCCACCATACATTGCCATTGAACTTAAAGATAAGTATTTACCATATTTGCTAATACTCGACTCAACCTGCAGCGCTAATTCTCGGGTAGGCGTAAGAATGAGCGCGCGAATACGTTTTCCACGAAGTTTACGCTCTGTATTTAGCTTTTCTAATAAAGGCAAAACAAAACTCGCGGTTTTACCTGTGCCTGTTTGTGCAGCCGCAATGAGGTCTTTGCCAGATAACACCACAGGTATAGCCTGCTGTTGAATTACGGTGGCTTCGGTATAAGCTAGCTCTGTGATAGCGTGTAAAATAGGATCAGATAATCCAAGTGTAGAAAATGACATGCAGTGTCTCTAGCAAGAAAGTAAATATAAAATGACAATAAAAAGCACTAGCGCATTACTGCTGTACTTGGATTTTCAAGCCCTTTAAAAACGTCGATAACACTTCATCACTACATACTTTGTAGTGTTTATGGTTAACATTTCTAAAAAAAGCACTGAGCTCGTATTTGCCCATACTTAATCCAGCTAATTCAAGCACTGCTAGAACGTCATCAGCTTTTAACGCCAAGGCTATTTTTAGTTTATTAAATATTAGGTTATTATTAAGCACTTGTTCAGTGGGGTGAGCAGGCCCGTCTTTTTTTCCTCTTTTATCAATGATTAAACCATTTAAAAAGCTGGCGAGTTGTGCATCTAATATCGGTTGGTAAGCACTATCATCTTTTTCTAAGAAAAAGTTGGCTAACTGCTCTGTAGTAACCTCGCATCCTCCAAATTCAAATACCGAGCGTATTTTTTCATCATTAAAATCAAGAATTTTAGCGATTCTACGAAGAAGATCATTATTTATCATTACGTTGCCTAATGCTGTTTGAAATATTGAAAGTGATTATAATATTGCTTGAGATTCTATTCACAGACAAACTAAAACTCATGCAGACGTATAGTATAGCGACTATAAGCCTGCAAGTGTTATCACATTATTAAATTATGCATGTAAACAAGGCAAAGTAAGACTACGCTTTTGCTAATGCTTGTTCGATATCAGCAATAATGTCGTCTATATGTTCAATACCTACCGAGATCCTTACCAAATCTTCAGAAACACCGGCAGATTCAAGCTCTTGTGGATTCAATTGACGGTGAGTTGTTGATGCAGGATGACAAGCAAGAGATTTTGCATCACCTATGTTTACTAAACGTAAAATCATATCAAGAGCATCAATAAATCGGCCGCCAGCTTCGCTACCACCTTTGATGCCGAAACTTAAAATACCAGACGCCTGACCATTGGTTATTTTCTGGCAAAGTTCATTATAAGGGCTATCAGGCAGCGCTGCATAATTTACCCAATTCACTTTTTCATGGGCTTGTAGGTACTTAGCCACTTTTAAGGCATTTTCGCAATGACGCTCCATGCGTAAACACAAGGTTTCTAGGCCTTGCATAATTAAAAAAGCACTGTGTGGTGCTAATGCTGCACCTGTATTTCTTAGTGGTACTACACGACAGCGACCAATATAAGCAGCTGCCCCTAATGCTTGTGTATAAATAACATCGTGGTAGGAAGGATCAGGCTCATTTAACATCGGGAATCTATTTTTGTTAGCAACCCAATCAAATTTGCCAGAATCAACAATAATCCCTCCAATACTCGTGCCATGACCACCGATATATTTAGTTAAAGAATGCACTACAATGTCAGCGCCATGTTCTATGGGTCGACATAATGCCGGGCTTGCCACCGTATTATCTACAATTAATGGCACCCCATGCTTATGGGCAATTTTGGCTAAAGCCTCTAAATCAATGATGTTACCAGCAGGGTTACCAATAGACTCACAAAAAACTGCCCTTGTGTTTTCATCTATTAACTGATCAAAAGTATCAAGATCATTGCCGGAAGCAAATTTAACCGTAACACCTTGCCTTGGTAAAGTGTGCGCAAACAAATTATAGGTGCCACCGTAAAGCTGGCTAGTACTTACAATATTGTCACCTACTGAGGTTATGGCTTGAATAGCATAAGTGATGGCCGCCATGCCAGAGGCTACCGCTAAACCAGCAAGCCCTCCTTCCATTTGTGAGACCCTTTGCTCTAACACATCAGTGGTAGGGTTCATGATCCGAGTATAAATATTACCTGGAACTTTTAGATCAAATAAGTCTGCACCATGTTGTGTGCTATCAAAGGTGTATGAGGTAGTTTGATAAATTGGCGTTGTTGCTGCCTTGGTTGTCGCTTCAGAGTCATAACCGTGGTGCAGTGCTAGTGAGGCTAGTTTCATAAAAATTCCTAAGTGAGGTTAATGTAGCTGTCATTAACTTAGCTTAATGTTTGGAGAATTTAAATATAAATTTGCCAGGAAAGTTTAATAATATACTTAGTCAAAAAATCGATTAAAGGAAATGCTTCAAAGAGGATAACTTAAAATAGGTAAAATACACCACCACCTCATATGACATAGTTAGGTGATGGTGTAACATAAATAAGAAATGAGTTATTTTTTACGAGATCTCATTGAGCCAAAAACAGCAAGAGCAAGGCCAAATAACAAAAAGGAACTTGTTTCATCAACTCCCACAGCATTTTTACCTACGCCTGTAGTAAAATTATCCCAGTATGTGATGCCACCGGGATCAGTTCCGCCTATACGTAAAGCCGAAATAAACACAGTAGGTTCAAACACCACACCAAAAAACTCTGTATGGTTGCTTCCAGCCACCGAATCAAAATCAAATATTGTAACAGCGCCGGTATCAGAATCAGTAAGCTCTAATCTCATACCACCACCATCATTATCACGTACATCAAAACCGACAGCATTAACAGGAGATTGAAAGTTTACATCAAACTGAATTAAGCTTGCACTACTTCGATTTCCTCGAATATTACTACCATTAGTTGTAATGAAGCTTCCGTTACCCGTTTCAGAATAAGTATTTCCAAATGGGGAGGTAAAAGTACCACTGGCATTGATTCCGTCAAGGTTATCGATACCAAAAGAAAAAAGCTCAGCTTCCCACGCTGCACGAGCCTCTGCCGGTGATTGTGTAACCACTGTAGATAACGTACTTGAACCATGGAATAATAAAGTAGCATTTGCGTTTACGGTAATAAACAATGCCGCTAAAAAGCTTGTTATTTTAAATAAATTGTTTTTCATAAAACATTTTTCCTTAAAGTTTTGAATTGAATAAAGTAGTAATAAATCCAATCGCAGAAAAGCAAAAAACACACCACAAACAAAAAAAACATATAAATCAGTCACCTAACCACTCAATCAGTTCATGAAAAACTCTTGGTGTAAAAATTACCGACACATTACAACAATCATTCACATATCCAATAAATGTGATTATCTATTATCAATTTTTAAGAAACACTCTTGACTCGCTTGAGCTGAAGTGAGTATTTGAAATGGGAGGGAAGAGAGGTGTCAATAGCTTTGTAAGTGAATATCCTGTTTTACATTGTATGCCCATTGGTTCCATTTGTGAGATAAGTCGTGTAGCTTCTTAATAGCCTTATCAGCTTTTTTGTATGAGCTGGTTTCCTTCCAATCGCCACTGAAATATAAAAGGTGGTGGTTGATATCTGAATTCTCGTTACTATTGACTAAATCCAACTGCGCTTTGTATTCTGCTCCTTTACTCGCAATAACATCCCCACTGCCTTTGCTCTGTTGTAATTTTTTTAGCATTTTATTAGCTTTCTCGCCAGCTTTTTCAAATTCACTGAACTCATTAGCAAAATACATGTACGCCGATGCAACATCTCTAGCTCGCATTAAAATAACAAGACCAAGTTGCTCTTCTCTATCTTTCATGCCTATCGCATAAGGTTTAGACAGTTCAGGTATAGATTTTAACTCTTGAGTTCTGGTCGCTGAATCCCAGTTATTCTTGAAGTTTTTCTCCTGAAAGTTATCAAAAGCATCATTGTAATCCTTTGCATATTCATAATAGATTAGAAATTGAGGAGGGAGATTTTTGGCAAGCGCACCATCGCCATTCATCATTGAGTAAGCGAAACTATTAGCCTTAAATACCTCATTTGCAGATGTTTCTAGTTCGTTAGCTCTTTTTTCAAATGCTGATTGCCATTTTTCAATAAACTCTATCATTTCTTTTGCTTTGATCATTCCAGATAAAGCATTAAATCCAATTTTGTGGTACGACAAATACTGACCGATATAGGAATGTGAAGTAAGCCCTGCTATGCGCTCCACTCCCTCATACGCCAGTTTCATTAGTTCACCAGTGCTACCAACGCCTCTGTGATATAACTGATTCCCTGCATTATATAGTTTAGAAATATCACTAATGTAGGTCTCTATTTGTTTTTTTTTGTCGAAGGCCTGTTTCAAGTCTGAATTGAAGCTCATTTGTCATTCCCTTTGATCTGGTTAGTAGAGCAACTCAAGGTTGCAAGTATTAAATAGGTTTTTAAACTAGAATACAGCAACACAGATTATGCTACGTGCACGAAACATCTAAAATCAAGTAGTATAAAAACCTAGTCGACAAAATCAACTTAGTCAAGTAACCCCTGAGGAAGGATAATATCTAAGCTCTATTTCCAACTATAAGTCTTATTATTTCAAAGCACACGCTCACTTAAAGAAGCCTATATATTGCATTTGCAATATAATAATAACCAAGCTTAAGGTAGCGTTTTACTTTATTGATGAGTTTGATTGGGTTTGACTCTTGATGTTAGTAATATGTTAATATAAATTATACTGACGGTGTTATTTAAGGGACAGGATAGCTAGAAATTATAATAAAAAACAACAACTGGAAATAACAAGTGTCCATATCTGTTAAACAATTACTGAGCGGTGGTACAGGTGATGCGGACATGTATATTCGACGTGGTTCACAACCTACCTCATCTACTTATGACTGTTGCCCATACAAAAGTGGCAACAATGAAAGCTGTTCATTTAGCAACACTGCTGCAGATACTTGGCATATTGGTATTTACGGTTACTCAGCCGCAAGTGGTGTTAATTTAGATGTAACTTATAATCCATAAGTACAAAATTATCGAGTTTGATATTATTTTATAAAGATTAAAATCCGATACTGAGAAATCTTTATCGGATTTTTTGCTTTTGTTTACAGACATTAAAGCTATGCAGTAATATTCGGCTAAAAGCGCCCATTAAACTAGCAACGAGATACGTAGATTAATGTGCACATCCGATAGCCCAGTTACTTAAGCGGTTATGAACATAGCGCATCATTAGAAATAATAATTTAGGGCTTTAGAAACAAAAAAACCTGCATCACAGCAGGTTTAATTTTAAATGGTACCGGAGGACGGACTTGAACCGTCACGCCCGAAGGCAACGGATTTTGAATTCTTGGAAGGTAAGTTTCAAGCACTATCAAGCAACGTTAACCTCTTACTTTTAATCATTTTTTCTGTTACTAGCAATTACATTTCATTTCAATTACACACGCCCAATGAGCACAGAAATTACATAATTAATAATTTGAACTCAATTAACGTGAAGTATGATCATGTGTGCTCAGGCACGATCCTACTGTCGATATAATTTGATATCATTATTTATTCTAGAAATAACCTTTCACAACCAGTGCTTAGGAATTGTCAAATCAAATGAAGACTCGGCATATCGAAGCAACTTTATTATTTCAATATGCCTTAATTCATCAAAATTTTCCCCATTGGTTCTTTTATCTAATAATTCTTTAAGCGCTTGTAAATTAAACATATCTAATTTATATAAATTGCTCCATGTAGCTTGGCCAAATAAGTTATAAATCGTTTCAGTTCCATCTCGCTCGCTTGCTAGTCGTTTTTGACCTGACAACTTAGTTAAAGCTAGCTCTGCATTATCTCTATCATCAAAAGTATTTAGAAGTTTCACCCAGAATTACCACTTTAGTTGTTATAATCAGTTTAACGAGCTATAGAATAGGACTTCAAGATTTATTAATTTTTTTGTGATTTCACCATTAGTTTTCTTATAATATGAAAATCTTTTTTATTAATTTCAAATAAAGAATTTAGGAACTTATTCATCCAGTATTTTTTATGCTTTATAAAAGACAAGTCCTGAATGATATCCTTTACTCTCACCCATTCGGATTCCTTTAAAACTAATTCTGGACGTGTCTCTATATAACCATGAATTGGTACATCGTACTCAAGTATCTTAGCGCTAGGAATTAAACTTGGATTAACAATTGATCTGATTGAAGCGAAAGAACTAACTCGACTGGAAACGTAAGATATAACCATATCTCCTTCCGATAATTGAGTTGATAGCTTGAGTTTACGTTCTGCTATCGCAAGAGTCGAAAAACCATTTCTAAAATCCACCTCAAAATTATCTAACCTCAGGACATTAATATAATATTTCATTATTTAGTTATTTTAGTTGCTTATTCAGTAAGCTCGCTAATAATTTAAAAAAAGCTTTAACGAGTTTAAAATTGGTAAAATTTCGCCAAGTATAACATCTGCTTTTATCGAATTAATAGCTTCGCTTGTTTCAATTACCAGGATGACGGTATTTATTTCTCATAATTATCGTAAAAAGTTATTTGCTTTTAATATACTAAATCGACCCTCTTTCTTGTTTCTTATCTCTTTGATGCAAACAAAGTTTGTGAAATTATCAAACAACAATGGCTTGTGCCGTCTATAAGTAAAGTTTACAAATTTAAAGCAGCCAAAATTAACTTATAAAACAACTAATATGGCATTTACTCACTGATATATAAGGATATATAATCAACCAACTGATAGGTATATATAAAGGATTAAAATGTTTGATTTTGTAGTTCACCCTAATGTTTATACAACAGGAAATCAAAATGGATTGCGTGCAATCCTCGAGGATATGTGGGTTAAAAGCCTTCCTTCGGGTTCGGGTACAATATACATAGTTTCAGGTTTTTCAAACTTTAATGGCGGCGCACGCTTCTACAAAACCTTAAGAGAGCACACTGAAAACGGCGGAAATGTAGTGGCCGTTTTAGGTGGCAGCCCAAGTCAAAGACTTAGTAGTAAGCAAGTAGTTGAAGCCCTTTTGGAGTGTGGCGCATCAGTACACCTAATTAATAGAAAAAGACTTCTTCACGCAAAATGTTATGGCTATAAAGATGATTTAGGAAATCAATCAGCTGTAATAGGTTCGGGGAATTTTACAGGTCCCGGATTATCCCAAAACATTGAAGCCTCTGTATACCTTAAAGAGCCATCAATATCACAAAAAGGTTTTAATTGGGATGATTTTATCGCTAATCTCCTTAGTCAAAATTGGCAATATCACAAGTGTGACCTAACACCTCATGCGTCATGCTGGAAGTTATTATATGACGAAACCCCACGAAATTTAGCTGTAGATGAATCAGATGCGGAGACTCTTATAGTTCGCCTCGTACCAACAGATACTAATAGAATATTAGCGATAAAAGGAACAAATGCATCTAAAGGAAGCCAATACTTTTGGTTAAGTAAAGACTGTTTTGATTTCTTCCCCCCATTAACAATACGTAATAAAAAGGGATGGAAGGGTACTTTATCCACGATGATTACAATGAACTATGTAGACTTAAATATAACAAAACAGGAAAGAGTCACCTTTGAGGCTGAAAATAATTTAGATTTCAGATTAGGAACTGGTGCTTACAGATGCACAGGCATTGCATCACCAGGAGATCTCGCTTGTATAACGAGAATTACAGATGACCATTATGAAATAAGAATCATCGATAGCAACCACGCATCTCACCCAGCATTAGATCAATTTGCAACAATTTTTGTTGGAGCTGCAGGTAAAAGATATGGTTTCATTGATAATTCAAACTTTAATAAGTTAATTTAAGTTGAGTTAAGCCAGTAAGTAGGCTATTCCTTTCCTACTCACTGGTTCTCTAATATTACTAAGCTTTCATGGTTTATCGAATTTGAGCTATGTAAGTCATATCGATGGTAGACATCCAAACTAATAATTTCACGCACTTTCCACCCATTATTTTCAGCTATTTCAGATAAATAAGCAGGTGTATTTAAATCAAACTTAACTCCACCCAAAGTTGTTTGGTTATGACCAACCACCAGAGCAAAAGGAGCACCTTTTTTCATCATTTTAGATACATTCTCGAACATTATTTTCATATCCGCAAAGTACCTATATATTAAAAATGGAACGGCTTGCCTTCGAAAACCATCCCCTTCATTAAGGGAGTTAAGCATTGTTAGGCATAGCTTGTGTAATTCTTCAGGAATAGAGTTTTCATTATGTAAAAGCATTTCCCTGAGCTGCCTTTCTTCTGCTTTAGTTAGCTCCCTAGATCCTATTAATGCGTTTTCTAATTTTTTCACTTCTTTTGGTGAAGCAAATTTTAACCAAATAAGGCTAAGCCTTTGAGTATCAATATATGGTAGAGCTGTAGCATATGGAGGGCTAGTGATGGCTGCATCGAATTTACTAAAAAATGGTTGAAGCCCTTCTGTATCTCTAATATCAATATTATAAGCTTTAGATTCACCAGACTTTTTACTAGAGATAAAAGGTGAAGTTCTCCTTACCGACTCAACACTATTAAAAAACTCATTTACTTTATCTTCCAATACTGTATATAAACAAACCGCTGGCAACTCTGTTTTTCTACGCCTTATTCTTAAGTCTGCAGGCTCCTGTAATGAGTATTCTCGAATCAAATTACTTGCTATACATAAAAGGGTATCCCGCTGTTGTTCATTCTGAATATGGAGATATGTATTATTCAATAAGGTTTCTATTTTTAGGAGTTGTTCGTTTTCAAACCATTTTTTTAAATACTCCCCCCTCTCATCACTCGCTATTTCAGTATCTTGAAAGTTTAGTCTACTTACGTTTATCACCTCAAAAAAAATAGCCCTCTCGATACCTATATCTGTAGAGCTTAATTTAGTATTAGCTAGATAAACGGCTAAAGGATTAAAGTCAAAACCTATAGCTGTATGATTTTTAATTGATGATTCATATAATGTGGTACCACTTCCACAGAATGGTTCTAAAATAATTGAATTATCAGGCAAATTGAATATTTGAATAATTGACGAGACTATCTGAGGATTAAACTTCCCTTTATACTCATGCAACCCATGCGCCCCGTATCGAGTAGTTTGCCTTTTACTTGTTCCTGATTTAGGACAGGATTTCTCTAATTCAGCTTGATATGTAAAAACCTCTTGTTCATCAAAATTTATTTTTTCAAAGTAAGTCAGTTTTTTTAAACGTTCTAGTACATCATCTATTTTATCACTTGCTAAGGTAAATGATGCCCCAGATTGGCCTTTAATTATCTCACCCTCGCATGAAGTTGCTATTTCAAGCTCCCTGAAGGCAAGTTCTTTTTCATACTCAAACAATTTATATTTAGGAAATGTTAATTTGATATCCATTACTTTCTTAATACCACAATGGTTTCTTCTTTTATATTCGCATGAGTGGGGTTAAATGACTTTTTACTAGCATTCATTTTTCTATTAAATCTTCCAATTATTTCAAAGTTCAATTCAGCAGCAGCACGCTCAATTAGAGCTGCATTATCTACTATTTCACCATGTATTTTAGACCTACCAACTACAAATGCAGCGTAACCATCAGCTATGAGGACTTGATCTATTAATGTTAGAGTCCCTTTCATTTGGTGATAAAAATTTTCAGGAGTATGATGATTTTTTTTAAAGAAGTGAGCCCTTGCACCTATTTCTTGAGTTTTAACCTTTACAGGATCAAAACCTAGCCAAAACATTCTATATTTATGATACAACCAATATTCATAGGCATTAGGGTAAGGAGGGGAAGTTACCACTAAACCTACTTCAGAGTTAATGTCTTCTTTAGTAGTTTTTAAGATATCTTTATTAATAACTTTCACATTAGGCAATTGGTCACTTTGATTCAAAGAGGCCATAAAATTTCTGCAAGTCGTTTCAAAAAGTTTATACACTGACTCAGGCGATAAGTTTTTATCAACCGCGGCATACCTCGTATCACTGTCTTGATTTGATACTCTCACCAAAATACTCGATAGAGCAACCCTCATAGGATCAAATATTGATGGTTCATCTTTATAGACATTGATTGACTCTCTTAATGAAAGTATATTTTTTTGTATTTCCGGTTTAAACCAATGATCAATATTCGGTATATCCGACACCTCAGATAAATCAACAGACAAACTTTTTGCATGGGAAACAACATCTATACTAGCCTTGGTAAAGGTATTATCTAGTGAAGATGTTTTAACTTTACTAATTAAACAAGCTATTGGATTTAAATCCACACCGATAGCTTTAAACCCTTTATTCTGTGCAACATTTAAAGTCGTTCCTGAACCACAAAAAGGGTCTAAGACAACACCATTAGGACAGCCTAACTCATCAATCAGTTGAGATGGAATATCTGGAATAAACTTCGCTGGATAAGGGTGAATTCGATGAATTTTCTCCTTATTTGTTGAGCTCTTGAAGTTCCAATCTAGGTTTTGAAGAGTTTCGAGCATTTACGCCTCTTATGTAAGTTAAAGTGCAATATTTTAAACTAAATTAGATTTTTAATCTGAAGTTTTGCTATAAATTAAGTAGCAAAGTAATTTTCGAGGTGTGACAAGTTATAACTACACCCCTAGCCTATTAATTTTCTATTAAAAAATTAGCGCACATCTTACCATACACTGTAAGCAGATACAGTAGTTATTGCGCGTAATATTATGAAAAACACTTAAGTGTAATCATAATGAGTCAATCAAAATGATTACATGGTATTAGTTAACTCTATTTAACCACTTAAACACTTCCTGACTTGCACAACCAACTGTGGTTGTGCATTTTTATTGCCTTAATTTTCAGCTTAGATACTCGATAAACTTAACGGGTGTAATTCTGCTATTAGGGTGTATGTAGTAAAACAAATACCATTTCAAAAACTCGTCAAAATAAAACTAGCGTTTTATATATGAACAGGCCATAAACAGGTAAAACTCAGTTAACCCTATCTTTTCCATACAGCTTTTCTCGCGCGCGTATTGTTCTTGTTACTTTTTTGAAAAAGTAACAAGAACAAATCATTAATCACGACTTGAAAGAACTGGTTTTTGATTGTTATCACATATCTCTGAAACACCACATCGACAAGTCACCCTTTTAATATTCAACAAGAGGCTTGACTATGATTCACCGCAAGCACATGACCGAGAAATCAAATAGAAATGAACCTTACTCCGAAAACCACAAAGTTATCATTATAGGCGACACTGTTGAACGCTCGCTTCATTTGCACATCAGTAAATTTAAAAAAACCTATCGCTTTGTTACTTCATATAAAGGTAAACGTATAAACGACTCTATCGGTGAGTGCCCAGCCACTAAATTATCCGATATGCGCAATGATGTTAAAACCAAGAGAGTAGAAATGATTAATGGTTCATATCAAATCAAATCGCTACAAACAGTAAACCAAGCTTTAGATACATATTTGGTACCTTATTACAAAAACTGTGTAAAAGACCCAAAATCAGCGCTGTCTAGTATTAATCGCTTTGCACGAAAGTATTTTGGTGAAATGTTAATTACTGATGTTGACCACGATTTGGCACAAAGCAAAGTATTTGAATTAATCGCAGAGGAAAAAGCACCAGAAACTATACGTAAGTTAGTGCTATACCCCAAAAAATTATACAAAAAGCTTATTAAATACGGTGACGTTGTAGTTAACCCTTTTGATGATCTCGACCTACCCAAAGTCTCTAATATTCGTGATGTGACCCTAAGCCCAGAACAAAGGCCAGATTGGTTCAAATGTTGTATTGCTGAAAATAGTGTCGGTGCTGATGCAGTTTTGATTCAGTACCTACAAGCTTTACGGGTAAATGAAGCAATATCGATAAAAGTGTCAGATATTTCAGCTGATTTTAAAACACTCAAACTGCCTGAAACTAAATCAAGAAAAGCTCAATATGTTGCTACTTGTTCATTCGTGCAAGAGCTACTCAAACGGCGTGTTTCAAGCACTTGGAACGAGTTCGTTTTTCCTTCTGAGAAGTATACCGATCGACATATTACATCACCACGTGGTGCATTTAACCGCATTAAAAAACGAATGGCGGTACTCGGCCATGATATTTCAACCTTAACTCAGCATGACCAGCGCCGGACTAGTAGTTCAGCCTGTGCTGAAGTCACTGGTGGCGACGTACATATGGTCGCTAAACATATTCGGCATTCAAACCCCAGTATTCTACACCGCTATGTTCACTACCAATCTGACGCTGTTGCTGCTGTTTCAGAAGCGACTGCACAAGCTTTAATAAACCCAAAACTAAACGAGGAAAAATAAATGTCTAAATTAAATATCGCTCCCCTTATGCGCGCTGAAGATGTAGCTAAGGCCATTGCTATGCCTGTAAATACATTGAAGAAGAATGTGTCAGCGAACAGCACTAGTGTACCGCCTTTTCTAAAGCTAGGAGGGCACGCCAATTCACCTGTTCGATGGCGTAAAGCTGATGTAGAACAATGGTTACAAGAGCGTTTTGACGCTTGTAACTCAACAAAATAGGAGGTTGCAATGTTACCGCAACACTTAAAGCACACTTCATGGGACCAGTTACAAAATGGTACCGAATATTATTTAGATGAAGTTGAAAAAATCGTTTTAGAGCCTGGTTATGAATTAAAGCTTTATAACATTAACGAGGTTTGTATAGCACGCATGAGATGTAATGGTGTGTACCAACTTCTTTATATGTATGAAGAAATTCTGCATAAAGTAAAAAACTTTAATGAGGGGGTGATTGAAATAGACAACACGGTTTGTCCTTACACGGACTGGGATTGAAGCAAGAGAAACTTAATCAGGCAATGCTCTGCAGGGTTATATACACAATTTTTTTAATAAATAGGAGGCTATTATGTCTTTAGTAAAAGCTGGCGAAAATGCCAGATTCAACGCAGTTTTAGGTGTTTTCGCGCAGTATCATTATGAAAAGGGTATTGCTGTTATCGGTGCTAATGGGAAGCCTGTGGTTTATGTGCAGGAAACTGACGCTGTAAAGGGTGTCGAACTTATGAAGTCAATCTGTGACCAAGTTTTAAATGCTAAATTAGATCATCATTTAATTGAGTTGAATGAGCACGCTTTTGTTCGCGCAGACTATATTGGTGCTATTACTATAGCTCCAGAAAAAGCCGTTGTTATTAACAATGCCGATGGTGAAGTTATCTATTGGCTTGAAGAAACAGATTCAGATAAGGCTGAACTTATTTGTTCAGAAATTTGCAAAGCTTACGATACCGCTGGTGATAAAAAACCACACATTATCGACTGGCCAACATTAATGGCATAAACCACTTACTTATAAACTTTAAAGGCTTTGCTTAATCGCAAAGCCTTTTTACATTATGGAGACTGAAAATAATGTCACTTAATAACGAACAATTACCTGTCGACTTGAAAAAGCCACAAATTAGTTTTACCTCTAGTGCTGTAAAACCAACAACAGAGAACCTCTTTTTAGGCCAACATTTGCATTATGAACATAACACTGACGTTCTAGAAAACACCGTTAACATTGAGTTCATGCCACCCCAACTGAATTTCGCAATTGAACCTAACAGTGTTAATAACACCTCTGACGAACATCAACACTCTTTTGATTTTAATGCGTTGATGCAAAAAATCGATGAAGAGGTTCAGCAATATTACGAAAACGTTAAAGACCCTTTTGTTATAAAAAATGCTAATGGGCCAGTGATGCACATTGGTATTGATAGTGAATTTTACGAAGTAATGGAACTTATAAGAGGTAAAGAGACCTATCGTAATGTTGTTTTATCGTGCCAAGCTTATACTCGTGTTGGTAATAAATCTTATGAGTATATTTTTTATCCAAAAGGTAAAAAATATACTGACCGGATCACTTTTAAAAAATTTATTAGCAATGTTATTAATAAAATTATTAAAGAAGACAAGAGCCTTACGCTACCGTCAATGGTCTATGTTTATGGTCACTTTTTACGTGCTGACCTTCCCAGTTTTAAATCATTTTGGAAAATGAAAGATGAGTTATCTGGTATTGGAGGTACCGTTGCCAGTGTGATGAAACCCTATAAAGTTGATATAAATGATGAACGTAAACGTAAATTTTCACCAGAGCCAATTTGTTTATCTGATTACAACAGGCATACCTATAAATGCTTTGTAAAATTTATAGATACTATGCTTCACACTCCAAACAGAGCTGGTTTAGCTGTTGCAGGTGAAATGATTGGTTTACCTAAACTACCTATCCCTGAAGGTCATGATATTAGCCGAATGGATAAACTACTTGAACAAGATAAATCAGCTTTTTATAAATACGCAATGCGAGATGCAAGAGTAGCTTGCGATTTTGGGATTTCACGACACGACTTTACCAGAAATGAATTAGGTTTAGGCAATTTGCCACCAACTATAGGGGCCTGTGCGGTTTCGGCTTTTAAGAACACATTAAAGCAGCAGATAAAACGTACCCCGTCTCTTGGTTCATTTGAATCTATTTTTGGCATTTACAATGAAAAACAAGAGTATTGGCATGTTAAAAACCAAAGGACACAAACTAGACCCGTAAAAAGAACAGCATCACACCGAGAGAACCATAAAGGTTTTGTCACTCTCTGTTATCACGGAGCACGAAATGAAGGTGTTTATTGTGGACCAACCCCTGTCGGGACTTATTACGACCTTGATTTAAAGGGTGCGTACACAACTGGCCTTTGTGATTTATTCACTTTTGACTATAGCAAAATAACGCCATCAACAGATGTTGGTGATTACTTGGGACATGTGGCTGGTTATGCTCATGTTGAGTTTGAGTTTCCTAAAAATACTAGATTTCCTTGTTTACCAGTTTCCGCTGGCGATAAAGGGTTAATCTTTCCACTAAAAGGTGAATCTTACTGCACTGCTGCTGAAATTATGGCTGCACATAATTTAGGGTGTTCCATAAAAATGGTCTACGGGATAATCGTACCTTGGGCTCAAACTGAAATACGGTTATTTGAACCTATTGTTAGAAAAGTTCGTGAAGAGCGAAATAAAGCAAAAGCCGTCGGTGATAAATCTAAAGACGAAACGTGGAAAGAAATTGGCAATAGTTTGTATGGAAAGTTTGCTCAAGGTTTAAAAGAGAAAACTGCCTTTGATACAAAGTTAGGTAAAAACGTTAAAATCAGTGAATCATCCGTTACTAATGAGTTTATTGCCGCTTATGTTACTGGCTATATTCGTGCTGTAATTGCTGAATTGCTAAATCAAATCCCACCAAATGAAATAGTGGTAAGTATGACTACCGATGGTTGGCTGGGATCTTACCCACTTGAAAAGTTCGACTTTGATACTCCTTTAGTAAAGCGTTATCAACACTTGTCCAATTTAATAGATGGTAGCTGCATGCTTGAAGAAAAATCTAGATCCACCCAAGTCATAGGGGCTCGCACCAGAGGGCAATTTAGCTCAAAACTTGATGGGGAACATCCGCCAATTTTAGCAAAAGCGGGTATTAGACCGGATGTTAAAATTGAATTTGAAGATGACCGTAACGCGATTAAAGTTAAACAAAATGAAGCCATGGTTAATTTATATTTAAATCGCCGCTTTGACGATAAGCCAATGAAGTTCAGCACCCTAATACCACAAGGTGAAATGTGGTTACTTGAATCTGATTTAGTGCGTAAAAACCAAAAGAGACGAGCAAACCTTGAGTATGATTTCAAGCGTAAACCAATTAACCATCATATGATGAATGTGCGTGACACTGAGCATTTGGCTTTTGATAGTAAACCTTGGGATAGCATTGACGATTTCTTAAAAGTTAGGGCTATTTTTGATGGATTTCGACGTCGCGGTAATCTAAAAACGATGAATGATTGGTATGAGTGGGATGACTATTACCAAACCAAGCTTGTCGTTAAAAAAGGTTGTGGGATGAATATCAACGAGAAGGGCTCTGTTGATGTGCTCAGGCGAATATTCTTTAGAGCCTACACTCGTGAAACATGGGGTTTAACTCGTGACCATACCAACAGTGAAATAGCTGAGTGGTTAACGAACAACGGTTATCCAACTAATCCTGATGACCTAAAAAATGCAAAGCGAGCTAAGTTGGTTGCTCAGACAGTTCCTGCTACTTTAAAAGCCGTTCAATTACTAAAAGTGATACTGAAAAAGTATCCTAGCCTATCGATGGAAATGCTTTTTCCAATAGCAGATTTAGATAGAGTTACAGAAATGTTGATTGAGCACTAAAAAAAAAAGATGATAACCCGTAATTGGGTTATCATCTTTTTCTCATTCAGCGCTATTTGCTCAAATACTTATATACGCTTCCTCAATATTTATGGGGGTTAAGACTGCGGTGTAATTTTACAATTGGGGTATGCTAAGTTTTTTTCCATGAAATTGAAGAGCTGATTTTTTAACGCATGGGATTTAAGATACTTAGTATTAAAAAGCAACCATTACAATATTCATTTCATCAGGTGTTTTTTTCTAACAAAAGTTGAGAGTTTTTCTTTCCTGAGTATTTGCACACAACTTTATTTCCGGTACATAACGGTACTTTTTAGCAGTATTTTTACGTTGATGAAGTTTTAACTTTAAAGACACCCATTTCAACGTAACTTATAAAATTTCTTTCCCACAACTCATAAAAATAGATAATATCTGCAAGCGGTTGGGCTCCTGCATAAAGGTGATAACAAACTTTATTTGTAAAATCAAAATCAACATCTTTTACAAGTTCAGCACAATAGCCTGAGCCAACAAAGCAAAAGTCGGTAATATAGTCAAAATGCCATAAGTTGGTAATATAGTCAAAATGCCATAAGTTGGTATGTTTCATTATTCTGATTTCAACAGGATGATAATTCCCATTTCAGGATCATAGGAATTATCTTTAAATGAAAATATTAGTTCTGTAGCTTCATCAAGCTGAATTTCGGAGCTTTGTACTGCTTCATCTAAGATTTTTAAAAGCTTTCCGCTTACTTTTAACGATGTAACATTATTTTTAAATTCTATTTTCATAATGTGTTTCTCTAGTTGCGTCCCTTCAACTCTTAACCGTTGGTGTGTCAGTATGACGCGACAACGGGCAAAGCACGTGAGTGCTTTGAACTCTTAAGTTTGAAGGGACTTTTTTGTTTAAATTAGACTTTTTTAGCTAAAAGTTGCTTGGCTTTTGCTTTAAAGTTAGGGCTTAACTTTGATAAAAATTGACTATTTTCAGAAGAAATCAACAGTTCAATATCTTCTGCCCGTAAAACGGCAATCATAAAAGAAGTGTTATTGGCGCTTTTAGAGCCTTTTCCAGTAAATACATCTTTCACAATTGATGATTTAAACGGTTTATCCTGTTGCTGCTTTTCTAAAGTAGATAAAATTAGTTGAAGTGGTACTGGTAATTTACTGAATACTCCTCCACTAGTATTTTCAAGTAATTGTAGATATTTAACACCCTTATCGTCTTCTATTAATTGAAAAGTAATATGACCCTCTGCTTTTGGGCTTAACTTCTTAGCATGGCCTTTGTACAGGGTTTTAAAAGTAGTCTTCACTTCTTTCTTATCTGGTTCGTTTATGGCTTTTTTGGTAGCTCTCTGCTCTTGTTTACTATCTGTATTTTTATTTACACTTGTTTTGTTTGTCATAGAATAGTTTCCTTATAGATTTCTGAACAAGTCTTTTGCTTGCTCTTTATGTTGTGGTTTTACGTGATGGTTAATGCTTAGTAACGTTGTAACCAACACCGTTAGATCATCTGCTAAGCCTTTAATTGGTATAAAGTCGGGACAAATATCCAAAGGTGTTATCAAGTATATTAATGCTGATATGGCGATGGATTTAATCCAAACAGGTGTATCTGCATCTAGGATTAGTGTGTAAAGCACCAATGCACACTCAATTAACTTTTTGAATGTTTTAATATCTTTAAACTTACGCCATGCTTTATCGTGAGGTAACTTAGTCATCAATGACTCCCAATAAAGTTAGGTTTATGTCATCCCTGAAAACTAAATAAACGCCATTTCCAGCATCATTTACGATTGATAAATTAACTTGATAACCTTGGCCTAAAGACTGTGTATATTCATGAAACTCAACCCCAGAAGTGATTAAATATTTAACTCCTTCACCTACCAAAGTTAAAAGAGAGTTGGAATCTTTAGGTTCAATAATGATGATTGTTGATGGGTATTCATTCCAAAATTCATGTGCACTCTGCTCATCACCAAACGGTTCAATTAAGTGGTTTAAGAGTGCTTTACTAACAGGTTCAGGTAGAGCAAGAATGTTATTTTCTGGCCAGTAATCTAGTAATTGCATAATGTTTATTCTCCAAAATGAAAAAAGCCAGTTCTCAATTAAGAGAACTGGCTTTATGTGTTGCTGCGTATGAAACGTAGTTTGCTAAATTATGGGGTTTTATATAATTATAAATATCAACCAGTTAAGTACTGGAGTAAGTCTCCATATGGGTATAGATAAGTTACATGTTTGCTTGATTTATTAAATCAGAAAAGCCTTCACTTATATTTCTAGCACTACTCGGTGTATGTTTTATGTAACGCTCACTCGATTGAATGGACTCATGCGCAAGTTGTTGTTTTACATGTATTTGTGAGAACTTACCGGATGAGATCATGTTGCTGGCCACTGAATGTCTTGCGGTATGGAAACAAATTCCTTCAAAATCCGTTATACCAGCATTAACTAACACTTTTCGATAGGTAATCCGAACATCTTTAACATGATTACCAGCAATTCTACCCGCAAATATATAAGGGTTGCCTTTCACGGTGGGTAATCGGTTGATAATTTCAAATGCCATTGATGAAAGGTACATGATGTATGGCTTACCCGACTTACTATGTTCAACTAAGATAGTACGTGCTTCTCTATCAAAATTAGACCACTTTAAGCCAAAGACTTCAGATTTACGATTGCCAGTAAGATATAACATAGCAATAGCTGCTCCGAAGTATGGGTTATCTAACTCTAGTGCAGCATTGATAATACGTTTGCTTTCATCAATATCGAAAAATCTCTCTCTGATATTGTTTTCCTTGAGTAGACTGATAGGTGCAGCGGCATTATTTTCTACTATTCCTAGCTTTAAGGCGTAACTGGTCATGGTTTTAATAATTGCTATAACGCGATTATTAGTGGCCGGAGCATAGTTTTTATTCATTTTTTTACTATTAGCAATATCTTGCTGTAAATGAACAACATCTATCGGTTTAAGTTCCTTATAACGTTTACTGCCGAGTTTTGGTTCTATAAAACGTTTAAACCGTTGTAGGTCGTTTTTCCATGCTCGTTTTTTAGTTTTAATCATTGGAAAGTAAGTATTCCAGAAGAACTCTGAAATGGTAGGCATTGATTTATAACTATCTTTTTCAGCTTTTGGATCTATACCCTCTGCGATTTGAGCTTTATATTTTTGTGCTATTTTTCTTGCTAACGTAACGTCTATTTCACCAAAGCGTCCAATAGATATCGACTTTTTACCTTGAAGTGAATAGCGTAAAAGAAACCTTTTTGACCCTGATTTTCCAATAAGTAATTTTAATCCCGTTACATCACTATCATCGGTAAGCTCTAATTCTGTTGAAGGTGAATCTGGATCATGTGGTTTTAATGCTCTTATACGGGAATTTGTAAATTTGAATTTCTTTTTCATATTAAACCTCTGATTTATTTATATAGAAATCAAAAATCTAATATATATTTACCTTTGTCTTTATTTCGTTAGTTTCAAAACTTAATCAACTAAGCTCTAGATGTTATGAGTTTAAAAGCACAAGAATGTGGCTTTACTGACCGTAAAAAGACAGGAAAAAGCAAACCTGAAATTGAGCTCTGAGTTACATGAAAATTAGTTATTTATGGCATTTTAACCGAGGAAATAACATCGATTAACGTAGATTAATTACTACCGCACTACACAGGATATGCACAGGAGCGACCTATGGTGAGGTATATAGAACAGTAACTTTACTGCAAATTTCGGAACCATTAAAGACTGGATAATGACTTAAAATACACTGTATTTTAGACATAAAAAAACCGACATTTAAAGTCGGTCTGTATCGTTATAGCCCTTTAAAAACAAGGAAAGAAAGGTGGTACCAGCGGTCGGACTCGAACCGACACGTCTTGCGACAGGGGATTTTGAATCCCCCATGTATACCAATTTCATCACGCTGGCATTTCTTCTATAACTTCAAAATTTATGCTGTCCATGCAAAGGATTTTGAATCCCAAAATTGCGGTTTACGTAGGTATATTACGGTTGACTCTGGTTTAAATCAACTGTTTTATTGGCTTTCAGAGTCAGTGAATTTGAGGTAAATTTGCACATATATACCCATTTGCACATATTTGCACACGGAAAATACGAGTCAAAACTGACAACGTAATGAGCTAAGCGGAAGCTTCAAGTGACGAAATTAATAATTATGATAGCCATAAGCGGACTTTGAGTTTTTGTTAAATTATGATCATTTCCAGCTACAATTAACCGAAATGTGTTGCGATCATGCCAAAAAAATCAAAATTATTAGTTTCCTTGTAAATACTACACGGCTAGCGCATTTTAATCCCAGATTCTAAAAAAGTTGAGCGATATTCATCGTCTAGCCCTGCCATTTAATAGTGTTTTGTAATTTAGAGTTGTGTTATGGTTAAATTTAATACAACAATTTCTAAATATTAAAACAGTTCATCAAAATACAAGGAATTTCAAATGAAAGTAAAATTGCTGTCGCTTCTTTTAATTTCTTCTTTTATCACATACGCAGATAACCGAAATGATATAACACTCAATCCATTACCTTCTAGTACACGAATAGCTCCCGAAGATTTTACCTTAAAAGAAATATCACATTTTAATGATACCTCCTTTATTCAATATTTTGGCGTGGGTGATACTGATCTTGATGGCAACCCCGAAATATTTATTAGTGGCTGGACTTTTGCTGTTCCTGAACCTGAGACCCCAACTAAAGCGCCATTTTATATGTTTGAAGCAAACCCAGAACAAACTGATATTTTATCTACTCAAGAGCTATTTGGGCGTTCCGATACTGATGGCACTACTTTTATAAGAATTGACGACTATGATTTAGATGGTCAACCCGATGTACTTATTGCAGGACACAATGAAAGTCCCTTTATTGATACTGAAAATGTTTTGTACACCAATAATGGTAGTGGCTTTGATGCAAAATCATTCGATTATAAGATGGCAATGCATGAAGGCAGCACAGGTGATTTTAACAATGATGGTTACCCTGACTTTATCGGTAGTGCTTATAATGCTGATATTGACGCATCAAATGATCCTGATTTTGCGAAAACTGTTGGTAAAACAGGAGTCATTTTATATTTAAATGATACCAAAGGAGATTTTACTCCATATATTTTAAAGTTCAATAGAGCTGTTGAAGGTAATCATGCATCAGATATCAAATGGATCCCCCAAGGCTCTGCCGTTGTCTTTGGTAATATCGACGATGATCCTGAAATGGAAATTATTATTGTTGATTCTGCTGATTCCCCTACGGATAGCTCTTACGGCTCAATGAGTTTAATCATTGATAACCTTCAATTTGAAACAAAACATTTTTATGGTGATGTCATTGCTTTGCCTGATACTTACTTTAGAACCCGCTCTCAGTTTTCTGATAACCCAACACATTTCCCTGATTTGCTTACCCATGCCATACAAGTAGATCTTATGGACATTGATAATGATGGTGATAACGACATTTTAGTCAATACCATGATCTGGGTTGAAGATGGCCATGATGCAGCGGGTGTTATTCAGTTCTTACGTAATGATGGTGAACATCAATTTACTGATATTACCGATGATACATTATTTAACTATAATTTAAGTAACTCAGCTAGCCATGATATGCGGATAATGGATATCAATGATGATGGTTTTTTGGATCTTATTGGTGTTGAAGGTGCCTATTCTGAAGCCGTTGATCATATGTGGGGCGGAGAAGAAAATCCATGGCAAGGAGATTTATATCAAGCTATCGATAAAACGTGGGCTAACGAAATATTAGTCAATACAGGAAATGGAAAATTTGTTTCTACCTTTTGGGATGGCTTTCATCAATTAACTTTACAACAAGAGCCAATATATCAATCTTATAGCGATGAGAATCCATATGGCTTATCGGATAGAAGTTATTTTCCTTATATGTTGGCTGATGGCAGGTTAGGTTTTGTTACCTCTGGTGGTATGTATTTAGACGACAAAGATAATGAGTTCTATTTCGATGTAAGAGCTAAAAATAAATTTTATACTGGGCCTAAAGGCGTTCAAACAGAAAGTGCCATTGGTTTTTCAGAATACTATTACTTAACCGAAAATCCTGCTGTTGTAACTGCAATAAATGCTGGAACATATGCTGACGGCCTTGCACATTATATTGCCAAAGGTAAGGCTGAAGGAAAATATTCATTTGCCAAAAATGCCAAGATACATGGCTCATCAAATAATGACACTATTGAATTAAGAGAAGGCGATGAAAAAGCCTTTGGTTATGCTGGTGATGACAGTTTCAATGGTCAACTAGGCAATGATATTTTAGATGGTGGTGATGGTGTAGACAGTGCAACATATGGCAATAGCTTACAACAATACACACTAACTAAAGCAGAAAACGGATTCCAAGTGGTTAATCAAGATACATCTGTAAACCACAATTTAATCAATATTGAAAAGCTTATCTTCGATGGGAATGAATACCAATTTGCAGCGGTCGATAAAGACAGTGATAGTGATGGTATGTCAAATGATTACGAGACAGCTAATAGTTTAAATACTAATGACGATAGCGATGCAAATAACGATTTAGATAAAGATGGTATTAATAACTTAACCGAATCATTAATGGGAACCTCGGCTAATAATGCAGATACAGATAATGATGGTGCTAATGATAATGTTGATGATTATCCGTTAGATTCCAGTAAAGGAAATGATACAGACACAGACGGTGATGGAGTTAATGATGCAATAGACACCGATGATGATGGTGATGGTGTTTTAGACATTGATGATATGTTCCCGCTTGATGCTGCCGAGTCTGTAGATACAGATGGTGATGGCATAGGTAATAACACTGATAAAGATGATGACGGAGATGGTGCCTTAGATGCGGATGATGCATTTTCATTAGATGCTGCAGAATCTGTTGATACTGATGGCGATGGTGTTGGTAACAATGCAGATACAGACGATGATGGCGATGGCGTTTCAGATACTGATGATGCATATCCATTAGATTCAACTAAATCTGTAGCACCGACACCTACTCCAACTGAACCAACAAAAAGTAGTGGTGGCGGTGGTGGCTCAATCAGCTTCTTTATGTTATTAATTTTGAGTTTAGTGTTATTACCTAGAAGATTTATAAAACATAAAAACTAATAGTTTATGCTTAGTTAATATCACAAAGCCGTCCTTTTGAGACGGCTTTTTAATGCTCCACTCATAAATTTTGAGGCGTAAACTAGAGAGAGATTGCAATCCCTCAATTTTTTTCCTTTTATTATTTCTACCCTCTTCATAGGCTTTCAAAACCTTTGAACCAAGTTTCAAACGCTCAATTTCAAGTCTTGCTTGTTTCATCTGTTCATCAAGTGCTTTAATTCGATCAGGTTTCGATTCATGATCAATCAGTTTTTTCCTCATGAAATCCGTATAGAGCTTTTCTTTACTATCCATTTGCGATCCCTCCCATTACTTTATTAACAAGATTCACTTTATGCCCTATACATAAATGAGCATATCTCTTAGTCATTTCTAATGACTTATGCCCTAGTACTTCTGCAATTTCAAGTAAAGTTGCTTCATTTTTGGCAAGTAAAGATGCAGCAGTATGCCTTAAATCATGGAACCTAAAGACATTGATTGCTGCATTTTCTTTTACTAAATCCCAGTGCTTATCAAAGTTCCTAAAATAACCTGTTAGTTTTGATGGGTGAGGAAATACATTTCCACTGCCTAACTCCCTATATTTTTTCAGTTCATCTATGACTTCATCAGTTAAAGGTAAAACTCTAGGAAAACCATTTTTAGTTACCTCAAGTGAAGCGGTTTGATTGTTAAAATCAATATTGTCCCATTTAAGTTTAAGCATTTCAGAGCGCCTAGCGCCAGTTGTAATAGCCATCAACACTAATAGGTAAAGTCTTTCCCAGTTTGATTCTTTAGATGCTTTTAATAGCGTTTTGAGCTCACTATCAGAAAGAAAACGAGTTCTAGCATTGTTCTCTGATAATTGTTTGATTTCACGCGCAGGGTTACATTCAATATCATATTCATCTGCTAGCCATGAGAAAATTGTGCTAATTGATGCTTTATATCGATTGAGTGTCGCAGGTTTCTTTTTCTCAGACTTGAGCTTTTTTATAGTAGCTTTAAGTTTAACTTTGGTGACTCTGCGAATAAATAGATCACTATACTCATTAACCCAGTAATTTACTCTTTGGATTTGACTAGGATCTTTACCTTGATATTGCGCTAAATACTCAAAGCATGCATCAGAAAATAGCATAGTGTTTAAAGTGTGATTAGTGAGATTTTTAGATAAATCATCAACTGTAAGTTGAGCTAAGAACAATTCAGCTTCTCTTTTACGGTTGAAAACTTTGCCTATTCTGCGTCCGTCCTTCATAAATTGAACGCGAAAACGCTTGCCAGACTTTCTTTGGATAGTTTGGATAGTTTGGATAGTTTGGATAGTTTGGGTAGTTGCCATGGTTATTTCCCTCAATGCACATAATTGCACACGCTGATAAAAAAATAACCGCAAATTTTTGAGACTGAGCTTTTTACTTAATTACTGCAGCCCCCGATTAATAGGGACTAAAATAATTGGTACCGGAGGACGGACTTGAACCGTCACGCCCGAAGGCAACGGATTTTGAATCCAGAGCACCAACAAAAATACAATAACAAATCAACAGCTTATGATATTAGTTGCTATAGATATACACATAATATACACTTTAGGTTATTATTTTATGTAAATATCATTAGTGGTTTTTAATATGGACAACAAAGAAAAGCTGTTTTTTTTAATGCGCCTAGAGAGTGATGTTGAGATTAATACTGCTTACAATGCTGTAATGGATTACAGGAAACTACATGAGGATTCTACGCTCTCTGAGCTTCAATTAGCGCCCCCCACTATTCAAGTTGAAGATAATCTATGGCTTTGGAAAAATGGTGTCTCTCCTTATTTTTGGTGTCGCTTTAGAGCACCGGGAATTAAGAAGTATATCAAAAAAAGCACAAAGGAAATAAGTATTGCTGATGCTAGCTATAAAGCGAAGCAAATCAAGTTCGAAATCACTGAAAAAGTAAAGGCAGGTACATATCATCAAGAAGACATTATAACTTGGAGAAAGGTCTGTACAGGCGCTATAAATGAATTACAAGCTAAAGCAGATAAAGCCAAGAGTGATGGTGCGAAAAGATTTTCGAGACAGGACTATATACCCATAATAAAAGACTATTATTTAACAATAGATGAATGGCGCGATATTGATATAAAGCTTTTTAAGAACATCCAACTTCGTAAATTAAAAGATTTAGATAACTTTCAATTTATGCCTAAAACAACAGCAACCAAAAGAAAGACAGCATTAAAAGAGATCTTCGAGTTTGCTCAAGCCGAAGGATATATCGAGACCATTCCTGATCTACCTAAATTTGATTATATTGAAGGTGAAACGGGTGATCCTTTTCAAGCTGATGATCTTGTGCTAATTATGTCAAACTTCATCAACTTCCTTGAAAGTGGTAAAAATAATTACATTACAAGACACAAAAGAACCATTCTGCCACTTTATGTAAACTTCTTAATACTGACAGGCGTAAGACCTGGAGAAGAGGCTATGGGCATCAAATGGAAGCATATAACAAAGCATAAAGGCAAAAAAGATGGAAAAGAATATACATACTATATGCTCGAAATTATTAAAGGTAAGAGATCTAAAGCGGTCAAGAGAGGTGGAAAAGTTTCAATTACTAGTAGAGATTTAATTATTGGCCCAGATGCACTTGAAACTTTAGAGCAATTACATTACGTGTTAACAACAGAGAAAAAAAGCATAGATTCGATCAGGAAAGAAAAATCGGATGACAATATCTTCATTGGAAATACTGAAGCAGATCTAGATCTTGGAACTGCATGGACACAATATGATGTATACCTGAAAAGAAATAAGAAATTAAAGAATCACTATACGCTCTATAGTTGTCGCCATGAATATATAAATAAATGCATTGAAGAAGGCATGAGTAAAGAACTAATTGCCAAGCAATGTGGCACAAGCGTTAAAACAATTGAAGCTCATTATGAAAAATTCAGACCTGAAAATACATTTTTCAGAATATTAAGCAAAGATGAACTAGCTAGATTAAACCCGGCACCAGATGAAAAATCTACCTAAAAAAAGTTCAAGTGCCAACCCACTACTCAGCCAATTTTTATAAGGTTATTACATACAATGAAAATACTAAAAGTTGGCGATTCACAAAAAGCAGCGTGTGAAAAATGCCAATCATTCGTGAATGCAACATTCAAATTAAGGGATGTAACATTGAGTGATAGCGGTAAAGTTAAAAATACGCTTGTTGGCGTATGTGATAAATGTGATAAATGTGATAGCGTTATTCTTATACCACATCAATCTACCCCCATATAAGCACCAAAGCCACGGCCAAATTTTGACTTCAAAAGATTATTTGATATCAAAAAACTATTTGTGTTCAAAGGTTTTTTGAGGACAAAAAATAGCTCTTTCTATCGAGTCTCACTGTGAGACTTATTTATTTTTTCCCATAAATTTCTGATGTTCATAGTCACTTATTAAGTCAGCAAGCTGATCAAGTTCATCGCCTTCTGCCGACTTTAATAGCGCGTCCCAGATCTCCCCTGCTCTAATTAATGCAGTATCTAATTCAGTTTGATTAGTGATTTTATTTGAAGTCAAAATCTTATCTACTAGTGTACGAAAATCATATTCTTCATTGAATGGAGCAGGATCTTTCTTTGAAACAGCTTCAAAGATATTCTCGAAATCAAGTGCCATGTGTACATCCTTAATTTTAATAAAAAAGCGCCCAACTTGAGCACTTTAAATCACGTAATCGCTTAGTGTGCTGCGTATAAATTCAAATGAATAACTTTGCTAAAATGCAAGTATTCAAGCTTAGATAAAGCGTCAGCCTTGTTATCCATTACAATTTTTTCATTGTTGTCAAAATAAAGGAAGCCGAATAAGTTAGATAAATTATGTTGATTGTTTACGCATTCGCTAAGCTGTTCAACTGAATTGATCTCAAATGATTTGGCCGATCTGTCCGTGGCTGTTACATCAATTCTTTGTAGTTTAAAAGACATATTAATAAACCTTATTAGTTAGGTAAAAAGTTACACCGTATCCCTGGCTTATTAATATTATTAAATCCGATTTGTTAGCAGCAGCTACTGCCACTGCTTTAATTCTTTAGCTATTTAGAGCTTCTTCTCTTTCTTCATCTAATTGGACAACATATGGATCTACTTCATCTTCGAAATCAACTGCTATGCACTTGCTCATTTGATCTTCTGATAAATTTACTTTTGCAGTAACATCGTTATAAAGAATATCTTTAAAGCTAGAGCCTTCTTTATGAGCAAACAAGGTGTTATTTAATGTAAAAATTGAGTACTTGTTGCCTTTTACTTCGAGAACAGAGTGATTGTTATCCATAATATTTACTTCAGCTTTAGAGCGATAGCCATTGATACTTCTAACTAAGCCAATAGCTATATTTTTGATACTTTCATGACAATTTTCCAGATCAATGCTCTGAGTTACTTCTGATACACTTGCATCATATTTATCGAATAACCCTTTTGTAAATTGAGATTTGACACCATTAATTTGAGAATCAGTTAATTCGATAACTTTAAAATGCTTATCTTTATACTGAAGTTCTTTCTTAAAAAAGAAGAGGTCATACATTTTTTGATTCGATATTACTAAATCATTTTTAAGCAAATGAATATGATAAACCGAATCATTGATATGGTTTTTGTAAAATTCGTGGCTTCCAACTTTAACTTCTGATCTGCTCTCTAGTGATTCAATTTCAGCAACTGAATCTAAGATTATTTCTTGTATTTCTTCAGAGCTATTTTCTAAATCTACTTCAATAAATGCTAGTTCAGATAAGTCGCCAATATTTAGTGATGAGATAATCAGCATTACTTCAGCTAGTGAGTATGCGTGATGCTTTATTTCATCGTGAGTTATTATGCCTTCAACACCCAATTTGCTTTCTGACTGTTCAAATTTAATTAGGTCTTCTACTGAAGTGATAGTTAAATCTGTGTTTTTAATTCTTAAGTCTACTGTAATCATTTTAAATACCTATTTTGCTTATAATTTAGATTCTCCTCTTTTTTGTTATTGATTAGATAACCTATCCTTTATATTATCTAATAATTATATACTGATGTCAAAATATATTATCATTTATTATCAATTTAATTGATATTTTATGATTTAGTATATGCTTACTATAACACTTAATATCAATCATCGGTTATCATTAATGCTAGTTAATTAATTGTCTTTGTTTGATATCAATTGCTTCTTGTAACTCACGCTTCTGCTTGAGTACTTGAGCCTTTCTGCGTAGTGTTTCTTCAAGTTCATCAAGTATGCGCATCTCTTCATCAAGCTTGTTTTGCTGCTCTTTTAGAAGTTCAATTACTTCGTGCTCAGATAGATTAGTAGGCACTACCGCTTTAATGTCAGACCTATCAAGGGGTTCATTTTCCAAAACCGAGTTTGACAAGGGTTTTGTCACGCTTGCCAACGTTCTCTTTGTGCCTTTATTTTCCATATGCACTTGATAATCATATTCTTTTTGAAGTTCAGCCACTTTATCTTCATGAATTCTAAGGTGATCTTTAATCATGTCATCAAGCGGCTGTGCGATTGATAGTTTTTTAAGCCTTCTGACTTCTGCTCTAGCTTCTCTTAACTTGTAATATATAAGTTGAGAAGGCACAGCTTTAGCTAAAAGCTCATTAATTTCATCATGAGCTTCTTGTATCTTCGCTTCGTAGTGAACTTTCTTTTCATCGCGCGACATTGGCTTACGACCACGCCCATTATATGTCTCCAAAGGACATGGTTCGCTCATAGCTTTATCGAGTTTTATTTGTTCTTTGTCTATGTATTTTGAGAGTGTGATAACACGATCACTGCCTTTACGTCCTGCGGAATCATTCGCACGGTATGACTTATATTCACGCAAAAGAGTTCTAATGCCAGGAAGAGAAATAGATTCATTTCGTGCCTCGGCACGGTGCTCAGATAATGACTTTAAGAAATCATTTTTAGCTCTTTTAATTTGTTCTGTTTTTGAGATCGGCTTTCTTCCCATGTTTTTATTGCCCGATCTTTTCTCATAAATATCATCATAAGTAAGAGCACGTTTTTCAAAAATTTTACGATAATCTCTAGATGCTTTTCTCTTTGCTTTTTCTAATTTGGATAGGGGTGCTCGACCTGCCGAAGCCATTTGACAACCTTTTTTATTTAGATATATTAATAAACCACATTATATACTCCCTAACCAATATTAATCAATATATTAAATAAAATCATTGCTTTTTATAAATAATTACTGCTAATATAAGATATACATTAATTTTTAAATTTGTATTGGAAAGTATTAAGCAAGGTATGTAAATAACAGTTATTACTCGCTCCGCTCATATAACGTTATTTACCTTGGCCTCAACGCTCCCGCATTTCGTCGGTGATTGAACGCTCCGGCATTCAATTAAAATAATAACAATAAAGACAAGAGAAATGATTCAAGCTAAGAAATATATCGGATAACTAAAAGCACTTGTCATAACGCAATAGGTAATCGTTATGACTTCAGAAAATACAAGTTCAAGTCAAAGAAAAATTCGCTACACAGTCTACTTAAATGAAGACGAAAATACTCAGCTAAGAAATGATGCTATCAATGAAAAAGGCTTCGGTCCGAAAGCGGTTGGTCGTTACATAAGAGAGCAAGTATTAGCTTCCCTCAGCATCGCTGAGAGTGGTCCATCTATAATTATCCCTCCTGTTAATGAACAATCAGCCAAAGATTTAAGAGGCGCTGTCGTTAATCTAAATCAAACTGTAAGAGTTTTAAATACAATTGCTATGTCATCTTCAATTGGCACTCAAGTAGAGCATGCAAATAAAGTATATAAAAATACATTAATAATAAGTAAAAGATGTAAAAACCTTTTCGATTTTTCTTCAGGAAATGTTGAAAACAAAAATGCATTAAAGATGTTAGCAACAGAACAACTTGAGATTGCTGATGTTGAATCTATTTTGGCCTCAATGAAAAAGAGGGCTAAATAATGATCGCTGAATACGTAGAAAAACCTGCTGGTAATAATCGCGGCCACGCTAAGAATTTACTTCCGTATGTGTACGGTGCTACTAAAGATTGCGCTCAAACAGATAAAAAGCACGTTCATACAGGTATTAAAGAGAAAATTCACCATATCGGCTGTTCGGATAACATATGCATAGTAGATCCACTGCATAAGATTAAAAATGGTAAGGTCGTTAAAATAGAAGGCTCAGAGGCTGATTTGAGCGAAATGATAAATACATTTGATGAGAGCGAATCTAAGAACGAAAGAAGTAAATTTCCGCTTGAGCACATAGTATTGAGCTTACCTGAGGATGAAGAGCTATCTATCAGTCAGTGGTACGAAGCAGTTCAGATCTTTATTGATGAAATGGGCTATGATAATTGCACTTGGGCAGCTACTTTACACGAAGACACATCTGCTCAACATGCTCACATCGCAGTTTGCAATATCAGTAATAAGCCACCTCACAACAGCGTAAATCCATCAAATAAATTTAAGTTTGCAGCAGCAGCTCGTACCAAAGTCGAAGAAAAATTCGGGCTTTCTCACACAGCAAATCCTTTTGAAGACAAGATTCAAATTAAAAATCCTAACCTTTCAAAAAATCAAATTAAGAACCATGTACGTGTTTCAATTGACGAAGTAATGGAAGCAAACCCAAAGATCACACTACCTCAATTTCAAGCTGAGATGATGAAAAAAAACATCGGTGTGTTCGCTAATCTTAAGTCTCATGAGACTCAAATTCAGGGCCTAAGCTTCTCATACGCAGGCACTAAAATGACAGCCTCGCAACTAGGTAAAGGTTACAAAACAAAGGACCTAATTAAAGATGGCTTGAATTACGAAATTTTCAGAGATTTAGATCAAGTTACTGAATTTAATGAAGCTGAAAAACTTAGCTGTGAAATGTTAAAAGCTCATGATGTTGAGATAGAAAGATTCACTGAATTACTTTTAGCTAAAGAAAAAGAAAATGCTAGTAACTTACTTCAAACATTTAGAGTTGAACCTGATGAAATCAGTGAGGCAATGAGTCATTTTAGTTCAGAGTTTTATGTGGTTTCACTAATGAGTCAGGATGATATTCAGTCTACATATCAGAACAAAGAGACACACTCATTTAGTCCACTAGCTAGTTCATTAATAAACGCTTCATATCAGTCAATAAACTGGATGTGCTGTATCGCATTTGACCCGCACGGATTAAAATCACTGAAAATTAGAAATGAAAGACTACAAAGAGAACTAATAAGAATTTGGATGAAGGTATTAATGATGCTTTTGAGTCCAAACAAACCTAGCTGCTACAACAAGAATCGCACCTTGCCAAAGCGAGGATATGATCTAGGCCCTTTGAATTCTCGCTTTAATAATTCATCAGTAATTATCTTAAGTAAGCGAGAAATGGCTACAATGCTCTACAGTGGACAGACAATTAGAATCAGGAGTAACGTTGAGCACAAAACAGAAAGGTTCGCTGCTCTTAATAAGAAAAACCAGGTCATGTTTATTGATAGAAAAGTAGGTGGCGGTAAAGTTGCTAGTTACGAAAATGAATTATCTTTCTAGTCCCTCACCCGCCAGAGAGAATATTAATTAGTTTAATATATATAAAACATTGCACCAATTAAACAATGATAATTATTTTAAAGTATAGTATTGAGTTTTATTTAGATTTTTAGTATATTAATAGTATGGAATAAATAAATATGAGGATACAAATAACCAATAAACAGGCACTTAAATGAGTATTCACTTTAAACTCAATAGAGACGCAACTATAGTCACTATCAGCAGACATTACTATGTCGATAATCAACGCAGAACTACTAAGTTAGGAACGTTAGATTTCACTTCTGATCATATCAACTTATCAAATACATTAACTAAAGACGAACAAGAAAAAGTTATTTTTTGGATCAACAAGCAAAAGCAATTAATAGAAAAAGCTTATACAAGATATTCTCGACTAGGCTTAGTTGGTGGTACTCCTGTTGTCGCAGAATCAGGAAAGTACAATTTCCAATTCAAAGATTTACCAGGCTGCAACCTAGAATCCCCAACTTATTCTTTTTTAGGCTGCATAAAAGGTGCAAGAAAGCTCTCTCTCGATATTAATGCTCCTGACACAATCGAAATGGAAGAGATTATTAATAACAAAGAATTGACTACTGTTGCCAAAAGCATTATTGGCGCTTTTTGTAAAAAGTTGATTTCAACCCCAAAACTTTTCGCTCACAAAATCTATGCTAGTGATGACATAGAACAACTGATAGAAGCAAACCTGTTGATCTCAAAGTTCATTACAGCATCCAAGATAAAGCAGGCAAGAGTTAGGGCCAACGGCATTGAAGAAAGAGTAGATCAGTATTTTAAAAAATTAATGGCTACTGATGAAGGTTATTTGATTGGTAAGAGATTAAAGGTTAGCACGTTACTTAAGCAGAAAAATAATCCACAAGAACAAGAACCTAACTCACCAAAACTTATTCCTGTCACTCAAGATGAACGAGCAGAATTAAATAGTGATACTAATTTCAACCGACTATACGTAGAAAAACCTCAATTAAAACATAAAATAACAAGTGATACCTCCCTAAGAAGAATGAGAGAGAAGTTAGACAAAATACATGGAACAAATTTCGGCTAAGCCGAGAGAAATAATAATAAGGTAAAACCATGAAAGAACTAGAAAAGTTGAAAGCACTAAATAATACAATTAAACATTTATTACCAGAGCCATTTGATATCCAGCTTGAACAATTACTAAACAAAAAGGTTAACAGTTGCTGGGAAGGTAATGTAAAAGGATTTTGGTTAAAAATCCCCATTGATGAACAGACCCAATTTAACCGCTCAATTACAAGAGCAAAAATAGAGATTAGTTTTCTTAAACCAATAAAGGATTCTCAAATCAAATTCGAGTTCACTAAAGGTTATAAAGGTTACTTATCAGATGAAGAGAATGATATTAATGATATTGTCATGGCTCTTCACAATAAAAATTTGGTTGCAAGTAATTCAAAACATTTGATCGATACTATTTTATTTACACTAAATATTAATGTTTTAGATGAAGATTTTTTAGCTAGACAAATTTATTTAAAGCAGGAACAAGATTTAATTAGAACATTGCGAAAAATCCAAAGTCAACAAGTTGAAGAAAAAGGATTAGAATTTCTTTTATCAATTGCAGATAAAGTATCTAATTTAGATAAAACAGAATTAAGAGAAATATATGAAAATAAAGGGAAGTTTTTTCAAGAACTTCGTGACTCAGAGGATTTTATTCTCAACACAAAAAAATTAAAAGCTGCTGAACAAGCTTACTTGAACACATAACAAAGCACAGTAGCATTACTGGCAATATGGGCATGGGTCTAGTCATAACTCGTGAGATTTCTTTCCATCAATAGAGCTTTTGCGAGTCTAATTTGTAGAGTTATGGATATCAAAATATTTTGAAATTCCAGTCACATTATGGGGTGGTTATATGGGTTCAAACTGCACTTAGTCACTAATTTTAAAGGTGAGATAGTTGATGCTAAATTAACGACAGGCAACGTACACGACACTAAGCCGATAAGGACTATATTAGCAAAAAGTTAACAGCCAATTTAAAAGAAAAGGTGTCGACCTGATCACAACAGTTTGCAGTAATATGAAAGCAAAAGCTATGTCATTATGGGGTAGAGCTATGTTATCAAGGCGTTTTATTATTGAAACGATAAACGACCAACTAAAGAATATTTCTCATATTTAGCTATTTAAATATGACACAACATCAAAGATTGTGTCATCATTAGATTGAATATCTTACCTAGATTTAAAAAGGAATTAACAATGAAGCTAAACATGTCTTTGCTTATAGCTTTAAGCTCATTACTTTTGATGTCTAACGCAATAGCTGACTGCTCTAAACACAAAAAAAGCTGCATCGGTGCTGGTTGCGAAATATCTAACGTAAAATATGAACAATGTATTGCTAGCAAAGATAATAAAAAAAACACTGCTAGTGCATCAGGAAAAAGAATTATCGTAACTGGTTCTTCGATTAGTAGATGGAGTTCTTCTGAATTTAAGGGAGTTTACTTTGATTTTAACTATCAATATGAAATGCAATATTGGACATTACTCGGTGAACCTGTAGTTACTTGTAGCGTCATCTGGACACCAAAAAATAAAGAGAGTTATACCTTTCAAGAAAACGGAAAAGTATTAGATATTAACGTACCCGCTTCAGAACTATCATCACCACCCAAAGTTACTGACATAGAATTACTTATACCCATACATCACACTTTACATAATTTTACCAATACCAATTATGTAAAGTGTGATGGCGGCGCTTTGGGAACGGCAGGTAAGAAAAATTTTACAACGCCAGAAAGCCCTGCTTGGAACAAAATACTTGCCAGAAACATTATGACGATAACGTCAGAGAACTTTATTAATTTAAATTATTCGTTTATACCAAGTACCGAAGCCAAAACACTAACGAGTCAAATCTTAAAGAAAAGTAAGGGAATAATAACGGATAACGGTGCAGTTATTCTCAGTGCAAAGTTCAATACCTCTGCCTATGATGAATGGCTGCGGAAAAAAAATAAAAAAGAAACTAAGTCGGCTGAATTAGAAAAGGAAGAAGATGATTTTTGGTCTGGAAAAAGCTCGAATTCAAGTGATGAAGAAATAAATGACAACAGCTCAACAAATGATAATGACTTTTGGGCTGGAGGAACAGAAGAACCATCAAAGGACAGTTTTTCAGACGACAATGAATGGCTAAAGAAAGGTGAAAGTTCTGATAAAAGTGAGGATTTCTGGGGAGGCGGAAGTGAATACACCAGAGAGAAGCTGTTACATGAAATGAAAATATATTCACCTAAAGATAACATTACAACTAACAATAAAGTGCAGTGGATTAGCGGTAAAGTACCTAAAGGCAAGAACGCAGATAAAGCTAGGTTTTATATTGAGGTCAATGGTAGACCACAGAGCTTCGAAGTTGATGGTCAAGGTCAATTTCGTTCTGCCGCAGTCATTGAAAGTGGTATTAATACTGTTTCCCTAGTAGGTGAACTAGCTGAAAATAGGGTCAAAATAGCTAGAACTATAAACTATACTGGAAAAATTTCTAGATTGCGTGCGACTTTAGTGTGGGAAAATCAAGGGGATATAGATTTACACCTGTCAGGTCCAAATGGTATTCATATTTCTTATCAAAACAAATCATTTAACCGTGGTGAAAATGAAATCAATCTAGATGTCGATAATACTAGTGGTTATGGCCCTGAAAACATATCTGTAGTAAACGGTATAGAAGGAGATTATCGTATTAGTGTTGTAAATTATGGGAATATTAATAAAGCAAATGTCACAGTGCACCTGTTCCTTAATGGACGTCATCATAAAACCATCAATCATACATTTAATGGTGAACGTGAATGGCTAGTAGATACTGTAAAAATGGGTAATTAAAACAAATAACGTGATTACGAAAGAAACCGACAATATACCCACTTATCCAAATAGAGTAAGGTAGTAAACTGATTACCTGTAAGTTGCACAATACAAAGGAATTGATGTGAAAACCTTTTTATGTTTAATGTTCGTGTTGAGTAGTCTTAGCTCGTATGCGAACACGCAGAACTTCAACACAGGTCGTTCTGAGCAAATTAGAGTTTTATCTGAGAAAATATGCCTACAATATGTCGGAGATACTAGCCAAGTTGCGGACAACATCAACAAAGTCATAATAGGGCATTTGCAAGAGTTGGAAGACAAATTCAATAATATAGGTGATGGTAAAAAACAGCTCGCCCCAACAGCTCTATAGATTAATAGATATTTAAACAAAAATAAAAAGTACATGATGTGCAAAGGAAAAAACGGCTCTGTAACACATTACTTGGCTGAAGCATTTAGGCAATGTGTTTATGAAGAGGTATTTGATGTTTATTTGTTAGGAGAATTACTCATTGATGAAGATACTTTTATCGATGTAAATGCCCTGAGCTATACAGCTCCACCAACAGGTCATGAGCCAGAAACCGTCTTGGATTATATGTATAGAGAATTTCACTATTGGGAAAACAAAAGTGAGGAAATAAAAGATGAACTATGGGATCTCATCGAAACTTTCGAAAGCCCGCCATGGAATGCAAAAAGATATAAAGATTTATCTGAACAAGAAATTGCCGACTTAACTTAACGACTGGCAATGTGCTCGACACAAAGCCAGTATTAGCATTAGCTAAAAACCTCAAAGGAAAAATGTGTCGGCTTAATAACGACCGTTCTTACACACGCGAATGCATTTCCCGAGTCTGCGCTTGAGGATTTCTAATGATGTTAAATTTTCTTAAGCGTTTTAAATGTATTTTATCTCAACTCAACCAACTCAGTAGCGCAGAAACCGAATAAAATTAATTTCTAATACCGCCAGTAGCAGCTTTAGGTTTAATGATTAATGGTTTATTGTCTGGTGTTAGTTTTTTCATTATAGCCTCACGTACGATGTTATACGCCTCTCTCGTCACTGTTTTTTTCACTTCATTTCCGCAGATACCGCTTAAAAACTGAGTAAAGCGAAGTTTAAATTCTTTTTCTACTGCCTTTTTATTATCACTGGTTAAATAGTCGGTTAAATCTAACTCTAATGTTGCTTGATTGGTTTGTTGAATACTACTTGATGCACTTAAATTGAGCATATTTTTTGTTGAAGGGTCAATAAAAAATTCAGCTGTAGTTAATGGTCCGCTGTACTTTTTTCTACAATCAACAACACCACTATTTGGTGTTTCGAAACTCTCCCCTGTTATTTTTACAATACTTCCATCGGTTTGATAAAATTCAGCTTTAAAAAACGGATAACGTAGCTCTGCTCGCGTTATATTCCCATGGTTGTCACTAGAGAACAAATCAGAAGCAAATTCCTTTTCAATACCTGAGATCAATGGCTTCTTTTTAGTGCCTGAAACTGAATCACCACTGACTATTTTTGTTGTGCCATCACTGCTTTGGTAAAATTTTTGTTCTATGCCTAAGCGTTTAGCTGGCAATGTAGATGCATTTTGTATTTTCCATTTAATTCTAGCGATGCCTGCTTTAGTGAATTTTGTTTTGTATGAAATAACAATAACAGGACGCCCTTCACTGTCATGAAAACTTTTATACTCTCCCCAATCGGTCCAAGGAGTGTCATTAGATGCTAAAGCGAAAATTGGGATTATCAAAAGTAATATGGTAATAAGTTTCATACTTAGTCCTTTTTTATTGTTTTAACTGACTTACTTATCATTTCTAGTGTAACACTTAATCTTATTTATTTTTTGGTTTAACATTTACGTAGTTCTATTTGAAGATGTGAACAACTGAAGGTAACACTAGCTCTGACTATATTAGGTTATTAATACAGCCTTTATTTTTTAAGTAAGTATTACACTAATTAATATAAAAATCACAATATGAAGGATTTACTATGCTTTTATCTAAAACAATATCTACTGCCCTACTATCTTTAGCAACCATCTTAATATTGTTCGCAGCGTTACCTGTAAGTGCAAAAAACAATCAACCATGAGGCTTTGTGGAATGCAAATATCGCAGTTTACTCCAATGCCTTTTATAACGCATAAATGTACAGTGACGGTGAAGGGAAAGTGCTTTTTTCTTTTGGTAAGTTTCAAAAGGTGAACTGAACACATAGTAGTGGTCAATGACTTATTATTCAATTCATCACAGCTAAAAACTGCGCTAGTGACTATTTTATTGCCTGTTTTATTACCAAATAGTGAATTTTGCTACTGCAAAAATAGGTTATTAGGGTGATTGGCTAAATATGTTTCTTCTATCTCACGCGCCTTGGGATGTTGAACATAGTGAATATATTCTTGAAATAAAAAATAAATATCGTCTTCATCCAAAATGATAGGTGCTTTATTGCAAGCGATAGCCGTTAATAACTCAAAACCTTTGTCTTGGTTTAAATGTGCCAGTGATATCGCGGTAATAAATAAGGTATCGCCATCGAGAGTCGTTAAATTCTTCTTGATGTCTTCTAGCGCTTCTTCACAACCCGCCCATGCTAAGTACAATAACTCTTCCGGAGAGAATGGTACTTTTGTTTCAGCAGGGGCATCTTCCTCATCAGTTATGGCCACTTGAGCAATAGCAGCAAGTTCGTCATAGCTATTATATTTTAACACCTTACGTAGCGTTTCAATTCCTTCTAATAACGCATTTCCCATTGAGCAATCGAGATGATAAAAGTGTTTAACTAAAAACTCATGCGAACATTTTTCTTTTTTACTTGCGGTTAATTTCATGAGTTGTGTTATTCCTTTATCGCTGACTTTTCAATTGCGTAAGAATATCGGTAATGGTGCCATTGCCCGCACCATCTGGGTCGTAATGATTATGTTCGAACTCATGCCTAATTTCATTCACATAGATAATAAATTCATTAAAATAATCTGCCTGCTGAGTGCGTCCTTTTAAACAATCACTGGCATATTTATTATTAAACATCCATGCACACTCTTTCACAAAATAGCTGGCCGCTTTTACTAGCTTAAAGTTGTTATGGCCTGAGGTGCTTTCAATGGCATTACTGACCAAAGATAAGTTATTCACTTCTACACTGTCGCAAAGTGTATTTATCACCTCGGCAAACTGAGCCAACTCTTGGTCACTAAATGATTGGTTAGATAAATTTTTAGCTGGCTTTTTGAGCGCATTAAAACGCTTAAGAAAATTAAACATAATTAGAAATCTTCAAGGGCATACTCAGGGAATGCTTTGGCGAATGTAAGGTATTTTCCATCCACTGCCTATTCAAGGGATGATTGTAAAATTTTTAGCCCATTAAAGTTATAATAGGCAGCTAATAACTCAGTCTTTTACTATTACTCTTTTTTGATTTTTAGCTCTTTCAACACCTCTGCAAAGGGGTTGTTGTGTACATGAGGTGCACGATCATTTAATGCTTTGTAATCCTGCTTTTTATACTGCAATTTCGCGTCTTTTTTAACAAAAGCAACCGCTCGTTCATCACACGCCCCAATTTTGAGAAAATTGTCTTGTGCTTCGCCTAACATTAATCGATTAGCCATACTGCCACCTTCAGGGTGCTGGGTTCCATCATCTTCCCAAAAACATACGGGGCAAATCTCATAACAATCGCGTGCAGACAAGGTTAAATACTCGCAACAGGGGCAGGCAAACAATTCGTCGGCGTTACTCATTACTCATTCTCTTTTTTGCTCATTATGTTCATTGTACATGGCTAATATGTTTAACGATGGTTTGTCTGCGTTAACTAACGCCTGTGCCTTATCTATTTCGCTCAGGTATTGGTGTTTATCAAAACATAAGGTTGGAAAGTCTTTATAGTTCCAATATAGGCCATCTGCCTTTTTGTCTTTGTCGCTTCGGTGCGAGTTACGCCATTGCCCCCAAAACACAAAATCATCATAGCTTGTGACAAAGCCTTGAAACACCCAACATGACCATTCACCACAATCACACGCATAAGGCATAAAACGTTTTGTTTCATTTTGTGTCACTATCATACTGTGCATAATATCTTCACAGCCCAATGCTGCGGTGTAAGCGCCATTGATTCGGTCATGAAAACGCTTTTCAAAGTCAGCAATATTATCTAAAAAACAAACCCCATCAATATACACATTAAATATCATGCCTAACCCCCGGTAATGTCCAGCAGGTTTTAACGTTAAGTGATTTAATCCCGATAAGGCATTGTGTTTCTCATTCATAGACAGTTGATACTCATTTACTATAAGGATATATGCTTACTTTTTGATTGAAGCAACTTGAAAATCCAATGAACGACATTTAGTAAAACCCTTTTTTAATTATTCATCTCAACGCAGAGCCAAGGTTTCATCTCGTTGATAGGTAAATTTTCGATTAAATAGCTTATCATTAATTGTATTCACGTTGGCAAAATACGCATCATATCGAAGGTAATAGGGTTTTTGAGATGCACCTGATTCCGTTCGGCGCCTAGAGTAGTAATTCACCCTAAACACAGCAGTCTCTTCAGGTGCCAATGTGAATAAATTTGAAGGACGCTCCCAAGTACTTTCACCTATCTTTGTTTTATCATGACTGCAATCAATTTTGTTTTTTCGTGTAAAACGTTTAGGGGTATATACTTCATGTTTTTTTGAAAAGTGAATCGTTATATCACCCGCTTCCTTGGTAAAATAAAAAGGACAATCATTATGTGCTTTCATTGAATAAGGCTGAGCCTGACCTGACTGATTTACTTTAAAGTTATCCTCGTCACTAATGTTCACTAAATGGATAAACACATCTGAATTGTCAGCACAAGAAATTAAGGGTAGGGCCTTTCTAAACAAAAGGCGGTTTGATTGCCTATCTTCATTTAATGGGATGCTTTCCCATACTGTTTTTATTATTTGTACGTAAATCAATTTTTTGAATACCCAGCTTTCCCATTCACTACAAGCACCAGCATAAGATATAAAGTGTTTTGTGTCATTTTCTATCACCTTTATATTGTGTAATCTATCGTCACGGCCAATGCTTTAATGAAAGCGCCATTAACACTCGTTAATCTATGCACAGCGGGTTACAAAAATGCTTTGCAAACATAAGGCATAGGTATCTGGCGCTTACTGCGTGTAGGCAAACTCGGGTCGCTACTCATTAGGTTGCTGTATTGGTCAAATATATTATGGTGAAACAGGCAACGCTTCACTTCATCTGTTTGTGATGTTTTAGCTGCTATTTCTACTTCACCTGATAAGCAACCTGAAATTGTTCCTTCTCTTAGGGCAAAAACAAAATCACCGTTTTCATACAGTACTTCTATGTGGTCGATAAAATACTCTTCAAAGACTTCACCAACCTGAGCGTTGGCTTGGTTATTAATGAATTTTTCAGAGTCAAAAAAAACAAAATAAGGATGCCCTTCATCGGTAAATACCGCATATAAATAACGCCCGTTTTCAGAAAAACCAACATAACCTAATGAGGCTAACTGTTCATCAGAAAAGTGCTCCAATAGGGTGATATCCCCGATTTTATTTTTCACAAACAGCCCATGCATTTCACTATATTGCGGCTGATAGCTTTTGCTGTGAAGTATGCATAACTGGCTTTGACTAGGCTCAGGTTTATCCGTTGGAATATTGATACAATGAATATCGTCAGTTAAGTCAGGGCTATTAACGGCTTGCTGTATTGCCTTATGCTTAGTTTGCCAAGCAGCCGAATAATTAGCTGGGTTATTGCTACTTGCCAGTTGTTGGTTGCTATTGGCTTGAGCGCTTAAGATTAAAAGTAAGCTGAAAAACAGGACAAACCGGCTTAGTAAACAGTTAGTGATTGTCATTATAATTTTTTGCCTTAATCGTCGCTTGTTTTTCTTGCTCAGTTAACTCATGGTAGCGTTTGCCGCCTAGGTCACCTTCGAAGAACTCAATAAGGTCTTTAATTTCCTTGCGCATTCTATCTGCATTTGCAGGGTTTATCGACTCACGGTCCATGTAATCCAATGTTAATTCTGGCTTGCCCGGTCCGCTCTGGGTGTTTTCTTTACCGGCGGTGTAGCTAATGGCATTGATATCAACAAACAGGCTTTCATCATCGAGTAATAAGTAGTCAAACATAAACACATTAAAAAGTTGGTCGTAAGCGCCATGCCGAAAAGATTCAACCATGTAACCCGTATCATCATCACCACAGGTCATGTAGTGTTTGTTGCGATTTAAAAACGTCACCATTTGTGTGGGCGTTGGGTTGCTGATTTTCTCGTATTTCTTCATGTGGTTAATCACTGAGCGTTTTACGTTTTCGGCTACTTTAGAGGCATTAGATGTGTAGTAAGCACAAATTTGATTCGCTAATACGTCAACCTTTTCAGATGGCACTTGAGGTGAGGTTTTATTTGCTTGTTGTTTAATTGGTTGTTGTTTATTTGACTCAAGGGTTTTGTTATCGCTTGAAGCAAGTGGTTCAGTGGGCGTAGCGTGAATTGAGAAGGCACTTAGGTATGCAAGTACGAGTAATAAATGAATGCGCATTTTCAAGGGTTAAGTCCTTTTTATTGTTATATGGTTTTAACGTAGCTTAGTTAGACTAACACATTTTAATCCTATTGTTTTTTTGAGTGCGAGTTCAGAAAGTCACATCAATTACTGAGTAAATACTTAATGAATAATATAAGGGAAGAGTATGGGCTAGCAAAACTTTTGACCGTCCGCTTCTCACAGCTGAACTTCACAGAAGTGCCAATTATGGTCCTTTAACAATCACTAATATACATTGTTCCACCTGAACAAATTGTATATTTTTTCACTCACCACCCAAGTCGTAGATATTGATAGGATTTATTAGCGCTAGAACGCTGACGATAGTATTACTAAATGATTCATAGTAATCGTCATTATCTTCTTTCATTTCAATACGTTTACTAAGTCTTGCAACTTCAGCTAAGTATTTTGCTTCAAATAGTTTCTCTGAAAAGGATATTGAGTCAGATAACATCTGTTGTAGTGCATCTCTTTCGCCTAGATCAGACTTATCACCATCCCACGGACAAATATCATTATTTAAAAGGAATGACAGTTTACGTTCGATTATTTGATGCAGCGTAATCCCGCTTGCAGGTGAATCACTCATACTTAACTGGAACCTCGGCAAAAATACAACGCGCTAACAATGGACAAATATCAGCTGGTTAAAATAAGCGATGCTGGAGCAAAAACCAACTATTGCTTGCCCTGATTTAGTTGCGCAGAACAACTATTGCTTTTTTCATATCAATTACCGCTTATTACATCGTTAAATTACAACTAGTCACGAGCGAAATGTGGCTAGGCGATTTCCACAAAGGAACATTCACTGCAATCATTATACTTCTAGGACTAAACGAAAACCGAAAAAGAAATAATGTAAGTCAGAAGAAAAATCACGTCGAAATGCAGAGCGTAATTTAGACTTATCTTCGCCCCACGAGCCACCACGGACGATACGGCTGCCACTACAATTACTGCCACTCCACTTGCTACGTTTATCACGAGAACCATATTCATACCCATGCGGACAATCATCTGTCCACTCCCATACATTTCCATGCATATCATATAAACCAAAATTATTGGGGAGATAGGATTTAACCGGTACCGTTTGACTAGCATTTCCACAGCCCCCATCCAAACTACCATATTTTGCTTGCGAACAATTTATATCATCGCCCCAACTATATTTTGTTTGACTTCCTGCTCGTGCCGCATATTCCCACTGCTCTTCGCTAGGAAGTTTAAATTTGGATCCACCTTTAGTTCTTGCCACTTTATTTAACCAAGGAATAAATTGCTCTGTAATGTCATCATAACTGACAAAAATCACCGGGTAATCTCCACGTCCCCAACCTTGATCACGAGGGTTGTATGAACAACCACCATCAGTAACACATGCATCCCACTGTTCAAAAGTGACTTCCGTTGCCATCATAACAAAACTACTTAGCTGAACAGTGTGCACAGGCTTTTCGTTACTTTGGCAATCAATTCTACTAACACAGCCCATTTGAAAACTGCCAGAAGGAATAACAACCAACTCTCCTGTATAAGCCTTAAAAGAACTTAGCTCTTCGATTATTCTCTTTGGCTTTTCTCTGGCAATACGTTCTGCACGCTCTTTAGCTATACGGGCCGCTTTCTCTCTGGCCAACCGATTCGCTCTAACCTGTTCCCTTTGTTTTTGTGCGTCGATTATTTTATCAACTTTTATTAAATAAGACGAAACTTCACGCGCTAATTCATCTCTGGCTTTAAAGCCAAAAAAAACATCAATTTCAGCTTTAGCCTCAATGAATTTTTTTTGCTCAACGTAAGTTTTAACTTTAAGTGCAGACAGCATGGCATTGCTTTTACCTAAAAGAGATTCAACCTTTGCAATCGCTATTAGCGCATCGTCGTATTGCTGACTCTCAAACGCTTCTTGTGCAGCAAAGAAGTAGGCCTTGGCCTGATTATTTTTAGAGGACTGAGCATGCGATGCTATAGAAAAGAATAGAAGATATAAGGTGGCCAATATAACTATATTTTTCATGCTAAAAGTCCTTTTTATTATTGTTGATTTAAAACTGTTTAGAGGTATAACAAGTGGTTGTTTACTTTACTCATTTACCTATTTAATTATTACACAATAAAAATAATAATGCCATCACTTGACTGCATACCTTACCTGGATTGTAAAAGGATTTAACAATGAAGCTAACCATGTTTTTGCTTATTGCCGTGAGTTCATTACTTTTCATATCTAACGCTATAGCTGACTGCTCTAAACACAAAAAAAGCTGCATAGGTGCTGGTTGCGAAATGTCTAACGCAAAATATGAACAATGTATTGCTAGCGAAAACAATAAAAAAACACAACTAGCACATCGGGAAAACGAATCATTGTCACCGGCTCAGCAAATAGCCTGTTACAGGAATCAGCTTTTAAAGGTGTCTACTTTGATTTCAACTACCGTTATGAAATGCAATATTGGACATTACTCAGTGAACCTGTAGTTACCTGTAGCATAATCTGGACACCAAAACATAAAGAGAGTTATACATTTCAAGAAAACGGAAACATATTAGATATTAACGTACCCGCCTCGGAACTATCATCAGCACCCAAAGTTACTGACATATAATTACTTATACCCATACATAATATTACTTATACCCATACATAATATTACTTATACCCATACATAATATTTTGGGAAATTTTACCAAGACCAATTATGTAAAATGTGATGGCGGCGCATTGGGATCGGCAGGTAAGAAAAACTTTACAACGCCAGAAAGCCCAGCTTGGAATAAAATACTTGCCAGTAACGCGATGGCTCTAACGTCAGAAAACTTTATTAATTTAGATTTTTCCTTTATGCCAAGTACCGTAGCCAAAACACTAACGAGTCAACTATTAAAAGCAAGTAAGGGAGCGATAACGGATAACGGTGCGGTTATTCTCAGTGCAAAGTTCAATACCTCTGCCTATGATGAATGGCTGCGGAAAAAAAAATAAAAAAGAAACGAAGTCGGCTGAATTAGAAAAGAAATAAGATGATTTTTGGTCAGGCGAAACAAGTGAGTCTAACGACGAAGTAACAAGCAACAAAAATACTGAAGACGATGATAGCTTTTGGACAGGCGATATAGATTTACATCTAAAAGCTCCTCGAGGTGCCCATATTTATTATAAAAATAAGTCGTATTTTCACGATAGCAATGAAATGCATCTTGATGTTGATAATAAAAGTGGATTTGGCCCAGAAAACATTTCAGTAGTTAATGGAGTCGAAGGTAGCTATCACATCAGTGTTGTGAACTATGGTAGGGTAGATAATGCCAAAGTGACAGTCCATCTCTTTCTGAACGGCGAACATCACAAAACATTACATCGTACTTTTCGTGGTCACCATGAATAGAAGTTAAATCCAATCAAAATATAAAGACTTAGTATCAGAAAAAGCGGATCTACTACAAAGGCCCAAGGTTTCGCTAGGCTACGATTAACGGTAAATTTGTTTAAGTGAGTAAGCAACTTAACTCTCACCACTATTACAGAATAAGAACTACAAGTGCCAATGGTTAACGTATTAGCTAACCTCTAATCCCTCCGCTAGCAGCTTTAGGTTTGATAAATAATGATTTCTTTTCAGGTGATAATTTCTTTTTAATGGCTGAACGTATCACCTCATACGCCTCTCTCCCCACTGTTTTTTTTCACTTCATTTCCACAAATACCGCTTAAAAACTGAGTGAAGCGAAGTTTAAATTTTTTGTCTGCTGTCTTTTTATTATCACTGGTTAAGTATTTGGATAAATCTAGCTCTAACGTTGCTTGATTAGTTTGTTGAGTGCTATTTGATGCACTAATGTTGAGCATGTTTTCTGTTGAAGAATCAATAATAAATTCAGCGGTAGTTAGTGGGCCACTGTATTTTTTTCTACAATCAATAATCGCGCTATTTGGCGCTTCAAAGCTGTCACCAGTGATTTTTAAAACACTTCCATCAGTTTGATAAAATTCAGCTTTAAAAAATGGATAACGTAGCTCAACCCGTGTAATTTTCCCATGATTTTCGCTGGAGAATAAATCAGCAAAAAACTCTTTTTCCTCTCCTGAACCGATCGGTTTTTTCTTTTTCCCAGAAACAGAATCGCCACTGACTATTTTGGTTGTACCATCACTGCTTTGATAAAATTTTTGCTCTATGCCTAAGCGTTTAGCTGGCAAGGTAGATGCATTTTGTATCTTCCATTTAATTCTAGCGATACCTGCTTCAGTGAACTTTGTTTTGTATGAAATAACAATAACAGGACGTCATTCACTGTCATGAAAACTTTTGTACTCTCTCCAATCAGTATAATCAAATGCAGATGAGAAAGTTGTAAATAATAAAAATAAGATGGGAATGAATCGCATATATAGTCCTTGCTATACAAACAGTTACTTCTTATCGAAATTAATAAGCTATAACTAAAAGCGTGTAGCAGCAGTATTTAATAAACTGCTTATTCTTCAACACATTGACTATATGACCATTAATCTATAGCTAATACCTATTACAGCATAAAGTGGCAAAATGTAATCTCTACAGGTATTGATTTACCTACTTACATTTTTAAGCACCTTCTAAAAATAAATATATCAATTGACAATAAAACATACACTGTCAAATTTCATCTAAATAAAAGCCGTTATTGTTGTTACGTTTATCGCGGGTAATGTTGTTGCGATTGGCAGAGCGCAAGTTAAACAATGAATTGTTCCACGAACCACCAACGCCACAGATGTTTTAACGTAGTAAGTACACGATTCGCACCGTCTAGCAACTGTTGCTTTTTTCCTTGATACGCGGCATGCGTACATAGGGTTAACACCTCTAGCAAACCGTTGTCTAGTCGTTCTCCTAATGTAAAACGACTATTACGCGGAAAGTTATCCAGTAAAGGAATAAGCCAAACTAATAACTGATGGCAATCTTCCACCACTTCCGGTGCCGAATTACTTTTTTATTATGCATATTAATCAAAAAAATAAAAAACAGGCAACTAGTTGAATTCATATCAAGTTTAAATCCAGAACGTAAAAAAGGACATGATTTTACGTATGGTAGTATATTAAAAAGCATTATTGGCTATTGAACAACGGCCTCTAAATTTATCATCAATTCTTCCGTCATAGTATCTATCCATACTTAATTTTAATGTAGATCTATTTAAATCTAACATAATTTTGTCATTCTCAGTGCCACATTTCAATTTAGAATTACTTAATTTACAATAATCAAAGTTATTAAAAAGGCCAGTATCGCCGTATACCTCTGGTGTTTCTGTTTCTAAGGTGAAACTGAAATCGCGCGTCCCCTTATTTTCCCACTTAACATTTCCATCGAAACTCGTCCAATTTGCGTGGGTTTCTTCAACAGAACAGTTAAAAGTAATTTCTTTTGCAAATGCTTCGCTTGATAATAATAAGAGACTTACTGAAAAGCCTAGCTGAGGTAAGTATTTTATTTTTTTTAGATTCATTAGATTCATTAGATTCATTATATCAATTCCATCAGGTCTTTTTTTAACCATATTAATGGTTCAATTAGCAATTAGCAAGCATGATTATCTGCATAATATTTGCATCACGCATTGTGAGTCGTTATAGTAATTAATAATAAAAACAATATTTAAAAGGATTTACGATGCGTTTATCTAAAACAATCTCTACGGTACTACTCTCTTTAGCAAGCACCTCACTACTTTTTTCTGCTTTACCTGCAAGCGCAAAAAACAAATCTCCCTGGGGTTTTGTTTCTTGTAGCGGGTATATACAAAAAACGTATAACACCACACAGAATGTAGCCATATATTCAGGTGTTTTTTATAACGCTGAAATGAAAATGTATAGCGAAGGCAAAGTATTAAGCTCATTCGGAAAATACCGCCGAGCAAATTATCCAAAATTTAATGAAAACAGTTGTACTTATTGGGATTATGAAACTGAGCGACAAGCTAAAGATGCACTTAACGATAAAATTGCAGATAGTAAAAGGTTTGAGTTTAAAGTTATCAGAACCGGTTATGAGTATTAATTGATTAATGTTGAAATATAAAAAGGACAGAACATGAAAATTGGTCGTTGGTCGTTGGTCGTTGGTCGTTGGTCGTTGGTCGTTGCAAGCCTAACACTTTTAACTCTGGCTGCTAATGCTAAAGCATTTGATTTGAAACTAAAATGTTCGGGCACAAATAGTTATAAAGATAAAGAATTTGAAACTAGTGGCTCAAAAAATTTTAATTTTTACCTAACTTTTTCAAAGAACATGAAGGAATTAGAGGGCGCATTTGCAACATGTAAAGCAGTTGAAAAAAATGACGACTTTTATTTTTGTAGTGACAAGAGATTTCGCATTCAGATGATGCGTTTGGACAGGAGGACATTAGAGTATATAGAAAATACACGAGTAGAATCCAGTCGCGATAAAGTTAAAGCAAAATGCGAAATTGCATCTGAACCAAGAATTTAAAGTGCTCAGAATAGGCTTTATGTAGGTATTAAACAACACACCTATGAAGTTACATGGCATAAGGCTAATAGCAATATTGGCCCAACCTTAATTCATCAATCTAAACACATTATTGATGACGAAGATATCAACTGTAGCAACGACTTTGTAAATATGCTGCCCATCGTTTATTTACCGAATAATTAATGAGGAAGCATGGAAGGCGATAAACATTTAGCCAAAAACTTAGGTATAGCATCTATTCACGCTTCTCGTCTTGAAGCGGAAATTGAAAAAGTAACTGAATGGCTTGATATGGCCAATGCTCGACCACCTCGCCATCAATACAGAGCAGTTTTAGAGAAAATAGTATGGTGTAAAAACACCATTAACCTACTGAATTTTCAGAATTAAATGCGCTTAAAAATGCACTGGATACTGGAGAAGGGCTTTTAAAAAAGTGGTATGAGCTTGTTAACTATCATCCTCTTTTTTTTGGTTGCAAGCCAAAATTTATAGCTTTAAACCAATTAATTAATAAACCAGTAATCGAAGAAAATAATGTAAAAATCGGTGTGACAAGCGACGAAATATATGAGTTAGCAGAGTCGCTGAAACACTTACATTTAAGTATTTTAAAAGACAATGCCTTCCAAATTATAAGAGCGGTAAGGCATAAAATGGACAACGAATAAATAACAAATATTATTTGAGGTTGCTCATGTAATGCCATATTCAAGCTTGTGGCGAATTTAACGTTATGACTTTCAGCCAAGCAATGCCGTTGACGATACTTTAATCTTCTTTGTTATCTTTGCTCTTAATTTTTCTCAAAAAATCGACAAAAGGATTCTCATGAACTGCGGTAGTACTCATACTTAACGCACTGTGGTCTTGTTTTTTGTATAGCAGCTTAGCGTCTTTTTTAACGAGGGAAGCGCCATGTTCATCACACCCACCAATCTTTAGAAAGTTATCTTGTCCTTGCCCCAAAAACATATGGTTTGGCATGCTGTAATCTTCAGGATGCTGTACGCCATCATCTTCCCAAAAACATACTTCACAAATTTCATACTTATCACGTTGAGATAATGATAAATAATGACAACAAGGGCAGGAAAATAGTTCTTCTGTAGTACTCATAATTGACTCAGCTATTCGATAATATTGAAAAAATAACACGCCGATTGTTTAAGCTTGGCCGTTAATCTACGCTGATTGATAAACTAAAATATTTTTCAAATATATTGTGACGTATCAAACAAAATATTTCTACTTTAGTGCTCTCTGAGGTAGTCTCCTTTTTCATCTCATTTCTACTATCAAGATTATCATCACAACCGATCACAATGTCTTCACGTAAAGCAAAAATAAAATCACCGTTGTCATAAAAGCCTGCAATGTGACTTAAAAAATATTCTTCAAACACGTCACCTACTTGGGCATGCATATAGTCGTTAAGAAACTTTTGTGTATCGTAAAAAATAAACCACGGATGCCCTTCATCAGTTTTAACCAAATAAAAGTACTTTCCGTTTTCAGAAAAGCCAATTTGCCCAAGCGTTGATTCCCCTTCGGCATGAAAGCTATCAATTACAGTGATATCTCTATTTTCACTTTTAATAAAAAAAGACATTCTAGTAATAAGTTCAGGCTCATATTCTAAAATCTCTAACGTGCAAAGCTGCCTTTTATCATTTATTACATTATCTTCCTCAACAGCAAAAGGAATAGTTTCGCAGTGTATATCATCATCAATATTTGGATGGTTAATAATATGTTTAGCTAAATCCTGACCAAATTGGTCTGCGGCCAGCTCTACAGCTCTACTGTTGGTTGCTATGGGCGTATTATTTTGTTGATAGTTAGGATCACTACAGCAGCAACCCGTTAGCACAGAAGTTACTAATAAAAAAAGAAGTGCTACTACTGTTTTATTTATCATAAGATATGTATCTCACCTATTACTCAAGAAAAATATTGTTTGGATGGTTTTTCAGGTGCTTTTCTTCAATATCTCTAGCTTTAGGATGTCTCACATAATGAAGGTGGTCTTCTAACAATAAATATATATCGTCTTCATCCATAATGATATGAGCTTTGTTTGCACAAATGGCATTTAGTAGTTCAAAACCCTTTTCTTGATGTAAATGAGCCAGTGATATTGCACTCATAATAAGTATATCGCCATCAAGTGAATTCAGATTGTTTTTAATATCAACAAGTGCGCCTTCACAGCCTGCCCAAGCAAAATACAGTAATTCATCAGGAGAAAAAATTTCGCCATCTACATCAATTAAAGCTCCTTCTTTCCCTACTTTATAAAGTTCAGACAGTTCGGCATAACTATTGTGCTTTAATATATTCGGAAGTGTTTCTATGCCCTCAAGCATCCTCATCCACAGAACAATCTAAGTGATAAAGATGTTTAAACAAAAAGTCATAAGTGCATTTATCAACTTCAACGGGGGTTAATGTCATAGTCTTATTACCTGTCGCTCATTGTGATGGTTCAAGTAATGGGTTAATCAATTCAAAATCATCATTGTCAGGCATTTTCCCGTTAAAAAACCCTTCAAGAACCTCCTGAAACCTATTCTTAAACGCATACATATCTTCCTGATTAAGATTTAATATTTCAAAGCCATCATTCGAGTCGTAATGTGACTGAATAGTCATCATGATATAACTAAATATTCGCATGATGGGCCATGCTATTTCTCGTGCTACTTCAGCACCATCATTGGTACTCGCAAGGTCGAAAATACATTTTTCAAATTCACAGTATTTTACATAATCCAATATCGACTTTTCATGCCAAATTCCCGTGAAGGAATTTTCATCATATTCATCGCAATGAGGAAAATTTTCTAATAATTTATCCATTTATTTATCTCCATGTTTAGTAAGCAACAATTACCACTAACCATTTATTGATATTAATTTTGTTATTTTAAGAACAATATCAGTAATAGTGCCACCAGCGACACCATCAGGGTCGTTGTGATGTTGCTCAAACTCATGTTGAACGTCTTTAATATAAATAATAAATTCGTTCAAGTAATCAGCTTTAGCGTATTCGTTGGCATATTCGCTATTAAATACACACGCATTCTTTAACAAAATACACTCCCGCTTGTACCAGGTTGTAGTTGTTATGCCCTGACGTGCTTTCAATGGTATTGCTCACTAATGTTAGGTTCTTTTCTTCTACATTATCGCAAATGTCATTAATTTGTTGAGCAAAGAGCGTCAAGTCTTCTTTGGTAAGTGCTTTTTTAGGGAAGATAAAGCGCTTAATAAAATTAAATATCATGGGAACGCCCTCAAAAGGTAACTCTTAAAATTGAATTCCGGCTATTTTTAGCCTCTCACTCTCTTGAGTGTAATAAACGAGTCCATTGCTATTTTTATGATTGTTAAAGCCAAAGCAAAGTACTAATTCAACGTCGTTTGATGTCGCTCTAGGGTATAAATCAAGAGTGTCTTTTTACAGTGCATTAAAGTTAACATCTTAAGCCCAACGTGCCATTTTCATACGAATATTATTAGTTAACGCTGCACTGGTGAACTTATCTACACAATCAATAACACGTTTGCTTTGCTGAAGTAAATCTAGTTTTTTAGGACATGATATTAATTCATCGAGCAACTCTTGGGAATTTTTTACTTGCAGGTTTTGTGTTGATTGCTCAGCTTTAGCCTTCGTGGAAAAACACGACAAGCCCATTAGTAAAATAAAAAAATGAATCTCTGCAATTGAATGTCCTTATTTACGATTATTAAAGCAATACCGCAGCAATTCTACCTATACAACGATTATTTTATTTTTGACCGCTTATACTTTATCCTACAGTTATTGTCTCTTAATGCATAAGGTGACAAAATACATTCTCTAAATAAAAGCACCCCTTTGCATCTATATTTTCTTTAAAGACATTTTAAAGAAGGAAGTCAAACTATAGACACCTAAATTACACTTTGTAAATCCGTAAACTTACAAACTCCTATACAAGGCGGACTGGGCTAAACGAAAGCCGTTATTGTTGTTACGTTTGTCACACGTATTGTTGTTGCGATTGGAAGAACGCAAATTCGACATTGAACTGTTCAACGAACCACCACGAATAACGCTTCATTTAGATTGACTCCCGCACAAAAGGATAACGCGAAGCTATTAAATAATACAAGCCTTGAGTTTGTGCATGTTTTGCATGCCCAAGCCAGCTCATAATATTAAGCTTATAATCCATCACATTAATATTTGAATTATTAGCGTATTGCTTAGTCATATTTTTCAAACTTCTTTGAAATCGAAAACCGTTTTCCCTTCTCAAACAATGCTTATAGGGCGTTATTTGATAACCAAGCACATCTACTTTTTCACTGGTTCTTAATAAATTAGTGCACTCAGGTCGTAATACTAATTTTAACTTTGATTACAACTTTTAAGCTTTGATAAAAAATGGCGATACTATAGGAGATATATTCATCGCATTCATTCAACATCTATTACTAACCGAAAACCAATTCTATTCCACCCCTTCTCTTCATGTAAAAAATATCGACTAGCAGAGCGTATGGAATTAGCTGAACTTCCCCAGTAACCTCCACGAACAACTATTTCCTCACAATCCCCATCAAACCAGGCTTTACCACTACTTGGTGCACCATTATAGGTATCATTCCTGCAATCTCTCGTCCATTCAGCTACATTTCCATGCATATCGTATAAACCAAAGCCATTCGATGTAAAGGATTTAACAGGGAGAGTACTGTATCCTTTACCACAAACACCAGCATGGTGACCAAAACGGGCTTTTGAACAGTTTACTTTTCCTCCCCAATTGTACCTAGTTTTACTTCCTGCACGAGCTGCATATTCCCATTGGGCTTCTGATGGTAGGCTAAAACGTCTTCCTGTCCTATTGTTCAGCCACGGAATAAATTGCCGAGTAATGTCAGTAGAACTCACATTAATAACAGGTCGATTACCGCGCCCCCACTTGTCATCATCTGGGCGTTCATAGCATCGTCCATCACTCACACAAGCATCCCATTGCAAAAACGTAACTTCCGTAGCCATCATTACGAAGCTATTTATTTCAACTATATGCACTGGCTTTTCATTACTTTCACAACGCTTACCGCTAACACAACCCATACTGAATTCCCCTGATGGAATCGCAACTAACTCACCTGTAATATTGCTATACCGCTCTAAAGCAATTATTTGTTCCTGGCTTTTATTCAGAGCTGTTTTTGCCGCTATTTCTGTAGCTTTACGCTCGGCTTTCTCTTTGGCTAAACGCTTCTTTTCAGCTTTTTCTCTTACAACACGCTCGAGCCTTTCCCGCTCAGCTTTATCTTTAGCTACTTGCTCACTTCTTTTTTGCTCTTCAATTCCCTTATCAATTTTGATTAAATATGACGAGACTTCTCGCGCTAACTCCACTTTTGCATTAAAACCAAAAAACACATCAATTTCAGCCTTTGCCTCAATAAATTTCTCTTGCTCAAAATAGGTCTTTACTTTTAGTGCCGAGAGCAACGCATTACTTTTACCCAACAACGACTCAACCTTATCAACTGCCTTCAAGGCATCATCATATTGTTTATTATTAAAAGCTTCTTCTGCTGCCATGTAATAGGCTTTTGCTTGATTGTTTATTGATGATTGCCCGTGAGATGAAAGTGAAACCATCATGATAGGTAAAAGTAGTAATATTATTATTTTTTTCATTGGTAAGTTCCGTTTAAAGGCTATTTGCACATTCAACTCTTATTTGTTTGTTGCATTTGTGTACAACTCATTCAATACTATCATTTACTTATTATAATGCCATCAAATGTTACCTCCTATTTAGTGCGAACTAAGTGGAAAATAAGAAATACCTCTAAGTTACCTGCTCGTCGTTTAGGTGTAGAACAGAAATTTTATCAAAGCAGTAACTGCACAGCAGAAATTATTAGTGGTGATTCCGTTTCAGGCAAAAAAAATAAACCTTGAGTGTTTCTTTTTTATAGATCGCCAATTGAATTTAATTTAGAGCATATCTAGCGATCATTATCGCATCAGATCTACCATCTTTGAGGCCACCTTTAGGTCCATATAAGTTTGCTTTTGGATAAAACGAAAGGCATTTGTTAGCGATTTCTTTTTTCTTTTTAGACTTATCCTTTGTGCCTGTATTTAATCCATAGAGCTTCTGCCATTCAGAAGGTCTAACTAATAAATAAGGAATACCTAATGACTCGCATACACCTTTTATAAGTCCAAAACCTTCACCAAAAGTAAATGCGCTCACAATGCCCTGACCGGGACGAGATACAACATCTTCAAGACAAACATGATCAGCATCTTTGATTAACTCCCTTAATGCTGAACCATCAATTTTCTTTTTCTTACCTACTTTCTTCGTAGGCATATCGTGAACTGGTACTAGATCTGCATCAGATAAAATCGCTACTGCTCCTTGTAGCCCAGGATCAATTCCTATGATCATATTTACATTCCGTAATAACCATCATTTAAATCTTATTAATAAAGAGTTTATTAATTTATATCATTTTTATTTTTGCATTAACAAATAAATGGATTTTACAAGTAACTAGTATTTATTCCTCGCTCTAACGAGCGATATACCTCTATTTTATTTCTTGATCTTTCCTTGTTATTTCTAGTTTTATTAAATGTTTAGGTAACTAATATGTGGATTATCGATATTTCTAAACCTCTAAAAGTACTTATATAAATAACTATTTATAGGTTTAGAAGGGCAAAAAAGATATTTCTAAACCTCCAAAAGTACTTATATAAATAATAAATAACTATTTATAAGTTTATAAGGAAAGAAAGAGAAATACCACAGATAGAAGCATGCGCTCGTAAGAGCGAGGAAAAAATAAAATCACTGTATGTTATAGCTAGCATACTTTTAATTATTAAAACGATTCAAAACCTATCAAAAGTACTTATATAGATAACTTATTAGGTTTTGAATAGAAGACTCAAAACACTTAAAAGGACTTAAGTAGTGATTATTTCATTAAATTTTATAAATATATTAAGCGATATATTAAAGTTGATAATTTATTTATTAAGGCGTAATATAATAAGTACAAGTCGTGAACTAATCACTCACACACAATTACAAAATACAAAGAGTATCTAAATGAAAACCATATTACTGTGCCTAATTGGGAGCACTCAAATAATCCCCTCTGTTAAAAATTCTCAAGTAATCGAAGGCGATTACGAAACTATAGAATCATTTCTTCTTGATGATACATACAACGGAAAACAAGTCATTATCGTTGGTGCAGGAAGCAACTCATATTACACAGCAAAATTAGCTAGTGATTTCCAGAAGAAATGCTATATCAACGGTCATCCATTCGAATTCAGAAAAAATGCAGATGATAGAGCTACACACTTTGAATCTCTTTTATTACTTGCTAGTCAATGTGATCAAGAAACACTTTTTAAAGAATGTGCTAAACAACTAATTCATGAAGCAGTAAAGCAAACACCTCGTAATTTTGGCCATAGGCAGATGAAAGAAATATTGGCAAGTTATGCGCCAGCACTTAAATTAAAAAATAAACAGTCTGCTGTTAGATATATTCTTAAAAGCTTTAGATTGAAAATGAATGAGAGAAAAGCGGCTAATAGGAAGCGCTTAATGGCTACCCCTGACGGCAAAACGATCATTGAAAAGAAAATGAATTATAAAGATGTAGCTGAATATATTCATAATAATCCAGGTTTATATGCAGCCACTGCTCGTATGGGCGGTAGTAAAACAGAGGACATCGTTAAGCCATTATTCGAAAAATTATCAAAAGGTGATTCTAAAGCTCTTCTAATGACTTCGACTGTTTCATTAACAAATTCTTTATGCAGTGATCACCGAAACTATAAAGAAGCTTTAAGAAATGGGACCATTAAAGATCAAACTGCAATAGCTTCTTGTTTATATTCAGCCCTGCTTTCACCTTCATTTAGTAAGCATAGAGAAGAATCTGATTTTGCAATAATAGAAGAGTACGAGAGTTGTAGAGATGCGATACCTGCCGATATTGTTGGTAAATTTGGATCTTTAGAAGAGAAAGCCACGGCCCAAACTAACTTCAATAAAATACTAAATAAAGAAACCGTATTAATAACTGATGCACACTTTTCTCAACAATCAGCAGACCACATAATCAAGCGTACAGGTCGCCCTATTATTGTAATCAAACCACTTTTTGAACCCAAAAGAAAAGCAAAGAAACTTACTTACCATGCGAATAAAAATAATGCTATACAGGCCATTAGAGACACTCTTCATGACGATAAAAGAGGACTTACATTTGATGACTCTAAGCACCAAGGTTCAGAAAGTAAGTTTAAGGCTACTAATATTCAGATCACTGAAGGCTTAGATATCAAAAGTACCGCAATAGATGCAGCATTCTTTGCTAAAGGCGATAATATTAAACATATGCAAAACCCTACTGAATTTGTAAGTGAGTATCAGCATGTAATATCTACCTCAGTGTGGCGTAATGGAGTCTCTATGTTTTCAAACTTTGATTTGCTAACAATGCTTTGTCATCAAACAATAGCACCATTAGATGTGCTTCAGTGGGCCGAGAGAGATAGATTAAACACTAATAAGAGTATATTTATTGGTAATAAAAATGCCCCTCAAGTGAGCTGGTATACACTGTTTGACCGAGAATTAACAAAAGGTATTTTGGCAGAAGATGTAGATGAGAAAAGAAAATTACTACAAGGAAATGAAGCTGTTCAAGACATCATCGACAGAATTAAATATAACAATGAAATAAGATTGGATTACGCCAACAACTTACTATGTATGTTTGAATTATTGGGTTATGAAATTACTTATGATTACTCAAGCGCTACAAAGGAAATGATGAAAAAAGAGAAGTCAGCTAGTAAAGAGGAAAAAGAAGAAAGGCTATCTGTTTATAAATCACTTGATAGAATGAAGCAATCTGAAGAACTTAGTCTTATTAATGCGAAGAGTGAAGATATACAAACTCTAGACGAGAAAAGACTGAGCTATGCTGATGAAGTATTTTCTTTCTATAGAATTGATAATAAAACTGAAGATAAATTATTTAAGCAAACATTTAATTTTGATAAAGGTGGGTACGGAAGATTAAAAATTGAAAATTTATTTCTAGTTACTTCTACTATAAAATCTAATTATTATACTAGCACTGGCAAAAAAGCTATATTCAAGAAGCTATTTGAATGCTTAGAGATTGATAATGAGCTTAATGGTCAATTTAGCAAAAGAAATTATGATAAGTTTTTTGATTTTGTTAAAAATGGCGAAATAGAAATAGGCGGTAAGATGGTACATGCTAATTATGTATTCTTAAGCTTGATTCCAGATGTAAAAATCACAACTTCTGCGTGGGTAGTTAAAGGTTTATTAAACAAAGAGTTTGGCCTTGATATTGCTAGAGTTGAAATAGAAGTTGAGAATAAAGATGGAACAATCACAAAATCAAATCCATGTGTTAAAAACACTAATGAACAATTAATGACTATTACCAAAAAAAGTTCTGAAAAGCTACTTAAATTCTGCAAAATGGCAGATCCTACTTTCAATTCAGTAGTTGAAGAAGAAGTAATGGAACACTGTGAGTTCACTAGCAAATTTGAGTTAGAAGAAGTTAACAGTATTGTTCAAGATTATGACAAAGACAGCGACAATGATGCTGAAGAGTGCTCTTACGAACTATATATAGACTCAATAGAAAAAGGTATTGAATTACTAGATGAAGCTAGCTAGCGCTAAATAGATGGTCAGCCACGGCCATCTAATTCTTTAGATTACAAAAGCAAAAAACCCCAGTCAGGGGACTAGGGCTTTTCATTACAAGCATTACAAACATTACAAACATTACAAACATTACAAACATTACAAACAAAGTAGTATGAACTTAGAAATCTCAAAAAAGGGAATCAACCTTCTCTTCAACGACTTCAAATACATTATCTTATAATAAATAACAAAACACAATACTTCAACCTTAATTTATTGTAAAAAATTAATATAATTCATTTACTATACTTTTTAATATAAGGTAAGTTTAAAGCGATTTTGAGGTCCAATAATTTTTTGGGTTCAAAAAGATCTTTGATATCAAACAATCTTTTGATTACAAAAAACATCAGGAGTATCTATGAAATATTATGAATTAGAAGAAGCGCGTAAAAACTTTGATCAGATCTTAGATGAAGTTCAAGAGCAGGATATTACAATCACAAAAGGTGATGAAGAAGTTGCTGTATTTATGGGGGCTAAATCTTTAGATGTTACGAGGTTTCTATATGATGTTATGTTGGATAACAAAGGAAGCAAATAAAGAATGGTAGCGGATGCGAGACTCGAACTCGCACACCTTTCAGCGGGGGATTTTGACGTTAATCTATCTGTTTTCACAGTAGCCGGACTATATCATCACCTCTATTGAGGGCTGGACGCTGTTTCACTAACGGTTTAATCATTAGCTACTTCCTGTTTTTAAGCTATCTCGCGATTGCTCAGGTAGTCTCTGAACCTTCTCTCTCTGAGAGCTTGGCTGCTGATTGTCTACATCATCACATGTTTAGATTTTCCAGCAATTCATCCAGTTTTTAACTTCTAATCACTCAGAAGTGGGACTCTTTATTTTTTTCAGTCTTTTGACTTCAGACACTTGTTTATCCCCTGTGTCTACCAATTCCACCAATCCGCCATCTTCTTTTTACTAATATCAGTTTAAAAGATAATTAAACTAATACTTTTTCTAAACTTGTAAATTATTAGACCCTATAAATATACACTAATATACAATTTATAAAAACTAATATTTTTAACAAATACTCTTTACTTATCAACACCTTACAACGAAATAACGCAAAAACCAATCGGATTTTGAATCCGTCGTGTCTACCAATTCCACCACTCCGGCGACACAGTGACTTCAATAAACAATTGAAGTGAGTCGCATTATACGAGAAATACCTTAGTTGACAAGTATTTTTATTGTCTTTCTGTTTAGATGTTGCTTATTTAAACAAAAGTTTTAACATAGCATTTTTTACGCTAATACTTAGGCTCGCTGTATGTCTAGTATGTAGCTTGCTAAATTAATTGAAATTAATATTCTATTGCTTATTGTTCGGTAAAGTTTGTTAGACTAGCAAAAAAATTATCGTGTTTTGAGCATTTTATGAATCACTCTTCGCAACAACAATTTCCCCGAGCAGGTTTTCGTCGCCGTTTTGGCTCTTGGGTTTATGATTTTCTCATTGCTTTTGCTGTATATATGGTCGCAGGTGCTATCTCATTTTTATTGATATACCTCGGCTATTATCTTGGTTTGTATGGTATGCAAGGCTATGAACATTTTTCAGATACTATTTCAAATACCTATTGGCTAAAATGGCCTAATGAATTATGGAAGCTGGCTTGGGTTAGCTTTTTCTTTGTGTTCTTTTGGGCGAAAAGCGGGCAAACATTAGGCATGAAAGCATGGCGTTTACGTTTACAAAACCAAGATGGCACCCGCATCAACAAAATCACTGGCCTTAAACGTTTGTTACCCACACTACTTGGTTTAGGTAATTTAACGGTAATTTTTGATCGTAAAAACAAGCTGAGCTTACAGGACAGGTTAACCGATACCGAGGTTGTAGTGCTATCGTTAGAAGCTAATAAAGGCCGATTGTAGCACTTTAATTGCAACTGCCCTCTTGCGCTAGGTTGGTTTTTTATTCATTAAATACCAAGCTGCGCTAACAAATATTATACTCGGTGAAATAGCCCCTACTATGGGTGGGAATTGATACACTAAACTTAATGAGCCAAGTACCTCATTACTGACAAAAAACAAAATACCCGTTACCACACCCATCATAATACGCGCCCCCATTGATACTGATCTCAAGGGGCCAAAAACAAATGACAACGCCACTAACAACATTACCGCCACAGTTATAGGCTGCATGAGTTTTCGCCAAAAAGCCAATTGATAGCGGCTAGCGTCTTGTGCATTAGCTTGTAAATAATCTAAGTAATCGAGCAAGCCTCGAACGGACAACGACTCAGGAGTTACCGTTACTACGCCGAGCTTTTTCGGTGTTAATGACGATTGCCACACTTGTGAATCTAATTCACGGGTAGTGATTACGTTGCTACTGATTTGAGTCTCAACCACCCCAGATAACAACCAAGCACTTTCTTGATAAATAGCTGTTTCTGCACTAAGCCAACTATCGAGTTTTAACTCATCATTAAAACGATACACTTGTACTTTTTTCAACTGACCTTGCTCTAACACTTCGCCAATATTAACAAAATAGTCACCATCTTTAGCCCAAACGCCATTCTTGGCTGAAATTAAACTTCCGCCAGAAATAGCTTGAGCGCGAATTTCTCTTGCTTTAGCTTCGCCACTTGGCGCAAACCACTCCCCTACCGCCATAGAAACTAAAATCAATAAAATAGCGGTTTTCATTACAGACTTAATAATATCTAAGCGAGATAAGCCCGACGCCTGCATTACTACCAATTCACTGTTACTCGCTAACATGCCAATACCTATTAAACCACCAATTAGCGCTGACATAGGAAAAAACACTTCAATATCTCTGGGTACAGAATACAGCACATACAGTGCGGCATGTGATAAATCATAATCGCCACGACCTATCGCGCGCATTTGTTCTACAAATTTTATAATACCACTGACACTAACAAACACCGCTAGGGTTAGAAACGTGGTAGAAGCAATAATACGACCAATATACACATCTAATATTCGCATTATGATTTACCTCGACCACTAGCATTACTTGAACGAGTACGTGTTAAGTTAGGGAGTTTAGATTTGATTTTTCGGCCACTACTGCGCTCCTTCATCAAAAATATGCCACCTAAAAATAAAGCGCTGATATGAATTGGCCACAGCCCTATACTTGAGGGGAGTGCTTGGCGTTCAATTCCCGAGCGCATTGAAGTTAACAATAAGAAATAACCCAAAAATAGCATTAAGGCAGGAAACATTTTTGCAAATTTACCTTGCCTAGGGTTAACCACACTTAGGGGCACCGCGATAAAAGTTAATATGATACAAGCTAAAGGAAAAGCGATACGCCATTGCATGGTGGCGCTATACTCAGCAGCCGACTTTTCATCACTGGGATTTAATAACTGTGCTGTGGGCAAGGCACTTAGTTTTCTATGTTTTTGCTCAACCGCTTGGTCTTGTATTTGAATATGGTACTTATCAAAGGTAACCGTTTGAAACTCACCATTGTTAGCATCACTGTGATAGCGTATTCCTTGTGATAAAACTAAGCGCTGTGAGCCTGTTTCTTCTTCAAATACCTGCCCTTTTTTAGCATAAACCAAGCTAGCATTAATGATGCTTTCTTCACTATGGCTTTCGTTAGGTAATTGCGCCACAAACACCTTGTTAAAGCTGTTGTCGTCTCGGTTTTTATCGTGAATAAACACAACCGCTTTTTTATTGCCTGTTTTCTGGAAACGCCCAGCAATTAAAGCACTTAGTCCAGAGTCAGCAGCAAGTTTGTCTTGTACTTGATATTGATATTCCGAAGCCATCGGTGCTAGGTATAAGGTAAATACTCCGGTAAAAATTGCGGTAACAAAAGCAAGTACCAAGGTGACTCGTACTACATACCATTCACTGACACCACAAGCGTGGAGCACGGTCATTTCATTATCGGCGTAAATACGACCGTAAGCTAACAGCACTCCTAGAAAAAGGCTAAGCGGCAACATCATACCAGCTAAGTCTGGCACTTTAAGCGCAATAAAGGTCATCACCATTTGCCCAGGAATACTACCTTCAGAAGCATCCCCTAAAACACGTACAAATTTCTGACTGATAAAAATGGTCATCAACACAAAAAATACCGCTAACTGTGTTTTTGCCACTTCTTTTAATAAATAACGGAAAATGATCACAAAAAGATCCCATAAAAACTATGTTTTTTTCTGACAATGGGCTAGTTTTTCAGTAAACTTGCCGTTTTCATAACTAAACTATATAGTCAGCAAACAAAGATGTTTGATTAATACGACTATAATTATAGCCCTTAGCGCTATAACAATAATAGTAAACTTAGCTATTTTTTACTTATTTTAGTAAGTTAAAGTAAATTAATAATGAATAAAAGTCTAAATTATTATGCAAAAGGAGAGCTCATGGAGTTCAGTATAAAAAGTGGTAGCCCAGAAAAACAACGCAGTGCATGCATTGTGGTTGGTGTATTTGAACCTCGTCGCCTTAGTGCAACCGCTGAGCAGCTTGACGAAATTAGTGAAGGCTACATTAGCAACCTCTTGCGTAAAGGCGATTTAGAAGGTAAGTCTGGGCAAATGTTATTGCTACATCATGTGCCTAATATCTTAAGCGAACGAGTGTTATTGGTAGGTTGTGGTAAAGAGCGTGAACTTGATGAACGCCAATACCGACAAATAATTAATAAAACCATAACCACGTTAAATGAAACCGGTTCAATGGAAGCTGTATGCTTTTTGTCTGAATTACACGTTAAAGGCCGTGATACTTATTGGAAAGTTCGTCAAGCGGTTGAAGCCACTCAAGACGGTTTATACAGTTTCAATAGTTTAAAAACACGAAAAGAAGAGCCTCGTCGCCCGTTGCGCAAAATAGTATTTAATGTGCCAACCCGTCGTGAGCTACCTATTGGCGAGCGTGCAATTAATCATGCTTTAGCTATTGCAGAAGGCATTAATACCTGTAAAAACGTGGCAAACATGCCGCCAAATATTTGTAATCCTGCTTATTTAGCTGAACAAGCCAAAATTTTAGCCCATGATTATGAAAAAGTATCAACCGCAATTGTTGGTGAGCAAGAAATGGAAGCGCTTGGTATGGGAGCTTACCTTGCTGTTGGCCGAGGCTCAGTTAATGAATCCCAAATGAGTATCATGACCTACCAAGGTATCGATGATGACTCAAAACCGATAGTTTTAGTTGGTAAAGGTCTTACCTTTGACAGTGGTGGTATTTCATTAAAACCCGGTGCCGCTATGGACGAAATGAAATATGACATGGGTGGCGCAGCAGGTGTCTTAGGAGCTATGCACGCCTTGGCAGAATTAGATTTACCCATTAAAGTGATTGGTGTGCTTGCTGGCTGTGAAAACATGCCAAGCAGCAATGCTTACCGACCTGGTGATATTTTAACAACCATGTCGGGTCAAACCGTTGAAGTATTAAATACAGACGCAGAAGGTAGATTAGTATTGTGTGATGCCTTAACTTATGTGGAACGTTACGATCCTGAAGCGGTTATTGATGTAGCAACACTCACCGGTGCTTGCGTAGTAGCATTAGGTAAGCATGCTACCGGGTTATTAAGTTCACACAACCCGCTTGCCCATGAATTACTTAATGCCTCAGATCAAAGTGGCGATCGTGCATGGCGTTTACCTTTATGGGATGACTATCAAGAACAATTAGAAAGCCCGTTTGCCGATATGACCAACTTAGGTGGTAAAGGCGCTGGTACTATTACTGCTGCGTGTTTCTTAGCGCGTTTTACTAAAAAATATCACTGGGCGCATTTAGATATTGCCGGTACTGCATGGCGTAGTGGCGGTAAAGACAAAGGCTCAACTGGCCGTCCAGTGAGTATGTTAACGCAATTCTTGCTTAACCGTGTTGGACAAGAGCAAGGCGAATAAATAAGCACTATGCAAACACAGGTAATGTTTTACATGCTTTGTGATAAACAGAGCGATGTTGAAAAAACAGATAAGCAAAGTGTTAACGCTGAAGCTAGTGATACTAGCTCAGCGTTTTATCACGCTTGTTTACAGGCAAGTCATTTTTATCGTCAAAACCAGCGCGTGTTTATTTACACCACAGATCAAACACAAGCTGAAATAATAGACGAACTATTATGGGCGTTTGACTGTGACAGCTTTGTGCCTCATAACTTGGTCGGTGAGGGCCCTAAGCAAGGTGCTCCGGTGGAGATTAGCTATCAACCACCTAGAGGGCGTCGCGCTGTACTCATAAACTTGACCGAAACAATGCCAACATTTGCCAATCAATTTCAATTTATTGTTGATTTTGTACCCACAGATGAAACCTTGAAACAGCGGGCAAGAGAGCGTTTTAAAACGTGTCGTCAATGGGGTTTCCAAGTCGATAATCAACCTGTTGAAACCAAACACGTCGAACATTAACTACTTAAAATCGACCTACAATTTATAACTTTTATTTTTGAGAACATGATGGAAAAAACTTTCAACCCAACCGACATTGAACAATCTTTATATACTAGCTGGGAAGAGCAAGGTTACTTCAGCCCAACGGGTGAAGGCGACAGCTATAGCATTGCTATACCACCTCCTAATGTCACGGGCTCATTGCACATGGGTCATGCGTTTCAGCAAACCATCATGGACACTTTAATTCGCTACCAACGTATGCAAGGTAAAAATACCTTATGGCAAACAGGGTGCGATCACGCAGGTATTGCCACACAAATGGTGGTAGAGCGTAAAATTGCGGCCGAGGAAGAAAAAACCCGTCACGATTACGGCCGTGAAGGTTTTATTGACAAGATTTGGGAATGGAAAGCAGAGTCAGGCGGCACCATTGGCAAACAAATGCGTCGATTAGGTAACTCTATTGATTGGACTCGCGAACGTTTTACAATGGATGAAGGCATGTCTGAAGCTGTACAAGAAGTATTTGTACGCCTGTTTGAAGATGACTTAATTTACCGTGGTAAACGTCTGGTTAACTGGGATCCAAAATTCCATACTGCAATTTCAGATTTAGAAGTTGAAAATAAAGATAAAAAAGGCCATATGTGGCATTTACGCTATCCACTTGCCGATGGCGCAAAAACCGCTGAAGGGCTTGATTATTTAGTGGTTGCAACCACTCGCCCTGAAACCATGCTAGGCGACACGGGTGTTGCAGTAAACCCTGAAGATCCCCGTTATAAAGATCTCATTGGTAAACAGGTATTATTACCCTTAGTGAATCGTTTAATTCCGATTGTTGGTGATGACCATGCTGACATGGAAAAAGGCACAGGCTGTGTAAAAATCACGCCTGCTCATGACTTTAACGATAATGAAGTCGGTAAGCGCCATGGCCTGCCACAAATTAATATTCTAGATAAAGATGCCGCAATTTTAGCTGCCGCTGAAATTTACGATACCAAAGGCGAGCCTTGTGACGCCTACAGCACAGAAATTCCCAGTGAATTTGCCGGCATGGACCGGTTTGTTGCACGTAAAGCCATTGTTGCTAAATTTGATGAAATAGGTTTATTAGTTGAAGTTAAAGAGCATGATTTAGTGGCTCCTTATGGCGATCGCTCAGGTGTGATCATCGAACCATTATTGACCGACCAATGGTACGTACGTGTTGAGAAATTAGCAGGTCCTGCGGTTGATGCAGTAAAAGACGGTCAAATTGAATTTGTTCCTAAACAATATGAAAACCTTTACTTTTCTTGGATGAAAGATATTCAAGATTGGTGTATTTCACGCCAACTTTGGTGGGGACACCGTATTCCTGCATGGTATGACGACAGCGGAAAAGTATACGTTGGTCGCACTGAAGCTGAAGTTCGAAGTGCTCACAATATTGGTGATGATATCACCCTTAAACAAGATGATGATGTACTTGATACTTGGTTTTCGTCTGCCCTTTGGACCTTTTCAACTTTGGGTTGGCCAAAAGATACTGATGACTTAAAAACCTTCCACCCTACCGATGTATTAGTCACAGGCTTTGATATTATTTTCTTCTGGGTTGCACGTATGATCATGATGACCATGCACTTTAACAAAGATGAAAATGGCAAAGCACAAATCCCGTTTAAAAAGATTTACATGACCGGCCTTATTCGCGATGAAAATGGCGATAAAATGAGTAAATCAAAAGGGAACGTGATTGATCCCCTTGATATGATCGATGGTATTTCTTTAGAGGAGTTACTAGCAAAGCGAACTGGCAATATGATGCAGCCGAAACTTGCTAAGAAAATTGAAAAACTAACCAAAAAAGAATTCCCTAATGGCATTGAAGCGCACGGCACTGATGCACTTCGTTTCACATTAACCTCTGTTGCCACTACGGGTCGTGACATTAGTTGGGATATGAAGCGTCTTGAAGGTTACCGTAACTTTACCAATAAGTTATGGAATGCCAGCCGTTATGTATTAATGAATACTGAAACATTTGATTGCGGTTCCAGTGGCGGTGATATCAAACTTTCTTTAGCTGATCGTTGGATCATAGGTCAGTTTGAACAAACTGTTAAAACAGTCCATGAAGCCTTCGACACTTTCCGCTTTGATTTAGCCTCTCAAGCTTTATATGAGTTTACCTGGAATCAATTTTGCGATTGGTACCTAGAACTAACTAAACCCGTATTATTCAACGGTGATGAAGCACAGCAACGTGGTACGCGACATACCTTAGTGAATGTACTAGAAGGTTTATTACGTTTGATGCATCCTATTATGCCATTTATTACTGAAACAATTTGGCAACGAGTTCAGCCATTAAGTGACTATAAAATAGAAGGTGGCAGCGCTGAAACTTCAATTATGGTGCAAGCATTCCCGCAATATAATGCCGATAACTGCGATCAACAAGCCATTGATGATTTAGAGTGGGTTAAACAGTTTATTATTGCTATTCGTAATATTCGTGGCGAAATGGACATTTCACCCAGTAAATCATTACCCGTTTTACTTAAAAATGTTAGCGAAAACGATCAACGTCGTTTATCTGAAAACCAACAGTTTTTAAGTTCATTAGCGAAACTGGAAAGTATTGACGTTTTAGCTGATGACGAACAAGGCCCTGCCTGTGCATCAGCTTATGTTGGCGATTTATCAGTATTGATTCCTATGGCTGGTTTGATTGATAAAGCAGCTGAGCTAGCACGTTTAGACAAGGCGATTGATAAACTAGAAAAAGATGCTGCCAGAACTCGTGGTAAATTAAGCAATGAGAACTTTGTTGGTAAAGCCCCTGTTGCCGTTATTGACAAAGAAAAAGCGAAACTAAGCGAAGCAGAATCAGCCCTTGCTAAGATGCTTGAGCAAAAAGTACAAATAGCTGCGTTATAGCTAAAGTCAGTTAATCTAAGAACTGATAATTCTGACCTAGGACACTGACATAGATAATGCTCACAGTTAGCATTATCTATACCCAAACCACCCCAAGATGCTCATTTTGAGGTGGTTTGGGTATCTGTCATTTATTGCTGTGTTTTATAACTTACTCAGGCAACACCTTTACCGATAAAACATCACAGTTAACATTATCTAAAATCCTCTCGACAGTATTACCAATAAAACCCACGTTATCCTTCATTCCCATCACTAGTAAATCAACTTGCATTTGGTTTGCTAATTCAGTTAGTTCGAATTCTACTTCACCTGACATTAAATGAAGTGATGAATGTTCAAAACTATATCCTTTCACCAATTCATCAAATAATCTTTGGTGATACACTTTAATTGACTGCTGATATTCATTGAAGTCCACCATAGGCAAACTTTGATCCAAACCTACTGAGCTCATTCCTTGCCACAGCTCTATTCCAACAGGTTGAAAACAGTGACACGCATGAATACTTGCGTCAAATAAGGCTGCGAGTCCTGCAGTGACATCAATGATGGCATTATCCAAATTAGCAGGTTTGTCATTGGCTTTAGTGGGATCAACTGCTGCCATGATTACCTTGTAGGGACTCAACTGATTAGCACCATCAATATCATTTGATGATTTTGTTAATAACAATGGCACATGGCAAAGTTTTAGTAAACGCCAATCAGTGTGCGTGAAAAATAATTTATTGAGCTTAGGATGAAGGTGTGTTGATTTAATGACAATACCAGCACCTGTTTGGCTCGCTTTATCAAGTACCGCGGTCGCAATATCTTTATGCCATTGAACATCAAGGTTTACCGTTAAATTTTGACCAGCAACATCACTTACATAGGTTTCTAGCCATCTTAGCTTTGAAGCAACATATTCCTGTTTCATTGCTGCCAATTGTTGTGCATCAAAAATCCAATGTTTAACTAACTGTCTGTTATATGCGACCAAAAAAAGCTCAATAGTCGCCGATGATTTTTTTGCCAAACTAATCGCGCGCTTTAATGCAGGTTGATGCTCAACCATTGGGTCCATAACGACTAAAATATGATTAATTGCTTTCATTGTTCATCCTAAATATCAACGAGTACTATAAAAAATAGTTGAACCACCGCCCTTTATCAAAAAAACAAAAATATAATCATTAACATTGATCTACCCCATGCAATAGGTGCTGTTTTTTCAATCGAGTTAGTTATATGCTTAAATACGTATCGAATTAAAATGATTTATTAACAAGAAGAACATGATTAAAAAATGAATAATACGCGCTGGGTTCGTTGCGATCATCAGCTTTATTTGGTCGTTAAATTACAACCTGTATTAGCACTACGTGCTGAGTAATATCAGCTCTTATTTCAGCACGAGGAGACAATAAAGTTATGCTTAAACTAAAAGCCGTTGCCATAGATACCTTTAAAGAGAATGTAGCCTACCTTCACCGCGATTGTGCGCTATATTTAACTTCGGGCTTCCAGGCATTGATGAAAATAGAAATATACATTAATGGCGGAAAAACCCCAGTATTAGCGGTATTAAATATTGTTGAAGATGACTCAATCATCCAAGTAGATGAGTTAGGTTTAAGTAAACAAGCCTTTGACCAGTTGTCAGAAAAAGAAGGAGTATTGGTCAGAATAGCCCCTGCCAAACCTCCGTTATCGCTTAAAGCGGTTCATAGAAAAATTGCCGGTGAAATATTATCAAAAGATGAATTTAGTTTAATTTGCCAAGATATTCTAGAAAACCGCTATTCAAAAATGGAAATAGCTGCATTTTTAGTTGCCTGTAGCCACTCTGGCTTAGAGCGTGAAGAAGTTCTTTTTTTAACTGATGCCATGGTTCAGTCAGGAGAAAGGCTCAACTGGGGTGAATCTATTGTGGTTGATAAACACTGTATTGGTGGAATACCTGGCAATAGAACCACCATGATAGTGGTGCCAATTATCGCCGCCCATGGCATGCTCATTCCAAAAACTTCTAGCCGTGCAATTACCTCGCCTGCTGGCACAGCTGATACTATGGAAGTATTAGCTAACGTAGAAATATCAATCGAAAAAATGCAACAAGTGGTGCAACAACATCGCGGGATGTTATCTTGGGGAGGCACAGCTAAATTAGCCCCAGTTGACGATATTTTAATATCGGTTGAGCGGCCACTATCAATGGACTCTACCGGACAACTCGTTGCCTCTATTTTATCTAAAAAAATTGCGGCTGGCTCAACCCATTTACTTATCGATATTCCTATTGGCGCCTCAGCTAAAATTCACACCAATCAAGGCGCTCTAAAGCTTAGAAAAATTTTTGAATATATCGGCGATAAACTTGGGCTACATATCGAAGTAATTATTACTGATGGCTCACAGCCTATAGGCAATGGTGTTGGCCCTGTTTTAGAAGCTAGAGATGTAGAAAAAGTACTAAAAAATCAGCTTGATGCTCCAAAAGATTTACGTGAAAAATCATTACGGTTAGCTGGGAGAATATTAGAATTTGACCCTGATGTTAGAGGTGGGCAAGGTTATGTTATTGCCAGAGATATTCTTGAATCAGGTCGAGCATTTGAAAAAATGCAAGCTATTATATCCGCACAAGGTATTCAAAATACAACGTATGGTGAGGCGCCACTTGTACACGAAATAACAGCAGAGCAATCAGGGTATATACATGCCATTGACAATTTTAAAATTTCTTCAATTGCTAGTCTAGCTGGCGCTCCGTTAGACAAATTAGCCGGTATCTATTTGTATAGAAAAGTAGGAGATAAAGTCACCAAAGGTGATACTTTATATAAAATACACGCTTGCTTTGAAAGTAATTTTGAATTTTCGACCCAGTTGGCAACAACCAACCATGGCTACACCATAGCCCAAAACTCACCTAATATTGGCGATACGTTTTTACGATAGCACCTTCTCTCATTAACTTTATATTACAGGTAAGTATATGACTCTCGTACTTGGTTTTAATGACTACTTAGTCCCAGCACAGCAATTAGCGCAATGCTTAGCGCTGCCCTTTAAACTCATTGCACGCCACCATTTTCCTGACGGTGAAACAAAAGTCACTTTACCCAGTGAGTTACCTGAACAAGTGATTATTTGCCAAACACTCAATCACCCTGATGGAAAGCTCATTGAGCTTATTTTAGCTGCACAAACAGCGCGCTCTCTGGGGGTAAAGCACATCACCCTAGTTGCCCCTTATTTATGCTACATGCGCCAAGATATTGCATTTAATCAAGGCGAAGCGGTCAGCCAAAAGATCATTGGCAAGCTGCTCAGTGACTATTTTGATGCCGTTTTAACAGTAGACCCACATTTACATCGTATCAAACACTTATCTGAAGCGATCCCAACCGATCAAGCTTTGGCATTACATGCAACCACCGCCATGTCAGATTTTATCAAAAGCCACTTAGACGACCCAATAATTATTGGTCCGGATGAAGAATCTTTGCAGTGGGTAACCGCCATTGCAGATCGACAACGTTGGCAATATAGCATTGCCAACAAACAACGTTTTGGTGATAAAAATGTTGAGGTAACACTAGCTGATATTAATTTGTCCAAGCGAAATATTGTTATTGTTGACGATATTGCAAGCTCAGGCAGAACCCTTGAACAAACTGTTAAACAGCTTTTACCACAACAGCCATTGTCTATTTCAATTATGGTAACTCATGCTTTTTTTGTTGATGATGCAATTGAGCGCTTGAATGCACTTAATGTAACTAATATCTGGAGTTCAGATAGCGTACTTCATAGCACCAATGCTTTTAGCGTGATAGGCATACTTGCCCAAGCAGCAAAAGCACAACAGTAAAAGGCTACTATTTGTTTAAAAGTTCAAGATTTAGTTTAAAAGTTCAAGGGTTTTTGATGAAAACCTTCGTTAAACTGAGCTTTTATCAAAATAACTTCAAAAATCATAATAAATATTGAACTATTTCAACTTTTTATAAAGCATAATAAAAATAACTGTGTTATGCTTCAATTGCGTTGAGTTTTTGCGTTGCGGATGAAGGTTGATTCTAACTTTTGTTTTAGATTTATCAGATACTTATGTATTTGAATATTCTTAACAAACGGATTTAGGCAATGCAAACTGTTTGTTTGTTCCAATTACGCTTTGTTACGAATATAGTTTGTTTCCTTCCTCTTCCTGTACTACTTATGGTAGAGGGCATTTACTCGGGTGAAAACGGTATTAAATATGTTGAGCTTTTCTCAACAAAAAAATGCCACATTAATATTATTTTATGACTACGGGAAAATGTAAGTATGTCTGATACAGTTACTGGTAAAGTTAAATTTTTCAACGAAACTAAAGGTTTCGGTTTTATTGAACAAGAAAATGGCCCTGATGTGTTTGTTCACTTCAGCGCAATCACAGGGGACGGCTTCCGTACTCTAACTGACGGTCAAGCAGTATCGTTCAGTGTTAAACAAGGTCAAAAAGGCCCTGAAGCTGAGAATGTTACTGCACTATAATTTATAGTTTGCAAGTAGTAATTTTCAACTTTCTCTTTTGAGAAACAAATTATGTAAAAAAGCGAAGAATAACTATGGTTAATCTTCGCTTTTTTGTTCCTACCTTGCCCCTATCTTGCTCCTGTCTTTCCTTTAGTGTTATTTTTTACTAAACGCTCTTTGGTAGCGCCCCTTGCTAAGCAATTCGAGCACCCAAATCACGCCAGTTAAACAAAAAACTAGGGTAAATAATGCAAAGAGTATTATCAGCCAATTGTTAAAGCTTCCAGTTGAGCCAAAATCCATAAAATGGAGCATAAAGAAAAAATCTGCAAAGCGCTTGTCATCGTTGCTGTGGCCAACTAACCGCCCCGAGTTAGCATCAATATAAACACTGGTATTCAATTTATCATCAAAAGCAACCTGCCAAACGGTATTTTTTTCTTTCAAAAAGTCTACAATCGGTGGTGAAACCTTTTGCGTTGACCTTATTTCACCATTACCACTGTAACTGTTATGTGCAAGTGCTTGCGCCATTTCATCATTAATAATGACCTGCTCACCAGTATAAGCATTAACAAGAGTGTGCTCATTGTAGAAGTGCTGATACAATCCCTGATAATGATTTAACAAATAATAAGGCTTACCTAGTAATTCAATTAGTTTAATAGTGTTCACAGGTTGCTTGAGTTCACTTTGCTTAAGTATTGTGTTTAGCGTTAACAAACGATCATGTTCGATGACAGAATATCCTGCTGATTTGACCCTGTATTCATTACCGCGTGATTTATTGTGATCCATCAAATTAAAAAACAAACCTGTACCAAGCCAAATAAGTAACTGCAATCCAATTAATACTGACAACCATTTATGTATAGATTTAACTAGGCTCAAATTACTCTCCTCGTTTTGTTTTGCCTATTTTTCTTTGCTCTAAACACTCGAAAATAAGTAAGTACAAAGCCAAATAGGCTGGCAATCAACCCACTGAGAGTTACAATAAGTAGTAATTTGTTGCTAGCATCTTCCTCAATATAATCCATAACATGAAAACTAAACATCCAATCGAACAAACGCCAAAAACTATGCCTTTTGGTCACTAACTCACCCGACTCAACGCTGATATAAAAACTTGGACTTGCAAAATCATCAAAATCAACGCGCCACACGGGTAAATGCCGAGCATTTAACTCTCTAGGCGGGTTGTCTATGACCATGCTAACCTGGGTAACCTTTGCATTACTCTTAGCATATTTATGCTTTGCTATTTGCTTTGCATCAGCTTCATTGATTGGTGAGAGTAACTTACCCGTATCAGCACTGAGTAGATATTTGGCTTTACCCTCGCTAAAACGATAGACGGCACTTCCTAGTAGGGTTGTTAACACTAAATTTTCAGCATCGGGGTGATCAGTGTATAGCTGTGCTATTGGGTAGTTAATTTGCTCGCTATTCAAAGGGGCTTGGTGCTTTATCACTAAGCTATCGCCATGAATATAGTCAATATCAAGCAAAACCATATAAGCGCCAGATATCGACCAAATCACAAACTGCAAACCGACAAACAACATTAGCCATTTATGATATGTTCGACTGCTTCTATGCCATGACATTTTGATTATTCCTGCAATACTTATTTTATCAAGTTAACTTGAAGACTTTGACCCGCGATGTACGATGTGAAATGCGATATGAGAAGTAACTATGAGTGAAAATGAAGCTATTGGGTCTGATCATGCTTAAAAAGCCCAAACCCAATAGTTTTATTACGATGAAAATACTGGTTGCTTAGCCGTTATTCTGAAATATATTCAACCACTTCTAGGCCAAACCCTGATAAAGAATGATATTTAGTTTGTGAGCTTAATAGTCTCATTTTATTGACGCCTAAATTAGATAGTATTTGCGAGCCAACACCAACATTTCGAGAGCCAACATGACGATTAACTTCTTTAACACTTTCGCCTGCATCAATCTTAGCGTACTTTTCAACTAAGTTAATTAACTCCATCGGTGATTCATGTTTACCTAATAACACCAATACGCCACCTTCTTCACCAATTCTTTGCATTGCACTTGCCATTGGCCATTTAGCAACACTCTCTCGTTGGCTAAATAATAAATCTTTAAACGTGTTTTCTAGATGTACACGCACTAATGTTGGCTCATCAGCTTTGATCTCACCTTTAGTTAAGGCAAAATGAGCTTGGCCATCGATAGTGTCTTTAAATACAATCAGATCAAACTCACCATATGCCGTAGGTAATTTACACTGGGACACACGTTCAATAGTCGTTTCCGTTGCATTTCTAAATTCAATTAAATCAGCAATTGTGCCCATTTTAATGCCGTGCTTTTTAGCAATAATTTCTAGATCTGGGCGACGCGCCATGGTGCCGTCTTCATTGAGTATTTCTACAATAACCGCTGCTGGTTCAAGATTAGCCATACGCGCTAGATCAACACCTGCCTCTGTGTGGCCAGCACGATTTAACACACCACCATCTTTAGCAATTAATGGAAAGATATGTCCTGGTTGTACAATATTTAAATGCGTTGCATCTTTAGCAACAGCAGCAAGTACAGTAGTGGCCCTGTCTGCAGCTGAAATACCTGTAGTAACACCAGTAGCGGCTTCAATAGAGACGGTAAAATTGGTACTAAATTGAGCATCATTTTTATCGACCATTAAAGGTAGCTTTAACTTTTCACACTTCTCTTGAGTCATCGGCATACAAATCAAGCCACGACCATGAGTTGCCATAAAGTTAATGGCTTCAGGTGTGACCATTTCAGCAGCCATGATGAAATCACCTTCATTTTCTCGGTCTTCATCATCCATTAAAATAACCATTTTACCTAAAGCAATATCGTCGATTATTTCTTGTGGGGTATTTAAATTCATGTGATTCTCTTTTCTATCTTTTGGGTAATAGTAATTAATGGTTATTTTTGATGTTACTTAATAAAACCTGCTTTTTGTAACATAGACGCGGTAACGTTTGAGCTAGGCTCAACGGGGTGTGCTGATTTTTCTTTCGTTAATAATCTTTCTAGGTAGCGGGCAATCAAATCAACCTCTAAGTTCACTTTAGTGCCGACTTGATAGTGAGCAAAAATAGTCTCTTTCACCGTATGTGGCACTATGGTTAATCTAAACTTAGTATTATCAGCACTTAATGCATTAACCGTTAAACTGGTACCATCAACGGTTATTGAGCCTTTTTCAGCGATATAATGGGCTAAGTCGCTTGGCATTGATAGCCAATATTCAATACTATTACCGTTATTGGTGATTGATAATACATTGCAGACACCATCTACATGGCCTGACACCATATGACCACCAAAACGTGTACTGGCTAACATTGCCTTTTCTAAATTAACTTGCATACCTACGCTATAGTGAGCAAAGCCAGTACGCTCTAATGTTTCATTTGACACATCTGCACTGTAGCTATGTTGATCATACTCAACCACAGTAAGGCAAATACCATTAGTAGCTATTGAGTCACCTAGATTAACATCACTCATATCTAAGATATTAGTCGCGATGACTAAGCGTGCTCCCTGAGCATTGATATTAATTGCTTTTATGGTGCCAATCGCTTCGATAATTCCGGTAAACATAATGACTCTCTTGTTAAGTGTTTTTTGTCAGTTTAGCTATAATGCGAATATCACAGCCAACCATGCGAACATCAGCAATAGATAAGGCTTTTGCTTGAACCAAAGTACTGGTATTTGGCATGTTAACTAAGTTTTTTCCATCTCCACCAAGTAATTTAGGCGCTTGATACAGTATAAGTTCATCGGCTAAATCCTGCTCGATAAATGCCCCCGCTAAATTAGCACCAGACTCGACTAAAACATCATTTAAGCCCCGCTGTGCAAGACATTTCAACAATGCTGTCAGGTCAATTTTAGCACGAGCTTTATCACTTTCACCTTGGCTTGGCATTATCATTGGTAGTTGTACTTGTTCTACAAAATGAGGCCACTGATGAATGTTTTCAAGGTCTTGCTCATCATATTTTCCTCGAACAATAATAATAGCAGATGCTTGCTGAAAAAATGCCAACCTTGGTGTTAAACGGTTTTGGCTATCAATCACCACACGTACTGGTTGGCGAACTTGCGCTTGTGGGTAATGTGCTTTTAATTCCCCCAACTCAGACCAACGAACCGTCATTTTGGCATCATCCATTAAAACAGTATCAGCGCCAGTGATAACAGCGCAGCTTTGCGCTCTAATTTTTTGCACATCACGCCTAGCATCAACTGAAGTAATCCACTTACTCTCACCACTTTTCATGGCGGTTTTACCATCTAGACTAGCGGCTAACTTAACTCTTACATAAGGTAAGTTTTGTGTCATCACCTTGATAAAACCTAAATTGAGTGCTTTGGCTTCATGTTCTAATAGTCCGGACTCTGTTTGGATTCCTGCTTGCTCAAGCATTTTCAAACCACGACCTGCAACTCTAGGGTTAGGATCGACCATGGCGGCAACCACACGTTGCACTTCTGCATTAATTAAACCTTGAGCACACGGTGGGGTTTGGCCAAAATGACTACATGGCTCTAACGTAACGTAAGCAGTAGCACCCTTTATTAATTGCGGATAATTTTTGCTAGCGTCAAGCAAGGCATTCACTTCAGCATGCCCTTGCCCTGCCATTTGATGAAAACCAGAACCAATAATTATTTCTTTGCCTTCTACATGGCTCACTAATACACAGCCAACTCTTGGATTTGGTGACGTGGTATAATGACCTTTTTGGGCAAGTTTAATTGCCAATGCCATGTAGTGATGATCTTGCTCGCTAAACACTATACCTTTTATACCTTATTTGTGATGGAAAACTGCTGAGGTTATCTAGACTTAGCCTACAAACTATTTATTTGCTGATTTTCCTCTACTGAGGCTTTCTTTGCCTAAACGGGCAATTTCATCAGCAAATTCACTAATATCTTCAAATGACAAATACACTGAAGCAAAGCGTAGGTAGGCGACCTTGTCTAATTCTTTTAATTGAGACATAAGCAAATTGCCGAGCATTTCGCTGGTTATTTCACGCTCACCAGTAGCACGCATTTGCGATTTCAATTTGTTAATAGATAACTCTACCTGCTCTGTACTTACCGGTCGTTTTTCGAGTGCGCGCATTAATCCGCTACGCATTTTATCTTCATTAAACGGCTCTCGTGTACCATCTCGCTTGATGATTCTCGGCATAACTAGCTCGGCAGTTTCAAATGTTGTGTAGCGCTCATGACACGACAAACATTCACGGCGACGTCTGATTTGGTGCCCATCCGAAACTAAACGCGAGTCAATAACCTTCGTTTCTTGTGCACTACAAAAGGGACAATACATAGTTTACCTATAGTCAATATTTAGCTGTAAGATCTAGCGGCACGTGTTATTTATCATAATAAAAACCAAAAATGGCCGCATAATTGCGACCATTTTAATATAAATTCACTTAAATTTGTAAATTAGTTTTTTATATTCAATATACTACTTGTATACAGGGAAACGTGAACATAGAGCTTTAACTTGGTCTTGTACCTGTGCAATAACATCTTCATTGTTGATATCATCTAAAATATCACAAATCCATCCAGTTAGTGCTTTCGTTTCTTCAATGCCAAAACCGCGACGTGAAATAGCCGGTGTTCCTAAACGTAAGCCACTAGTTACAAATGGAGAACGAGGATCATTTGGTACAGAGTTTTTATTCACTGTGATATGTGCTTTGCCTAACGCTGCATCAGCATCTTTACCAGTAATATCTTTATCAATTAAATCAAGTAATAACAGATGATTTTCCGTACCATTTGATACTACTTTATAGCCACGTTCTTGTAACACTGCAACCATAGCCTTAGCATTATCTAACACATTTTGTTGATAAGCTTTAAATTCTGGCGCTAATGCTTCTTTAAAGGCAACCGCTTTTGCAGCGATGATATGCATTAATGGACCACCTTGGCCACCAGGGAATACCGCACTGTTTAATTTTTTATAGATACCTTCATCATCACACGCTGAAACAATCAAACCACCACGAGGGCCTGCTAAGGTTTTATGAGTAGTTGTCGAAACAACATGAGCATGAGGAACAGGGTTTGGATATAAACCAGCCGCAACCAGACCTGCAACGTGAGCCATATCAACGAAGAAATAAGCGCCTACGCTGTCGGCAATTTTACGCATACGCGCCCAGTCAACAATACCAGAAAACGCAGAGAAACCACCGATGATCATTTCAGGTTTATGTTCGTTAGCTAAACGCTCAACTTCATCATAATCAATGTCGCCTGTTTCAGGGTGTAACCCATACTGGAACGCTTCATAAGACTTACCTGAGAAGTTAACATGTGAGCCATGCGTTAAATGACCACCGTGAGCCAAGCTCATGCCTAATACTTTTCCACCAGGTGTAACTAAGGCTTGAAAAACCGCCGCATTAGCTTGTGAGCCAGCATGTGGTTGAACGTTAGCATAAGTAGCACCAAATAATTCTTTAGCGCGGTCAATGGCTAATTGCTCAGCAACATCTACATACTCACAACCACCGTAATAACGTTTACCAGGATAACCTTCAGCATATTTGTTGGTTAATTGTGAGCCTTGCGCTTCAAGTACACGCGGACTACAGTAGTTTTCAGATGCAATTAGTTCAATATGCTCTTCTTGACGCACAACTTCTTTGCTCATTGCTTCATAAAGTTCAGCATCATAATCAGCAATATTCATATCACGAGTAAACATGTTTTTTCCTCAAGTGGCCAGCCGTTGGCTAGAACGGTTAAGATGTTTTCCTAAGTTTAATGCGGCGTATTCTGCCTGAAATGAGCCATTTTGTACATTAAAAATGTACATGTGTTTAGCTCTTTTCGCACTGATTTATGCCACAAGTTATAGTGTTTTATTCGATCTAAGCTTTCAACGATTAGATCAAATTCTATAACGGTAGAATATAGCGAATAAAAAACAGAATAACAACAAATTTAAAACGATAAGCTCGTAAATTTCAAAATATAACTCAGAAATACAGCCATAATCGAATTTTTATTTTGATAGTAAACCTTTTAACTGTTTCAATTCATTAGAGCGTTTCAGATGAAATAGATGAGCAACAATCCATAGTGTAAACACAAATAAATTAATGATTAAAAAGGCAGGCCAAAGCGGTTTTTCTGTGCCGTGGCGCATCACATAGATATAGCAATTAATCGCAGGTAACATGAAATAACATGATAATTTAATTAATTTAATATACTTTATTGACGACTGACAGCCTGCTACAGCATTGATTATTGCTTTATCCGGGCTATCACAACTATGCTTCCATGGATGATGTCTGATCTTAATTTCATAATAAACAAATACAGTAGATAAGAGGCTACCAAAAGCTACATACATTAGCGTAGCATTGTCCCAATCTGCTTGATATAAGCCAATACAAAGGGCGATAATCAAACCTAAAGTAGCAACACAATCAAGTATTAGTATAGCCTTGGCCCATAGTGTACGCCTTCTGGTTTGCTTCAGTAATGCTTGAATATCTGTTTTTTCATATGGCTGAGCTTGCCAATCTTCGGTCAATGCTAGCCAATCTTCATCAAGCATTGGTAATTCTGTCAATTTATTTTCTTCTTCATTTAATGGAGAATTATCTTTAGTCATACTGCCTCCAATATTTGTGCTAATGCTGATTTAGCACGCTGTAAACGCACACCAACAAGGTTTGTAGTAATAGAAAGTACTTCAGCTATTTCTTGATAGCTCATTCCCTCTAAAGCCAATGTGATCACCTGCTGTTGTTCAAGTTTTAATTGCCTGATTGCACCCAGCAGCTTTTGTTGGCGTTGGCGCTGATTAAGCGATTGATAAGGGGTTGGTTGATGGTGATCTTTTTCAGCTTCTTGACTGATGTCAGTTAAGTCTTGATCTGCCTGAATTGTTTTTATCGCTTTTGCTACATGCGTTGCTAGAACATTGTGAGCAATTCGAGCCACAAAGGTTTTAACGCTCGAATCTTGGCGAAATTTAGGTAACGCACGCCAAACGTTCAAAGCAATTTCTTGAAATAGTTCATCCTGAATGGCTGGTTTAGCTTCAAAACCAGTAATAATATGACGCAACAACTTTTCATGCTCCGTCATCCAACAGGTAAAAGTTTTTTGATTGTGCAAAGAGAAACTCATCGAATTAGTAAAAGCCCCACCCATTGAGGCTTTTTCATTGTAAACAGATGCTATCAAGTTATTCATCATTAATAATGAATTTAACTTAATGCCATCACGACTTTTTCTGAGGTTAGCTTTTTCGCCATTGCTAACACTAATGCCACTGTAACACCTATAGTTACTCCACTAGTAGCCAACATTGCTAACATGTTCACTTCTAAACCTTTAAACACATCTTCAATAAGTAAAGATTGCCCTGCAATAGGCATCCAATCTAACCATGGCGGCCTATCATCCATCATCATTAATGCAAAAGGTACAAAAGCAGGAATGGCGATAACCATACCAACCGTTGACTGAGCTTCTTTAAAACTTTTGGTTTGAAACGCTAAGAACAGCTGACAAGCCGAGGCAAAAAAGCAAATGGGTAACAAAATAAATAATAAAGTCATTGCTTTAGTAAAGTCCAAACTAAACGTAGCACCTACTTTAGTTAAATCGACAAAACCAACAGACAAGGTAGTTAATACCAAGACTAACAACACCCCAATGATAGAAATAGTAGAGGCGCTAAAAAGCTTAGCCAAGACAATTTTCATGGTACTAACCGGTTGGCAAAGTAACATTTCTAACACATTACGTTCGCGCTCTCCGGCACTTGAGTCAATAGCGACTGACAGCCCCGACATAAAAGCTGCCATCATCATATAAAGTCCCATCATCATTGATATCATGATGAACGTGGCATCGGGTTTTGAAGTATCTTGCTCGACTAACTTTACCGGGTTAAGAAGACGAATATCAACCCCTCTTAATAACAATCGTTTGTAGCCAATAGATAGTGAGAACTCTCGCACTGCATTGTTAATTCTTCGTACCGGTGGCCCTACAGCTTTGTCGTTAAAGTCAGCCTGAAGATGAACTTTTATCGGCTTACCTTGTGCCATTTTTTGTGCATAATCTTGTGGAATTTCGATTACAATGTTGCGCTCATCCCAAATGGCTTTATCTTCAGCTGGAATATCAGAGAAGCTTAACAAATTTTCTTTAGCAAAATGCTCAATCAACTTAGGCGCATATTCAGCGCCGTTGAATTTTATATATACGGCGGGTTTATCAATGGCCTTTTCTATCATTATTTTTGAAAAAACAACAATCATCACCGGCGCCATAATCGCCATCATTAACGCCATCATTAACGCACGCTTATCACGAAAGGCTTCTCTATATTCTTTTAACAGTAGCGCTTTAAACTGGATCATGCTGCCACTCCTTCATCAGAGCCAATTAACTTAACAAAGGCTTCTTCTAAGTGTGTTTCACCTGCTAAGTCACATAACTCTTGTGGTGTACCTTGTGCTGCTAAACGACCATTGGCAACAATAATCACTCTATCGCAAAGGGCCGCAACTTCTTGCATCACATGCGATGAAAATAAAATGCAATGTCCTTGAGCTTTAAATTTAGCTAAATGGTTTCTTAAGATGCGAGTACTCATAACATCTAACCCACGTGTTGGCTCATCCAGCACAAAATTTTGAGGTTGATGCACTAATGACTGTGCTAGTGTTACTTTCATTCGCTGTCCTTGAGAAAACCCTACTGTGCGCCTGTGTGCCAACTCTTCTAATTCTAAATCATTAATCACTTGTTCAATTGCATCTTTTTTAGTTTGCCCAGTCATGCCATGGATACTGGCAAAATAGTCAATTTGCTCGTAGGCGGTTAAACGCTCGTACAAACCAAATTTGTCAGGAAATATGCCTAATTTTGCTCGAGCTGCAATGGGGTTTTCTGTTACTTTGATGCCGTCAATGGTCGCATCGCCTTCATCGGCTGATAACAAACCATATAGTGTGCGCAGGCACGTGGTTTTTCCAGCACCGTTGGGTCCTAAGATACCGGTAATTTCACCATCTTTGGCTGTAAATGACAGACCATCTAATGCTTTAACGATATTCTTTTTATCAACAAAACGTTTATGTAAGTTATTTACTTCGATCATCATTATTTCCTTATTATTGTTATTGAATACCATTAACGCTAGTCATAAAGGTTTCTTGTGGAATATCGTTTAAACAAGATTCATCAAGTGATTTTGGGGTTTTAGTGGTTAAAAATTCATTGATGATATCGCTTGCGCACGTTCCCATTGCAACCGTATGAGAAGCATTTTCCACCACAATATGATGACTATCAGGTAAGGTTTTCGCAGGATAGTCACCATTACTTGGAGGGGTAACTGGATCTAATTCTCCTGACAATATTAAGGTTGGAATATCTGCCGTAACGGGTTGATAGAACTCTTCACTTGGACGATATTGAGGGAAATATGGGCAAATCATGTCCCAGCCTAGGTGAGTAGCACCGCCATCAAAATTATTTTCTGAATCGAGTTTTCGTGCCATTTCGCTAACCCTTGGAATATCTTCATTACAGACAATATTAAATAGTAAACCTGTGTACACTAGTTGATCACCCTCTGTGCGGGCAATTAATCCAATTAGCGGTTGATAGTTTCCTAAAAAAGCTTGATGAATGACTAAAGGCACCATTGAACGCCCTTCCATACCATATAATTGAAAACGCAAATTACCGGTGAACTTCTCGTCGTCCAACACAAATTGAGTGGGAGAGCCTAACCTTGGGTGTTGTATATCAATAGAAATAGGCGCTTTAGCTAAACGCGCTTTAACTTGTTGGAACTCTTGCGCTAAATCTGGAAACGCTTTATTGCATGATTCACTTTGTTTACAGTTTTCTAGCAACAAATTGAACGAGCGCGCTCCGCTTTGACCAAACATGCCAATAGGAACCTCTATTGGGCCAACACTATCAAGTACCACACTCTCTAATGAATTAGGGAACATTCGCATATATACCAAGGCCGCTCTCGTTCCATACGAGCCACCATAAATATTAATTTTATCATGACCTAATGCGGCACGTACGGCATCAAAATCACGAATTGCATTTTCTGAATTATATTGGGTCACGTCACCTTTAAATTGCGCAATGCATTTTTTAACCTCTTGAACATCGAGTTGTTTAGGCAAAATACGGTAAACATCTTCTTCGTCCTCTAAATCACATGCTAATGCACTGCTTTTACCCGTTCCTCGTTGATCAACTAAGATAATATCTCGCGTTTTACGCGCTTCTCGAAAAACACGATTTAGCCCTGTTGCTAACTCAACCGCTGCTTGGCCTGGACCACCCGCTAAAAACATAAGCGGCGGCTTATACTCACTATTATCAATGGCGGGGAGTACGGCAAAATTTACCGTGATTTTATCGCCCGATAATTTTTCATAATTTTCAGGAACCTCAAGCTTACCGCATTGAACTTCTGAACGTATTTCACCTAAATGACATCCTGCTATTAATACTTTATTTTCATTAGCCCAAGTAACACTGGTTGACATCAATAAACTAAACGTTAATATTTGTTTCCACGTTGTTTTCATAAAACTTTCCCTTAATAATTTCCTACAAATAGTCTAAGCATCTAGCTATTTATTACAATTTTTTTTCAATAAATCCATAAAAACACTTAAAGCATTGAATAGTAATGATATTTATTTTATTTACAAAGCACGTCTTGATAGAAACAGTGACTCAAATTATTTAATTTCTCTGCTAATAATTGAAAATCCGTAAATTCTCATTTTTTTTTCTTAAAAACAAAAAATAGCATTCCCAAACAGCCCAATAAAAGATAAAGTTAAAATATTGATTTTCCCTAAATATCTAAGGAACCCCTATGGAATTAAATCAGTGGGTAGATGAATTATTTGAAGTGTTTGATGAAGATAAAGACGGTGTTATTAGCCGCTCAGAATTTGTTGAACTCATTGACGTGCTATTACAAGACAAAGGCATTCGGATGTGTGAATCTATTTTTAATAGATTCGATACTAATCACAGTAATTCGATCTCTAAAGACGAATTGAAAGAAATGGTTATAGAATTGGCGCTATAATTTTTTATTAATTTCCACTCTTCGTTACTAAGCATAGCTCTCTTTTTGCGAGCTATGTTTGTGTTATCTAGCCTGTATTTTTTCTTTGTATTTGCCTTACTCTTTTATTGCCTTCTGGTCTGATCTCTTCACTTTATCAGCTCACTCTGTTATTATTTGCAAATCAGTGTACACGTGTACGCTAAAAAAACAGAGTAACAGATATGATAAAGTCCTTACCAAGTTATAGTAAAAATGAAGAGTTAGCCAACACACTAAGCCATGGTTTAGGGGCTTTGCTAAGTATAGCTGCGTTAGTTTTATTACTAAACTATTCTGTGACTAATACAGCCGTTAGCTATTCCATCAGCAATGACACGCTACGCATTGTCAGTTTCAGTATTTATGGCACTAGCTTATTATGCCTTTTTCTTGCATCAACTTTTTATCATGGTGTAAGTAATAAACGAGTCAAACAAGTATTTAAGCTACTCGATCACTGTGCAATATACTTACTAATAGCAGGTACTTATACCCCATTATTACTACTTAGTATGCAAGGAGCACTAGGCTATAGTTTAATGGTGGTTATTTGGGCAATTGCACTTGGTGGTATTTTATTTAAGATTAAACTGGGCCATAAATATAAAAAAACATCGTTAGCTACCTATTTAGGCATGGGTTTTATTTCATTTGCTATTTTAGGTGAACTGCATAAAGTATTACCCAGTGAAGCGCTTACGTTATTGGCAACAGGGGGAGGTGTTTACCTACTTGGGGTGATTTTTTATGTGCAAAAGAAAATTCCATTTAATCATGCTATTTGGCATTTATTTGTGTTAGCCGGTGCCGCTTGTCATTTCTTGATGATTTATTGGTATGTTTAGGATTAGTAGATTACCGAGCTTACAAAAAACCTAACGTACGTTAGGTTTTTCATCACTATTTATAGCTATGCTAACTACAGTTATGCCTATAGGGTTTTAATTGACCGAAACTAATGCTCTCTTTAATTCTTCTTTATTGATTTTGTTTTTATCACTTTGAATTAATGGCAGTGACTTTTTATAAACAACTCGGCTTGGGATCATGTAAGAGGCTAAATGTTTCTTTAGTTCAAACAAGATTTCTTTTTCTGTTATTTCATTTATAGCTGAATATACCATCACTATCTCTTCTTCAATTTGTTCATTTTCTAAGCCAAAAACAGCGCAGTTTTCTATTTGTGGTATGTTTTTCGCGACGACTGATTCAACTTCAAAAGGTGATACTCTAAAGCCACGGGTTTTGATCATATCGTCTTTTCGAGAAACAAAATAAAAGTACCCTTCTTCATCTTTATATACGTAGTCACCCGTTGCCACAACCAATTCATCGGTTAATTGACCTTCAAGATTTATTACATCTTTTAAGATCTGTACTGATTTAAAACGTTCAGCATTTTGCTCAGGTGCATTCCAAAAACCGCGATAAATGTAGCCACCACGGTGAATTAACTCGCCCACTTCACGCACGCCACATTCTTTGCCATCTTCATTAATTACGTAAAGCTCAACATCTGGAATAGCTTTGCCGATAGAGTCAGGTCTTATTTGTACTTGTGATGGGTCTAGATAGGTTGAACGAAAAGCTTCAGTCAGACCATGCATTGAATAAAAGTTAGCCTGCTTAAATGTGTTTTTACAGTCTTTGATCATTTTTGCAGTAACATTACCTCCTGATGATGTAATGGTTTTTACGCCTGAAAACAACTCGGCACTAGGAATGCGCTGAATATCTTCATCAAACATTTGAGAAATGTTGATAGGCATCAGCGGTAAAATAGTCACTTTGTCATTGATGATATGGTTAAAAAAATCATCTGCTAAAATAAAACGATGTAGTGCTAAGGTTGCTTTTTTATATAAGGTGCAAAAGATTTGGTTTAAGCCATAATCCAAATTAAAAATAAGCACACCAGAGATAACATCACTTTGCGCCAGCTGCAAATATTGGGAAACAACCCTAGCAGAATCTATTAAGTTACGGTGTGATATTACAATGCCTTTAGGTGTACCTGAGACACCAAAAGAATAAGTGATTAAAGCATTGCTATGACCGTTAATATCGCAAAGGTAGGGTTTGTTATAATATTTAAAAATTTCATCAAATGAGGCGATCCCCTTGCTAGCAGTTTCATATGAAATAATATGACCACTAAAGTTAATCTCTTCAATACTTTCAAGCTTAACTTTGTCGGTGATAATACATTTAATATCGCAATCGTTAATAATGTATTCCACTTGCTCTGCTTTTAACAAGGTGGTCAATGGTACTAAAATATAGTCGGTAGATAAAATAGCCAATACAGCAATAACCTGCTCGATGCCTTTAGTCGAATAAATACCAATGCGAGAATCTTTAGGTAAGTCTAGCTCGTTCAAGTAATAAGCGACTTGATTGACTTTAGTAAACAGTTCCGCGTAAGTAATATTGTTATTATTAAACAGGACCGCTGTTTTATCGCTATGGCTTTGCACCGCAGCTTCAAGCAAGCTTCTAACACAGTTTATTGACATAATTCTTTTCCTTCTTCTTGCGCTTCTTTAACATCAACACTATCAATGGGTGTATCAACACTCGCTAAGGTCCAAATATCATAATTACTATCAAGCACTGTGGCTGGATTATGTGCTGAATTTAGAATTTTTTTATAGAAAAATGAAATAATATCTTCTATTTCATCACGCGCTAATACTTTGGTAATACCACCGGTTAGCACAATAGAGTTAATTGCTAATAACTTTAAGTTAATATAGGCTTTTTTATAATGTGATATTTTACATAGCACTAAAAAAATAGCGAGTTGCATCAGTATTTTTGTTGCTTTGGCGCTTTGCTCTTCAAAAATATTTTCGGTTACTTTTAAGTGCATTAATAACTCATAAACAAATTCGTTATTTTTTGCTGCAAATATTAGCGACTGTTTTGATTTATACACACCGAGTTTTTTAAAGACTAATCTATCATACTCATTTTCAGTCACTATGTTGTCATCAACCAGATCTTTTGAATAATGAATATCGGTTGTTGCACCGCCAATATCAAGTAAAATAAATGGGTTAACCACTGAGAATTTTGCATCAATTAAGGGTAAAGTTTTATTAACCACGTAAGGCGTAGGATAAATTTGATTAGAGGTAATATCGTACAGATGTTTAATATCTTCTTTACCTTCAATGTCTTTTTGGTAAAGATTGGTTAAATATTCTCGCAAATGCTCTTCAACAATATGCAGTCTGTCATCAATGATATTAGGCAGTATTTCAACATTTTCAATATTTGCTTTTATTGAGGGTACATCAATGCTATTACCGACAAACACGATATTTGAATAACGCAGTTGCGCTAAATAATGATACAACTTGTTTGAAAAGATATCACCGTTTGAGTTAATACCACCGACAATAATAACCACATCAATCAAATCACTAGGCAGCGAGTAATCTTCTATATTTTGATACAAAACGGTATCAATAATATTAATCCCTGAGTTAAACGCAATATTAGTGGCATATTTTAAGGAAAAAGTATTAGTTACCCCGATAATTAAGGTGGTTAAGCCGCCATTGGCAGATGAACAAATATGTACATCTGCTTTGCTATATCTCTCGATAGTTTTGCCGCATTTATGCATAAGGTCATCTAAAATATCTTTATTAAAATCTCTAAAATGCTGCTCTATCTGCGCTCCTGTACTGAGCTTGAAATAGGTACTGCCAATATCAATAAGCAATTTTTCTGGCTTGGCATTATTTGCATTGTTTACTATGTTCGTACTGCTCATTGCATGATTCCTATATCGTGAATAATATCATTAACAATACTGGTGGTATCTTTAGTTAAATCACATTGGGCTTTATCATAGGCGTAACATCTTTCGGGAATAGGCACATTGCCTCGTTTGATAATACGGATGTTTTTATTAGCATCGCGAATAGTGATCATATTATTATGATTAATGATATGAGGAGAAAAAGGCACGTCGATTATGCCATTTTTTATAGAATTAAATACTTTACGCCATAAAGTGTCTGCTGGGTCGTTAAATACTGCCTCCATAATAGCCTTAACTTGTAGCGTTAACATTTCTTCTTCTTCTTCATCAACCACATTTGGCAAGCCATTAAGAATACCTAAGGTATATTGGGTATTGGCCACAGTTTTAGCATTAGCTTCTTTAGTTGGAATACCCGAGGCTTCTTCTCTGGTTTTGGTAATAATTTTATCTGCGCCCACCATGGAGGCGATTACAGTAGCAATATTAATTAATTGTTCCGCATAATCTTTATTGGTTGGAAAAGCGCCCATCCACTGATGGTATACTAGGTGGATTGAAGCATCACTACAATTGATCTGTGCTGCGTAATACTTAGCGAGCTTTTTCAGTACTGCACCCGTAACAATATCTTGGTTCATTGAGCCTTGTTGCGCAAACGAAACCGAAAACGACTTTACGCCCTCTTCTAATGACAACAACATTTCCAATAGTTGAATAACAATGGTGATTGACGGTGGCACTAATGTCGCGGTGAGAGGACCAAACGATTCTCTGTTAATAGGTTCATTCAATTTAGAATAGTTAGCACACACTCTTTCTACATACTTCCAATATAGAAAGGCTTTATCAAGCGGGAAGTTTTTTGAATAAGGTAAAAGGTAGGTAATCGGGCCGCCTTCAATTTCAAAAATACCCGAAGCAATCGCTGTTTCAATCAATAGCCTGGCATCTGGTGTACCATGGCGTAAGCTCACAGGTTTATTAAAATGAGTGATCATTTTACGCGTAGTGCGATAGCCATGGTTTACTAATGGATAGCCATTAAGCATATCCACATCATTCTCTTCACTTAAGCGGAGCATTTTCTTTGAGGTGGCATAGTCATTTAAGCGCGTGTTTGAGTCAATAGTTAACGGCAAGACATCAACCTTGGCATCGACAAAAAATTCATAAAGCGCAAATTGTTTTTTATAGGTAGGAAAACCGCCACGGGGTTGCACTAACATTTTGCTTTGTTTGTTAAAATGATGAGAGATAAACAGATCTTTGCTAGCGTTTTTAACAAACTCTTCTACTTCAGCAAAATCAAACGTATCAACATACTCATTGCTCAGAATTATTTCTCTTTCTTCTTGCAGCAAACTCATTTGTTATTTCTCACTTGTAGGGGGTTTACGTTCAGGTTTCTTTGTTCAAGTAAGGCTTCTAACATGTCTAATCCGGTATTTAAATCGACTTGGTGGCACACAATATCAAAGCCGTAATTTTTATAGCGTGGCACTATATCTTCAGCATTACCGGTGCCAACCACTAAATTACCACCGATCATCATAATCAATTCATCTAAAGTTTTGTACTTTGCTTTTAGTAGCTTAACCTCACGACTCCAACCTTCTGCTTCGCCGTTAAGGGAAGAGATCATTAATACATCAGCGCCTGTTTCTACAGCCGCATCAAAAAACTCCTCTAAATATGTGTTTACGCCAAGGTTAAACACTTCATACCCTCTGGCATTTAGAGACAGTTCAATTAATCGGTTAGCGACTACATGAATATCATTACCCACTACGCCTGTTACTACTTTCATATCATTTACGCTCAACGTATAACTATTCACTAATACTGAATATATAGTATCAAAGTTTAGTGAAAAACACTCCTTTAATGCTAGAATACTGGCTTATACCCTATATAAAAAAAGAACAGGACACATTTATGACATTTTTTACCGCAGATATCTGTGATGAATACAGCGATAAAGTCTCTGTATTAGGCTTTGGCTATCAAAACTATGGCGGCGCTAGCAAATGCCAAGGCGAAATAGTGACCATAAAATTAGACAAAAACAATGCCGATTTGATTTCATTGCTTAGAGACGAAGATGGTGCAGGTAAAATAGTCGTTGTTGACGTAGACCAAGAATATTTTGCCGTTGTCGGTGAAAACTTGATGAAGTTTGCCCATAAAAACAATTACGCTGGCATTGTTGTTAATGGCTACATCAGAGATACCTTTCAAATAACAGATATCCCTGTTGCTTTATATGCCTTAGGAACCTGTTCAAGGAAATACATTCCGGTGACTTCAGGTCAGCGTGCTATAAGTTTAGCATTTGGTGGTATTGAGATTAACCACGGTGATTACCTATATGCCGATACCGATGGTGTGATTGTTACTAGCGATAAGATTGTTTAAGTTTTGTAATAAATTTGTCTTGATAAATCTCGAAGTTAGCAAAAAAAGGGATTTGCTAACTTCGAGATTTCAATTTATTAAGAGGCTATATTACAGGGGCGCGTTCTAACTAACGTGTTATTTTAAGGTGAAGCGCTGTTCAACATTTAGTTATTATATTCACTGGGGCATTTTGCCGTTTGACTAAAGTCAGCTTCATCACTAGCAAAAAATACATTTATTTCATCAATTAACCACCGCTGTTCGGACTTAATATATTTAAGGTTAAATGATATAGGCATGTTTTCTGAATCAAAACCATTAATGGTTAAGCAGCCAGATGTTCCCAAGATCATTTCGAAATTATTGATTTTCTTAGCCATATATCCCTTAAACAATAATTGCTCAGCAACTTCCAAACTATTAAGGTTTAATTGATTCAGTAAATTTTTACTGAAAAAGCTAGGGCTACTCTGAATAATATTACTTTTACTAGTATTTGACTCATAATCTAAAAAAGTAGAGTAAAGTGATTTACCTTGCTCATGTGTAGCACAGGAACCTAGTAACAGAGTACATAAAAATAATAAAACTCGCACTATTACCTCCCCATGATTTTTTGTAATTCCATGTCATAAGCTTTATGCCTGCCTTTAAGTGCTCTGGCAGCTTGACATAATAAGCCAGAGCAAGAAATAATTAATTCTTCCAAATTAAAATCTCCCATAACAGTTAGGCTGATTACTTCTAAATTGAAAGTTGCTCTATAAACGACTTTCATTTTACCTTTATTTTCAAAGTTAACTGTCACTCTTTTAATTTTAACCCCTATTTTATTTAATACTGGGGCACCACTAAATGATAAAGAACCTAAAGTTCCAGTAAGAGTTGCTTTTCCTGTTTGATCGACAACTAATTTAGCCCTACCTTTTTCTGCCATTATCTTAGTTGTTAATCCTTTATCTTTTGAATAAGCAACCTCGAGTAGCTTTGCAACCGTAATTTTAACTTCACTTCTAGACATATTCATTTAAGAGTTCCTTTCTTGTTTAGGTAATGTGAATACTAATAGTATTGTTAACTGGACAAAATCCTTGCTTAAATATTTTTTAATTATTTACTTTATAACTCATGTTCTTACGATATTATGTCAACTTACTCTATACGTTAAATATAATCTATCATTCAATTAAGAAAAACAAGGTAATGGAGGGAGTAGAGCAAAAGATACTATTCAACCTAAAAATAAAAAACTCGCAAGTAGTTTTTATACTTGCGAGCTTTTGAGTGTGTAATCAACAGAAATTTTTAAATGACTAAAGCACTTTAGCGATAGATTGTGTTAAGTAATTCACATTATCAGGAGAGATCCCCGCAAGGCTGATACGACTTGAGCCAACAATATAAATACTAAATTCGTCTTGTAAGCGTTGCACTTGTGCTTGATCAATCCCTAAAAATGAGAACATACCATTTTGTTCGGTAATGAAGCTGAAATCACGAGTAACGCCATTAGCAACTAATTGCTCCACTAACAGCTGACGCATACCATTAATACGATCACGCATTTCTTTTAACTCGCCGTGCCATTGAGTAGTTAATTCTGCTGAGCTTAAAATAGTTTCAACTATCGCCGCCCCGTGTGCAGGTGGCATTGAGTAATTAACACGAACAACAGAAAGTAATACCGAGTTAATTATATCCGCTGAAATTGAATCCTTACCAATAATAGAGCAAGCACCAATACGCTCTCTATATAAACCGAAGTTCTTTGAACATGAGCTACAGATAATCATTTGCTCAACTGAGTCAGCCATTAACCTAAGGCCATAAGCGTCACTATCTAAATCTTGACCAAAACCTTGATAAGCCATATCAATAACAGGCAAAAAACCCACTTGCTTAGCAACGTCAACAATTTGTTGCCATTGCTCTTTGCTTAAATCCATACCACTTGGGTTATGACAACACGCATGAATTAAAACAGCATCGCCTTTAGGTACTTGTTTTAAAGCTTCAAGCATACCCGAAAAGTCTAAACAATTGTTTTCATAATCATAATAAGGATAAGTTTCAATGGCTAAGCCTGCCGCTTTAAAAACACCTTGATGATTCGCCCAAGTCGGATTACTTACCCAAATAGTAGCGCCCGGTGTGCAGGTTTTGATAAACTCGCCAGCGGTACGTAAAGCACCAGTGCCGCCTGGAGTAGAGATGGTACGAATACGATTGTCACGGATCACCTTGTGATCACCTAAAATCAATGCAGTCATTTTTTCATTGAATAATGCTGAACCAGCAGAGCCTAAATATGCTTTACTACTTTCATTATCTAAACGAAATTTTTCAGCTGCTTTTACACAAGACAAAACCGGCGTATGACCATTTTCATCTTTGTATATACCTGCGCCAAGATCAATTTTATTTGGGTTGGCGTCTGCTTTAAATTTTACCGATAAACCTAAAATAGGATCGGGGGGTAACTGAGTTAACTGTGAGAACATAAGTTTAATACCTTTCTAATTACGGTGTTAATTTTGTATAACGAATTTTTTGTACAACTAATGTGGCCGATTATACCTCAAACCAAATGAATAATCATGCATTAATATTGAATATTTATTGAGCCCTTACACTATCAAACGTCTAAAACGCAAAAAGCCTGCAAAATCTTGCAGGCTTTAGTTTTCTCAATCTTTTTCAATAATAAAAATGGTGCCCCGACCCGGAATTGAACCAGGGACACGAGGATTTTCAATCCTCTGCTCTACCAACTGAGCTATCGGGGCATTTGAAGCATTGCCTTTATATTATCAAAGATAATATAAAGGCAATGCTTCAAAGAGCGCGTATCATAGCTAGAATTTCTTTAGGTCGCAACCGTTTTCTAATTACTTTGTAAAAGAAATGACTTTGCAAAAGGCTGCGGTTAACTCACGCTATAACTCAAAGTCATTAAAGTCTAAATCACTATCTGTAGCTAGTTTGTGCTTACTTGGCGGATCGAGCAATGAAGGCTGTTCAACTTGATGTTGCTCTTGTGATGATGTTGTATGCGCACCTTTTGTAGCAACACCTTTGTTTGCTTTGCGTTTTTTTCTTTGGATGCAGCGCTTTATAATTTTTTGTTTATTGTCATTATCAAGATTGACCCAATTTTGTCGTTCATCACGCGTACGCATGCAACCAAGACAATAACCTTTTTCGTCAGATTGACACACGCCTACACAGGGGCTGGGAATTTCAAAAAATTCTAACTGCATTTTACTACTGTACCTTTGTACCTATAAACGCGATAAAGCGCAATAACGCCCATGACGGCTACTCATCGCAACATACCATTCACCGTAGAGATAAATTTCAGCACATAAAAAATGCGCTGTAAGTTTAGTATAACTTATCAGCGCATACTTTAATATTTTCCTTGCTAGCGTAACTTACGCTAGCTTATCAGAAGCAATATGGTAATCAGGGTCTTCTATTACATTCACTTCAACTAAATCACCTGCTTTTTCCAATAACAATTGGCATTCTTGGCTAAGGTGTTTTAAATGTAACGTCTTACCTTTTGTTAAATAACGTTCAGCCAAAGTATCAATCGCTTCAATGGCCGAATGATCAGCAACTCGCGAGCGTTTAAATTCAACAACCACATCATCACTGTCTTTTTCAACATCAAACTGTTCTAAAAATGTAGCTACTGAGCCAAAAAATATTGGTCCAGTGACTTCATAAACAGTTGAACCATTAGCATCAATACTACGATCAACTTTAATGTGCTTAGCATGCTCCCAAGCAAACACTAACGCAGAAACAATGACACCAACCACTACCGCTATGGCTAAATCAGTTGCTACCGTAACACCAGAAACTAAAATAATAACCAACGCATCAGCTTTAGGCACCTTGCTTAAAATTCTAAAACTTGACCACTCAAAAGTGCCAATAACCACAATAAACATTACGCCAACTAACGCAGCTATTGGGATCATTTCAATTAAGCCAGAGGCAAATAAAATAAAACCTAATAAAGCGAGTGCCGCGGTAATACCTGAAGCTCTACCACGACCACCTGAGTTTACATTAATCATAGATTGACCAATCATGGCACAACCGCCCATACCACCAAAAAATCCGGTCACTGTATTTGCCGCACCTTGAGCAATACATTCTTTATTGCCTCGACCACGTGTGCCTGTTAGCTCATCAATCAAGGTTAATGTTAATAATGATTCAATTAAACCAATAGCAGCTAGCACTAAGGCGAATGGTAAAATCACTTTTAATGTTTCTAAATTAAAAGGAACATTCGGTATTGAAAACTGCGGTAAACCACCGGCAATAGAAGCGCTAGGATCATTGGTCATATCACGAAGAAAATCGACTACGGTGCGGGTATCTAACCCTAGACTTTGCACTAATAAGGTCACCACAACAATCGCTACCAGTGATGAAGGAACAGCACTTGTCAATTTAGGTAAAAAATGAATAATTGCCATGGTTACTATAATTAACCCAGCCATAATCATCATAGGTGTGCCTTGTAACCACTCAAGTTCGCCTGCGCTATTGGTTACTTTAAATTGCCCAAGTTGCGCTAAGAAGATAACAATAGCTAAACCGTTAACAAATCCAAGCATTACCGGATGTGGCACTAAACGAATAAACTTACCCAGCTTAAATATACCGGCTAATATTTGCAGCACCCCGGTTAGCACGACCGTCGCAAAGAGGTATTCAACACCATGAATGGCAACTAAGCTCACCATAACAACAGCCATAGCCCCAGTTGCCCCAGAAATCATTCCCGGTCGACCACCAAATATTGCGGTGATCAAACCAACCATAAATGCAGCATAAAGCCCTACTAAAGGCTCAACACCGGCAACAAAAGCAAAGGCTACTGCTTCTGGTACTAACGCTAGAGCGACCGTTAAGCCTGACAATACATCATTTTTCAAATTCGACGTTTTACTGGCGTGTAATTCAAACATTTTTATCTCGTTGGTTAAATTAGATACTTTGCAAAAAACTCAAGTATAAATAACATCGTCCAAGTACCATACTCTCAAACAATAATGAATTTTCGCTTAGATTTTAGAGGGCGGGAATACTATAGATTTAGGTGGCAAAAGTCAATATTTGCTTGTTTTTAAAGCAAAAACAAAGTGATGATTTACATCTAAAAACCCTTAACTATTTGCAATAGCTAGGTTTTGTTTTGCTGAGTTAATTGGTACCACTACTTGAAAACAAACCCCTTGCTCAGACTCTAACAGCTTTATTGTACCGCCTAATTTCGCATTAACTAAATTAAAGACAATATTCAACCCTAAGCCAGAGCCTCCTTGGCCGCGTTTAGTGGTAACAAAAGGGTCAAAGATACGGGGCTTGAATTCTTCTCCTATGCCTTTACCGTTATCACAATACACAAGTGTTAGCATTTCATCGTTTTGGCTAAAGGCTATTGATATTTCACCTGCTTGGCGATCCTCAAAACCATGGATATGAGAATTCATCAAAAAATTAGTCAGAATTTGATTCCAAGCACTGGGGTAAGTAATCAAGTTAAGATCTTCATCGACTTCAATACTAATATGGTATTTTTTATGCTTAAACAATGTTTTAACTGTATTGACAACATCATAAACATGTTGGTGTAAGTTAATACACTCCTGTGGATCAGTATGTTGTTCAACCGCAACCGATTTAAAGCTGCGAATCAATTCAACCGACTTATTTAAACTTCGTTCAATAATCTGCTCATATTCAAGCAGTAATTTCAAAGAATCGACAAGATAGGATTTGGTTAGTACTTGCGAATCAAGTGCTTGTTGAATATTATCAACTCGTTCTTTAAGTGCAGTAATAGATGTAATACAAATACCCAAGGGGGTATTAACTTCATGAGCTACCCCAGCAACTAACTGCCCTAGAGATGCCATTTTTTCAGATTGTACTAATTGCTCTTGTGCAATAGTCAAAGTATTAAGCGAATGATGTAGTTGCTTATTGGTATTTTCTAATTTTGCGGTTCTATCATGAACTTTAACTTCTAATTCACCATTTAACTGCAACAAAGCATTTTCAGCATCTTCTAGTTTAGTTATTTCTGTTTGTAAATTAACACGCATGGTATTAATTGCACTAACTAAATAGTCTAGCTCATCTTCAACAGCAGGACGATTTGATAAAACCAATTCATTATTTAAATTATGGCTTGCTAAATCTTGCGCATAATGAGTTATTTTAAATAAATGTCTGGTAATTAATTTATCAATAATAAGTACAATAAAGAAAGCAACAATAAAGATTTTGATAAACTCAGTGACAAGAATAAAACCTGCCTGTTGCCATAGTCTTTGATATAGATCTTGATAGTCAGCATACACATGAAGCTTACCTACATGGTTACCATTAAAAACAATAGGGAATTGATGATATTTTTTAGTAACAATGTCAGCGTTTCCAGATTGATATCGGTAATCAAAGTCATTTTCAACCCGAACAAAGCCAATATCTGGTAGCTCTACAATACCTTGAATTTGCTGTGCAACTAACGATTTATTGAAATCCCATAAACTATTGGCAATCGCTGGGATATAGCTTTTTTCGATATCTTCAAAACGTTGTTCTAACAAGGTCAAATCATCTTTAAAGAATGAGTACAGCTGAACTAGCGTTGAACACACAGAAAGAAATACACTACATAATAATATATAGAGCAACAATCGTTTCGTCAGTTTGTTATGGATTTCAATGGCTTTATTCATTAATGCTGCTTATACAAACGGCTTATCCTTCAGTGACCATTTAATGCCTGTTACTGGGAAAAGTCAACTTTAACCGCCACAATGACAACGGCTAACAAATTTAACAGGGTATGATAAATAATTTGATATTTTTTTTATAATGTTGCTATTATTCTGCCATTATTGATATTCGAGAAAAAACATGCAAATTATCGCTATACTTGCTCTTGCTTCGTTAGTTTGGTTGATCTGGCAATTGATTAAGGCGAAACGCTTTACTCGTTTTAAGCACAAGATAGAAGATGATTTAAAAGAGAAAGTGGTTGCTAGTATTATTGCAGAGCTAGACAACAATCGCAGTGACGTGTTTCCCAATAATGATTGTCATAAACAGGCAACTATTTTTTATTGGACCCAATATAAAAGCCGCATATTGCATGCGGCTTTACAAAGAGAAATCATTACTGAGCAATGGCTAAAAGATTCAGGAAACTTAAGTAACGCTCAACATTTATTTTATGTTGAAAAAGCCTATTTACCTAAGTCAACTTAATTAACTATCAACAACCAGGGGTTAGCTTTTAGCAAACTGTAAATCCCAAACACCATGTCCTAACCGTTGACCACGGTTTTCAAATTTAGTTAGCGGACGAGAGTCAGGTCGCGGTACATAATCATTAGTGGTAGAAAGATTAATATATCCGTTAGCTGATTGCATATCAGCCAACATACACTCGGCGTAGTTTTCCCAATCCGTTGCCATATGAAAAACACCGCCTACTTTTAATTTTTTACGAATGGCTTCAACAAAGTCGGCTTGTACAATACGGCGTTTATGATGCTTCTTTTTATGCCAAGGGTCAGGGAAAAAGAGTTGCACTGTCGTTAAACTATTATCGGGAATACAATCCGCTAATACTTCAATTGCGTCGTGCTCGTAAACTTTTAAGTTTTCAAGGTCTTGCTCTATAGCTGTAGCAATACAAGCCCCTACTCCTGGTTTGTGTACTTCTACCCCAATAAAATTTAGCTCTGGGGCTGCTTTAGCCATTTCAACTAAGGATTTACCCATACCAAAACCAATTTCTAATACAACCGGATGGTCATTATTAAATAGTGAATTGGTATTAATTAGCCCATCACTATGATTTAATCCCATTGTTTGCCAGTGATCATTTAAAGCTCGCTCTTGAGCCTTAGTTAAGCGACCTTCACGTTTAACAAAGCTACGCACTTTTCGAATGTATTTACCTTCTTGTTCGGCTTGTTCTAAGGTTTTATGTGTTTTCTCAGTCATTTGCCCACCAAACATCGTAAAGATCGCTAACTGCTACTGAGGTAGCACCATTGGCAGTTAACCACTGTTCAACTGCTTTACGATTTTCATCAGTACAACAGCCTAATTTTTGAGTACAAATTAAACCATGCCATAATGTGTCGCCTTCACCACCAAAACCTAAACCATTGGGTTGAATAACTTCAGCAAAAAACTTATCAATAAAAGCATCTAATTCATCACTGGTAATATCTTCATTTAATTGCCAAGCCACATCAAAACCTAACTCTTTAAATTCATCAACTCTTAACTTCTTGCGTAGTCGCTGACTTCGATTCTTTGCATCAACTTTCATGGCATAGCCTCATAACATTGGTATCTAAAAAATAATTGCCGCCATTATACAGATTTCCGACAAAGCAATAAAACAAATTTATGCCACGCCATTAAACATTTTTGAGTCCATAATCAAAATTCGCTACACTGCGCATCTATTTATGAAATGACCATGATTAATACGCCAATGACGTCTGCCCCAATTTTTAATGTTGATATTTCCATTGCTTCAGCCAATAAGTTCGCTAGCCAAGTCGTTGACTGGTATCACCATCAAGGAAGAAAACATTTACCTTGGCAGCAACATAAAACGCCTTATAGTGTTTGGGTTTCTGAAATCATGCTACAGCAAACCCAAGTCAAAACTGTTATCCCTTATTACCAACGTTTTATGGCTAGCTTTCCTACTATTACTGATTTAGCTAACGCCGAACAAGATCAGGTTTTACATCATTGGACTGGCTTAGGTTACTACGCTCGAGCACGAAACTTACATAAGGCTGCACAAATAGTACGAGATGATTATCAAGGTGAATTTCCCAACGACATCGAGCAAGTTATAGCCCTACCAGGGATTGGTCGCTCAACCGCTGCAGCTATTTTAAGCTTATCACTCAAGCAGCATCACGCAATTTTAGACGGTAATGTTAAGCGGGTGCTCGCTCGCTGTTATTTAGTTACTGGCCATAACGCCCAAGCTAAGTTTGAAAAAGCCTTATGGCCAATAGCCGAAAAACTAACGCCTAAACATCAAGTTGAACATTACAATCAAGCAATGATGGATATCGGCGCAATGATTTGTACCCGCACTAAACCGTTATGCCAACAGTGCCCAGTAAGAAATGGCTGCCTAGCCTTTGCTGCCAATGAACAAGCTAACTACCCACAGAAAAAGCCTAAGAAAGCTATACCGGTAAAATCAACGATTATGTTGATCCCACGTATTAATAATCAGGTGTTAATGGAAAAAAGGCCACCATCAGGTATTTGGGGTGGGCTCTATTGTTTTTTAGAAGCAAGCAATAAAAATGAAGTTTCATCGCTATTAAATGCGTTGGGCTTAACCCTTGTAAACACCACTAAATTAACTGAATTTCGTCATACTTTTAGCCATTTCCACCTTGATATTGAACCCATACTTGTAGATTGTACATTAGCCAACCATAATCAAATTAATGAGCCAACAAACCATAAATGGTACAAGTTAGATAACACCAATAGTGTTGGCTTAGCTGCATCAAGTTGCAAAATATTAGCTGAAATTAACGAACTTGCTATGGTCTGATCATAACTTTTTCGAGGAGTAACAATGTTAACCATCATAGGCATTGACCATATAGTTTTACGTACTGACAAATTAACCCAAATGGTGCACTTTTATTGTGATATTCTCGGTTGTACATTAGAGCGAGAAACAGACCCCGCAATAGGCTTAACACAGTTACGTGCAGGTAATGCACTGATTGATATTGTTAATATCCATAGTGAACTCGGTGGCAAAGGCGGTGCTACGCCAACCGACAAAGACAACAATCTAGACCATTTTTGTCTACAGCTAAAATCAATAAGTGAAGATGCAATTCGTCAACATTTTCTCAATCACAGCATTAAACTAGGTACATTTGAACGACGCTATGGCGCGCAAGGTTTTGGCCAATCAGTTTACCTTACAGATCCACAAGGCAATACGGTGGAACTGCGCTCTGAAATTCAATAAGTGATAATTGTATTGTTATGCGAAAAACAGATAAAAAGCGAGATAAACAACTCGGAGAGTGCTTGACCCAAGTTTGTCAGCACTCATTAACTCAATATAACGGTTTTCAATGGTTAACTCACATCGTTAATTATGCTCACTTTCCCAAAAGTTTAAAAATAGTGTGTGTTTTTGATACAGAGCATAACCTCAATATATTTCTTAAGTCTCATCACCGCCAGCAGCTTAATAGTCTGATTCACCAAGCATTATTTAAACTCAATATCAATATCCGTAACATAGTTAGCCATATATCATACGATACAGAAGAACGCTGCCAAAAAGAGCATAATGGCAATTGGGCAAAGCGATGCGCGCAAGCGCACTAAAACGAGCACCGTGAAGTTGCTTGGGTATATATCGACAGAACTAATATATTGAGCTATTTGGTATGATGAGTACTGACTAGGTTACTACATTAATTAGGATTTACAGGCACTTGTGGTAAGCTAACAACAACTTCTAAACCACCTCCTTGGCGATTATGAATTGACAGCTTTCCTTCATGAGCTTCAATAATCTCTCTGCATAAAGCTAAACCAAGCCCTGTACCAGATTGTTTTGTGGAGTAAAAAGGAATAAGGGCATTTTTTAACACTTGTTCGGACATACCAGCTCCCCTATCTTTTATCGCTATATTTAGAGTATCAGGCATTAATGACACTTGCATTACAACATCTTCGAATGCCGAACCCGACTCTTGTGCATTTTTCACTAGATTAATCAAAGCTTGTTCTATTTGGCTAGCATCAAACTTTATGCTGATATTAGGCACTTCCGATTGTAAATTAAAATCCAATTGCGCCTGCAATTGCTCAATAAAAACTGCCAGCTCTGTTGCTGTCAGACGAGGTGTTGGCAACTTTGCAAACTTTGCGTAACCTAGGATAAATTGATTTAAATGATCGATGCGCTCTTTTATCGTCTCAAAAATTAACGATAATTTGCTATCATCATATTTTTTTGCCAGCAACTTCCCTGAATGTGTTACTGATGAAATAGGCGCTAGTGAGTTGTTAAGCTCATGGCTGATCACTCTAATTACCTTCTTCCATACTGCAACTTCTTGACGATTTAACTCACGTGTCATTTGTTTCAACAAAAATAACTGATGTTTTTTATTATTAAGTAAAAAATCTCCGCGTGAAAGGTGCCATGTTTCACTACTGTCTTGATGTTCAATGACAAACAAGCCATCTTGATGATGAGAAATGGCTTCTTTTAGAGCCTGAGGCCATTGACTAATCAAGGTAGAAAACACCTCTCCTTCTAAACGTTTCCCTTGATTGAGAAAGTGACGTGTCGATGTGTTGGAGTAAACAAAAAAATCATCATCATCCACCAAAAACATCATAATAGGTGAACTTTCAATAACCTTATCAAGTAGTAATTCTCGCTGGTAAATGCTTTGCTTCTCAAACCTCAGTTTTTCTGCTGCCTCATTATAAAGATGACAGAGTTGGCTTAGTTCATCATTGCCATTAACGGATAAACTATTAGAAAATTCATTGTCTTTAAAATTTAATAAACCGGTTTCAAGGGCTATAATTTTTTCACTTATAGTTTTAAACAAATAATTGACTAATGCAGCCACTAATAAAGACGTAAACAGCATAATTAGTATCAGCAATAGCCAATCTGCTTGCTGTAGATATATATACAACACTACATTACTCACCCAAGAGGTAATTAAAGCTATGGTTGTCACTTTTGCCTTTATCGTATGCAGCATTATTTGTTAATTCCAAATTTGTCCATACGACGATATAACGCTTGGCGACTCAGCCCTAAAGATTTAGCTGCTCTACTAATAACGCCTTGATGCTCTGCAATAGCTTGCACTATCATATTCTGGGTTATCAGCTCACTTTGAACTTGTTCTTGAGGGGCAATTGAAGCTAAACCAAAGTCTTGAGGTTGCCACTCTGGTGATTGGGACAATACCATGGCTCGTTGGCAGGCATTTTCTAGCTCGCGCACGTTACCCGGCCAATTATGGGCTTGTAATGCGAGCATAGTCTGTTTTGGAATTGGTTTTTTACCCTCAGTAAAATGCTCAATCAACGGTAAGATATCATCTTTACGCTCTGCCAGTGCAGGTAACTCGACTCCTATAACATTTAAACGATAATATAAATCTTCTCTGAATTTTCCTGCTTGTATGTCTTGAATCAAATGAGCATTAGTTGCACTAACTACCCGAACATTGACAGTGATAGTCTCGTGGCTACCCAAGCGTTCAAACTCGCCTGTTTGCAAGACTCTAAGTAATTTAACTTGCCCTGAAAGTGATAAATTGCCAATTTCATCCAAAAATAATGTACCGCCATCCGCTGCTTCAAAACGCCCGATGCGTTTTTTATTCGCCCCAGTGTATGCCCCTGCCTCGGCGCCAAACAATTCGGCTTCCATTAAATCAATAGGCAATGCGCCAACATTAACTTTCACAAAGGGTTGTCTTGCCCGTAGCGAATTCGCATGAATAATATCAGCAATTTTTTCTTTACCTGCGCCATTAGGCCCAGTGATCAACACGCCAACATCTGACTTTGCAATTTGCAGGCTCATATCAACCAGGCGCTGCATGACGGTACTGGTAAAAACTAACCCACATAAGTTTGCCTGCTGATTGATAGAGTCGCGCTCACGCTTTTGTTGACCAAGTCGTTGTGACTCCTGCTGGAGTTCATTTAGCTCAATCAGGTTGTTAATAGTTACCAGCAGCTTTTCATCGTCCCAAGGCTTAGCTAAATAATCAGCAGCACCGTGCTTAACCAATTCAATCGCCATGGTTAAATCAGTCCATGCAGTAAGTAGAATTACGGGTAAATCGGGTTGCTGGTCGCGCATTTGATAAAATGCTTGTTGTCCTTCTACGCCACTGGTGGTGTCTTGGCTAAAGTTCATATCTAAAATCACTAAAGCAACGCTCTGATACATAATGATAGGCATAGCCTCTACCGGGCTACTAGCGATTAACACTTGGTAGTCATGCAACTCCAATAATATGGACAGTGCATTACATACCGACGGATTGTCATCAACGATTAAAATTTTATCCATAAATCAATTCTGTTTCTCAGATTCATACAGCGCTTACTATAACTCAATCAATTGATATTAGTAGAAATTAAGCGCAATTAGAAGAAAAGTCGTAGACCTTTACTAAAGGTCTACTTGTTTAACAACTACACCGAACGTGTCGCAATAGCTGGTGATATCATTGACGCCTTACGTGCAGGCCAAAACACGGCAAATTCTACCACGACGATAATACCAACCAACGTGGTGACGATATAATTAAATGCTAATGATGATGTAGAAAAATAGGTCATTAAATAGTTATTTAACACCAATGCCAACACAACACCTATAGTAATGCCAATCAAAGCGATAACGGCACTTTCTGTCATGAAATATCGCAAAATATCTAACCGACTTGCACCTAACGCTCGCCTAGTGCCTATTTGCTTTTGTCGTCGGTTAACATTAAATACCGTCATTCCAGCAATACCTAGCGCGGTAATAAAAATAAGTACCGCTATAATCACGATTAACATATTGGTCATGAGTTTATCGCTTTGATAACTGCGTTTTTTCTTTTCTAATAGCGTTTCTGCCGAACTTATAACCCGACGATTTTCTTGAGCTAAGAGAAACTGCTGAACGTTAGCAATCACGCTATCTACTTGTTCTGCTTCAACGTGAATAATAAAGCGCATAAATTTTCGCACATTAAGTACAGGCATTAACGCTGTTTGTTCAACCATTGGTGAATGTAACCAAGAACCCTGCATTTTATCTATAATACCAATCACTTGTACAGGAACATCAGCACTGTAGATAAATTTTCCAAGAGCGTTACCCTCTGGGAACAATTTATCCGATAAGGCTTGGGTAATGATAGTCACCTTTGGAGTATTACCATCACGTTCACGAATTACCAATTCATCAGGACGAAAGTTTCTGCCCTCAATAATTTTATGACCAAAAACATTTGCAATATTGTAGTTACCAAGAAAAACTCCAGCATTAATATTTTGTGCACCGTCTGAATCAAGTTGATTACGGAATGTCCAAGAGTCACCACTGCCCGATAAAGGAATTTGATTAATCGCCGTTGCGTCGATAACACCAGGAAGCTCTAACACTTTTTGCTGATCAAGCAACAATTGATCTGCGATATTAACCGCATCATCATAAAAGTACATATGAAAACCAATAAGTTGAGTTTCAGCAAGACCACTACCACGCTGCATATCGTCAATGCGACCTTTGATGATAAAAGCAGCGTTACTGACAATGGCTAAAGTCAGTGCTATTTGCAAGACAATCAAAATAATACTGCTTTTATTGCGCATCATCGCATTGAATATTGGGGAAATATTTAACATCACAGTACTCCTATTGAGTTTTTAAGTAAATTGAAGGTAAGGTGGTACAAACGCGCCATGCTGGATAAATACCGGCCAATACTGTCGCGCTAACCGCAATAACTGGTGCAGCAAAAAACATGGTCATGTCCATGGTGGCGACAAAATCAAAACCATCAAAATTATTCTTTAACAGCGTTAATCCTAAGTAAGCGAATACCAAACCAAGTAAACCACCAATAAGCCCCAACACGCCTACTTCAACTAAGTGCTGAGCAAACACCTGCCCTTTACTTGCTCCGAGTGCTCTGCGCACTCCAACACTAGGTGCTGACCGTAAAAATTTAGCTAACAACAAACCGATAGAGTTAACCAGGCAAACGGTTAAAAACATAAAACTTACTGCGACTAATACATAGCTGTCGTTGCCAACAACATTATTATAATCAAGCCATTGCTGTACATCTCGCAATATACCGCGGGCATCGTCTCGTTCAAAGCGTGCCAGTTTTTTTTGTTCTGCCACATATCCGGCTAAGTATTGCTGGAATTCATCTTTTGCTTGCTCTGTTAGCAATTCCGCCCAATACTGAATCCACAAGGTTTCAGAAGCTAGCTTGTCTTGGTAGGTATTACTATGTTCCTCCTTCCAGCCATTGTTATTGCCCCATGACTCAAATTCATGCACACCTGATAAAATGAAAGGAATAAACACTTGTTCGGCCGCTTGAAAGGCACCATTGTTTACATCATAAAACTTCGGTTTGGGTTGCCAAGCTTCAATAATGCCAACAATTTGAAACACTTTGTCATTTAAGAGCATTTCTTTTCCAGTGTTATCGCCGCCACCAAACAATTTCTCATTCAAATCATTATTAATTACTACCTGTAAGGTTGGATTCTTGTCAACTGTTTCACTCCAGGGCGCACCATGCAAAAACCTAATATTAAACATTGAGAAAAAATGTCTCGTTGTTAGCCGTGTTGAGCGCAAGAATGGCGTAAATTTGGGGTCTAGTGAGCGTACAGAAAAACCGGTTTTATACATAGCGGTGTGCTTGTACTCTGGCATCCCTCTCATTAAGTTAACTGCATCTTGATACGTTAATTGAACAGGCATATTGTCTATTGTGCGCCATTCAGATGTTTTACCTGACGCTTGTAGCTGTACAGAAAATAATTGCGATGACTTTTCCGGTATAGGGTTATTACCTGTCATGTGATTTAGCGTAAGTGCCGTCATTGATATACCAATACCACAAGCAATAGCTAACACCATAAGTAAGGTTGTTGTTGGGGTGCTTTTCAGGCTTTTAATAGCCAATTGTAAGTAATAGCTAAACATATTTCCTCCTTAGCTTGCTTAAGCTATAGCTTCCTGTTCATTGACACTTTCGACTGTGCCGCCTTGATACATGGTAAAATCACATAACTGACCATCTACAATTTGAATATTTCGCTGGGTCCGACGAGCTAACTCAGGATCATGTGTGACCATGACTATAGTTGTCCCTTGCTTGTTAATGTTTTCTAATAATTCCATCACTTGCTTAGCCATTAAACTATCTAAGTTACCTGTAGGTTCATCAGCCAGTAAAAACTTAGGCTCACCTGCCAGTGCACGTGCAATTGCAACGCGTTGTTGCTGTCCCCCTGATAGCTGAGAGGGTAAATGTTTCATTCGCGCTGCCAAACCGACCATCTCAAGGGCTTGTTCTATTTTTTGTTTGCGTTCTTTACGACTAAAACCGCGATAGCGTAGTGGTACATCTACGTTTTCAAAGAGATTCAAATCTGGTATCAAGTTAAACCCTTGAAAAATGAATCCTATTTTTTCATTCCTTAAACGAGACAGCTCACTATCAGACAAGCCGACAATACTTTGCCCATCTAATTGAAAATCCCCCGAAGAAATGTTTTCCAATAAACCTGCAATATTCAAAAACGTGGTTTTGCCTGAACCCGAAGGCCCAGTAACAGCAACAAACTCGCCTTCTTTAACTGATAGACTGAAATCTCGCAAGGCATGTGTTTGTACAAGCTCAGTTTGATAAACCTTATTAATTGATGACATTTTTAACATATTGTTCTCCTTAAAATATAATTAGTAAAGTAACACTTTTTCTTTATTATCAAAGACATCTAGGCTTGAGATAACCAAGGTGTCACCTTCTTCAACCCCGTGTAAAATTTCGATATGGCTCATACTTGTCGTGCCGCTTTCTAATGCTATACGTTGTGCTATATCATTTTTTATTTGGTAAGCTGTTTTGCCAGCGCCGCTTTGATAGAACTGCCCTCTGCGTACCATCAAAACATTATTTTTTTGTTCTAAAATAATCCGAGCGCTCACCCGTTGGTTCTGCCTAAGTGCCGCCTCTTCATTGGTCAACATGCGAACCCTTGCTGTTACTTGACTATTGATCACTTCTGGTGAAATAGATGACAGTTGCCCTGTTATTTGCTTACCGGCAATAGTTACTTCTACCGTCATACCTAAGCCCAATTCGTCAGCATAAGACTCTGCTACTTGCAATTCGGCTTCATAAGTTGATAAATCCACAATCATCATTAATGACTGATTAATTGCGACTTTAGCTTTTTGCTCAACTAACCAATTACCAACAATACCCGCTACTGGCGTCAGTACTGTAAGTTCGCTCACTTTACGCTGCAATTCGGTCAAAACTTGTGTTTGTGCTTTTAATTCTAACGCTTTATTTTCAACCTCAAAGGCTAAGGTATCTTTCGATAAATCAGCTTCTTGCTCAGCATGATGTGCACGTAGTGTTGCTCGAGATAAATCATCTTGTGCTTGCTCAAAATCTATTTGACTGATCAATTGGCGATCAATTGAACTATTGGCACGGCGAGCTTCTCGTTCTGCCGCTGCCAAATCTACTTTTGCTAGTTCAAGTTTTTGTTGCAATTCAAGATGTTTGCGACGGGCGCTAAGCTTTTCTCGATTCAAGGCCGACGTTAGTTGCTGTACCAGAGTTTGTTGTTGATTGAGTTTCGCCATCAGCTGTGGACTATTAATCTGTGCGACAATTTGCTCTGATTTCACCATATCACCAGGCTTTACCAACATAGTTACTAAGCCTTGCTCTGGGCTATATATGATAGGGGCATTAGCGGCAACAATTTTTCCTGAAGCTACAATATCTCGATGAAGATCACCACGTTCCACAGTTGCCAGTTTTAACTGTGCTTTAGCTATACTTACTTCATTACTTAGCCAAGCACTTGTTGCTTGCCACGTTAGTAAAATAGCTGAAACAGCAACAAGCGTTATCACGCCTTTTTTCAACCAAGAACTTTTATGATTATTCATCACAGTATCTTGTTCACCAGTATCACGAATCATCTTTATTCCTCTCTTTCGACTTAACTAGATAGCAGCATCTTGCATGCCAACAAGATAAACCATTGAAATAAAATAAATTACAGCAATTCAACAACCTTTGAATGTGTCCGCGGACACCAGTAAAGGTTGATGAAGTATGATATTTCGGACAGTGGACACAGATATTAAAAGCAACTGCGTGATAAGCCTTATGCAATTTAGTTGATTATGCTAAAATCGCCGACAAGCTGAAATATTCATCATTTATAAAAAGAGACGACTAATGAGCAGAACGGTATTTTGCCAGAAATTACAAACAGAAGCCGAAGGGCAAAGATTTCAATTGTATCCGGGTGAGGTTGGTAAACGAATATTTGATAACATTTGTCAACAAGCATGGACTGACTGGCAAAAAAAACAAACCATGTTAATTAACGAGAAAAAAATGAACATGATGAATGTTGATGATCGCGCCTTTTTAGAAAAAGCCATGATAGACTATTTGTTTAATGATATAGAGCCTGATATTGAAGGTTATGTACCGCCAAGCAAGTAACCTTGGTTAGAGAATATAAGCACCAACTTTAAATAATATTCTCAGTTAACATACTATTTTGGCAGTTAAATGGCTTTTAAAACATCAAAGCGCAGAAAAAAACACCAAACAGACATTTAATTAAAAAAAAGGGTTGACTGAAATAAAGAAAAACAGTTTAATACGCCCCGTCTTAACGAGGTAGCGAAATAACCTTGCAATAGATGAAATGCCCCGATAGCTCAGTTGGTAGAGCAGAGGATTGAAAATCCTCGTGTCCCTGGTTCAATTCCGGGTCGGGGCACCATTTTAAGAGATGGTGCTCAATAGTAATATTAAGCATGATTTCGGTGCCAAAGTATTATGCTTTATAAAAGCAATAATACTGCACACAGCTTTGTGTGCCGACTTAGCTCAGTTGGTAGAGCAACTGACTTGTAATCAGTAGGTCGCCAGTTCGACTCCGGCAGTCGGCACCATTCCTTCGTAGGAAGCAAGCAGCCCTAACTTCGGTTAGGGCTTTTTTGTATCTATCGATTGGTTAAATTCTTAATCAACTTTCACTTACACCAATATTTTATCTACCCTGCACTATTCGTGACTTACACACCTGTTTAATATTTATTTCGTGTTATTGATAGGCACAAGATCCATCCTATTTAGCTTAAACCCCATTAGGACGAATTGGGTATTAGGGTAAATCTAATTTTTCTTAATCATTTTTAGGTGTTTTCTACGGAATAATACCAATTTTCTTATATTTCTTCCCAACTCAGAGCTATGCTCGATGCTCAATAACAAGACAAATTTGTTTAGGTCTAGTCATTCTTAATCAAACGAATTTAACGATGTTAGTAGGTATCGAGCAAGCTCCCAAAGGGCCAGTTTAAAAGACTTACATGCTGCGATATTGATTTTGACAAGGACACTACATGGATGTAGCTTATTAGAGAATGCAGGAGCATATTCTCCTGAATGACCGTTCTCTTCAATCAATGCCTTGCCTCTAAACCTTTTCTCTCGCTGAGTGGGAAAGATCTTAATCAACTTGGTATAAAAAAGCGATATAGAGGACCAGGAAGATGTATACCTGCTTAAGCGACAAAGAAGACATTTAGCCCACTGCATCGCGGTTCTCAAGTTTGAAAGTTGATCTCATAGAAAGCTGATTTTCAAATCACATAGTATTTCTTTGCAGCGTTGGTCCTTGGCTTCTTGTTGACCGGAGCTGTCCCATACTCTTTTCAAATTGCTTAATGAGTGGTGAATCACATTTAAAGGTTTCCTGCATTTTACGCACGCCGCGCAACACTTCATGCTCATTAAGTAAAGCATGCGACATAGCGCGTACTTCACAAACTTCCTGACACAACCCAAGTAAATAGCTAGGTATTTTGAATTGCTCAGTGTAATTACGACCTTCTGCAATGACTCTTGAATTTCCAAAACCATCAAGCTCCAGTACAGTGTCAGAACTCGCATGCGCAGTATAAGTTGAAGTTCCGGCCATGCATTCTCTATCGTTATTCCGGTAATTAAATAAATATTCTTCTATAGCGGCATTCGACATACTTATACTCATATTCATTTTTCTGCCCGCGGCTTCAGCTAATTCTTTAAGAGGATTGGTATTCATAAACGTTTGAAGTTTTCCTAAATACTGCGCATCTAATTTACTTATCGTGGCGGTGTCAGTACGTAGCATTGCATCTAAATACTCGCCACCCGGTAAATTACATAGTTCCTTGTTTTCGCAGCGCTTAGTTAATTGGTTTGTATTCATGGTTGCCTGGGGCGCCAATTCGTTAAAAAGGGCTATGGCGACTTTCTCACTTTGTGTTAAATACATCATACGCATTTTATTTGCAGCGAGGGAAGATTTACGTAAACACTTTTCAGTGGCGTCATTTTTACCAGCGACCCATTCAATACAAAGCGCTTGGTTGGGCTTTTCATTACCCGATTTATCAATCAACTGATACTGACTAGACTGCCATACAGGTTGAGAGTGTTGCTGGCTGGTATTTTTACTGAACTTAAAAATAGTATTTGTCGCGCCTCCTTCAATATCACGCGTAATATTGCCGGTTTCGGTATTCTTCATGGTATTTCTGATTAACAATTCTTGTTGCTTGCTGTCCCATATAGTATACCGTGTTCTATCACTAGGGTTGTAAGCGTTAGTTTTACCATACACTCTAATGGCAACTGATTGGTTAAAGTCAGTACCATTAAACGATATTTGGTCTACGCCACTTGTGTCGACTAAGTAAAAGCGAGTTAAATCCTTAAGTTTTTGTTCTTTATCAATTTGAGAGGGTAAGTTTACAACAAGCTGTGATAAATCGACCTTTTTTTCACTAATCAAGCTGGTTAACATAAAAGCATTTTTAATTGTCTCACAATCTGTTGTGTTAGGATGCTCATGGATATTGCCATACTTATAGATGTCATATTGTAAATTCTTAATATTGACATTAGATGGCAAAGGTTGGCGATATTCAGTTGGCCCTCGTCCACTTCCTCCTCTTTTTGTTCCGACCAGAATATCTTGCTGTGGCGATGACTCTAAATGAAGGAGATCAAAAGGAAATACCTTTTTAATTTGTACTTTGATATCGGCTAATTCACCGAAATACATTGCGCAAGTAGCTGGCACTTTTCTTAAAGAATCGGCCGTCACATTCTGAGGATTTTGTATAATGGTAAGTTCAACAGCGGTGGGTTTACCGCCTGCATATTCTTTAATCATTTGATTTTGCGCATTACTGGGTTTCACTCTAGTAAGCTCTACGAGTTTAAATCCCATAATAATAGACATATTGCCGGTCATTTTAACGGGAGCAACAAAAGATTTTAAATGGATAAATTCCCATATCCTTTTACATTTTTTAGCCTGCGCATGATCCTCATCATTTTTCCTAAACATTCTAACACTTTTTGGAATACTTAGCTTAAAAGCCCTATTACGACTATCAACCTCTTTCTTTTCAGTTGCTTGTCTTGCCACCCACATAGTGTTATTGCCTAAAGGAAATGCCACATTAGTATTACATTGCGGTTGCTTAGCAAACGATATTACGCCCTGTAATACACCTACACTGCGAATATCTTGAGACCACCTTGTATCGTGCCATAAAGTTAACTCTATCCTACCCAGATTACTTTTAGGGAGTGCCCAATTACCGACTAATTTTTGTGAATGTAGAACTTGTGAATAAGCCGTTGCTTGAATACCTAAGAGCAACAGCAAAGTCAGAATGAAAATAGATTGCGCAAAAATCCGTCGCGCATGAATAAATAACGATTGGCTACTCAAAATAAATCCTTGTTTAGGTGTAGTAACCTGACAGTAACACAGGCCGTCTATATATTTCAATTTGAGGTAACCTCTAATCGCTGTAAATACACGGCAAGAACATTGTAAATTGAGCTAAATGAGAATGATTAATCAGAATAGCTTTTGGTTTGGGCTGATATTAATTTTTATTCTTCTGGTGATTTAGACACCTTTAAGGTTTTGCTTATTATATGCTATAAACATTTCCAGTTTTATTAGACCATTACAGAGCAGGCGTACTAGTAAATCACAGTAAGTCCAAAGTGCTAAAAATAAATACACAGTTAAAAAAAGATGCCGTTCACCTTAAGTGAACGGCATCAGTCTTATACACGCCGTTTTACTACTTATTAAAAACTAAAAATCAACTACAAAGAAGCGCCCTTTGTCCAAGGACCGCCCGCGTTAATAATAGCTTCTTGAAGAGCTGGAATTGAATCTTGCTGAAGTACTTTAATGCGTTTAGTTACCGCATTAAGCCCTTCTAGAGCATAGCCTAATTGCTCTTTATGCTGCTTTGTTGGTCCGTAATTAGACCAACCTGCCGACATTGCATAACTAAGACGGCTTGAAATATTCGCTGGCTTTGCACCTTTACGGTCACGAGATTTAAGGCCGTATATTTCAACGTTAATCCCATTAAGCTCCGCTTGAATGTTAGCGAATTGCTTCTCTAGTAGTGCTAAGTTATTTGGTGTTCCATCGATAGCTACACGAAGTGCATCAATAGTATTCTCTAAACCTTCAATAACTGTGCGCGCTGCAGAAGAGCGTTTTTGTGCAGCAACGACTTCCCTACCATAATCTAATACTTCATTAGAAGAGTTAGTTGTAATTGCAGATTGGTAAATTGCTTGTAATTCAAAATCAACTGGCGCTGCCAATTGAGTTAACGTGCTGCCTACACGCTTATACAAAGTGGCACTATACTTACCTGGAGGAGCAACTAAGCTACTACCTGCAAGCTTACCATCGACAACCGCGGATGTTTTACCATAGCTCATATCCCATGTAACTCGATGTAACCCTTTTTTAGCTTTACCTGCTACACGGTTAACAAAATTACCAGAAGCATCTTTAATGTCTAAATAGACTGCAGGTTTTGCTTCCTGATTCTCTTTTTCAATACTTTCCCAAGTAGGATATTTAGGATATTGCTTATCTTTAACCATTTTCTTTTCAGCTTTTTGGCGTTTTTCTTTTGCTGTTAATAGGCTGTCTTTTAAGTAATAAGTTAAGGTGGCGCCGTGGGCTGGGTTCTTAGCAACGAATCTGTCGTCACCATCTGATACCGTATGGTTACTATCAAGAGTAAACCATTTCACAGGACGACTTGGTGCAAATAACAGCGCATCTTCTTCCATGGCTTTTTTCGATAATTGACGTAATGGCGCATAGTCATCAAGAATATAAATACCTCGACCAAATGTGCCTGCAACTAGATCATTTTCACGACGTTGGATTTTAACATCGCGAGTCGAAATAGTTGGCATACCACCATTAAGCTCAAGCCACTTTTCACCTCCGTCAACAGTGAAGAAAATACCGAACTCCGTACCAATAAATAGAAGGTCTTTGTTTACATGATCCTGAACTATGCGCCATACAAGGTGCTTTGCAGGTATATCTTTTGCCAAAGATGTCCACTTTTTACCTAAGTTAGTAGACTTAATAAGATATGGCTTAAAGTCACCTTCTTTGTGGTTATCTAGCGCAACATAAACTGTATTGGGATCATACAAATCAGCACGAATATCATTTACATACGCATTTTTTGGAATGCCTTTCACTTTCTTCAAATCGATTTTTTTCCAATTTTTACCACCATCTTTTGATACTTGAATAAGACCATCATCTGTACCAACCCAAAGTATGTTTTCGTTTACTGGGCTTTCAGAAAAATTAGCAATGGTGTGGAAATTAGACATCGCATAAAGGTCCCAGCCAGCCTCTACAGACCAAGTGCGCCCCATCATCGGCATGTGCATACGATTGCCGTCTTTGGTTAAATCACCTGAAATTGGAGTCCAGCTATCGCCTCTATCATCGGAACGCCAAACACGCTGTGATGGAAAATATAGACGCTTAGGATCATGTGCTGAAACATTAATCGGTGCATCCCAATTAAAGCGCTCTGCGGGCTCCCCTGGACGAGCTTGAGGTTTAATATAAACATTTTCTCCAGTTTTCAGATCACGGCGAGTCAAGTTACCTTGCTGCCATTGCGAATACATAATCTCAGGGTTTCCTGGCTCTACTGCGGGTTGGTGACCGTCCCCCCCTAAAGTTAAGTACCAGTCTTTATTTTTGATACCTTCTTTGCGATTAGTACGCGATGGACCCCCTTGGGTATTGTTATCTTGTGCGCCAGCATAAACATTATAAAATGGTAGTGAATCATCTGGGGCCACTTTATAGAATTGAGTTAAAGGTAAGTTCGCCATAAAACGGAAATTTTCCATACGATCATGTGACATATAGATACCGCCATCAGAGCCGATGAGTACAAAGTCAGGATCGGTTGGATGAAATGCAAATGCATGGTCATCTACGTGCTTACGCTTTGTGTTGATAGGCGTCCATGTTTTACCACCATCGTTAGAAACTTTACTGTAGTTACTTGCAATGTATACACGGTCAAACTGATGTGGGTCTGCAAAAATTTCCTGATAATAATGAGGGCCTGTACCTCCTCCGACTTCATCAGACATTTCTTGCCAGCTTGCACCTCGATTTTCCGAACGATAGAACCCACCTTTACGATTGTCAGTTTCGATTGTAGCGTAAAGCACATCAGGGTTCATTGGCGAAATTGCCATACCTATTTTACCCATGTTACCCTTGGGTAAACCTGATTTAAGTTTTGTCCAAGTTTCTCCACCATCATCAGATGTGTGAATACCAGCACCTGCACCGGTGCCAACATAAGCTGCGATTGTTCGTTGACGAGACCAAGTCGCTGCGTAAAGTTTATTAGGGTTGCGAGGATCAATAAGTAACGAAGTTACACCTGTCCATTCATCTTCAGTCTTTAATACTTGTTTCCACGTTTTACCGCCATCTGTGGTTTTATACAAACCACGCTCGCCACCACTTGTCCATAATGGCCCCTGCGCAGAAACCCAAACAATATTGGAGTTTGTAGGATGAATAATGATATCAGAAATACGCTCAGACTTTTTAAGGCCCATGTTTTCCCACGTATCACCACCGTCAGTAGATTTATAAACACCGTCACCAAAGCTGATATGACGACCGCCATTATTTTCACCTGTACCTACCCAAATAATGTCTGAATTACTTGGGTCAATCGTTACATCGCCTGTTGAAAAAACGGCCTGTTTGTCGAAAATAGGTTTCCAAGTAGTACCAGCATTGGTAGTTTTCCAGATACCTCCTGAAGCTACAGCAGTGTACCAAGTGGAGGGGTCGGACTGGTCTACGGCAATGTCTGAAATACGACCAGACATGTAGGCTGGTCCAATGTTACGCATTTCCATAGCATCGAACGTTTTACTACTAAAAATCAATTCTTTCGCGTCGTCAGACCCAAAAGCAAATCCGCAAGTGCTAGAAATCATAAGTGATGCAGCGAGAGCTGCTTTCATAATATTTTTCATGTTCCACCAATAAGTTAATTATCATCGTTACAAGATTACATTAAGTTAAAAGAGAGACAGATGAAATAGGTTAAGCGACTAAGTGACGAAATTAAACGTTCAAATAAATATTTAGCCGCTAAATTGATTAGGTATATAGTTGTTTAAACTTAATCCTGAAGCTTTGGTTACTTGCATTAGCTTTTATTTTAAGAAAAAATTCAGCCCGACTTGCTAATGTTTGTTTTAACCTAATTTATAGGCATTATGTCGCAATGGCTATTTATGTGAAGTGCTTTAATTGATATATTCACCAATTAATTTTTTCTATCAAAATTATCCGGTTACAGCTAAGTCTGATATTAATGCTTTTTTGATTATAAGTAGTTTTTATCTCAATGAGTTTTCTTTCTTCTGGTAAATATCTGCGAGCTTTCAACCTAGACGAAGTATTCATTTGTCTGTAAGTTAGCAATTCTAATTACTATTATTGATCTTTTTATTTAAAAAATAGCGTAGTACTTTATGAGCTTTAAAAAAACCAATAGAACCATTCATAAATGGGCAAGCATTGTTATTGCTATTCCATTGTTAATTATCTTTGTAACTGGAATTTTGTTGCTGGTTAAAAAAGAGTTTCATGTACTACAACCGCCAACGATGAAAGGTCATGGGCAAGTCCCAACCATTATCTTCAATCAGATTTTAACCATTGCCAAAACCATAAAAAACGCGGAGATAAAAAGCTGGCAAGACATTGACCGACTCGACGTAAGACCAAGCAAAGGTATTATCAAAGTGCGAACAAAAAATAACTTGGAAATTCAACTTGATGCTTCAAGTGGAAAAGTGCTATATGTTGCTCAACGCAATTCAGATCTTATTGAGAGCATTCACGATGGGACTTTTTTGGAAAAAAATGCCAACCTCTGGTTAATGTTGCCTGTAGCGATAGCTTCGATAGTCATCCTAATAACAGGAGTAATATTGTTTTTTATTCCTTACTTAAAAAAAAACAGGCCTAGAGCTTAATGTTGATCAGTTAAGAAAAAGACGTTAATCACTTGATTGATCTTTAATAGGCTTTAAAACAATTAGCACAAAATAAAAAATAATTAAGGGTCTATTTAAATTCTTCACTGTTTATTTAGCCATAAATTAGCTAGACTCAGTTTTTTTTATTAAAGAGGCATTGTGTTGTTTCGTATCTACTATCTTTTGCTGTTATCACTTTATATCCCCTGTGTTGCTGCTGACTCACTTACAGCGTTTAATCACAAGTTCTCCAAACATGTTGCCAAGCAACTTGAAAAATACAGCATTCCTGGTGGAGCTTATGTCATTGTAAAAAATAATAAAGTAGTATCCTTAGAAACTTTTGGCCACACGGACAAAACAAAAAGTAAAGAAATCAATAGTAATACAGTCTTTCGTTTAGCATCGGTATCAAAAACGTTTGCTTCCACCATTACCACTATGCTTGCACAAGAAAACGTGCTTAATTTATCAGCGCCAATCACACAATATGTACCTCGCTTTACTTTGGCTAAAAAAGGGGCCGCAGAAAAAATTCAGTTAAAGCATATTCTCAGCCATTCTAGCGGTTTAATGCCTAATGCTTATGATAATTTACTACATGAAAATTGGAGTATGAGTAAAATTATTAATCGTTTTGATCGAATAAACCCTATTTGCCTGCCAGAACAGTGTTACGGCTATCAAAATATCACGTTCGGATTATTGCAACCAGCCATTGAAGCTAGCCAACCACACAGTTATGCAGCACTGCTCGCACAAAGGTTGTTTTCTCCTTTAAAAATGAATGATAGCTCGGTTGGTTTTACAGCTTTTCAACAACACCAAAATACCGCAAAACCTCATGTGCTAAGAAAAACAATTTTAACAAAGCAAAAAGATAACCGAGGTAAAAGGCTAAAACAATATATTTGGCGTAAAGTGCCCGTAGCACCTGATTTTTATAAGGTTGCACCTTCTGCCGGTGTTAATTCAAGCATTTCAGATTTAGCACAATGGCTTATCGCTAATTTGGGACATAGCCCTGAAGTATTATCACCAGCATTGCTAACTGAAGTAACAACACCAAGAATAAAAACCAAGAAAGATTTACGGAGAAAATATTGGCGGGAACATTTAACTGATGCGCATTATGGTTACGGTTGGCGTATTTATCAACTACAAAAACAAACCATTATTTATCATTCTGGGTGGGTAGAAGGTTTTCGCGCTGATATTGGCTACTCACCTGAGTTGGGGTTAGGTTTTGCAATGCTTATCAATGCTGAAGCGAATGTTATTAATCAAGTTTCAAGTGAATTTTGGGCAAAAGCTCATGAATTGTTGCCTCCAAAAAGTCAAACTACTGCACCGTAAAAGCAACGACTGAAACTAATGAGCGAGTGTATTTCTATATAATAGTGTTGTTTTATATCAGCATCGACAGTTGATAGTGTGTAATCAATAAAAACACCAATTATAATAATTGATGTTTTATCAAGTTTGTAAGCTACAAAAAACAGCTACTGTTTAAATCGACGTGATGCTAAGCCCATCATTCCTAATGCAAAAATCGCAAGGGATGATGGCTCAGGAACACTAGTTGTAGTGTCATCGGTTGTAGTTAAACGAAAATCATCAAATACCCAAGCTCCTCCATCAGATACACCTGTACCTTCAGTTTGAAGACGAATACCTAAAGAAGACCAATTATTAGTAATTGCATTATTAAACGCTGCTGAAATATCAAAACTAAAGATATCTCCTATATTAATTCCATTTGTGCTAAACGATCCAACAATTGTACTTGCTATAGCTTGATAGTCACTAATATCTTCGGCGTTATTTCCTTGATAAAGAACTATATCTATCATTCCATTAAAAGGAAAATCATTTGTTCCACTAAACAACCCGTATGAAAAAGCATCAAATGTAACAAAAGCCTCTGGCGTAGTTACCAAACCGCCTAAATCATACTCCGATAAACCTCTAACTTCTTCACAACTAAAGTTACCAATTTCGGCTTTACCTGATGGATTACCAAAATCACCGCCTGTACTTGAATGGAAGTGATTCCCTGATGACTGATCACAATCAGAGGCTACTGAAAAAGTGAATCCGTTTGTAATTAACCCTGCGTTTGCTGTACTAATAAAACTAAGAAGTGCTATGGTTAAACTAGTTAAAGTTGCTTTCAAAAATTTTAATTTCATTTTTTATCCTTATAATCCCTTTCCAAAATTTTAGTAGATAATTCCTATGATAGTAATTATCTACTAAAAATTTATACAAAAGATAAGCCAACAAATAAAAATAACTTAATTTCAATAATTTAATTATCAAGTTGGCATTTTGCTATATTGAGTTGCAAAAAAAGCTGACACAAAATAGTAATCTATTTTTTAAAAGAGCTATTGTTTCAAGAATCCAAGTGAAATCGACGCCCTACTATTGATTATGAGACTTTCATTACTACATTTTTTATCGCTCAAAGGTGAGTGTTGAAGGATTTAAAGAGACTTGATGTAACATGACCTAATCAAATTAACATATCAAGATATCTCAAATTCAACGTTACGCCTTATCTCTAGGGTTTATAATTCTCGTTGAGATGAAAATAATTTAATCAACTTGGTATGAGATAGCACAAAAAAACTGGCTATTAAGTTACCTTAATAGCCAGAATCTTTTTGCTTGACAGTGTGTATTCTGACACTTATCAATAAATAAGTTATCAAGTGCACACTAAACAAATTATTTGTCTGCTGTATGCGCTTTTTCTGTCGGCTTTTTTGCAGCTAAATTAGCTTTATGATCAACTTTATAGTCAGGCATTTCATTGTTGCCATCCATTAAATAGTTATCCATCCAGCGCATTAATCGAATACTATAATCGTATTGTGCTGCTACTTTGCGGTTACCGTGACCTTCGCCAGGATAATATACTAAACGCACATCTTTGCCCTGCACTTTCATATAGCGATACATTTCCATTGATTGCGCCGGATGAACTCGCGGATCGTCTTTACCATGCATAATTAATAAAGGGGTTTTTGATTGATGCGCCCAGTAAATAGGACTGCGTTCTAAGTAGTACTGCCATTTATCCCATGGGTAAGAGCGCGCATGTACTAAGTGCATTTCATTAGAAATATCAGTGGTACCAAATTTAGATAATTGATTTGAAATACCAACGAACATTACGCTAGCGGCGAAGTGTTCGGTAAGCTTTGTTGCTGCCCAAGCAGAGGCATAACCACCATAAGAGCCACCAGTAATACCCACTCGTTTACTATCAACTAAGCCGATATCAACGAGGTGCTTCTTCATATCAACCAAATCGTCAAATTCTTTACCGGCATAATCATTTTGACCTAATTTAGAATAAGCGACACCTTTACCAGTTGAACCGCGATAATTAGGATAAAACACTGCATAACCGCGCGCAGCACCCATTTGACCTGGCTTTGAGTAGGCAGTTACCCAGCCATTTTTCTCATGGCTTTCTGGACCACCATGTACTTGCATGATTAACGGGTAGCGTTTTCCTTGTTGGTATTCTAATGGATAAACCAAAATCCCGCCAACTTCTACACCGTCTCTGGCTTTAATGGTGATAGATTCTTGTTTAGCAATTTTTTTGTCTTTTAACCATGGGTTTGAGTCAGATAACTTAGTTGCTTTTTTGCCTCGTACTAAAAAGACTTCATTTGGATGCTTAGCCGTGTGGCCTTTCACTACCAAGGTTTTATCTGAGTTTGAAAGAGACAGGTTAGAGGCAATGATCTTACCTGCTTTTATTTGAGTCTTATATTTATTACTGCCTGGCTTAATGTTAGCAACTATACTTTCTGTACCAACCTGAGCAATAAAGTTTAGCTTTGCACTTTTGTGTGACCATTCAATATCAGAAACATGACCAGCAAAATTTGGTAGCCAGTCAGTAATTTCACCTGTTTTGACATCAGCTAAATAAAGACGGCCAGCCGCTGGATCATGCTTATCTTCAGCGCCAATAACGGCAATATGTTTACCGTCATAAGAAAACTCTGCACTGCCTAGCTTACCTTCTGTAGCAATAGACATGGTGATCTTCTGATCTTCAACGTTCATTACATGCCACTGACCTTTAGTATAGGAGTCATCAATTAATGCCGTTGGCTGTGTTTTAATAAGTAATTGATCTCCCTGAGCTGACCAATTCATGTCACTCACATAACCAGTAACTTTATACGCGTCTAACTCAACAGGCTGCTCTTTTATCACTAAATCGGTAACATAAAGCTGCTTGTTCTTCAGACCCATCTCATAAACTTCAGCCTTAAATCCAAGTTCTTTTAATTTTTTCTCGGACTTATCTTTCGCTGGCATCGCTAGAATAGCAACTTGCTTGCCGTCAGGGCTGATATCATAGCGACTGATAGAGCTATTTTTTAAGCCCATTACTTTTTGACGTTCACCACCATTAACGGGTATACGGTATAGCTGAGTGTACTTTTCTTTGTCAAACTTAGCTAAAAAGTAGATATACTGGCCGTCAACTGACCACTCTAAACTACTCACATTAACTTTTCCGGTTATAAAAGGGCGACTGACCCCTTTGTCATCTGTTAAATATAATTCAACATAATTGCGACCATTTTTATCGACATACAGCTCTCTTGGTAAAGAACGGGTATAAGCAACCAGTTCACCACTTGGGCTAACCGCGCTTTGCACTACTGTTTTAATTTTTGGGATATCTTCTATCGTGATAGTATCGATGGCAAATGCACCAGCACTTGCTACCGAAAGCATTGCTACAAATAATTTTATTTTAGACATAGTTTCCTCAATGAGTTTTTAGATACTGAATTAAAATTCAGCAGTTTACTATTATTGTCTTTTGACCAGGCTATATTAGCCTAACACCAAAAAACCGCAAAGCTTTAGGGCTCAAATTAATAGCAAATTTATAAGCTACAATGCCTAATTGGTTAGGTGTCACCCAACTTAACGAGAGATAAAAACTGATATGAAATTTTTTGATTTTAACAAGAGAGCTACATGTGAAAGCATTTTCGGAAACGCGAACCCCATATAAGCATACTTTTCTGGCTAAGCAACGCCTCGATAAGCACAAACAAAAAAACATCAATCATGACAATTGATGTTTTTAGTGATAGCACTGCATAGACTAAATCAGATTATTTTTTAAAGCGTCGTGATGCTAAACCAATTACCCCTAATGCAAAAATTGCAAGAGTTGATGGCTCTGGCACAGTATTACTCGCAGTTTGACTTCTAACGAGCCAAGAACCAAGCCTATGAAAATTGTTTGTTTCGCTCCAACAACAATTGACTAAAGGATCATTGACCGCAGCAACTCCATCTCTTAAGCGAACATAACCTAAGCCATAATTACCTGCAGGGTTCACAGAGCCCCTTGAAACGCCCTGAGTGTAAAGATCAATAACTCCAAACAATTCTTGAAATCTAATGGCGTTGCTAGTAATAGTTGCATTAGTAGAGTAGCGATAGCCATCTCCAATCAATACAGCATCAAACAAACCTTCTATTTCTAATTGAGTTGCCCATCTGAACTCACCGAAAAAGCCCTCAGATTCAGTATCAACAATCGAGTTTCCTGCTGTATGTGTGATATCTAACCACTCAAGCCCTGTAGAACCATCCAATGTCAGTAAATTATCGCCAGCAACCTGCCAGTCTACTTCAGTTAAGTCAGAAATAAGTGTTGCTTTAGCAACGTTTACCAAGCAACTTGACGTCAGCACCAAAAAAGCAAAATGTATAAATTTATTTTTCATTGAATGTCCTGTAACCTATTTTTATAGTACTTATGATTGTAAATGGAAATTAAAGTAGTAAAAATTTAATTTCCATTTACAATGCAAGAATCATACAAAGTTTAAAATATCATTCTATTTCAATACAATAAATACTATCCACCAGATGACTCTCATTTCACTGTAAAACAAACTGACACTTAGTCACTTTTCAACCATTTGAATACATTAGGCATCTTCAACAGTGTGTTATTTCAGCTTGTTTCAACTAATAAATGTAACTAATGGGCAATATATCAGGTTAAATTAAAGAAATAGTGGAAAAAAATATGATATATATGACTAAAATGGTAGCTTATTAATTAAAATCTCAATAGTGTTAACGTTGACAAGCGATAGATTATTTAGATAGCTGGTTACAGCGGATAGCAAACTCAGGTCTTTTAAATTTTTAATGCATACTTCTTCTGCCAAACTACATAGTCATCAAGTGCCATAGGTTTTGCAATATAATAGCCTTGAATGGCATCAATTTGATGAGCAGCAAGGATCTCAAATTGCTCTGCTGTTTCAACGCCTTCAGCAACCACTTGCATATTTAGATTTTTAGCCAAATTGATAATGGTTTCCACAATACTTAAGCCTGAGTCGTTATCAACAATATTATCAATAAAACTTTTATCAACTTTTAGCTCTTTGACTGGGTAGGCATGTAAATAAGATAAACAAGAATAACCGGTACCAAAATCATCAATTGAAAATGTAAACCCTTGCTGTTTAAGCTCTTCCATTTGCGACACAGTATGCTCAAGCTCATGAGAAAGCATTGATTCGGTAATCTCTAATTTAATTCTTGATGGCTCAACCTTGGCGTCATTAATAATGGTTAATAATTCGGACTTTAACATAGAAGAATGAAATTGATTTTGGCTCAGATTAATAGAAAGATTAAATTGAGCGTCAATCATTGCCTTACTAGTCAGTTGGTTGATTAGCCGACATACATCTTGCAATACAATATTTTGTAGCTTTTGAATTAAGCCAAATTGCTCAGCAACAGGGATGAATTCATTGGGTGTTATTAAACCTTTGGTTGGATGATTCCATCGAATAAGCGCCTCCCCACCAATAACCTTTCCAAACAAGTCAACTTGAGGTTGAAAATAAGCGCAAAACTCATTGCTATCTATTGCTCTGACAATATCTGATTCCAGTGCTGCTTGTTTTTCTAGTAACGTTTGTAATCGTGCATCATAGAAGCTATAGCTATTGCCTCCTTTAGTTTTAGCGCGATACATTGCCGTATCAGCAAATTGCAATATACTGTCTGCGCTCGAGTTAAGATTTTCGATTAAACAGATACCAATACTGCCACTTACCTGAAAGGCTAGTGGCCCTATCTCAAACTTTTCATGTAATACTTGTTGCAACTTTTGCGCGACAATTGCCGCTTCAGCATTCGCATGCTCATTATTGTCACCAACGTATTCAAGCAAAACAACAAATTCATCTCCCCCTATTCTAGCGAGTGTATCAGAGGCTCGAACCACAGATTTTAATCTTAGAGATAGCTCAACTAATAGTTTATCTCCTGCACTATGGCCTAATGAATCATTAATTCTTTTAAAGTTGTCTATGTCTAAAAACAATAAGGCTCCCGTTTTACTTGAGCGATTTATTCTTTCTACACAGAGGGTTAGTCGTTCTGTTAGTAGTCGCCTATTTGGCAGGTTAGTTAACGGGTCAAAATAAGCTAATTGTTTAACTTTTTTCTCTGCTTTTTTGCGCACCGTGATATCTCTTGCCATCCATAAAACATGTTTTTTATCAACACCATCTTGTTGATAATAAGCAACAGGAGCAGTTCGTCCTTCAAACGTTAACTTACCTTGTGTCACTTCAAGTTCGTATTCAAAGACTTGAACTAAATTACTCGCTAAGGTTTTCTCAATCACCGCCATAATAGGTTTAGCATTATCTCGTGGTAGCACATCATTTAAATTTTTATTCAGTAATTCGTTTTTTGATAAAAAAGGGAGGTTCTCTAATGCGCCATAGATATCAACATACACACCATCCTCACTTATAATCAAAGCTAAATCGGGCATCACTTGAGTAATCGCATGGAACTTTGCATTACTTACTTGTAAGTCCTGAATAAGTTGATTCAGTTGTCTATTTTTTTGTTTTTTTTCTAATGCAATACAGGAAAAATGAACAAAGTAGTCTATGAGCTCTAAATCTTTACTTGAGGGAGTTTTAGGGTACCCATAATAAATTGCAAAGGTGCCTAACACCTCAGCTTGAGTAGAAATAATAGGCGTTGACCAACAAGAGTGAAGATTAAAGTTACTTGCTAGGTCTTTAAAGTTTTTCCACAAAGGCGATGTAGCTATATTATCAACCACTACACGAGATTTTCGATAGGCTGCGGTACCACATGAGCCAACTTCAGCACCTATGGTAACACCATTAATTAACTGACAATATTCAGGATCTAAACTTGGCGCGGAACAGTGAAATAGTTGATCACCTTTGAGTGACAAAATAGAGCACTTTGCAGAGTCATCTTCTATCAACTCTTCAATTGCCAAGCAAATATCAACAAAAACATTGCTAATATCATCACCTAAGGCAATTTTAGACAATATATTTTGCTGGTGAGCCAATACACCGTTAAGTCGATCTAATTCCATATTAATTTTATATATTCATAGCGCATTAGTTCATTATAGTGCAAAAAAAAGATCTCGCCTTTTTATCTATTTTATTTAACTGCCTTTAATTAGATGAATTAAAGACAGTTGTTCACTATAATTAAAGTTAACTGCTAATAATTAAGTACAATTATGCGAATATTCTTAAAATCCCTCTCTGTTATCGTAATTATGTTGGTTTTGTTAGTTGTAGCTGCTTCACAGTTAATATCACCTCAAGACATCATAGAACAGGTAAGCTCTCAAGTAGAACAGACTACAGGCCGCACATTTACTGTAAACGATGAAGCAAACTTAAAAGTATTTCCATCATTACTGATAGAGTTACATGACGTGCGCTTGGCGAATATAGAAAATGGCTCAAGATCGGATATGGCTCGCATTAGTGAATTAGTCATTCACATTCCATGGTTGTCTTTGTTTTCGGATGAATTAACGATTGATAAGTTTGTTATTAACAATCCGGATATTTTGTTAGAAAAACGTGTTGACGGTAAAGTTAATTGGCAATTTTTGCCATTAACATCGACAAACAAAGAGGCAAAAAACACGGCTAATATCGATGTCGCTAATAGCACAGTAATGACTTTACCTGAAGCTTTTGACGTAAGCCTTGGACAAGTCGAAATCAATGGCGGCAAGCTTACTATTATCGATCACCAAAGCAAAGACACCAAAGTGATTGATCAGCTCAATTTGGCAGTAATGCTCCCCTCTTTACGTGAAGATCTTAATTTATCAGGTAACATTAGATATATGGAGCATGTATTTGAGCTTGAGTCCACTGTAACAACCCCTGCTAAGGCCATTAATAATCAACCTTTTTCGATTAACTTATCGCTTACATCCAAGCTAGCAACATTGAATTATGAAGGGAAGGTTTTACGCCAAAGGAAAGAGCTTAATGGTATGTTATCTTTATCCGGGGATTCAGTTAAACAGCTGCTACGCTGGCAGAAACTCCCATTAGAAGCAAAAGACGAGGCGTTTAATCAGTTCTCACTAACAACCCAAGTACACTTTGTTGGTAATAAACTATCCTTAGATGAGTTGCAAATGAAGCTAGATGCTTTAGCCTTTAATGGTTCAACTACTATTGATTTAACCACACCATTAAATATTACTAGTACCATTGATTTAGGTATACTTAACCTTAACCCTTATTTGCCAGCCGAAACCACAGTAGCATCACAAAAAAAACAAACTGATAGTCAACCACTAGTATGGGATAACACCGCGCTTGACCTATCAGCTTTAGCGGCGCTTAATGCTGAACTATCAATTCAATCAAGCCAATTATTTGCACGAGAAGTTAAGTTGGGCAAAAATGCAATAAAAGTTACATTGCAAAATGGCATCGCTAACATTGCTCTTAAAAGCTTTCAAGGCTATGAAGGTAATGGTAGCGGCTCTATTAAAGTAAACGCCAATAAAAAACCTTATATTATTAACAGTCAATTTCAATTAACTAATATTAATGCGGAGCCACTACTAACCGACGCAATTGGTTTTGACAAACTGATGGGCAAAGGTCAATTAGCTTGGGAGCTAACCACTCAAGGCCTTAGTCAGCGTGACTTTATTGATGCTCTTGATGGCAGCATTGATTTTAGCTTTATTGATGGTGCTATCAAGGGAGTTAATTTAGCCGCAATAGCAAAAAGTGCCAGTAATATTGTTGCCGGTAATTTAGCCGCAGTTAATTTAGATAGTAATTTTAGCAACGCCGAGAAAACAGACTTTGCCGAATTAACTGGCAAGTTTGAACTCAATAATGGTATAGCTACTACAAATAATTTATCTTTGAAAAACCCCTTTGTTCGTATCTCTGGTATGGGCGATATAAATCTACCTAAAACTAAAGTAAAATTACAAGTAAAAACAACCATGGTGTCTTCGGCTAAGGGGCAAGCAGCTCAAGGAGATAGTGCCGGCATTGATATCCCCATCAAGATTAAAGGACCATTTCATGATATTAAAATTCGACCTGACATAAGCTCAGCCACTAAAGACAAGGTCAAAGATAAAATCAAAGACAAAGTAAAAAACAAACTAAAAGGACTTTTTGGTTAACATTGCCAATCACAAATTCACACCTGTCCTTAGAAAAAAGAACACTAACACAGAAGACTTTAATTATGCATAACAGTAAACACTATCTAATCACCTTAATCATCTCGATGAGTACTATTTTGACAATAACACCATTAAATGCCCAAGCAAATTGGTGGGAGCAAGTTAAAAAATTACTCGGTGATAATGAACAAATCGCTCAATCAGCTTTAAATGATGAGCAAGTTGCCAAAGCGCTCAAACAAGCTTTGTCGGTGGGTTCAGAATCAGTGATCAACGCATTGCAACAAAATGGCGCTTTTACCAACAATGCTAATTTACATATTAATTTACCTCCTTCTTTAGCTCGGGTGGGAAATGTGTTAGATAAAATAGGCTTAGGACAATGGACGGATGATCTTGAAACAAAACTAAATCAAGCAGCAGAGCAAGCCATTCCTGCCGCCGGCCCTATTTTACAAACGGCAATCAATAATTTAACCCTTAAAGATATTCAAGCAATCTACCTAGGAAAAAACGATGCTGCCACTCAATACTTTAAAACACAAATGTCTGAGCCAATCGCGCAAGCATTAGAGCCCATTATAAAACAGAATTTAGAGAAGGTTGAGGCACTTAAGCTATATGACAATATCATGTCAAAATATCAATCTTTACCTTTTGTACCCGATGTGAGTAATAATTTGATAGCGCTTGTTAAGGATGAAGCAATGGCAGGGATGTTTGCCTATTTAGCGAAAGAAGAAGCCGCCATTCGTAATAACCCAGAAAAAAGAACAACTGAACTACTTAAGCAAGTGTTTGGAAAACATTAACGATAAAAGCAGAACATAAATATTTTAAGCCCTCTACAAAGGGAGTATGCAACAGCATTGCAGTGACCACTTTTTATTTCGCTGTGGCATTAACTCCCGTAAATTCTGATTATAACCCTTGAAGTAATACTTTATTATGGCCGTAGAACGATTTATTCCCTTTAGAAAGCAAGATGTTATTGAAATGTGTTGCCAAGTCTTGACTGACAAAGCCGCTGTTGAGTCATTTCAACAGTTCTGTCAACTACTCTCTAGTGTCATTCATTATGATTACCACGAAAAGCTTGAGACGTTGAAAAACAACTATGCTCCATTTGACCCTAATGCTGATACCCGTGTATTAAAGCATTTAACATTACCCCAACGTGAGCAATGTCAAACTGACTTTGCGGACAATTTTGCCAACATTTTAAACGCCGCTAATTTTGAAAAAATAACAGAGCAAGATCTACAAGAGGCATTAACTGAAGAGTCATTGTTTAAAGTACGGCTTGAAGTAGAGTTTGATGATTTTGAGCAAGTTGTTTTTTATCGTCGTGGTGAATCACAGCTGAGTGAAACTATCACCTCCTTTTGGGGACTTCGCAAGCAAACACTCCACTTTACCAACTATGATAGGGTTGCGGTCTATATCACCTTTAAAGATAAAGCTCATTTTGAAAAAAAACAAAAACAACCGCTAGGTTTTGAACCAAGTTCTACCATTGTAAAACTATTCCAAAATGTGCCAAAAGCCGATTTAGAAATGCTATTCCCTAACAGTGAAGTAAGAATGCGCCCCATTGACAAAGTCATTATTGGTGCGTCAGCGGTGGTTGGTGGTGCTGTTGTATTAATAACCAAACTAGGTGCTTCAATTTTACTGCTTGCGGCATTATTTGCTTTCTGGCTAGGCATACGTTCAGACGAAGTAGAAATGACACAACAGCATATTATATCGTTTGGCTTGGGAGTAGGAATTTTTGGCAGTTTTATCTTTAAGGAATGGAGTAAATTCAAGAATCGAAAGATCAAATTTATGAAAGCACTATCGGATAATCTTTATTTTAAAAACTTAGACAATAATGCCGGCGTATTTCATACTTTGATAGATGCTGCTGAGGAAGAAGACTATAAAGAAGCTCTATTAGCCTATACCTTTTTACTTAATTCAGCATCAGGACTAACGGCCACACAACTTGATGATAAAATTGAAGCTTGGTTTAACGACCAATATCACTGCTTATTAGATTTTGAAATTTCTGATGCCTTAGCTAAGCTTGAGCGGATGAAATTAGTCAGAGTAGTGCAAAACTGTTATCACGCTGTGCCTTTAACTCAAGCAAAACAGGACTTAGACCAGTATTGGGACACACTATTTAGTTATAATCACTAGTTTTGAGGATGATTACTTTCGCGTATTTTTTATGAAAAATAACAAAAAACAATTGAATATGCAGCGAATTTACCCTAAGTTGAAATATTATTATTATATTACCTTTAATAACTATTAAGCCGCCAAGGAATAACCATGAATTTTAGCTATCCAGCCATCATCGTATTATGGTCAGCTGTCATTTTCAGTATCAATGTCATAGCAAAAGAAACTGCAATCTACCGCTGGGTTGATGAGAACAATGTTGTCCATTTTAGCCAAAACCTACCTAAAGGCACTAACTATACTGAGTTAACAACATTTTCTTCTTTTACATCCAAAGGTAAGGCTTTGGCGGAGACGGGGAAGTCAGCAAACATTGACCAGCAGATATCTCAATACGAGCAAGAGCAAGCTGAAGTTATTGCTAAAAATAAAGAAATTGCTGACAAGAACTGCAAGGCGGCAAAATATAATGTCACCACATTGGACTCATTCGACGAGGTAATGTTTACTGATGCTGATGGTAAAGACCGAGCGATGACCGCAAAAGAGAAAAAAGAAAAGCTTGCCTTGAGTAAAAAACATATTGAGCTGTATTGTCAAAAAGAAAACGATAAAAAATAAACAAAAAGGCTCTCAATTTTTTACAATCGAGAGCCTTATAATAAATACACCTTTGGTTATCCTTAGTTAAACACTAACGTACCATTGTCTTCACTGAGTTCAATCGTACTACCTCTAACATAATTACCCGCCAATAATTTTTGCGATAACGGATTTTCGATTTGCTGTTGTATCGCACGTTTTAAAGGCCTTGCTCCAAAAATCGGGTCAAATCCAGCTGCTGAAATTAATGCCAATGCCTCAGGGCTAACCGATAAACTTAACTCTTGCTCTGTTAAGCGCTCAGATAGCGTTTGGATCTGAATTTTTGCAATTTCAGCAATTTGTGTTGCTACTAAAGGATGGAACACCACAGACTCATCAATTCGGTTTATAAATTCAGGTTTAAAATGATGACTAACTTCATTCATCACTTGCGCCTTCATTTGTTGATACTGGCTATCATCACCAAACTGTTGAATAATATCTGAGCCGATATTTGAGGTCATAATAATGACTGTATTTTTAAAGTCTACTGTCCTGCCCTGACCATCAGTTAAACGCCCATCATCTAATACTTGCAATAAAATATTAAAGACATCACTATGCGCTTTTTCGACTTCGTCTAATAAAATGACCGAGTATGGTTTACGGCGAACAGCCTCTGTTAAATAGCCTCCTTCTTCATAGCCAACATACCCTGGAGGCGCACCGACTAAACGAGCAACCGAGTGTTTTTCCATAAATTCTGACATATCAATACGGATTAATGACTCTTCACTGTCAAAAAGAAAATAAGCTAAAGCCTTGGTCAGCTCAGTTTTCCCCACCCCTGTAGGCCCTAAAAACAAAAATGAGCCTATTGGTTGGTTGGGATCAGCTAAACCTGCACGCGAGCGTCTAATAGCATTAGAGACCGAAGATACCGCTTCTGCTTGACCAATAACACGTTGGTGTAATTGTGCTTCCATGTTGAGTAACTTATCCCGTTCTTGCTCAAGCATTTTCGAAACAGGGATCCCCGTTGCACGGCTCAAGACATCAGCAATTTCAACCTCAGTCACTTTATTTGCCAACAAACTCATTTCTTGCATTTCAGCTTGGCTTGCAAGATCAAGTTGTTTTTCAAGTTCAGGTAATTTACCGTACTGCAACTCAGACATGCGGTTAAGATCACCTGCACGCCGAGCTGCTTCTAATTCAATTCTAGCTTGGTCTAATTCTTCTTTAATAGTTTGAGTGCCATAAAGCGCTGCTTTTTCTGTAGTCCACAGCTCATCTAATTCATCATACTCTTTTTGCTTATCATTAATTTGCTCTGAAATATTTGCCAAACGTTTTATTGTGGCATCATCGGAATCCTTTTCTAGCGCTTTTTGCTCTAATTTCAATTGTATTAATCGACGCTCAAGTCGATCTAAATCTTCAGGTTTAGAGTCCATTTGCAGGCGTATACTCGAAGCTGCCTCATCAATTAAATCAATAGCTTTATCAGGCAATTGTCGATCGCTGATATAACGGTGAGACAACGAAGCGGCAGCAACAATAGCAGGATCTGTTATATTGACATTATGATGCAACTCATAACGCTCCTTCAAACCCCGTAATATAGCAATAGTATCTTCAACACTGGGTTCATCAACTAAAACCTTTTGAAAACGTCGTTCTAACGCTGCATCTTTTTCAATATATTGGCGATATTCATCCAAGGTGGTCGCGCCAACACAATGTAAGTCACCACGCGCTAATGCAGGTTTTAACATATTACCCGCATCCATAGCACCATCTGTTTTTCCGGCACCCACCATAGTGTGAAGCTCGTCGATGAATAAAATAACTTGGCCTTCTTCTTTAGCCAACTCATTTAAAACGGCTTTTAAACGCTCTTCAAATTCCCCTCGATATTTAGCACCGGCAATCAAAGCGCCCATATCTAAAGATAAGACGCGCTTGTTTTTTAAACCTTCTGGCACTTCAAGATCAACAATGCGCTGCGCCAACCCTTCAACAATTGCGGTTTTACCCACACCCGGTTGACCAATTAAAACCGGATTATTTTTGGTTCTTCGTTGTAATACTTGCAAGGTTCGGCGGATTTCATCATCACGGCCAATGACTGGGTCTAACTTACCTTGCTCAGCACGTTCAGTTAAATCTACTGTATACTTTTGTAAGGCTTGTCGAACATCTTCAGCATTTGGGTCATCAACATTTTGGCCACCACGCACATGCTCTATTGCCGCTTTTATCCTGTCTTCATTTGCTCCTAGCTCCTTCAATATTGTGCCTAAAGCGCCTTTATCTTCAAGTGCTGCTAGCAAAAACATTTCTGAAGAAATAAATTTATCAGACATTTTTTGTGCATGTTTATCACATAAGTTAAATAACTTGCCCGATGCACTAGAAAGTTGAACATCTCCATCTGCCCCTTCAACTTTTGCTAAGGATTGTAGTGCTTGCTCAACTTTGGTTCTTAAGGTCCGAACATCAACTCCCGCACTTTTTAATAGTGGAATAACTGAATTGCCGTTTTGATTTAACAGCGCCATCATAAGATGGATCGGTTCGATGAATTGATGATCACGCCCTAGAGCGAGTGATTGAGCATCAGCGATGGATTCTTGAAATGATTGAGTAAATCGATCTAAACGCATAAATATTCTCCTGCCATATTACTGGACTTATGAATGACTTACTTATTACATTAGGCCTAATTATGCTTTTTTCAATGGAGAATATTCTATTATTTTGTAAGTATCATCAGAGACATTAACGAATACAGATCAATGTAGCCATGCGCCCTGTTACTGAGTTTTTCCGATAGGAATAGTACTTTTGAGTGTTTGAAAATGTACATTCTGGCAAGGCACTTATGTGAGTAATACCTAAATTTTCCAGCTGTAATCGTGCAATTTGATGTAAATCGGCTAAGTATTTCCCCTTACCTTTTGTGGTAAAAGCGGTATTAAATTCATTGCCTTGTTGTGTAAATTCAAATTTTACCTCTGCACCGACTTCAAATGCATTTTTAGCGATACAAGGGCCAAGCCAAGCGTAAACCTCTGCATTCGGGGTTTTCATTTTAGCGAGAGTATTTGCAATAATATTGGCTGCTAACGGTCGCCATCCACCATGAATGGCCGCAATTTCATTGCCTGATTGTGACACTAACAAAATAGGTAAACAATCAGCGGTCATAATTGCTAAGCAAGTATTTTTGCTTTGGGTCACTGTAGCATCGGCAACCAACGCGGTTTCTGATACTTGCTTTACTTCAATAACGTCACTGCTATGTACTTGCTCAAGCCATTGTATTTTTGCATTTTCTGGTAATAGTTTTTGTAGCTGCCGACGATTATTTTGTACCTTTTGAGGACAATCCCCAACATGTAAACCTAAATTAAACGTTTGATAGGGCTTTGAATGGTGCTGACTTTCAACATTTGGAGAAATACGGGTTGTTTGAAAAGCTAACACCTGCTGTGCTAGCTTTTTTTCTGATGCAGATGTGGGTGCCAGCCATTGCACTGGTTCAATGGCTGCATTGTGTATGATACTTTTATTATAATTAATACTCTGTTGTACCATTTAGTTTTGTATCTGCTTGCAATAATTCAACTAACTCAACAAAATCATCCGGCAAATCTGCGTGCCAAGTCATTAGCTCACCCGTTCTTGGGTGATATAAAGACAGCATAGCAGCATGTAGTGCTTGGCGCTTAAAACTACGTAATTTTGTCAGTAACTCTGGGGTAGAATTTTTTGGTGGACGCGGTCTACCACCATAAACAGGATCGCCTACCAATGGGTGAGTAATGTGAGCCATATGTACACGAATTTGATGAGTTCTGCCTGTTTCTAGGCGCAAACGCAAACGTGTATGCAAACGATACTTTTCTAGCACCCGGTAATGAGTAACTGAAGGTCTACCAGAAAAAGAAATCGCCATATGTGTGCGTTTGGTTGCATGACGACCAATTGGCTCATCAACTACGCCACCGGCAATCATGATGCCATTTGCGATGGCTTCATATTCGCGGGTAATTTCTCTTAACTGCAACGCTTCAACTAGGTTTGTTTGCGCTGCAATTGTTTTAGCAACTACCATCAAGCCAGTGGTGTCTTTATCTAAACGATGAACAATACCTGCTCGCGGAACTACTTCTATCGCAGGAAAATGATGTAGTAAGGCATTTAACACTGTGCCATCAGGATTTCCTGCACCGGGGTGAACAACTAAACCGGCAGGTTTATTAATAACAAGAATATCGTCATCTTCATACACTATGTCTAATTTGATATCTTGTGCAACAAAGCGGTGCTCTGCTTCAACTTCGGCGTTAATGGTGATAATTTCACCGCCATACATTTTTTCTCGGGCACGGGTTAATACATCACCATTAACCTTAACTGCGCCTGATAAAATCCAATCTTTTAATCTAGAACGCGAATAGTCCGGGAACATTATTGCAATTGTTTGGTCTAAGCGTTTACCTAAACATGAATCAGGAACGGTATCTTTATGTTGAATTATTTCAGACATTAAACTCTCTTTAAATTTTTAACGTTGTGCAACTTATGATTGCTAGGTTAGAATGCTAATACTCAAGTATGCACTAGGTATAATAGTTCTATTTTACCCTTTTTATGAAAGGGTTTCATACTTATTTAATTTCAAATAAAGGCGTAACTCTAAATTCCATGGAAAAATTGACCACAAAAATACTGTTTATCTCCTTAGCTCTAACTATAACGGGCTGTTCGTCTTCAGGTAACAGTGAAGCTGAAATAAATAAAGTACCGGATAAATCGGCACAATCACTATTTGCTGATGCCCGTACTTCTCTTGATAATGGTTTATATCAAAAGGCTATCCAAATTCTCAGCGCGATTGATTCTCGCTTCCCTTTTGGCCCAATTTCTCATCAAGTACAATTGGATTTGATTTATGCCTATTATAAAGTGGGTGATTCGGCGCAAGGTATAGCACTAGCAGATCGCTTTCTGCGTCTAAACCCAGAGAACCCTAATAGTGATTACGTTTACTATATGCGTGCTTTAATAAATTTATCGACTGAAGAGAATTTATTCCAAGATATGGCAGGTATCGATCGTAGTGATCGAGATCCAACCGCCGCCCATGATGCATTTAATGATTTTAAACGCATTCTTACTCAATACCCTAACAGCAAATATGCCGCTGATTCCCGTAAGCGAATGATTGAAATAAAATCTCGCCTAGCAAAGTATGAGCTTGCCGTAGCAAAGTTTTACTTAGAGCGTGAAGCTTACGCTTCTGCCGCAAATAGAGGTAGGTATATTATTGAATATTTCACACCTAGCCCTGAAATAGAGCCAGCGTTAGAAATTATGATTGAATGCTACAGCAAACTTGGCTTGGATGATTTAAAGAAAAATGCTTTGCAAGTATTAGCGGCAAATTATCCTACTAACCCATTAGTGAATTAGCAAAAGTCAGAAATGTTTCGAGTTTCGACAACAGTATAATAATACTCTGCCTTCGTTACTCGAAACAAATCGCTCGAACATATAAGCTTGTAGTTAGTACGTATAACACGTCTAACCTGCCCATTTTCTATATGGCTTCGTTATTCTCTTCACCTGTTCTGATCCGAATGACACGTTCAATGTCAGTAATGAATACTTTACCGTCACCTATTTTCCCAGTTTGTGCCGTTTCTAAAATAGCATTTACACAACGTTCTAAGTCTTCATCGGCAATCACTATTTCTAATTTGACTTTAGGTAAAAAGTCCACCATATATTCAGCACCACGATAAAGCTCAGTATGGCCTTTTTGTCTGCCAAAACCTTTCACTTCAGAGACGGTCATACCGGTGACGCCAATTTCGCCTAATGCTTCCCTTACATCGTCCAATTTAAATGGTTTAATAATCGCTTCAATTTTTTTCATTTTATCCCTCTATATTAGCACTCAGTATATTCTCTTAATATTACAACGCGTTTATTACCAAATCACGCTTTAATTTTGATAAACTATCTTTTTTAAAAAATATTCACTTAGGACGCTATATGGATCAGCAAACCATTATAAATGAAATGAAAGTTTTACCTGAAATTGACGTTAGGTTTGAAATTCGTCGTCGTATAGAGTTTATAAAAACTACTTTACAAAGTGCTGGCTTGAAAACATTAGTACTTGGTATCAGTGGAGGAGTTGACTCATCAACCTGTGGACGCTTAGCTCAACTTGCAGTTACTGAGTTAAACCAAACGCTAAGTAGCCCAGAAGCTCATTTATATCAATTTATTGCGGTTAGGCTTCCCTATGGTGTTCAAGCCGATGAAGATGATGCTCAGCAAGCGTTAAGCTTTATTCAACCGAGTCACTGCTTAACCACGAACGTGCTTGATGGTGTAGACGGAATTCACCAGCAAGTTGTTACCGCACTATCTGATGCAAATTTATTATCAGCCTCAAGCGGCCAAATTGATTTTTCTAAAGGTAATGTAAAAGCAAGGGCTCGCATGGTTTCTCAGTATCATATTGCTGGCATACTAGGCGCTTTAGTCTTGGGTACAGATCACAGTGCTGAAAATATTACCGGCTTTTTCACCAAATGGGGTGATGGCGCCTGTGATTTAGCACCACTGTTTGGCCTGTCAAAAAGACAAGTTAGGATGTTAGCCCAGCACTTAGGTGCACCTGACATTCTAGTAAAAAAAGCACCAACCGCTGACTTAGAAGATTTAGCACCTGGCAAAACTGATGAAGATGCCTTAGGTATTAGTTACGATCAACTTGATGACTTTCTTGAAGGCAAAAACGTATCCTCTCAAATCAGTGCTCACATTATCAATATTTATAAAAAAACACAGCACAAGCGCCAGCCTATCCCAACAATTTATGATTAATTTACCGTTAAAAGTTATTTAGTTTTTTTATTGGCATAATCCATTTTTTTTAACTATACCTATTTTATGGAAGTTATTTAAAATGGATTTTATATGCTTAACCTTACTAGCCTTCGTGTATCTGCAGGCTTTACCTTAATTGAATTAATGATATCAGTTGCTATTACTTCAATACTATTAGCCATTGCGATACCAAACTTTAATGATTTTATTGTACAGCTACGTGTTGATAACGAAATATCTCAATTGCACCGTCTACTCCTTATTACCCGAAACGCTGCCATTAATAGTGGACAAAATGCGATTATTTGCCCGTTAAATAACACCCTGAAATGCACGGAAGAGTGGCAGCGCGAACTTAGTGTATTTATTGACGCCAACCAAAATAAAGCCTTTGATGCAACAGAGCAGCTAATCATAATTCGGGCTGAAATACACAAAGGCGATGAACTTGTTTATGGTAAACGCCGAAATAAAATAACCTTCAAACCAACCGGGCAACTCAGTGGTTTAGCAAATGGAACTTTTCGTTATTGCCCAAAAGATCATAAAAACAAATCAAGAGGTATTATTATCGCTCGCTCGGGTAGAATTTATCAATCAAGTGACAATAATAATGATGGGATAGATGAAAACAGAAGCAGTAAAAAAATCACTTGTGATTAATCACAAATAAATTAATTTCAGCGGTCAAAAAACGAACACTAGCGAATTTAGCAATAAAGTGGTATAAATAGTTTATCTCTAGCAGTATTTATTGAGTTTATTATGGATAACACTTTTTCAAATTCTTCGTCGCTTGGTTCCTCACCTTTACCTAACAATGGTTTTTCACTTATTGAGTTAATGGTTGCTATTGCAGTAGTGTCAATACTGTCAGCAATTGCATTACCAAGTATGAATGATTTATTAGTAAAAATGCGTGTTGATAATGAAATCAGTGAAATGCAGCGGTTATTATTAACCGCAAGAAATACAGCTATCAACACCGGAAAATTTACTACAGTATGCCCACTTGTTGGTGGTGTTTGCAAAAAAAAATGGCACCGAAAAATAAGTGTTTTTACCAATGATACTAATACTGTAGCAAATGGCAAATCGTTTACTGGGGCTGATGAATTAGTAAAAATTAAAGAGAAGATTGAAACAGGTGATAAATTAGAGTTTGCAGACACCAGTGTTATATTTTCCCCCAGTGGCAGGATGGTTTCGCCAAATCTTAATCGAACATTCAAATACTGCCCCAAAGGTCAGCCAAATAGCTCGAGAGGGATTGATCTTTCTGTTTCAGGCAGAAGTTATGCAACATCTGATACTGATAATGATAACAAAGATGAAGATAGAAATGGCAGTGAGATAACCTGTACTACTTAGCCCATTTTGTTAAGCTAAACTGGCGCTGATGGCATTTAAAATATATATCAAATACATGAAATAACATCAGTATAGCATTTTTTCTACACATACTCATCAAAGCAGAGTATTGTAATTAAAGTGTTTCTAGCTTTATTTTTGCCAACATATAGCAGGTTTTTTCTCACCAAGCTCATTAATGGTTAGATTTAAACACCCAGTATCTTTTACTTGTACTAACTTGGCTTTAGCTCTTAAAGTAAAGGTTGTTGCAGTTTGTGCAATAACTTTAATGACATAATTTTTTGATTCTGTTTTTATTGTTTCTGTACTCGCTCCTAAACCTTTCATATCTACAGCATAAGCGCGGCTATCAATATACACCTGTTCCTGTAAGTTAGCATAACGCATTAATTCACGCTGTGCTTCGCTACGGTTAGAGCGAAGCACAGAGTCTAAGTAAGACGGGTAAGCAACTGACGCTATAATACCAATAATGGCCACCGTAATGAGTACCTCTATTAAAGTGAAACCCAGTGGCTTTTTATTAAGCGCGCTAGCAAGAGGGTTTAATTGACTACCGTTAGTTTTATTCATTTACTTTACCTCTAGTTTATTCATAACCACTATTTTCTCTTACTTTCTTGGCGCTTAATCTTCTTGAATTGTTAAAGATGTTCTCATTGTTTGTAAAGTAAAGCCAACAGGAAGCACTTCTTTACCAACAATTAAGTCCCCTTGTAAGTGGGTTTCGCCTGTGGTGGCATCCGTAACAGGTGTAGAAATTAGTGTTGGTTTACCAAGAAACTGACTGCCGATATGCTTAATCCTATCGCCTCGACTGTCGGCTTCAACATTCCAATTATACTTTTTAATTCCCAAGGCTAAATCTACTGCATACAACCAAGCATCCCCAGGAGTCACTGAACATGATTGTCCTACTGCAGGAGTATAACTGGTAAAATAGACGACATTGTTAATTACAATGGCTTCAGCAGTATTTTTTTCACCTGCTTGCTCTAATTTATAATACCAACCCGATTTTAAACTAGCATCAACCAACTTACCCTCTTGCGCTGCTGTTAGTGTAGGGTAACCTTTAAAGGGATCATCGGTATAATCATAAAGATCGCTCAAGGTCACCGCGCTGACGCTAGGGGTAAGTGTATCAAGCCGCTGTGTTTTAATAAATTTATCCTTAATCATAAAGAACATATCTTCAGTGTCTGTCGCTGTTGGCGTAGACCTGTCGCCACTTCCTAATAATATTGCGTCATAAGGCACTTGTTGTTTAATGATATTAGGCGTTGTTGTAGTGCCTGTATCAATGGTTTCAAGAATATAGGTTCGAACTATTGATGGTTGATTAAAAAATCGATGATCATCTAAGTCAGTTACGCCGCCTAAGCTAGCAAGTTTAATAATGGAAGTGTTAGCTGGAGTGTTGTCCGGCATATCAATTCTCCAAACATTGCCTCCGGTATCGCCAACATACATACGGTCAACCAAAGCATCATTATCACTATCTAAGGTCGCTATGCTTGATGCAATACCATTTTTTGCACCTGTTGGTACTTTCTTGATCAAATCACCGGTTCTAGCATTAACAATGTAAACGGCTGCGCCTTTACTGTCATTGTGGCTGTTGGGACCTGAAGCATCTTTAGTGGTGTCATAGCCACCACCGAAAACGAGTACTAGCTTGTCCGAATCTGAAGTATTATACGCAGATCTAACGATCCGAGGTTTCGACCAAGTTTGCCCCAAATCAGCAAAGTCACTATCAGCAACACTTTTATGCCACATTAACTTGGGTGCATCTCGGTTGGTTACATCAATGGCATAATAACTACTGCCACCTCTGCGCAAGCCAAAAAATAACCAAGCGGTATCTGAGCCATTAACTTTACCATCATTATTAATATCATTAATATATAAGCTTATCTCACCATCTATACCATAGACTTTATTATTTACAGCAATCAAATTCTGACGTAAGGGTTTAATGTTTTTGAAGAACTCCTTGGGCAAAAATGCCCAATTCTCTTTGACCGTATTTGCTCCTGCATCATCTTCAAACATGTGCAGTACCCCGGAATTTGTACCTATCACTATTCGTGGGTTACCAGTGCCATAATTAATCACTATTGGCTTAGAATGCAAAGGATCACCAAAAACATCAGGCCTCACATCTGTAGTGCTTGAGTCGTTGTCGTCGTCATCGACATCAATGCCTTTAGCCCACTTAATGTGATCTGGAATATCAGTAGCTTCACTGAGGGGCACCCCAAATTGTGTTGTTAAATCAGCCGCTGAAGTAAACTTAGCAGCAATTTTTGCTTGGCTAAACTCTGTTAGCAGGCCAACACCCTCTATATCTGTCACAAGTTTTCGAGAAGCGGTACTTTTTGTTCGCAGCATTTCGGCAACACCACCTTTAGCTATATCGTTACCATCGACGGTTGGAGACCAAAAACTTTTGGCATCTTTATCAAACTCACCAAACGAGTTGACCGCAGGCTTATTATTGGCATCGACTTGAGCACCATTAACAATTTTATATTTTTTTAAATTACCTTGCCATCTTGCTGCTGTACTTGGTTCAAACAAACCATAATATACAGAGTCTAAAGTTTGAGTACGATCAAAGCTATTAGCAGATACGGAAGCAGAGGTTAAGGTACTGGTATCTCTTACTTGCTCAATTACTTCTGCTAAGGCAACTTTTAAAGCCGCAGCTGTGGTCGCTTTATGATATTTCCCGCCGGCGGGCATAGAATGATAACCTGCCTTTTTAACAAGAGGTTCACCGTCTCGAGCTGTAAGTTTTAGTAATTTAACAACACCAGTATTTGAGGTGACACTACCAAAACCAACGGTATGTATTTTTACAGAAGCTAGCACATTATTTTCTGGAGTATCATCAATATCAGCAAAGGTTAACCAGTTCTTCGTTCCCATCCATTGACCTAATACATTTAAAAAATTCCCACCTTCAGCGTCACTGTCGCTTGCACCTGTTAGACTTTTAATATCGCCATTTGCGGCACTATCTCTGGTTGGGGAGCCATCGGTAATATAAATAACGGTAATTTCTTTATTACAGGAAATACCGGCAAATGGGCTAGTGTAATTTCCTGTTGTAATAATGCTAGGAGGTATTGGTAGTGATTGGTCGTTTTCCTTTCCATAAAAAACCGATTTACCTGAAAAGTATCGATATGTTTCATAGAGCGCTTCTGACAAAGGTGTGTGAGACCCTTTAAGGATGGTAAAATTATTGTTTGTATTGTTAGTATCAGTATCGAGTAAATCTAATAAATCTTTTTTATTTGCTGCAATACTTAAATCCTTAAAACCAAAAACAATACGACCTCCATCGTTACTACTCGTTGTGTTTCTATTAAAAAGCTGTAAAGCAAAATCTATATCACCGTTATCATTGACCAAATCAACAATAATTTTTCTTGCTTCATTAGCTTTACTTCCTGAGCTATTTACATTTCCCATAGAACCGGAATTATCTAATATAATCAATACACTGGGCCGCTGTACTGTGGCGGATGTGTTTTTCACATATAAATCAATATCATCACTTAAAACCAAACTGCTCCATGCCCATAATAGTGTCACTAATATATATTTTTTCATCATTCCTCCTAAACCTACTTGTCTAGCTATTCACTTAAGTAATAATTTAATTATTTGTTAACAATTGTTGAGCAATATTAGTATCGATCACTACATTGCTAGTGTTTTTTCTACCATAAGGGCGCTGAATCTGTAATTGTAAGAAGTTACATTCTATTATCCCTACCGAAGTACCTACAGCCGATCTCGGGCAAGCAAATTCTTCGAAAAAAGGGTTGTTCACCACATCTGCACTTGCACTTGCTTCTGTTTTAGTTGTCGAAGGTAAAAGCTGAGCGCTAGTATAGCCTGGCAACATATTTAACCCTTGAGTAAAGACATTCGTTGGTAGCACATTAACTTGATAATCTATCGACTCATCAACCGCACTGATCGCTTCTTGAGTTGCCACAACTTTTTCATTGCTTGCACCAGCCATTTTCATATCTGATGTAGTATTTTGCATTAAAGCAGCAGCAACAGCAGTTAAGGCAACAAGAAAAACTAGGGATACGACTAACACCACCCCTTGTTGTTTTTTCGACTTTTTAAAAGAGTTATTTTCTAAAGCATAATATTTATTAATCATTGGTTAATTCCACATATCTATACTTGCGTTATATAAAGTCACTGTAGAGCTAAACAGCAAACGACGATAGTTATCATCAACTGTGTAATTAAAGCCCCCTAAGCTGTAGGTGTTTTTATTTTTATATTTAATGTCTTTTTTAATGCTACGAGCCAGTACATAGATTTTTACTGATATTATTCGGCTTAATTGATTATCCCATAACGCATTAGTCATGCTCCCCGTAGGGACATAGGCGTCAACAATGCCATAACCCGCGGCAGTTGGGTCTGTATCCATATCGATACCAAATTCAAAGCGAACCATTTCAATTCCATCAATAATAGGAGCAAAAGATAGGTTGCTTGCTAATCTTCCTTGCATTAATACCGGTACAGTATCACTACCAACGGCTTCATCTCTAACATAATAAATGTGATGTTGATATTCCCAGACTCGACCATTTTTCACATCAGGTACCGTACCTGCAGCAAAAAGGGTTCCATTGTCCATGTTACTCATAAAATAATAATTACCCGCTGGTGCCGCAGCCCCTGCAACTAATGCCTCAGGTGTAGACACAACACGTTTAATTTGTAATACGTCTGACTTTTTTTTTGCATCTGTAACACAACCCGATAATATGCTGGCGTTAGTTACTGTATCAGCCCACAGTGTTCTAAAACTACCTGTAGCAAGGGGAAAGGTACCATTATTAACTCCCCCACCAACACATTCACCAACGGGCGCAGCAGGTACCGGGTTGATATTTGCCAACGTAATTGAGCCAGTATAATCGCCCCAAAAATTTTGCCTTAGTAAATCATCACTTAATACACTTATAGCAAATCGACCATTTTCTTGTAATTCGCCGTAATGTGATGTTTCACTCACTGTGCTTTTCATACCGACAAACACGCTTAACACGCCAGCAAAAATGACTAGCCCAATAGCTAGAGCAACAAAGATTTCAAGCAAGCTAAAACCTTGCTGGCGCTTAATTTTTAATTGGGTTTGCTGATAAGCGCTAACATTATGCTTATTATATTTCGTTTTTATTTTCATTTGCTAAAATCTCAACTTAGGCTTATTTTCTAGCTGATTATAATATATAAGCATCGACAACCACTTGCCGACGCGTATTACTGCTTACACCACAAGCATCAACCTTTTTAGCATCTTTAAATTTCGCTTTGCCTGTCCATGTAACAACAACTGTAACCGCGTTACCGTTTACCGTTATGCAGCCAACAACTCCGTCCAACCCACCGACCTTATCACCAGCGCTGTTTTGAGACCCAGCCCCCATTAACGCTTGTTCCCAACCAAAAAGGTCGTGGGTAACCATATTAGCAGGTGTACATAAAGCTGCACCTGAATTACAAACAGGCGATGCGGCAATTTTTCCAGAACCATAAGGGCTACTTGCAGCATATAGTGCTAGCGCGGTACTATCATTACCCCGCATGCGTTCAATAATATCTTGGGCTAAACTTGATGCCAATGACCGCTGCATCGCATCAAAGCTGCCTTTTTTAGCTGTAGCTTGCATCGCCACAGCACCTAATATGCCAGTAACCATTATGACCAAAGCGATAAGAACTTCGATAAAAGTCATACCTTTTTGCTTTCTCGCTTTATGAAGAGTATTTAGAGACATAGCCTTTCTCTTTATTAAATAGATTTACCATAATACCTATTTTTGAATAACAAAAACAAGTAATTAGCATAAACTGTACTAGAACAGTTTTGAAAAGAGTGATTTTCAGTTGGGGGGATGTGAAAAAAAGTTCTTTTAATAAAACAATATTGTTAAATGTAATACTTTTTTTAAATTCTAATAAACCTTCAATTAATGAGTTATTAAAATTTAACATAGCAGGGTTAAAGGCTGCATTAATTTTAGGCATAAGAGCATAACGAGCCGATTTTGCACTTGCTACCGACTCCAGTGTAAACTTATATGTGCTAAAAATCACTAATGTGAACTGCATTAACCCATATCCTTATTTGTCGTATCCTTCCTTTAAACATACTTACTTTGCCAACCTAGGGTCATATCAACAGGATATATTTAAATCCTACTATTTAGTACCCTCGGCGCTTACCTTGGTGCTTGTATATATCTTTGCAGCACCCTGCAAATATCGATTAAATTATAAGCAAGGTTAAGATTAGCTCAATTCTGCCGGAACTGCAAATACAATATTTTCTTCTCTGCCAGGATATTCATTAACCTCTTGACCACCCAAGTCTTTTAATGCTTCTATCACTTGTTTTACTAAAATAGCAGGGGCTGAGGCACCGGCAGTAACCCCTATTTTATTAATACCTTGAAGCCATGATGTTTCAATATTGTCTGCGGTATCAATTAAATAAGATGTCGTTCCTACTTTTTCTGAGACTTCTCGTAGTCGATTAGAGTTCGAGCTATTTTTGGCACCAACAACTAGCAGTAGGTCAACTTGACTTGCAATTGCGCGTACCGCATCTTGCCTGTTTTGCGTTGCATAACAAATATCGTCTTTACGCGGCCCTTTAATTAATGGGAATTTTACTTTTAAGGCATCAATGACATCTGAGGTATCATCAACTGATAAGGTGGTTTGACTACAATAGTATAACTTAGCAGGATCTTTCACATTTAGCTTTGAGACATCTTCGGCTGATTCAACCAAGTATATTCCGGCTGTCTCGCTGTCATATTGCCCCATAGTTCCTTCAACTTCGGGATGGCCTGCGTGACCAATAAGTACGCATTCAGAATTTTTACGGCTCACACGTGCCACTTCCATATGCACCTTGGTAACGAGTGGGCAAGTAGCATCAAAAACTTTTAAAGCACGCTTTTTGGCTTCATTGCGAACTGCTTTTGACACACCATGAGCACTAAAAATCACCGTACTATCGTCTGGTACTTCGTCTAGTTCTTCAACAAAAATAGCGCCGCGATTTTTAAGGCCATCAACTACAAACTTGTTATGTACAACTTCATGACGCACATAGATAGGCGCACCAAATAAGTCTAAGGCTCGGTCAACAATGCTAATCGCACGGTCAACACCAGCGCAAAACCCACGCGGGTTTGCTAAGATAATTTCCATAATATTCTCTGTCGGTCAAAACTGCTTCTGATAAAACACATTTCAATTATTATCGATTAAATAATGTTGTAATTGTCGAATTAAAATCCAACCCACATTTACAGTATTTCTACTAAATCAATCACAAACGTTACTGGCTGACCAGCAAGTGGATGGTTAAAGTCTATTGTTACAGAATTTCCATTCACTTCTTTTATCATACCTGGCAATTCACCACCGGGCTGTGAAAAAGTAATGATATTACCAACTTTTGCGGGTACTTCAGCAGTAAACTTGTCGATATCCATATAATGAATGTTGTCAGGGTTTGACTCACCAAATGCGTCAACAGCGGCTAAGGTAAACTCTTTACTGTCTCCTTGAGTCATACCTAACAGTTGTGCTTCAAAAGCCGCTGAAACACTTTGGTCGCCCATGATGATTTTAGCGGGTTTATTATTAACTTTGGTACTGTCTGCAGCAGAGCCATCACTTAACTTCATAGTGATATGAACCAGTACACTTGAATCTGCTTGAATTTTTTTATCGGTAGTCATTTTTTTATCTTCTGTATTATTAACGCTTTGTTGGAATAAATTCCAACCTGCATGCTTAATCGGCACTAGGTTGACTGCTATTTTCGTTATTGATAAATGAATCTAAAATCATTAACGCTGCACCAATAAAAATCATTGAGTCAGCAACATTAAAAGCAGGAAAGTGATTTCCTTCCCAATGAAAATGAATAAAGTCAATAACATAACCAAACAAAGCTCGATCTATGAGGTTACCCACAGCACCGCTTAGCATTAACGCAAAAGCGATACTTATTAACGGTTGTGACTTTGGGGTTTTTGCTAACCAAACAGTAAACACAATACTCGCAATAGTGGCAATGGCAGTAAAAAACCAGCGCTGCCAACCACCTTGATCCGCTAAAAAGCTAAATGCAGCCCCTAGGTTATGGACATAGGTAATATTAAAAATAGGTAAAACATTAATTGAATCACCTAGATTCATTGAGCCGGCAACCCAGTGCTTGGTTACTTGATCGAGTATTAGGCAAAGTAACGTTAACCACAACCAACGCAAACCGGTTTCTGTAAACAGCTTATTCAATATAAAAATTCTCTTTTTTAATTTTTAAAACAATCAATAACAAATAGCTATTGTTCAAAGTTATTTAAGCATACTTTCTTTGCTCACCGTCACCATCAACATTAGTCACACAACGACCACACAATTCAGGATGTGCTTCATTGGCTCCCACATCTTCAGTTACATGCCAACAACGATCACATTTTGTCCCTGTGGCGGCTGAAACTGACAACCATAGACCATCAACATCAGTTGAGTCTGCAGTATCAGGAACCTGCTCTGCATCAGTAACCACTTCAACACTCGCTTTAGAGGTAATTAGCACAAAACGTAATTCTTCACCTAATTGCGTTAACTTATCAGCTAACCCAGCTGTGGTATATAAAGTGACTTGTGCTTCAAGCGCTTTACCAACTGTTTTTTCTTTACGAGCAAGCTCTAGTGCACGGTTAACTTCAGTGCGCACTAATAACAATTCGCTCCAGTAATCATTGCCTAAAACAGTATCTGTTGGCATTGTGGCTAAGCCATCAAACCAAACCCCTGTAAAGACAAACTCATCACGTTCACCTGTTGCCGGTGTTGGCAGTGCTTGCCAAATTTCCTGCGCGGTAAATGATAAAATAGGTGCCATCCAAGCGGTCATCGCTTCAGCGATTAAATACATGGCTGTTTGACATGAACGACGTGCATTTGAATCAGCTTTAGCCGTGTATTGTCTATCTTTAATTATATCTAAGTAGAATCCACCCAACTCGGTAGTACAGAAATTCATTAACTTATGCACTACAACATGAAACTCATATTCATTGTAAGCATTAACAATTTCTTCTTGTAAACGCGCAGCTTTATCAACTACCCAGCGATCTAAGGCAACCATGTCTTCAAAAGCAACAGAGTGCTGCGCAGGCTCAAAACCATTTAAGTTGGCTAGTAAAAAGCGTGATGTATTACGAATACGACGATAAGCATCGGCTTGGCGCTTAAATATTTCATCTGAAACGGTAATTTCTTGCGTATAGTTCACTGACGCTGTCCATAAACGTAAAATGTCAGCACCTAAATTATTAGTAATACTTGCAGGCGTTACCACATTACCTAATGATTTAGACATTTTATGACCATTAACATCTACAGTAAAACCATGAGTCAATACTTGTTTATAAGGTGCTTTACCTGTCATAGCAACCGATGACATCATAGATGACATAAACCAACCACGGTGTTGATCTGAGCCCTCTAGGTACAAATCAGCAATAGAGTCAAACTCTTCTCTGGCATTAATGACAGAGTAATGGGTAGTCCCTGAATCAAACCACACATCTAAGGTGTCAGGTACTTTAATAAAGTCAACAGCATCATCACCAATAAGTTCACTTGCTTCTAAGTCAAACCAAGCTTGAATACCTTCTTTTTCAACACGCTTGGCAACATCTTCAATCAGTTGGATACTGCGTGGATGTAATGCACCCGTGTCTTTATGAATAAATAACGCAATTGGTACACCCCAAGTACGTTGGCGTGAAATGCACCAATCTGGTCGTCCTTCAACCATTTTCTCAATACGGCTTTGCCCCCAATCAGGGATCCATTGAGTTTTTTCAATTTCTTTTAGTGATTCTTCACGTAGCCCTTTGTTATCCATAGAGATAAACCATTGAGGGGTAGCACGGAAGATAATAGGCGTTTTGTGACGCCAGCAGTGCGGGTATGAATGTTCAAAAGCGTGATGATGCATTAATGCACCTTTTTCTTTTAGAACCTCAACCACACTGTCATTAGCTTTAAACACATGCTGGCCAGCAAATAATGGTGTATCTTCAAGGTAAACACCATTAGCACCTACCGGATTCGCCACTTCTAAATTATATTCTTTACCAACCACGAAATCGTCAACACCGTGTCCTGGCGCTGTATGAACACAACCCGTACCTGAATCTGTAGTAACATGTTCGCCCAAAATAACTGGTACAGTAAAATCATAAAAAGGGTGTTGTAATTGAACTAACTCTAATTCACTGCCTTTACAAAAACCTAACGCATAGTATTTTTCAATACCAAATCTGTCCATGCACGACGCGACTAAATCAGACGCGATCACTAGGCGTAACTGACCTGTTTCACCATTAGGTAGTGTTTCACACTGTACCAAGGTATATTCTACCTCAGGGTTAACTGAAACTGCGCGGTTTGCTGGAAGTGTCCAAGGTGTGGTTGTCCAGATAACCATGCCTATTTGCCCTTCACCACTATGATTTTCAGGGTGTGAGAATCTATCAGCAACCGTTTCGTCATTAATATCAAATTTCACATCAATGGCAGGTGAATGTTTATCTTTGTATTCAACTTCAGCTTCAGCCAAAGCAGAGCCACAATCAGTACACCAGTGCACTGGCTTAAAGCCTTGTTGTAAATGCCCGTTATCAGCAATTTTTCCTAAAGCACGGATAATATTCGCTTCAGTATTATAATCCATCGTTAAATATGGATTTTCCCAGTCAGCAAAAATCCCTAAACGTTTAAAATCTTCTCGCTGGCCATCAACTTGCTTAATAGCATAGTCGCGACATTTTTGACGAAATTGTGCAGCCGTCACTTTATGACCTGGTTTGCCTACTTTTTTCTCAACCATTAATTCAATGGGTAAACCGTGACAGTCCCAACCCGGCACATAAGGCGAATTAAAGTCTGACAACGTTTTTGATTTAACAATAATATCTTTTAATATTTTATTTACCGCATGACCTAGGTGAATACTACCATTCGCGTAAGGAGGGCCATCATGGAGAATAAATGATTTTTTACCTTTTTTCGCTGCACGAATTTTGCCGTACAAATCTTTAGCCGCCCATTCTTTGAGCATATTAGGTTCACGGTTTGCCATATTACCTTTCATCGCAAAAGATGTGGCAGGCAAGTTTAAGGTTTGTTTGTAATCACTCATTAAAATCATTATCCGGTTGTTTAATTTGTTCAAATTGTCAGACAATTAACTAACATACGTTGACCAATCTACACTGGCTAACTTATGCCGTCTAACCTACTTATTTAACATGCTTTAATACTTGTTGTGCTTGTTCGCTATCTAACTTAATTTGCGCTGTTAACGCTACTAAGCTCTCAAACTTCATGACATTACGAAGTTTTTTCTTAATGACCACTTCTATACATTGGCTATAAATATTGTCATTAAAATTAAATATATGGACTTCTAATTGCTGCCTTACACCATTAATGGTAGGTCTAGCACCTATATTCGCAACACCATTAAAAATACCTTTACTGGTATTTACTTTGACCGCAAATACCCCTTCTAACGGTGAATTTTGCCGCTTTAACAAAACATTCGCCGTTGGAAACCCAAGTTCACGGCCACGCTTATCACCATGAAAAACCTTGCCTATAATTGAATAAGGTCTGCCAAGCATAGCTTCAACTTCAGCTAAGTTGTCTTGTGTTAGCGCGGCTCTGATCGCCGTACTACTCACTCGGCAATTTGCCATTTTACAACTTGCGGTGTCGGTAACATCAAAACCAAAGGTTTTTCCAGCGTCCAACAACATAGCGAAGTCGCCAGTACGATTTTTACCAAAATGAAAATCATCACCCACGATTAAATGCTTAATACCAAGCTTTTCAACTAATAGATTTTCAATAAAGCGCTCGGCGCTTTGGTTAGCAAACTTAAGGTTGAAATTCACACAAATTAGACGTTCAACTCCTAATTCTGCTAACAAAGCATATTTATCACGTAAGCGGCAAAGCCTTGCTGGAGCCTTTTCTGGTGCAAAAAGCTCTTGCGGTTGCGGCTCAAACACTAACACTGCGGCAACACAATTAAGTGCTTTAGCCTTAGTCACTAATGCAGAAATTACCCGTTGATGACCTTTGTGAACGCCATCAAAATTACCTATGGTCAGCACGCAACCAAAATCTTCAGGTTTAATGTTATGTATACCGCGAACTAACTGCATTGAGCAATAAAATCCTTCACAAAGACTGTTTATAAAAATAAATCGCCGAATTATATATTAAAGCGCTATGATAATCAGTACTTCAAGCGCTTTTATTTTCAGCTTTTCACTTTAAAGTCACTAAGACGAACGCCAAGTAAAAAAACCACGAAAAAATAGCTCATACAGCCAACACTGATACACACTATCAATTTTGATATTTGTTCAACTATAGACATTGCCAACCACACCTCAAAATCATCAGATAACTGGTACACTACTAGTGCCATCACACTTGCTGCTAACATTAATTTAGCAATAAAGATTTTAGTGCTTGTTGATAATGAATAAACCTGCTCACGCTTCAAACCTCGATATAACCACCATGCATTCAACGTTGCCGACAGTGTTGTCGCTATGGCTAAACCAACATAACCAAAAAAAGGAGCCAACATTAAATTAAAAGCCATATTCGAGACCATAGCTTTAATACCAATTTTCACTGGCGTTTTGGTATCTTGTCTGGCATAAAAACCGGGTGCGAGCACTTTAATAAACATAAAGCTTAATAACCCAGACAAATAAGCAAACAATGCCATAGACACATTCAACACAGTGGTTTCGGTAAATTCACCGCGCATAAACAACACCATAATAATAGGTTGTGCCAATACCATTAACCCAGCTAAAGCCGGCCAACCAAATAGACAAATAACTTTAATTCCCCAGTCTAAGGTGGCTTTAAATTGCTTAGGATCATTTTTACTATGTAACTTAGATAAACTGGGCAACACCACAGTTGCAATACCGATACCAAACAAGCCTAACGGAAACTCAAGTAGTCTGTCAGCATAATAAAGCCAACTTATTGAACCTGTTATTAAAAAACTGGCAATTAAAGTATCTAGCAATAGGTTGATTTGTGTGACTGAAACACCAAATAATGCTGGCACAATTAACTTTCGGATTTTACTAACCCCTCGGCTATGCCATGACCAACAAGGCTTAACGAGCACATTAGCTTTATATAAAAAAGGCAGTTGAAAAAGAAACTGAATCAAACCACCTAAAAACACTCCCCACGCTAACGCATAGGCAGGGTTTTCAGTGTAATCTGCACCATAAATTGCCATTAAAATAATAACAATATTCAGTAGTACTGGCGTAAATGCAGCAACAGCAAACTTTCCCATAGTATTAAGCACTGCACCAGCAAGGGCGGTAAAACTAATAAACCATAAATAAGGAAAGGTAATTTTCAATAAGCTTGACGCTAGTTCAAACTTTTCGCCACCTACACTACTAGTACCATTATTGAGCCAATCAACAAACCAACCACCACCAAATAGAATAACAAACAAGGGCGAAGCCAGCATACCAAATAGCGTTACTAGCGTTACTATAACGCCTAAAGTCCCTGAAACTTGTGAAATTAATCGCCTGGTTTCATCAAGCGGCACAGCAGCTGAGGGCATGTGTTGGTTTTTAGCTAAGTGTTGAGCATTATTTTCGTCGTTGCTATGGTATTCACTTAATACAGGAACAAAAGCTTGAGCAAAAGCTCCTTCGGCAAACAAACGCCTAAAAAAATTGGGAATTTTATTGGCAAAGAAAAACGCATCTGCCATAACCCCTGCCCCCATCATATTGGCAATGACCACATCGCGCACTAAACCCAAAACACGAGACATCAGGGTCATCACGCTAACAATTACCCCTGATTTAATTAATTTTTTACTCAAAAACAACACCCTCGAAAAACTTTCTGACGAAATAACACTATTATGTGATGATTTTATCTATTTAAACAATGTATACTTAGCGTTGTTCACAACATATTTGGTTAACTATTTTACTAGTTGCACCAACAAAATTCTGTATTATTGCGATTAGAAGCGCTATTAGCGACTTTTTTCTGGCTAATTTGCTAGCGAGCAATTAAAACATTTGACAAACAGCTAAAAAACAGGCATATTTCGTCGCCTTAAATTTAAGCTTATATACTACATATTCTAGGAGTTCAACTTGGCTAACTCAAAGCAAGCTAAGAAGCGCGCAGTACAATCTGAAAAGCGCCGTCAACACAATGCAAGTCGCCGTTCAATGATGCGTACTTTGGTAAAAAAAGTAATCGCAGCAATCAGCTCTGGTGACAAAGAAGCAGCAACAAAAGAATTAGCGGCTGCTACACCAATTTTAGATCGTTACGCAAGTAAAGGTCTTATTCATAAAAACAAAGCTGCTCGTAGTAAGAGCCGTTTAAATGCTGCAATTAAAGCCTTATAAGACTTCGTTTTATATTGCTCTACTTTAACAGTAGGCACATTGAGTTTTTTGAAAACATTATACCGTTTAGGTGAATGTAAAAACCGACAATTGTCGGTTTTTTTATACCTAAAATCCGCTAAAACCAGCAAAACCCCCGTTTGTTTACACTCTCTTCATACTTTTATTTGGCTTTGCTATTGCACTTGCTAGCATTTTTTTTTAGTCTCCATGCCAACAATAAGTAAAATAACTGTTGAGAACCATCATGATCACGTTTAACACACAACGCACAACAATTGCTGCATTAGTACTAGCAGCCGTAACCACATTAACCGCTTGCAACAATGAACCTAGCTCAAACGCAACAACTGCTGATACCGCAACTAAAAACAAACTCGTTGCCCCACAACTATTGCCTGAATTTAAAAGCCGATTAGATATATATAAAGAAGTGACACTTTCTACTGATCTGAGTCACTTGTCCATGAATCAAAAACAAATGCTAGCGCTATTAATTGATGCGTCTAAAATCATGGATGATTTATTTTGGCAACAGGCGTTTTCACAAGATAAAAAAACATTTTTAGCCGCCATAAAAGATGAAAAAACACGTCGTTTCGCAGAAATAAACTATGGGCCTTGGGATAGATTAGACGGTGACAAAGTCTTTTTAACACAACATAAACCCAAAGCTCATGGTGCTGAGTTTTATCCTAGTGATATGACTAAAACTGAGTTTGAACAGGCAAAATTATCTGAAAAAGATGGCTTATACTCTGTCATCAGCCGCAATGACGAAGGGCAATTAATAACGATTGCGTATTCTGAAATCTATGAAGATGAGCTTAACCGCGCTGCCGCTATTTTAGAAAAAGCAGCCACCTTTGCAGAAGACAAAGAGTTTGCTAATTACTTGACCATGCGTGCAACTGCTCTTCGTACAGACAATTATCAAGTTTCTGACTTTGCTTGGATGGATATGAAAAATAACCCAATTGATGTGGTTATTGGCCCAATTGAAACCTATGAAGATCAATTGTTTGGCTACCGCGCAGCTTTTGAGTCCTATGTATTAATTAAAGATTTATCTTGGAGTGAAAAACTCGCTAAGTACGCGCAATACTTACCAGAACTCCAAAAAGAATTACCCGTCGCCAAAAAATACAAAGCCGAAGTGCCTGGCTCGGATGCTGATTTAAATGCTTATGACGTTATTTACTATGCAGGACACTCTAATGCTGGTAGTAAAACTATAGCGATTAATCTCCCTAATGACGAAGAAGTCCAATTAAAGAAAGGCACAAGACGCTTACAGCTTAAAAATGCCATGCGTGCAAAGTTTGATACAATTATGCAGCCAATTGCTGACACTCTGATTGTTCCTGAGCAGCGTGAAAACGTAACTTTTACCGGCTTCTTCGCCAACACTATGTTTCACGAAGTTGCTCACGGTTTAGGTATTAAAAACACCATCAATGGCAAAGGCACTGTTCGCCAATCGTTAAAAGAACATGCCAGTGCCCTTGAAGAGGGTAAAGCCGATATTTTAGGCTTATACATGATCCGCCAATTACTCGAAAAAGGCGCAATAACTGAAGGTAAGCTTGAAGATTATTACACCACCTTTATGGCCGGTATTTTCCGTTCAGTTCGCTTTGGCGCAAGCTCTGCACACGGAAAAGCTAATATGGTGCGCTTTAATTACTTCCAAGAACAAGGTGCATTTAGCCGAAACGAGCAAGGGTTATACAGTGTTAATATAGCAAAAATGACTGCTGCTATTGATTCACTTTCTGAACTGATTTTAACATTACAAGGGAAAGGGGATTATCAAGGTGTAGATGATTTAGTTGCCAGTAAAGGGGTTATTAGTGAAAGCCTGGCTGCTGATTTGGCGCGTTTAGAAACCGCTAATATTCCAGTAGATATTGTCTTTAAACAAGGCAAACAAGTGTTAGGGTTATAAGGTAATTATAGGCAAAGGTGTAAAACATACACCTTTGCCTTAGAAAAAGCATTCTTTATAAATAACTTTTAATTAATTCAACGCTTGATTTTGCTTCAGCTATACGCCAATGTGTTTACTTAAAAAAGAAAGTATTTTTTTATTGGCTTTCAATATATTAGCTTCATCGTAAAACCCATGTCCTTCTTTATCAATTACTAACCACTCATATTGATGATCAAGCTTATCAAGCCCTTCTTTTAATTTTTCTGCATGCTTCAATGGCGCTCTTTGATCGTCTTCACCATGGATAATTAATACTGGGGCTTTTAATTTATCCACATGATAGACCGGAGATTGTATGCGTTGTTGCTCCGCATCAGTACCTAAGGTTTTGTTTAAAAATGCATCTCCCCATTTAATCGAGGTTATATCTCCTTCTTCGTATAACATGGGCAAGTCATATACACCTGCGTACCCTATCGCACATTTAAATAGTTCAGGAGTTTGAATCGCGCTTTGCAAAGCGCTGTAACCGCCAAAACTTGTGCCAAAGATACATATTTTATCTTTATCCGCAACACCTTGTTGAACTACATATTTTGTGGCGAATACAATATCATCTTGAATTTTGCTTCCCCAATGTTTATAGCCTGCTTCCATAAAGGCTTTGCCATACCCTGTTGAACCGCGAAAGTTAACCTGTACAACCGCATAACCAGCATTAGCTAACATTTGCACTTGGGGGTCATATCGCCAATAATCTCGTGCGTGAGGGCCACCATGAGGTAAAATTACCGTTGGTAGTTTTTCTCCCTTATTATTTTTTGGGAGTGTTAAATAGCCATTTAAGATCAAACCGTCTGGGGTCTTCATTCTAAAAGGTTCAACTTGAGACATTTCTTGAGGTTTTATCCATTCTGCGCTATTAAATAAATGCTTTGCGCGCATTGTTTCGGTATTAAACAAATAAAAAGCACCAGGGTTAATATCACTATTAACTTTAACAACTATTTGCTTGCCGTCCGCTGTATCACTGGTAATGGCAACATTTGCCCCCTTAAAAGCACTGTATAAGGCTTTATGCAATTTAGCTTCTTTATTATTGTTATCAAGATAAAAATAACTAGGATAATCTTCATCTAAACGTAAACCATATACGCTATTGAGGTTAGATTTTATGACATAGGTGGGATCAACCATGTCACTTTGATAAAGCAATGTTTCTTTCTTGGTTTCAAGATTATATTTATATAAGCCTTTGGTTTCACCATTTTTAGATTTTAATGCATAGATGCTTTGATTATCTTGAGAAAAAGTAACTGGGGTAAACTCACCATCAAACTCATTTCCAAAGGCTTGCCACTTATCACCCTTGCCTTCTGAATAATAAAGCTTTGTTTTATAGTTTTTATCAATGCCTGCAACAAAGCGCGGTTGACCATGATTATCGATAAGAAATTGACTATAAGGAACAGGCGCACTTCGTATTTTTTTTTCTTTACCTGAATAAATATTTAGCTTAACTACTTTAGGTAAAACATCAGACTTACGCGATAAAAGTTGCTTGCGAATTAACACATGCTTATCATCTCCTTGTAAGGTATCAATTAAAAAACCAGCATCCCCTGATAGAACTATGCCGCCTTTTGAGCGATAACCAAAGATCATCCGACCTTTTCTGCCATCATAGTTCACAGCATACAACTCACCATAATTTAGTGGTTTTTCCAGTGAACCACGTAATTGCTCAACTTGAATGATGACTCGCTCATTATTAACCCAATAATAATCTGACGGTTGGCTTTTTTTCCTGAATTCAACGCGTATGTGATTTTATAAGTTTCTGCATCAAGAAAAACCAAGCTTTTACCACCATCAACATTGACCAATGCAGCCAAGTGCTTTCCATCTGGCGATATTTTTATATTGTAATATTGAACATGACGAGAAAAGTCATCAACAATTGCGGCGTTCAGTTTGGTCATATTTATACAAACAAGAACGAGTGATAATTTAAAAAAGTACTTTATAAGTGTGGTTAATAAAAAGCTTTCTGGTGTTCGCTTCCGCTGGCAATACATTGTTTACTTTCCTCTTTGATTTATAATTATAAAACTCTAACAACCCTTGAATATTAAGGATAAATGGCATTATCGCTTTACTGAAAACTTACAAGATAAACATAAGGCTCTTTTTTATGAAGTTTAGTTAGTTGTGTCAAAACAATACCTTCAACTCGCTGTCTGAGAACAAACTTCAGTTAAATTCTGCAAAGCCCCATTATCCAAGTGATAAACTTGCTCTGCCATATTAATCGTTTCTTGCCGGTGAGCAATCATAACTCGCGTCATTGGTAAGTGCTGAATTTTATCAACCGATAAGTTAGTCCCCATATCCCCAACTAATGAGTTGTAACCCATGGTCATTCTGTTTATATCGCCATGAATAGCCGTCAAGTGAGAACAGTTAGTTTAAGAAGGGTTGAGCTAAGGTGATAGCACCAGTTAAACGCTCACTTTGATGGGAAACAGCTTCCTTTCTAAATAACGACATATCAATACCTGAATATTTAATGCGGGCATTCTATTAAAGAAAGAAAACCTGTCAAGCACTTTTTTTAGAAAACATTGATTTATCCCTCCTCTAAAAAAAACAGTTAACAGGCTGTTTTAAATATAGTTATTTTAGATTTTTGTTTTTAATGAAAAATAATTTCAGGAAACATGGTGCTAGTCAATTTATCGCAATGAATATCATTGACATATCCAAGGTTTTTTATTGCGCTATTGAAAAGTAACCTTAGATAACTCATAGTAAGTGGTCTGACTTCTTTAAAGGAAATAACATGAACAATTTTGATTTTATTATTATTGGCGGCGGCTCAGCTGGTTGTGTATTGGCTGATAAACTTTCTGCTTGCGGTAAGTATCAAATTTGTTTGTTAGAGGCCGGCCCAGCCGATAAGCACTGGAGCATTCACATGCCAATTGGTGTGATCGAGTTAATGAAAGATAAAGTGCATAACTGGCAGTTTAACTCTGTACCAGAGCCTAGCCAAAACAACCGCAGAATCTTTAACCCTAGGGGAAAAACGTTAGGCGGCAGTAGTTCAGTAAATGCCATGCTATATACTCGTGGTCAAAAAGAAGATTATGATCATTGGGCTGAATTGGGCAACAAGGGTTGGTCTTTTGATGAGGTGCTTCCCTATTTTAAAAGCACACAACACCAAGAGCGTGGAGAAGATGAATTTCATGGTGTAAACGGGCCGTTGAATGTTGCTGATTCTCGCTCAAAACCGCCAGCTCATGACAGTTTTATTTTATCAGCCCAACAAGCAGGCTTTCAATTAACCGATGACTTTAATGGTAAAAACCAAGAAGGTGTCGGTTATTATCAAGTGACTCAAATTAATGGTCAGCGTTGCAGTGCAGCCAAAGCTTTCTTAACTCCAAATTTACACCGCACTAACTTGACAGTGATTACCAGCGCACAAGTCGAAAAGATCATCACTAAAGACAAAATAGCCACTGGTGTTTGTTATAAAGTTAATGGCAAAAGCCATCATATTTTTGCTAAAAAAGAAGTGCTATTAAGTGCAGGCGCTTTCAACTCGCCACAACTTTTAATGTTATCTGGTATAGGTCCCAAAGAAGAGCTAGAAAAACACGGTATCCCTTTAGTGCATGAGTTAGCCGGTGTTGGTCAAAACTTACAAGATCATCCTGATAGCGTAGTTGTGAATCATCACAACAGGAGTGATTTGTTAGCCTTTAGACCCAAAGCTGCTTGGTGGTCATATAAACAAGCGCTAAAATACTTTAAGAAAAAACGCAGTGGTATTTTAACTTCTGTCGTTGCTGAATCTGGCGGTTTTATCAAATCAAAACCTCATTTATCGCGGCCCGATTTACAGTTACATTTTATTCCGGCAGCCTTTGATGATCATGGCCGAAACTTAAAAATGTTATTTAATTACGGCATATCTTTGCATGTCTGCTTATTACGCCCTAAAAGCCGAGGTAGTGTTACCTTGTATGGTGATAACGCCAATTTACATCCTAAAATCACCTTAAATATGCTTGAGCATGAAGAGGATCAGCAAGACATGATCCAAGCGGTAAAAGTTGCTCGGTCAATATTATCCCAACCTCCCTTGAGCGAAAAAAACGGTAAGGAAATATTTCCCGGCAATAACTGTCAAAGCGATGCAGAGATATTGGCGTTTTTGAAAAACAAAGCCAATACTATTTATCACCCAGTAGGCACTTGTAAAATGGGAAATGATGACATGGCTGTGGTCGATATTCACTTAAGCGTGCATGGTATGCGTAATTTGCGTGTAATAGATGCCTCTATTATGCCAACACTGATTAGCGGTAATACCAATGCGCCAACCATCATGATTGCCGCTAAAATTGCCGATGAAATTTTGGCTGACTACGCCGATTAAATGGTAATTTGATATTAACATTATTACTTTTTGTGATTGCTGCAATATATCATTGAGTTGTAGGGTCTTATAGATAACATTCTATAGAGATAAAATTCACCAATGAATATGTTAATAGCACTTAAACCATTACCACTGTTGTTGCTAATCAGCCTAATATGGACGGTTAGCGCTAATTCCGCTGATTATCCAACGGCCCCAGCTTGGCAATTAACCACACAAACAGGCCAGAATATTTCCCTTGCCGATTACCAAGGAAAACCGATTATTTTGCATTTTTGGGCCACTTGGTGTCCATATTGTAAGAAGCTTCAACCTAAATTAGTGGAGCTTGAGCAGAAATATCAAGCATCTGGTATTGAAATTATCGCGATTAGTTTCAACGAGGACGATGGTGCATTACCTCAAGATGAAATAAAGGCCAGAGGCTATGATTTTATTACCGCGGTTAATGGTGAGTCTGTCGCAGCGTTATATCGTGTACGGGGAACGCCAACAACATTTTTTATCAATCGACAAGGTAAGGCTATTTATAAGTCAAGCAGCTCTGACATCAACAATCCCAAACTAGTGTTAGCTGTAAAAGAGATTATTAAACCCTAATTATCTACATTAAAGTCACGAAAAAGGGAAGCAAGTTGCTTCCCTTTTAATATAACTCTCAATTATTAATGACTAAAATTCAAAGTCATCTGCATCTAAAGCCATCATTGAGTCTGCTCCATTTTCAACACAGGCTGCATGACCGTTTGCACGTGGTAAAATACGTTGAAAATAAAAACGAGCTGTTTTAATTTTGGCTTCGTAGAACGCTTTATCATCATCACCAGCAGCTAACTTGTCTTGCGCTACTTTCACCATTTTCGCCCAGAAATAAGCTAGGGTTAAATAACCAGAATACATTAAGTAATCCACTGATGCTGCGCCCACTTCATCTGGGTTTTGCATCGCTTTCATTCCTAGTGTTTGAGTCATTTTTTGCCAGTCACCACCAAAGGTCATAATAGGCTGAATGAACTCTTGTATTGCTTCATTGCCGGCATTTTCAACACAGAATGCGGTAACTTCTGCGCCAAATGGTTTTAAAATCTCACCTTTTGAGCCTAAAATTTTACGCGCTAATAAATCAAGTGCTTGTATCCCGGTAGTACCTTCATACAAACAACTGATCTTAGTGTCACGCATCAATTGCTCCATACCCCACTCTTTGATAAAGCCATGGCCACCAAATACTTGAACGCCATGACTAGTACACTCTAAGCCAAGCTCAGTTAAAAAAGCTTTGGCAATAGGTGTTAATAACGCCATGTTAGTTTCTGCATTCGCTTTTTCTGTTTCATCAGTGCTAGCATGCCCAATATCAACTAACTGTGCTAAATAACCAATTAATGCGCGACCCCCTTCAGCAATTGATTTTTGTGTTAATAACATACGTCTTACGTCAGGGTGTACAATAATAGGATCAGCAGGCCCTTCAGGATTTTTCACACCTGATAACGAACGCATTTGTAATCTGTCTTTCGCGTAAGCTAAAGCACCTTGAAAAGACGCTTCTGCAGCGGCAACCCCTTCAGAAGCAACGCCTAAACGCGCAGCATTCATAAAGGTAAACATACAGTTTAAACCACGGTTTACTTCACCAATTAAATAGCCTTTGGCGCCATCAAAGTTAATTACACAAGTCGCGTTAGCGTTAATACCCATTTTGTGTTCAATTGAACCACAAGATACGGCATTTCTATCGCTTACTTCGCCCGCTTCTGTAACATTGAATTTAGGTACGATAAAGAGTGAAATACCACGACTTCCTTCTGGAGAGCCAGGAATTCTTGCAATAACAATGTGTACTATGTTGTCAGATAAATCATGCTCACCTGCTGAAATAAAGATTTTAGTACCGGTAAGTGAGTAGCTACCATCCTCATTAAGTTCGGCTTTAGTGCGCAACATACCTAAGTCAGTACCACAGTGAGGCTCTGTTAAACACATGGTACCTGTCCAAGTGCCTTCAACTAACTTCGGCATAAAAGTATTTTTTTGCTGCTCGCTACCATGGGCTTCAATAGTGGCTAATGCACCGTGACTTAAGCCAGGGTACATCGCAAAACTGTGATTAGCTGCTGACGTTAACTCACCAATGGCAATATTTAATGAATGAGGTAAACCTTGACCGCCAAATTCTTCTGATTGAGATAACGTTGGCCAACCGCCTTCAACATATTGTTGATACGCTTCTTTAAAGCCGTCAGGTGTTGTCACTACGCCATCGTTCCAGGTACAACCTTGCGCATCACCACTTTGATTAATAGGTGCAATGACTTGTTCAGTAAATTTTGCCGCTTCACTGATAATTGCATCAACCATATCAAGACTCGCATCTTCATAACCTAATTTTTGATAATGGCTATCGCAATCAAGTAATTCTTGCATGACAAACTTCATGTCTCTAATCGGCGCTTTATATTCTGGCATAGTATTCTCCATTATTAATTGAGTTGTTTTACGAAAATCAATGCAACCAGCAAGTGGTCAGACCTCCAAACAGGTGTTTGATTAAATCATGTTCTTAGCATTTTGAAAAGAAATTTTTTATGAATTTACAGATAGTGTAGTTTGAAAAACCAAAAAAGGAGCATAAATGCTCCTTTAAAATGCTACCGCGACACAAACTTTCGTTTAAAAAAACTTACTGTGACAAGGTTTTCAACTCAACGTGAGGTGTAACAGCTGCGTCATTTGAGGTATCAACATTGAGCAACAACCTTTGATTATCACCAGATAGCTTAATACGAGAAGGCTGACTTTGACCAGTGAAGGTAGTATGTAAAACCGTCTGTTGCGCATCATAACTATTCAAGTAAAAACCTAGCGCATTAGTGGTGTTAATTCGAAAATAATTAGGCTGGCTATCATTACCTTTTACTAAAAATAATGTCACCACATCGGAGTTGGCTTCTAACAAACCATTATCGACAAAATTTTCACCATCAAAGCTGATCCATTCACTAGTTTCACTAATTGCATAAATATTTTTTTCATCATTGGAGACAATAAAATCTCTAATATATTGCGCTTCACCTAATAGCTGAGGATGATACTCATCGGTTAAAGTGATAGATATTTTTTCATCACCAAAGTCATTTGCTTGAGGAATATAACGCTTTAAATTTGCAAATTTGGTGGTGGTATTGTTATCTAAAGCAAAAAAGGTATCCGCCTGCGCAGCAACGTCAATGTCACTGGCAAAATACGCATTAGCCCCATCCCAAAATAATACTTGTAGGTTTTCGTCTGCAAATTCTAATGCTTGAGTTATCACAAAATATCGCCCTGACAAACGAACAATAGCTGTTGGTTCATAAGAAACGCTTGTGTCAGAATCCGCTAATTCAGTTACGGTGTAATCAAGCAAGTTTACGCGATAACGGTGTGGTATTTCTTTGGTTTCCTCTTCCCCGGTATCAACGTTAGCTTCTGTGATTGTTTCAATGGCTTTTGCTAGCAAATAATCTCCCGCTGGATGCATTATCAATTGCTCTAAAACTGTGCCTTCTGGTGATACAACTAGGTTTGATTCAAGCTCCCCTGAATATTGATGATAGGTCTGTAATTGATTGCCCACAGCAACATAAAATTTAGGATATAAAGGAGAAGCCAGAATTTCATTGCTATTAATAGCTAAAGCATCAAGCACTTTATCTTCAACGACTACTTCAGTGTTGAAAAAATTCACCTTGATACTATCACTGATCACCTCTTGATTTTCACTTGCAGAAACAAGCACTTCTGCGAATGAATTTTCGTTCATCGGTGCACTGTTTGGATCAGCGGTAATGTGCAGTTGATTAGTATTTGTTTTTGTAACAGTGAGCCAATCTGCCGTGGTTGATGCTTGCCAATCAACCGCTGAAATTCCATTATTACTAACAGCAACAGTCGTTGATAAAACTGAAATATTTGGGGTAGATGTTAAGGCAACCGCAGGGCGTTCAGCAAATAAATAGATATTATCGAGCGCTAACTCAACTGGAAGCAATTTAGTGTCGCCTGAAGTCACTTCCGTTAACACAATATTAGCTTGTTGTAGGCCAGAGGCTAAAAACGAGCTAATATCTGGCGTTACCTCGATAGCGCCATCGCCGGTGCCAGAGATAACATCGAGTGATAACCAGTCAACATCAGCACTTGCTGTCCACACATTGCTTTCACTACTAATACTAATAGTTGTTGAGGGGATTTGACTAACGCCAAAGGTTGCACTGAAATTAATTTTTGCTCTATCCGTCGTTAACTCCCAAACAAATAATGAGACATCAATATCTTGAGCAGCAAACTTACTGGCATCATCATTGGTGGTGGCAATACGAATTTTGGTAGTGTGGGTATCAACAGCTAAAAACTGCGCATTAGTGACCTCAATATAAACAGTCGCTGAGTTATCAGTGACGTTTTCTGCACGATAACTTAACCATCCAACGGGTTGTTCATCAGGCGCAAATCCCACAATTAAACCATCACCCTCAAAGTTTACTTGTATGGCAATTGTGTCTGTAGATTCTTGTAAGAATTCATGACTAAACTCTGCTTTGGTCACATCAGCGACTATAGAAAAAACTCGTTTGTCTTCTGAGCTACCGCAGGCTTGTAGTAGCAGCGTTGTAATAACGAATACCACTACACCAAGGTGACGTAATTGTTCCTTCATAATAATTCCTAAGCTGAGTTCAAAATTGACATGATTTTTTTAGTATTGTCGTTGTGCCAATGACAAAAGTTAGCATAATCCTATATATGATAAAACTCTTTTAATGCTTCTCTAAAAAGGCAAATACAGTATCAAAGGCTTGTTCTTGATATTGCTTTAACCCTGTATCGCGAAAGTCTATATTAACTTGGCTTTTCGCTAGTTCTTTTTTTATAAAACTACCCGCAAGAATTTCAACTGTAAGGTCTGAAATCAACTGAATTGCCGCTTCTATTTTAAAGCCAATCGGGCCACCGGCAAATTTACCTTTTAACGCACGACCTTTAATAAAGACATGCGTAACCTGATAGTCTTGCATTAACTTATTGAAAGTAAACTGAAACTTTTGCACTTGCTCAGCATCACCTGCATTATCTAAACTTACTTTTTGTACGCGTGTATGAGGGATATCATACAAACCATTCTCTTTTGACATAATACAAATTATTGCATCATTACCTTTTATTTCTACACCACATGCTCTCATAACAAAATCTCTTTAAACTAAGTGGAAGTATTATATACTTAATCACTCTTTTATTTCACAACTTTTATATTGGAACACATCATGTCACAACGCGTTTATGTTTTAGCACAATTTCAACCCAAAGCAGGGAAAGAGCAAGCGCTTTTTAATACCTTAAAAGCTTTAGAACCCGACTCTTATCGTGAGCAAGGCTGCATTCAATATACCGTTACTCGACAAATTGACCATGAATCTGCTAGTCGTAATAACTTTTCGATAGTATTTAACGAAATTTGGGCCAGTGCACAAGACTGGGCGGCACATGGTCGTCGTCAACAAATACAACAGTTTTTTGAAAATGAAGTCACCAACCCTGAAGGTTTAGTCGCTGATGTTATGGTGACAGCGTACACTGATGAAGGTGTTGATTTTGATGCGCCAGTTTATTAGTCGTTTCCTGTACGACTGTGATAAAATCCCTTGCAATTGTTAACATTTATAGAGAACCACTATGCCTTTACTAGACAGTTTTACCGTCGATCACACGATTATGAATGCTCCGGCTGTACGTATAGCCAAAAAAATGAGCACACCTAAAGGTGACACCATTACAGTATTCGATTTACGCTTTTGCACACCTAATGTTGATATTATCAGCGAAAAATCTATTCATACCCTTGAACATTTATTTGCCGGCTTTATTCGCCAGCACCTTAATTGTGAAAACATTGAAATAATTGATTTATCACCAATGGGCTGTCGCACTGGGTTTTATATGAGTCTAATTGGCACCCCAACCGAGCAACAAGTAGCTGATGCTTGGCTTAAATCTATGCAAAATGTGATAGATGTTGCCAGTCAAGATGATATTCCTGAGCTTAATTTGTACCAATGTGGCACTGCTGCAATGCATTCCTTAGAAGAAGCTAAAGAAACTGCTGCACTTATTATTAAACAAGGTGTCGGCATCAATTTGAATAAAGATATTTCGTTAACTGACGAGCAATTAAAACAATTAGCCCAGAAAACACTTTAACAGAACAGCGCTTTACATAAGTTAAACACTAAACGGCTAATGTATGTGTATTTTATTTTTTGCCATTAACCAACATCCCCAATATCCAGTGATCATTTGTGCCAACCGTGATGAATTTCATCAACGGCCCACACAAATGATGCATTGGTGGCCTAATCATGGCAAGCAGTCTCCCATTTTAGCAGGAAAAGACCTGCAAGCCGGAGGCACTTGGCTAGGTTTAAATCAGCACAAACGTTTCAGCGCATTAACCAACTATCGCCAACCACAGCTTTTTGACAAGCAAAAACGCTCTCGGGGTGACTTGGTTTTACAAGCTTTAGCGCAAAACGATAATAAAATCACTACCCTGTTAAACAAAACAGCGGATCATTACAATGGCTTTAATTTAGTCTTTGGCCAGCTAAACAACTTAATATGCTTTGACAGCGTCACCAAAAAACAGCAGCCATTAACCACGGGCTTTCACAGTTTATGTAATGGCGCACTTGATGATATATGGCCGAAAATGGCACAAGGACAAAGCCAACTTGCTCATGCCATAGGTGCTGCTGAAGATCACCCATTAAACATCGATAAATTATTTGCTTTAATGCAAAATAGTCAACAAGCAGCAATACAAAACCTTCCCAATACCGGTGTCCCCTTAGATTGGGAACAATTACTCAGCTCAATTTTTATCGTTTCTTCCCAGTATGGTACGCGTACCACCAATATCATCGTTCAAGATATCAAGGGAAATATTTCAATCTTTGATCGTAGCTATAATGATCAAGGGCTCTGTATAGCGCAACAACAATTCTCGATATAATACCAAGTCAAAAAAACCAACTAGTAACCAAATTGACTACTTTTTAGTTTTCTCATTATTCAGGGTAATAACGAATGAGCTTAACCTGCTGAAAATAAAATACATTTTCTCTGGCATTGTCTTTGCTATAACTATATCAACCAACAAACCAAATTAATTAATCGTTTGGCAAATAGCACAAATTGAATGTCACAAAGAGGAAGAAGATATGAACCATAATGAAGATAAATCAACCACACCACAAGACAATGATGAGGTGACTCATAATGCAGCGCAAGCTGATGTGTCAAATGAATCAACAGAACAAAACACGGCTGATGCGCACGCAAAAGCACAAACTGCTAATAAACAAACTTCATCTGAGTCATCAATTAATGAACCTCAGCAAGCTACGGATTCGTTTGATGACACTAATACTGCTGATGAGGTTGAAAAAACCTGGCATAATAAAAATGCGCTTAAACGTGGTATTGCCATGCTTGGTTATGGTTTCATAGCAGGCTTTGTTCGCTTAGGTATTACTATTATTGCCGTTTTTCAATTTTTTTCTTTGCTATTCGCCGAGAAACCCAATCAGCCTTTGGTAAAATTTGGACAAAACTTAAATACCTTTTTATATCAAATCAATCAGTTTTTAACCGTGAATTCTGAAGTGTACCCTTTTCCTTTCGCTGATTGGCCAAACTCGGCACCTAAAGGGTAAACTATAATTACTATCATTCTCTCACTTACATCATTTCTCTGATAATGGCAGCGAGTAAAATAACAAATACTAATATCCATGATATTTTACTAAATTTTGCTTGTTGCCCTTCACTCATTGGCTTTGCATATCGCTCACCCAATATCACCATAAGTGCAACCACCCCAAAAACACTTGCTAAAATAATCAATAATGTCATTGTTACTTCCTGATACATACTTCCTGATAAATTTAAGGGAAAAACTATACAATTGCTAAAAATCAATTAACATTAGCAAAGCTATTCTCATTATTCATTATTTCTATGACTCAAACACCTGATTTTTATAAAAAGCGGCGATTTATTATTCGACTGGGTAAGGCGCTACATCAACTCGGTTCAACTGCTTACCGTTTAGAAGATAATTTACTCTCGATTGCCCACTTTTTGGATCTTCGAGCTTCATTTATTATCACGCCGACAGCCTTAACCTTTATTCTATCTGACGATGATGATGATCAACAATACAATCACTTATTGCGGGTTACACCTGGTGAAATTGATCTCGGCTCATTAGCGCGTATAGATGAATTAGTTGACGAATTAATTAATGGTGAACGTAGTTTAGATGAAGCACTGGAACGATTAAATGAAGTAAACGCAAAACCCGCGCCCTACGGTACTTTCTTAACATTTTTGGCTTTTGGCGCATCCAGTGGTGCCTTTGCCATGCTGATGCATACCAGTTGGCATGATGTTTTTTGGTCAACTATTTTAGGCTTCATTGTATTTATTTTTGTTAAGTGGGCTGAACGATCGCGTCGGGTTACTGAAATGCTAGAGCCAATGGCCGCACTGATCACCTCAATGCTTGCTTCATTAATCTCCATGTTTGATCCTAGCATCAACCTACCTATGGTTATTTTATCAAGCATTATTGCTTTCATCCCCGGTTTATCGCTGACAGTAGGTCTATCTGAGCTTGCCGCTCGACATTTAATGTCTGGCACAGCGCGCATTATGGACAGTGTTATGGTGCTATTTAAGCTGTATTTTGGTGCCGTGTTAGGCATGGCTTTTGGCAAACTCATTTGGGGTGAAGTCAGTTTTGTTGCCCCTGACACTATGCCGGTATGGACATCTTGGCTAGCTGTTACCACGCTTTCTATCGCGCTGGTTATTTTATTTAAGGTTCGTTTAAAAGATGCCCCTTGGGGAATGATCGCCGGTTACATTTCCTTTAGTGCGAGTATTTGGGCCAGTACTTATTTAGGTGTGGCTTTAGGTGCTTTTGTTGGCGCTTTTGCATTAGGTGTGTACAGTAATTTATTTTCGCGCATTATGAATTTACCCTCATCGATAGTACGGTTGTTAGGGTTAGTGGTATTGGTACCCGGTAGTAAGGTCTATATTGGCTTAAACAGCCTAGTCTCGGGACAACATATGTTGGCGGTAAATGATTTAGGCTCACAAACCTTTCTTATTTTTATGTCGCTTGTCGCCGGTATTATTTTTTCAAACGTGGCGATGCCGCATCGAAAAACACTATAGTAAAGTGATTAACACAGGTTAATTAATCAAGCGGTTACTTTTGTCGCTCTTACTAAATGTAAAAAATATGTAAATAGATGTTTCGTTCTCTAGAATTTACGGTCAATTCCCCGTAACATCAAAGCATAGTGCTTTTTTCGCACCTGATAATTAACATATTTTAAAAATAGACATTAAAAGTCACATTAATAACCATATTAAAAAAATACAACGAGAGCCAAATAATGAAAGCGATTTTAACAAGCGCAGTTTGTTCATCTTTACTACTACTGTCAGCATGTAGTAATAGCGATGACTCCACGGCAGCAACCAGTATTACTGCTCCACAAAAAACACCATTAGCATCAGGTATTGAACAAGCTAATATTGATAAAAGCATTCGTCCCCAAGATAACTTTTATCGGTATGTTAATGGTGGTTGGATGAATAGCAATGAAATTCCAGGTGATAAAACAGCAATAGGCTCTTTTTATGACTTACGTGACAAAGCCGATGATGATGTAAAAGCCATTATTGAAGGGCTTGCAGCAACTAAAGGGTTGAAAGTTGGCTCTGACGAACAAAAAGTTGCCGATTTATTCCGTTCGTACATGGACACAGAAAAGCGTAATGCTGACGGCATCACACCAATCAAGTCATTGTTAACTGAAATCAATAACATTAAAAGCAAAGATGATCTAGCTAGCTTCTTTGGTAAGCATTCAAGCACTGGGGTAAACAACCCATTAGCACTTTATATCAGTGTTGATGCTAAAAACTCATCCAGTTATGCCATTCACATTTGGCAAAATGGTTTAAATTTGCCTGATAGAGATTACTATTTTAATGACGCTGAACGTTTTGTAAATTTACGTAGTGGTTATCTTGCTCATATTGAAAATATCTACCAACTTGCTGGAATAGCAAAGGGTAAAGATGCTGCCAAAAATATTATGGCGCTAGAAACCAGTTTGGCTGAACATCACTGGACCCGCGTACAAAGCCGTGACAGTGAAAAGCGTTATAACAAATTTGCTACCAACAACTTAAACAGCATTACTGATAAATTTAACTGGCAAGCCTTTTTAACAGCAGAAGGCGTTGAAGCGCAACAAGACATAATTATCAACCAACCTGATTTTATTGCTGGTTTTGGTGAAATATTTGCTGAAACACCACTAGCTGTATGGAAACAATACTTAACCTTTAATACATTAAGTGCTTTTTCAAGCTACTTAACTGCTGATTTAGATAATGAAAATTTTGATTTTTTCTCTAAACAATTAAATGGTTTAAAAGAGCAACGTCCACAGTGGAAACGCGGCGTGAGCGTGGTAAACAGAAATTTAGGTGAAGTCATTGGCAAGGTTTATGTAGCCCGCCATTTCACCCCTGCAGCCAAATCTCGTATGAGCCAATTGGTTGAAAATTTACGCAGTGCTTACGGTGCAAGTATCAATGATTTAACTTGGATGTCAGCAGATACTAAAAAAGCAGCACAAGTAAAGCTTGCCGCCTTCACTCCTAAAATTGGCTATCCAGACAAATGGGAAGATTATTCTGCATTAACCATTGCTTCTGACGATCTGGTTGGCAATATTATTCGTTCACGTAAAGTCGCAAGTGAAAAAGAAATTGCTAAGTTAGGCGGTCCAATACGCAAGTGGGAATGGGGAATGACACCGCAAACAGTCAATGCCTATTACAACCCAACTGTAAACGAAATTGTCTTCCCTGCCGCTATTTTACAAGCACCATTCTTTAATATGCAAGCCGATGACGCGGTAAATTACGGTGGAATAGGTGCCGTTATTGGCCATGAAATGGGTCACGGCTTTGACGATCAAGGTAGTAAATATGATGCTACAGGTAATTTACGTAATTGGTGGACTGAGCAAGATCTTAAAGAGTTTGCCACACGCACTAAATCATTAGTTGAGCAATATGCCGGTTATCAAGTATTTGACGATTTACACGTCAATGGGGAATTAACCTTAGGGGAAAACATTGGTGATTTATCGGGTGTAACTATCGCTTATAAAGCATATAAAGCATCACTTAACGGTAAAGAAGCCCCGGTAATCGATGGTTTAACCGGTGATCAGCGCTTCTTTATGGGCTACGCACAAATTTGGCGTTCTAAAATTGTTGAAAAATCAATGCGTAACCGTGTAGCAACTGACCCTCATTCACCGGGCGAGTTCCGCGCATTAGGTTCGCTTTCAAACATGAATGAGTTCTACCAAGCATTTGATGTTAAAAAAGGCGATGCCATGTATATTGCACCAGAAAAACGCGTTAAAATTTGGTAGTAATTGCAATATTGGCAATGATAGAGTGAATAAAATTTGCCCTATCAGCACATACATTATGAAAATAACAAAAGCAGCTTCGGCTGCTTTTATTATTTTGGGTGTTTTGGTTGCTTTAAAACCTAGCTCATCTTTAATTTTTAGCCATCTAAACCCCTAAAGCTTGCTAATCAGCGAATCTAAGCGTAGAATCTCTGCCTGAAGCTAGGGAATGGGGTGTAATATCAACCTTGATATGAGTCCTCAACTGTACCCGCAACTGTAAGTTATTAATTTATTGAGCTTAATTTCAATAACCAGCAATAATAAGTCAGATAGCTAGACTTCAAATACTACTAACATTTACAACAATGAATTTTGTGTGCGGGAAAACACCAGCTAATTATGTCAATACAATTACAGATTGATCAGCTCTATTGGCAGATTAACAATAAAACCATTTTAAAAAACATCACCTTTGACATAAATAAAGGCGAAGTCATCGGGATTATTGGCCCCAACGGTGCAGGTAAAACCAGTTTATTACATTGTATAACTAATCAACAGAAACAAAACAAAACCTCTCAGCTTAACGGCACGGTTCGTCTTAATAATAAATTCATATCCAGTTACAGCGCTAAAGCGCTAGCACAGCACTTCTCTCATGTCGCACAAAAAGCTGAAGCTATATTTTCTTTAACGGTTATCGATATTGTCAAAATGGGCTTGTTACCCCACAAAACCTTATTTGCAATGAACAATGATCACGATCGACAACAAATCAAGCGAGCGCTGGATAAAGTGGGATTGGGCCATGCGCAGCAAATGCACTACGATCAACTCTCGGGTGGCGAACAACAGCGAGTATTAATTGCCCGAGCTCTAGTACAAAAAGCAAAGATTCTGATATTAGATGAACCAACAAACCACCTTGATGTGTATTATCAACATCAAATATTACAACTAATTAGTCAGCTCAATATTACCGTAATTATGACGGTGCACGATCTCAATTTAGCCAGTCAATATTGTCAACGTTTACTGTTATTAAACCAAGGGCAATTAATTGCTGACGGTAGCCCAAGCTCTGTCTTAACTGAATCGCAGTTAAGCACTGTGTTTCGGTTACCTTGTGTAGTTACGCAAACAGCTGATATGCAAAAACCTCGAGTGTTTTTCTCCTTACCATCTCAGCAAGGCGCTCACAATGCATAAAATAGCTATTACCCTACTGCTGCTATTACTCTTTACTGTTTTTTCTGCTATTACAGGGTTAAGTTTTGGCCCCGCAGCGTTGAGTAACTCGCAAGTGTTTGAGTGTTTGCTTGGCCACTGCCCTGATAAAATCGGTGATATGGTGGTTTGGCAAGTTAGAGTACCAAGGGTGCTTGTGGCACTCGTAGCAGGTATGGGTTTGGCTATTGCCGGCGCAATTTTGCAAAATACTACCCGTAACCCATTAGCTGACCCTTATTTATTTGGTATTGTCTCAGGTGCTGGTTTAGGTGCAACTATCGCTAATTTGTCTTTAGGCGACAATGTTAACATAGCACTACCGCTTGCCGCCTTTCTTGGTGCGCTATTTGCCATCACTATTGTCGTATTGGTTGCAAAAATTTTACAACGAATAGAGCAGTTACTTTTAGCCGGTGTAGCGGTATCTTTTATGTTGGCGTCAGTCACTCAGTTTATCCTTTATTTCGGCGAACCCTTTGCGACTAATCGGGTTATCTTTTGGCTGATGGGCAGCTTATCTCGGGTAGACATGAGTAATTTTTACGTGATCGGCTCCGTATTGCTAGTCACTATTTTGACGATTATTGCATTACATCGTCAAATTGATGCCTTACTGCTAGGCGACGAAAGCGCGGCCAGTTTAGGGGTCAACGTTGAAAAATTAAGGCTATTGATGCTTGGGCTTTGTGCAGCATTAACTGCCACAATTGTTGCTTATTGTGGTGGTATCGGCTTTGTTGGTTTGATGATCCCCCATATAGTTCGTCAACTCATAGGCGTCACAACGCTCAAATTAGTTTTAGGTAGTGCATTAATTGGCGGCAGCTTTTTAATCTGGGTTGACATTATTGCGCGCTCAGCACTAGCCAATGCTGAAATCCCAATTGGCATTATTACCTCAGCTTTAGGGAGCTTATTTTTTCTATTTATCATGGTTAAAACCAGACGAGTCAATTAGAGATAACCCAACCGCTAAAACTCACCACGTAAAGTAATGAGACTAAAAAAATGACAGATAAAAATATTGATAAAAAAGTAGCAGAGCGAAAAAGTACTCAACATAAAGCGCGTATGCAGTCAGTAAAAAGTAAAGTTGACCTGCGTATTGATGATGCACAGGAAGAGCGTGGCATTCTTATTGTTATTACGGGTAATGGTAAGGGAAAGTCAACGTCTGGCTTTGGCACTATAGCGCGTGCGGTGGGTCATGGCTTAACGGCCGCAGTGGTTCAATACATCAAAGGCACATGGACTTGTGGCGAACGTACCTTACTTGAGAATGCCGGGGTAAGTTTTGATGTGATGGCAACCGGTTTTACTTGGAATACCCAAGATAAGTCCCTTGATATTGCTGCAGCACAAAAAGTGTGGCAAAAAAATAAAGCATTATTGAATGATCCAAGTATCGATGTCCTGTTACTTGACGAATTAACGTATATGGTTGCTTACAAATATATTGATTTAGACGAAGTGATCACTGCATTGAAAAGTCGTCCTAAAGATCAACACGTTATCATTACTGGGCGTGGCTGTCATCGAGACATCATAGCGCTAGCCGATACGGTCAGCGAGGTACAATCAATCAAACATGCTTTTGACAACGGTATTAAAGCCCAGCAAGGGATAGATTGGTAATAAGCCAAACGCCTAATAGAAAGTTAAAAAAAGATCAAACGAGAGCCATATGCAAACTACAATTAAATATTTACTTTTGCTCACAATACTCATAGCTAGTTTTGCTAGCTCTGCTAATACTGAATCTAAACAAAAGCCCACTATTATAGCGTTAGCTCCACACATAGTAGAGATGCTTTATGACATTGGCGCTGGTGAACAGATCATTGGCACGACAACCTTTGCGGACTATCCTGAACAAGCGAAAAACATTCCCGTTATTGGCAATTATGTCCGTTTACAAATTGAGAAAGTCATCGCTTTACAACCCGACTATATCATTGCTTGGAAAAGCGGAAGCCCTAGTGACGATCTGGCTCGTTTACAACAGCTTGGTTTTAATATCGTCTACTCTCAGCCAAATAGCTTTGAAGATATAGCAGCAGAAATGCGTACATTTGGCGAGCTAACAGGACATACACAACAGGCACAAGCTCAAGCTCAACAGTTTTTAACAGAGCTTGCTCAGATCACCAAAAAATATCAAGATAAAACACCTATTTCAGCATTTTATGAATTAGGCTCTCGGCCTTTGATCACCGTCGCCAAAGGTAGTTGGCCACAACAGTTTTTAGATATTTGTCGAGTAAGCAATCCATTTGAACATGTTGCTAGCCCTTACCCACAGGTCAATATTGAGAAAATATTACAAACCTCTATTCAAGTCATTATTCAACCTGTTTCACTCCATCAAAGCAATAAACAAGGCTTTAATTGGCAAGATTGGCCGGTAATTCCGGCAGTGCAGAAAAAACAAATTATTCAACCTAATGCCGATGCTATGCACCGTATGACTATGCGCAGTGTAAAAGAATTAAAACGCTTATGCGCGGATATTGATAAAACCAGAGCGTTAATAAAAACGCTGTAGTACAAAATTCGTTAATGTCGTTATGCCAAGGTTGGCAGCACGTCATCAACATTTGCCCTTAATTAATTTATGAAAAAACAGATAAAGCATAAATCAATTAAGTCTATTTTTCAGGTGTTTGTGCTTGCATGGAACAAGCGAATGCAAATGAAACGGGAAGTTGGTCTCTAGTTATTGGTCATACTGATTATAGCTATTACTCCAACACTGCCCCCGCAACGGTAATAAATTGCGTTATTACATTTTATAGCGTGACTTTAAGTCCGGAGACCGGCCTGAATTAACCTTATACCGAGCAGGTATGACATTAAGTATTCACGGAGGGTGTTTACTTAATGCTATTAAGAAATAAACAAACATGAAAAAAACACTTATAGCGTTATCTATTGCTAGTACTTTAACACCAACGTTAGTATTCGCTGACACGTCACCAACGCGTGCACAAGACACCGAAACGATACTGGTTACTAGTAACCCATATAATCAGTCAATCGATGAAATTATGTCTACCGTGTCAATCATTAACCGAGTGGATATTGATCGCATACAACCCAAATCAGTTGCTGAACTTTTACAAACCACTGCGGGTATTGATATTGCAGCAAATGGTGGCCCTGCACAAGTAACTTCTGCTTTTGTTCGCGGCACAAATTCAACCCATACTTTATTTCTTGTTGACGGGGTACGTATTGATACCGTAACAGGTTCAGGCGGCGCTTCTGTTAATGATATACCAACTTATCAAATCGAACGAATTGAGATAGTTAAAGGCCCTAGAGCTGCAATGTACGGCTCAGATGCAGTAGGTGCTGTGATACAAATTTTCACACGAAAATTAGCAAGTGGTGAATTCAATGCAGCACTAGAGTATGGCTCAAATAATTATCAGTTTGCCGGGGTCGCCGCAGGAATTAGTCATGGCGAAGGTGCTTCAACCTTGAGTGTTAGTCGTGAGAAAAGTAACGGCTATGACGTAACAGACAATGCTTACTCAGTTGATGATGACAAAGATGAATATGAAAAAACCAATATTTCTCTTAAAGGCCAACAAGCATTGAATGAAGCCTTGACGCTAAATTGGGTTGGTCGTTACGATGACGGTAGCTATGATTACGATGGCAATAGCAGTTATACCGTTTTAGCACCAAAGCAAAAATATAAAAAACATTTATTATCAACAGGTTTAAGCTATAACCAAGCACAATGGTCACATAATTTATCCCTTGCGCAATACCAAGAAAAGCAACAACGATTGGGTGATTATCCTGCGAATAATCAAACCACTCGCAACCAAGTGAACTATGATAGTACTTATAACGCAGAGAATAATTTAAGCTATAATTTTGGCGGACAACTCTACCAAGATAAGTACGATGGTAATGGTTCGTTTGATGGCCAATCTCGTGACTCTTCAAGTATATTCTTGAGTGCTTTCTATGAAGAAGCTGACTTACTAACCGAGTTATCGGTGCGCTATAACGACGTAGAAGATACTGGCTCTGAAGTAACCTACAATGTTAGTGCAGGTTATAATATTAGTGAATCTGTCTTCGCGAGTATTAATTATGGTACAGGTTTCAAAACACCGACTTTTTATCAGCTTTATGATAGTTGGTCAGGTAATCAAGCGCTTAAGCTGGAAACATCTGAAAGTTGGGAGTTATTACTGCGTTCTACTATTGCGGGCGTAGAGACTGAATTATCATATTTCCATTTAGATTTCGATAACCTACTTGATTATGATTATAGCAGCTACACATATGCCAATATTGCAGATGCTGCAATAGCAGGTGTAGAACTAAACCTTGCTAAGCGCATAGATGATCTGAGTCTTTCAGCAAATTATGCATACACTGATACTGAAGATAAAAACACCGGCACTCAATTAAGTCGACGTGCAAGGCACAAAGCCAATGTTGAGGCAGTTTATACTTGGGAAAAAGTAACGTTTAGTACTAGTTATAAGTACCACGGCATTCGTTTTGACGCATATTCAAATTCTACGTTAAAATCCTATGGTACTGTCAACATCAGCGCTAATTACTTGTTAAATGAGAAATGGAAGTTACAAGTTAAAGCCAATAATATTACTGATGAAACATACAGAACCGCACCAGGTTATATCCCACCTGGCGCTGAAGTTTTCTTGCAAGTAAGTTACAGTAATCAATAAACCCAATAGAGTGGTAGCTAAGTAAAACCCTTTATATAATTAGGCTCAATACTTACGCTTTTTTACATAAGATTAAGTCTTAAATTCGCCATTAGCTCTGCAATGGCGAATTTATCAAAACTAATGACTTTGTAACGCTTTTTGACAAATAACCACCATTTTCTCATTATATTGACGCATAAATTCAATTTGCTTTTTTCGCTCAAGCCTTTGCTGTGGTGACTTAATTACATCTCCCACCGCTGAATTATAGTTTTTTCCACACAGCTCAAGTACGGCTTGATAGTCAGCTGATTGCACACCAGGTACGCTAATACTGCGCCCTGAAGTCACCAACAGCCGGTAATCTTTATTTTGTTTGGCAGCAAATAATGCTTGCTTTAACTTGGTAACATCTACTGCGTTAATTTTATCTACAGGTAACTCTTTTACTTGTTCGTCAATGGGCACCGCCTGTTCTGAAGCCGCATTAGTGCTGCAACCAACCGTAGATAAGATCATCAATGATGTGCAAAATATTAAGGTGATAAATTTCATCTTGAGCTGTTCCTTAGTAATCTTTTCTTGGCAATAAAAGTGACGGGGTTATGTGTTTTGTTGCCGCTGTTAACTGTAATACACGCCACGGTAATATTAAACCAATAAACAATAGCCAAAATACACTACCTGACGAGCTTGACTCAGGCTTCGTTGGCTCTGGCGTTGGTCCTGGTACTGGCTCAGGTTCAGGTTTTTCTTCGACTGTGATATTAACGCCATAAATCGCACTGCTAATTCCAGCTTTGCTAGCAACAAGATTAACGACTAAGTTACCCGTAAAATCACTGTCTGGGGTGATACTAGTATCAACAAAAGTGTAGTTATCACCGCTTTCAATGGTGAGTGTTGATGGTGTTTCACAGGCAAAATTAAATTGCGAGCTGGTGAGATTAATACTCTCCCCCTGCGTAACTGTAAGGGCTTGCTGATTGGTAATAGCAAGGTCTTCAGCACTCAACGCTTTATCAATACTAAATCTACCCTCATTAATAGCAAAGAAAATATTATTATTACACGCCAGTTTTATCCGCGCTTGACTGGTATTAATATCACTCGCACAAAAAGTACTTAAGCTAGTAGTATAGCTCCCATTATTAGCTACGTTTTCCGCTAGAGTGATATCAAAATTCTCACCATTATCTCTCGATAATAACACATCGACTGAAGTGCAATTAATAGGTTGAGTATTAGTGGCTGCCACTTGCCAGTTTATGCTCTGGCTATTAGTGCTCCACACATCATCAAGTGTTGGCGCTGACATTGCAAACGCTTGCCCAGTGTCAACAACCGTTAGTGTAACGTCATCAAAATTAACTCCGCCATCATAATCAAACACCATTAAACGAAAGTTCAATTCACGATCTGTGGTCGGTAATGATTCACCTATGCTAATGGTATTATTTAATACATCAGATAGTTTTGGCAAATAACGTTCTGTTTGGCTAGTAGGCAAAAATGCACGAAACAGTGGCCGGCTCCCATCGTCCACCTGTTCTACTAACGATGAGCTTGGAGTCCCTAAATCAAATTGTTGCCAACTATAACTCAAACTTTCACTGTCTGTGTCACTGGCACTGCCTGATAATACAAAGGGCGTATGGGCAGGAATAGTATAATCAATGCCAGCATCAACTGTAGGTAAATTATTGAACACACCAGTTACTGTGCCGCAGGTACTGCCCGTACCTGTTTGAGTAAAGGCTTTGATTTGATCGATAGAGATAGCATGAAAAAAGTCGTCAGAATGAGATTGTAAATTTTGATCACCACAAATTCCAGCATAAGCCATGATGGTTGAACCACTACCTACTTCATAAGCCGCATTATTTACTCTGTGACCAGAGCAAGATTGTGCAGTACCATTAAAGGTATGTTCCGCATTAAATTGATGACCTATTTCGTGCGCAACATAGTCAATATAAAAGGCATCGTTAATAGGATTAGCACTCCCTGTCAGACCATCACCTTTAGAAAAAGGATCACAAACTGCGCCAAGCACAGCTAAGCCCCCACCATCGGTATTAACTACATGACCAATGTCATAATTTGTGCTGCCAACAACGCTATTAATAACGCCAGTATTAAGTTCGCCGTCATCACCATCATTATTAAATGGGTCGGTATTAGCATCGGTATAAACTAATAAGTCATTATTTGATACTAACTCTAGCTTAATCGCCAAATCGCGTTGATACACGCCATTTAAACGATTCACTAAGGTAATAATTTCTGCCATAGTGCTATCGACAGTACCCCCATGAAATTGTGTATATTCACCGGTGGCAGATATTGCAAGTCGATAGGTTTTCATCGCACTCTCTGTTGATTTACTTGCGGTTTTATTAGCACTAGCAAACAAGCTTGGTGTTTGTTTGACTATTGTTTTTGGTTGGTGATAATGATGCTTTTGACGAGCTTTTATCGGCCGATCATAACTAAAATAACTGTTATATTCATTAGTGGAGGTAATATAAGCGCGGCCTGCCTGTGCTAATCTATGGCTGTTTTCTGTCGCAATATTTTCACTTTTAGGCTCAAGGAACACCCTTTGCCCGTTGTAGTAAAACATGCCGTGAAAACCGTTTGGCGTTATATCGAAACGCCCGGTACTATTGGTTTGATTAAGCGCTACACCGCTAAATGTTCTGATGCTAGGGTATTTTAGCGCTAATTCTTCTGCCATCACACGGTCTGGAGTTAATTTAAAATGGACCATTTCTCCAGTAGGCAGAGGCAAGGCCATGACAAATGCAGGTTTATCACTGAGTAACAGCGATCGTAAACCATCTATCTCAACAGCTACCTTTCCTTTATTGCCTATAGATTGCAGTAAATTTTGATGCACAATTTCAGGGGTTTGAGAAAGCACAACTGAAGAAACAGATAACAATAACCCACTAAAAAACAACTTCGCCAATCTATTCATATTCACATCTTTATTAAATAATCAATGACCTAAGGTTAGCCCTTATACTATAAAAAAACCACTGCTAATGCAGTGGTTTTACAGTTTCAATGACTCCCCTCATAGGCTTCTAGTTAGCAGGTAACTCTGGTGCTTTAAGGGTTGAAGCTTTGGATGAAGTTTTTTTCTTTTTACGGCTAAAAACGCCACGCAAGTCTTCGATGATCATATATAAACTTGGGATAAATACCAAGGTCACTATGGTTGCAAACAATACACCAAACGATAGTGACACCGCCATAGGTATCACAATTTGTGCCTGTGCACTGGTTTCAAAAAAGATAATAGGTACTAAGCCAATGAAGGTGGTGATAGAGGTTAACATAATTGCTCTAAAACGCTTAGTTCCCGCATGTATAACAGCATCTTTTAAACGTTCACCACGTTTTCTTGCACGGTTAACATAATCAACCATTACCAAGGAGTCATTTACTACCACCCCAGATGCGGCGAGTATGCCCATCACAGATAAAGCACTTAAGTCCATGCCTAAAATAAAGTGACCGAATACCGCCCCAATGATACCAAAAGGAATAACCACCATGATCATCACAGCTTGTGAATATGATTTTAGAGGTATAGCAAGCAATGAAAAAATTACCATTAATGAAATCACAAAGTCTCGTAATTGGCTATCTGCACTGTCCATTTCTTCTTGAATACGCCCTGAAACTTCACTTTTAACTAACGGAAATTCCCTTAATAATTTAGGTATATAATTATCACGTATATCTTTTGCTACCTCAAATGGTTCAACTTGTTCGGCATCAACACTGCCCCAAACATTAATGGTACGGTTACTGTCTTCGCGGCGAATACGAGTAACACCATCAACTAATGTGATATCGGCTAACTCAGACAAAGGTAATTCAGCGCCATTAGGAGCCTGTATCATTACATCGTCAACATGACCAACACTGCTTCGTTGCTCAAGCGGATAGCGCACCATTACCTTAATCTCTTCGCTGTCTCGTAAAATACGTTGCGCTTCTAAACCATAAAAGCTGTAACTCACTTGTGAGGCAATTTCGGCTAATGACAAGCCTAAACTGTGTGCTAACGGTTTTAATGATAATTGCACTTCTTTGGCACTGGTTTGGCGAGAGTCATTAACATCTCCCACCCCTTTGAGCGTATTCAATTTTTCTTTTAGTGCTTTAGCAGCAGCCAATAATTGTGCATCATCGGTACTCTCTAACCTGAATGCAACATCACCATCATCTCGGCCACCGCCAAATAAATTATCATCAATCGCTAATGATTTAACCCCAGGATAATTTGGAATTGCATTGCGCCATAAATCAGCGAGTTCAAAGGTATTAATGGCGCGCTCTTTAGGAATAACCAATTTAACCATTACCTGACCTCTAGTGCGGCTTCGCAGGTCAACTTGCATATCAGAAATCATTGAGCTGCCATATTGTGCAACAATATCTTCATCAACCTTATAGAGAATATTTTCTATATTAAGCAAGGTTTCTAAGGTTGATTTTTCAGATGCATCTACATTCATTTCTACTGTAACACGCGGAAAATCATGAGGTATTTTAGGTTGTCCGATAAATCGAACAAAACCACCGCTATACAAACCTGCACTCAATAGCATTAAACTAATAAAAAACATTAATACCGCATAGCGATACTCTAAACACACAGCTAGAGCAGGTCGGTAAGTATTCTCGATATAGTTTTTCAGTTTAGTATCAACCCAACGACGAATTCTATCCAATGGGTTTTTCGGGTTGAATTCTTTAATTTTCATTTTGACCAAATGCGCAGGTAAAATAAGCTTTGACTCAATCAAAGAGAAAATCAAACAAAGTACAACCACTGAGCCTATGGCTTTACCAAAGGCTGATGAAGGGCCTTCGCCGAATAAAAAGGGCACAAACACTGCGATAGTAGTTAATACACCAAAGGTAGCAGGCATTGCCACACGTTTAACACCACGAATAACATTATCGGTACTGTGACCATGTGCTTCGATTTCATCATGGGCACTCTCGCCCATCACAATAGCATCATCAACGACAATACCCAGTACTAAAATAAAGGCAAATAAGCTAATAACATTGATAGTAACGTCAACAAACTCCATCGGCATGATAAGTAAGGTACCTAAGAAACAAACCGGTAAGCCCATCATCACCCAAAAAGCTAGGCGAACACGTAAAAACAGCGCCAACATTAGAAAAACCAATATAGCACCACTTTTCATGTTGTCGACCATCATGTTGAGACGACCTTCTAAGTAGTAAGTCATATCAACCCAAGTTTCTAACTTCACTCCGCTAGGCAATGTTTCTGCCTTTTGCGCAACATAATCTTTAACTTGCTCAGCAACATCAGTGATACTTTGATTATCCGCTGCACCAATAAAAATAGTTACCGAGTTTTTACCATTAAATTTGGAATATTGTAGCCCTTCTTCAAAGCCATCAATAATGGTTGCTACATCCCCTAATAACACCTTAGTACCGTCATTTAAGGTGATAACTGGGATTTGCTCAAATTCGTAGCCACGATAAGCTTGATTTTCTACCCTAAGGTTTATATAGCCATTTTCAGCGCGAATTTGCCCTGCTGACATATTGCGTGACGAGCTACGTACCGCGTTTGCAACGTCTCTAAAACTTAAGCCATATTCTCTAAGTTTATCTTTACTAACTTCTACCGATATTTCATAACCTAAGCCACTAAAGAAATCAGACACATTAACTTTAGATAACTGTTGAATTTCATGATGAAGCTTGCGCCCCAACTCTTTTAAATCTCCATTAGTTAAATCACCATACAGGCTTATGTACATTACCTCTTGACGAAATTTCTCTCGTTCGACCTTAATACGCTCCATGCCATCAGGGAAACTTGAAATCGAGTCAATAGCCGATTTAACTTCCTCAAGCACCACTTGGGGATCATAGTCTAATTCAACTTCAAACCAACCGTTTGAGTAACCTCGATTAGAATAGGTAATAACTCGTTTAAGACCTTGCACCGTTTTAAGCGCTTCTTCAATCTTAATAGTGATCCCTTCTTCAACCTCCTGCGGTGCAGCACCTGGGTATGGTGCAGCATAAGAAATCCAATTTATTTTTACCTGTGGAAACATCTGCTTATCAATAGTTTGCATGGTCAAATAACCACCCAATAAGATAAACACCATTAATAAATTAGCAGCGATGGCATTACGGGCAAACCACGCGATAATACCGGTATTGGTATCAATGGTTTTATCTACCTGTAATAAATCTGTCGCTTTGGTGTTGTTCTTTTCACCAGCCTTGTTGTCAGAAAGTGAACTCATGGTTACTCTCCTTTAGTCTCGGTGTTGGCTACTTGCGTGTCATCTTCACCATCAGAGCTTTTATCTGGTGTTTCTTGAGTTTCAGTTTTATCATCCGCTAAGGCTAATTTCATCCCATCTACTGGGTAGTCTAATGCTGAGACAATCATTTGATCACCATCGACTAAACCATTAGAGACAATGACATTACCATCTTGTTGGCGCACAATATCAATCTTGGCGTAGTGAAGTTTTGACTCATTATCTAAAATAGCTAAGCGATCATTAATGACTAAATAACGAGGCACTACACTGGCGTTGGCGATTTCCAAACCTAAAACTTCTGCCTGCACATAAGCGCCAAAGCGCAATGGCATAGTATTTTGTATGTTGTTACTTTTTAAATGATAAGGGTCTTGAATTTCTGCCACCAAATAGCTCATACGGCTTTTATCATCAATAACCCCTTCACTTCTGGCGATCTGCGCTTGCCATTGAATGTCTTTGCCAGCAAAGCTTCCGGTAAGATTAACTTTTGCTTGACGACCTTGATCGATTAAATACTGTAATTCATTATCGGCAATGGGTAACCTAACTTCTGCAACTGCAGTGCCCAATAGTTTACCAATTTCATTACCTATCCCAACAAAAGACCCTAAACCGATATTGCGTCTTTCAATCATCGCGTCATATGGAGCTCTGATTTCAGTACGTTGTAAATTACGTTTAGCACGTAAAACAGCAGCTTGCGCTGACTTTACCCGAGCTAGTTCTTGAGCAAGTTGGGGTTTACGTAAACTTAATTCAGTAGGTGAAGTGTCGGTAATATGTTTCCACTCACGTTCGGCAACCTTTCCTTGCGCCACTTCTTTTTCAAGAGAAGCACGAGCAGACGCCATATTCGCCTCGGCATCAATTAAAGCCGCATGATAATCGTTAGGGTCGATACGGGCTAAAAGCTGATCTTTTTTGACCAAACCACCACGTACAAAGGTATCACTGAGCTCAACAATTTCTCCAGTTACCTGAGCCACCATAGTAGTTTCATATTTAGGCTTAACCACACCATATGAGTTTACTTTCAGTGTCATTGGCGCTACTACAATGTTTTCAATAGCTACAATTGGGGTGTTGTCCACTTCAGGTTTTTCTGCCGGTGGTTTTTTCATGCTTGAAAAACCAATAAGTGAAACAATTCCAACGGCTAAAATGGCGATAGGTATTATAATTTGTTTTTTGCGAACCACTTTCTTATCCCTTTTAAATATCTAATTTTATTATCTAATGTCACTGTCTAATGATTTTTTCAACTGACCGGCTAAAAATAACCGCCTGCAATGTAGATCATAAAACATTATTAGCTGATGATATGTAGTAAATCATAACCAAAAAAAGGTTAAAACATACGACAAAGTTGTAACCGTCTATTACAAAATATGCGCCATATTACAAAAAAACATAAAGACGCCTTTAAAAAACTAATTTTACCAATATTAATCAGACAGTTACCACATTATTTTTTTTATCTGTTTTTTTCTGTTAATTGTCATACACTGAATACCAAAACCTTTTATTGGTTTATTTCACCAGTTTTTATAGTTTTTGAAATTATAATAAACAAATTCACCATTTTTTTGGAACATGCCATGCTCAATAAAATAACTACATTTTTTAATGATTTGCTTGCTGTAAACCAGAGTGATACACCATGCACTATTTCGGTTGAAATAGCCTGCGCGGTATTACTATGTGAAGTGATGCGCGCAGACAATATTTTTACGGAACAAGAGCAAGAAGAACTAAGTGCCATTTTAGTTAAACACTTTACGTTGTCGAGCATAGAAGTAGAAACCGTCCTAGAACAAGCCTTTGAATTAAGCGAGAACGCCAGCGACTTTTATCAATTTACCTCTAAACTTAACCAACAATTATCACTAGATCAGCGAATAGAAATTGTCAGCCTGTTATGGCAGGTTGCATACGCCGATGGCGAGTTGGCAAATATTGAAGAGCATATTATTCGTAAAATTGCTGATTTATTGCATTTAAGACATAACGAATACATAGCCACTAAAATTTCAGCACAACAGTTTTATGCAAGCGCAAGCGATTGAAAATAGATAGTGAAGCTTTGCATAATCGGTTAAACTAGCACCTGAATCAATCCCCCTGATAAAATGGCCTTTCAATGACAAATTCAAGCGAACAATCATCTCATCTTTCTCATGCTGAAATTGGTAAATACAATACCCTCAATGTGATTGCAGAAACCGATAACGGTGTCTATCTTGATGGCGGTGATTTAGGTGAAATTTTACTACCTAAACGCTTTGTCACTGCTGATTGTAAGGTGGGAATGAGTGTTCAGGTTTTTATTTACTCAGACTCTGCTGACAGACTAGTGGCCACCACAGAAACTCCTTTAGGCCAAGTGGGCGAGTTTGTTTCCTTAAAAGTTGTGCAAGTCAATAAAATGGGTGCTTTTTTAGACTGGGGCTTACCCAAAGATTTGCTGGTGCCTTACAACCAACAACATAGCACCATGGAAGTTGGCAAGTATTACCTCGTGCGAATATTTCTCGACCAACATACTGATCGTATTGCTGCTTCAAGCAAGTTAGATAAGTTTATTGATATTTGGCCGGCCGAATACCAACAAGGTGACAAAGTTAAATTAATTATTGGCGGCAAAACCGATCTCGGCTTCAAAGCGATAGTCAACGATTTGCACTGGGGATTATTATACGATAATGAAATTTTTCAACCACTGCGTATTGGCAAAAAAGTTGACGGTTATATTAAACAAGTTAGGGCTGATGGTCGCTTAGATCTACTATTAACTCGCGGCAGTAAAAATAAAGTGAATAGCTTTTCAGATACCTTAATTGCCCATTTAGAAAAAAACAATGGTTTCTTACCTTTGCACGATAAAAGCGCACCAGAGTTGATACAAAAACGCTTAGGTGTCAGTAAAAAAACCTTTAAAGCAACTGTTGGCAATTTATTGAAAAATGGCAAGTTGATCATTGAAAAAGATGGTATAAGATTAAAATAATTTGGTTATGCACGTCACTTAGGAAAAAGTATCACAGCCAATATTATCCTGAGTATAAACAAATCTAACCTACTGTGACTGCGCATTATGCTTGTGGTTATCAGTGAGCAAATGAGATTGAAGTAATCATGCTCGTTGTTTACAAGAAAACGTTTGTTAAAGGTCTGAGGTGATAAAGCTGACGTTAGTAACTCAGAGGTTAACTTCTGCTCTTGGCTATAATTGAGTATTAAGGTTGCTACCTAACATCAGATATTATTGATTAAAAAACAAACAAAACAATGAACTCTTACTTGTTTTAGGTTTTTAATTAATCCTCGATAAATCAGGAAAATTTGATTTTGCTCAACAAAGCGCAACTTAAGTGGAGCCTTGTCTATCATTTTTAAGTAAGTGCGACATTTTGTCACTTTTACCGGTTTTTAATTCTGCTAGAGTGACGCCACTTTCAATTACACTTCCCTTTATAATGCAACCACTTAATCAATATACACTGACAAGTACCCTATTACTTTTTGGTCTAGCTTTACCTGCTATGGCCACTAACACCGAAATCAGCACAGAATCTAATGCTGATATTACAGTCGCAGCAAATAACTCTGATGAGCATGAAACAGAAGTTATGCATGTTTGGGGCAAAAGCCTAAAAGCCAACGAACCGGGATATACTAGCCCAGAAAGTTTGTTGCTACCCTCAGATATGCAGGCTATTAATGCCGTTACCACCGAAGACCTCGTTAAATATGAACCTAGTTTAGTGATTCGACGCCGTTTCATTGGTGATGCTAACGGTACGATTGGTATCCGCAGCGCTAATATGTTTCAAACGGCTCGCTCTATGGTATTTGCCGATGGCGTTCCTCTGCATTATAACTTACAAACTCGTTGGTCAGGCGCTCCCCGTTGGACTATGGTTTCTGCCAGTGAAATAGCGCAGGTGAGTGTACTGTACGGCCCATTTTCAGCACAATACGGCGGAAACGCAATGGGCGGCGTAATCAACATTGAAACGGCGATCCCCCAAGAACGTGAGTTTAATGCTGATATCAGTACTTTTATACAACAAGCACAAGCCTACGATTTTAATGAAGATGTTAGTGGCTACAAGGGTTTTGTTTCCTTTGGTGATAAAGTTGATAACTTAAGTTACTACCTATCGTTTAACCATTTAGATAACGATGCGCAGCCGCAAAGCTATCGCAGTGCTAAAGCCTCAGGTACAACTGAAGCCAACACCGCTACTGGTGGCTCTTTAGGACCTGACGCGCGTAATCGTACTGTTTATTGGTATGGCGATACCGGGATTGTTAACAGCCAAACCGATAACTACAAAGTAAAACTAGGTTATGACGGAAATAACTGGCAAGCATTACTCAATGTAGCTTATGAAGACCGTAGCAGTGAAAATACCGGAGATAGCCATATTCGTGATATCAATGGTGATAAAATATGGAGTGCAAGTAACGAAGTCATCGATGGTTCGCTATTCTCATTTAATTCAGCACGTTTAAATGAAAGCCATTTACTTAGAGAAACTCTCTCTATTGGTTTACGAGTAAAAGCCGAGCTTAATGATAACGTAGCGCTTGAAGCCAATATCAACCAGTTTGATATTCTAAAAGATGAAACACGCTCCTCTGCACTGAACCCAAATGATCCCGCCTTTTTGGGAAATGGTAAAATAAAAGATTATGACAATTCTGGCTGGACCACCTCTGATTTGGTGATGACAGTATCAGATATTGCAATACCGAGATTAAACTTAATCACCGGAATACGTCACGAAAATTATGAACTTAACCTTAATGTGTTCAATACCGAGGATTACTTACGTGGCATCAAACAAAATTACAGCAGTAGTTTTGGCGGTAAAACTGCGCTAAATGCAGTGTTTGCACAGTTAAACTGGAGTGATAACCAGCAGTGGGATATGACATTAGGTTTGCGCTACGAGCAATTTGAAAGTAGTGATGGCTATTACAGCATAATAAACAGTGACACTAGTGCGCTTGAATTAGTCAATGCACCTAGCGTTGAATACAACAAAACATCGCCTAAATTAACGCTAGGTTACTACCCTAACGATAACTGGCTGATTCGCTACTCGGTAGCTAAAGCGTACCGTTTTCCTATTGTTGAAGAGCTATTTCGCCAATACCAAGCCTATAATAGTATTAATGAGTCTAACCCTAACTTAGCACCTGAAGATGGTTTTCATCAAAACTTAATGATTAACAGAGAATTACCTTCGGGCTATGTGCGTGTTAATTTATTTTATGACCAAATCAAAGATGCCATTGAATCACAAAGCACCACTATTGTTGGCGGAATAAACGACGGAACGAGTCTGAGTACGTTTGTGCCATTAGATAAGACGGAAACCAAGGGGGCTGAATTTATTTTAAATCAAACGGACCTATTAACCGATGGGCTAGATTTACGTTTTAATATGACCTATACCCACGCACGCATTGTCAAGAATGCGCCAAACCCAGAGTGGCAAGGCAATATCTACCCGCGTATGCCTAAATGGCGTGCAAATATACTGTCAACCTATGCATTGACCGAAGATTGGAATATCAGCTTCAATGCCCAGTATGCCAGCGACGTACATTCGAGACTACAAAATGACGATAACGTGGATAATGTTTATGGCGCAGCAGACAGTTACTTACTGTTTGGTATCAAAAGCCAATATATTATTAACGACAATTTAAAAGCAAGTATTGGTATTGACAATATCACCAATGAACTCGCTTACATTGCTCACCCATGGCCTCGTCGTACCGCTTATTTCAATATATCGTATCAGCTATAATAAACGAAAATGCCCAATTCATTACACTGAGTGAATTGGGCATTGATATTAAATCCTAGCGATTTCAGTGTTAATTAACGAAGTATATTAAACCAACCCATTAACATAGGTAAAAGCGGTAAGGCTACCAACGCAGCTATCGCTAATAAAATTTGGCCTGCGCCTGTACTATCTTTAAATTCTTCATTGTTCGGTGAGGTATTGTTTGATGAGATATTGTTCGACATGGTAAAAACTTCCAACTACATTTTCAAAATATGGCGCGCATTTTACTCCCAAATACATTGCTTGGATAGTTTTGTTTGATCTATATCAAGTATAAATATTCTGTATATCAAAAAGTGATCAATAAAAGCTTCAGAAACTCATCGTTATGCTTATTCGGTTTCAAAAGTGGCATAAAACAGACAGTCATTGGTAGCGATACTTTGATCAGTAGTTGCCATGAAAATTTGCAGTGACTGTTTGGTAAAGATACGACCATTTTCCAAGCTCAACATATTGGCAACTTGTTCTTGACCTTGCTCATTTTTAGCAGTCAGCGGCAAACGCCCTTCACCGCCATACCAACCAATAAACTCCCCTGCGGGGGTCAGTTGATTATTTAATTGCTCAGCGTCAGCACGCAGGGTTACATCTGCGGTTGGTAAATGGTTATGACCAAATGCAACACTCACATGGGGTAACAACTCAACTCGGCAAGGGTGCTGATGAATATCCACTTGACGGGCACGTCGATCAAAAATATTCGCTTGAGAAACAAATTTTGATAAACCGGCATAGGCTAACTGATGTGATTGTATTTGCTCTGCCCCACCGCATTCAATTGTGACAATCGGTGCTGAAAAATCTTGCTCCATAATAGCGCCAAATCGCAAACCAGTTAAGATGACCTTATTGGTAAATAATGAGATTAAATCAAGGGTTTTAGGTTTATCATTAATTGCAACACCAAAGGCAGGACTTAAGCCAGAGGTATTATGCAAGTCAATTACCGCTTCAGGTGCCACAGCATTGACCGCGTGTTTAATTTGTTCGGCTCTATGAATAATATCAGTATTTTCTAAAAAACCTATTTCCGTTGTAGCGTTTTCCCCAACCGTTTTGACTAGGGCTTTGGGTGTGCTTTTATTGCTAATATCTGTAGCGCTGGTGAAGAAACGATTTAAGTCTTGCCCTTCATTTAAATAACGATGAGAAAATTCAGGTAATAGCTGTGCTGCTTCGGTATTACAAACAATGACACGAATATTAACTTCAGGCTTACGCCGTTTTTTCAACCAGCGATGCAAGGCAATAAACCCTGAAGGTTCATTACCATGAATTAAAGTGGTCATAACTCGGGTTTGACTGGTGTGATGACCTTGAATGTCAAAAACACATAGCCCTCTGAGTTGACGCAGAAATGCTAGCGGTGTATCTGGTATATTCAATAAATCCGCTTCACTATAGTAATGAATCTGATTAACAAAAGCGTTCATCGCCAACATTGCTCCCATTCACTCAGCGGTAGCCCTGATAACTGATTTTGATAATACATTGCCAACATCTTCTCACAGGCTTTGTCATTAGATAAGGTGTTACGTAAGTGTTTTAATGTTTGTTTGGCCCAACTGCCACCAGTAATATTAGCCGCTAACCTTTGTTTAATTATGGTTAAATATTTATCTCGCTCTTCTCTATCGACACCTAACGAAGTTAACCCATCATTAGCGACTAACAGCATATCTTCAATAATACTTCTTATAGGGACTTCTACAGGTTTATTTTGATAGTTTTGCGGCCACAAAATAGTGGCGTCTAAGCCGTTTTTTGCCGCACGATAAAAATTATAATGAGCAAATTGGAATGGTATGCGAGACAGGTATTGCTCTATGCGAGGAGCTAAACCAACCGCCATACCAATAGTAAAAGCAGCATTTGCTGCCATATCTAAAGCGGAAGGCCCCGCAGGCAGTGCCCTAAATTCAATACGTATATGGCCTTTGCCTGCAGGAGAATATATTGGTCGGTTCCACGGCCAAGTTGTTCCCATATGAAAGTCTAATTCGGCTAGCTCTGGGTTTTCACCGGGTTTAAGTGTTTTTGCTTCAAACAGCTCAGGCATAATAGGTTGGTATAAATTTACCGTCTCTGAAAACAGCTCCCATGCACCTTTTCTAACCCAGCCATGTCCAAAAGTGACTCGTGCAGGCTCACGCCAATTATTATTGTCAGGTATGCGATTATCGGTAGATTGCTTAAATAATGCGATTCGGGTTTCATCCCAAGCGCAATTTCCTAAAAAAACACCTGAATTGGCAGCAATTGCCAGCGACATCGGCAAGGTTAATTGTGCGGCATTGAAAATATCAGCAAATTTATCTTTAGCCGTCATTAAATGTACTTGAAACGAGGTATTTGCCCCCTCAGCACACACTTGTGAGGTATGAAAGTTTATTGGTTCATCGCCATCTATTTTAATGTGAAAAGGCGCACCGCGTAACTTACTTAGCTCTCTTGCAAGTAATTTATAGCGACCTAAATTGGTCATATAGTCATTAGATAAATGTTGTTCTTGCAATGTTGGTAATATGCCAATTGCCACAGGTCGAGCGCCAAGCTTGGCGGCTTCGGTGTTTAAATGCACAAACTTAGTGATGATTTCTTGAGTTAACTTGCTAAAAGGCTTGCCTTTGGCTTTTACTGCTTGCAAGTTTAACTCTATATTATACTTGTTTAGCTCTGCTTGAAATTGGTTATCGTCAAGCAAGCTCAGTAACTCTAAGTTCACTGGACTCACTTGTTGTTGTGCATCCATCAGGTATATTTCTAACTCTGCACCAATGTATAATTCACCCGTGTCAAAGTCAGGTTGGGTCATAACCTTGTTTAATTGATCAAGCTGATCATGAATACGATGATTAAATTCATCATAAGCATCGGCTGTAAAGTCCTGCTCTGTTATCTCACGTCCCATAGTGTCCTCTCTAAGCAATTACCGAGATTAAAAGCTACACTCATAGTATAAGTAGATTATTAAACAGGCAAATTTTCTATGGTTCTAGTTTACTGATCATTGCGCTAGGTCATCATTATGATCCTGTTGCAATGATCCTAACAGTTGGGTTTTATCGCGATAATTTGTGCAATAGCTTGCTGTGTACCGATATGTTCTGAAGTATTTACAACCCCTTCAAAATGGTGCTCTATGATCCAATCAGAGAAAATATCGACCAACTCTCCAGACTTAAGAAGAAAGTTTGGGTTTTTAGGTCGCCCAAATTGCGCTTGTTGTTCAGTGAAGGTTTCATAGATAATGATTCCGCCCGGCTTAATAGATGCTTTAATTTGTTCAAACAATGGCCGATGTAGATAACGAAACACCATAATTGCACTGAAGCATTTTCCTTTTAGTGGCTCTGTATTAGATTGTTCAAAATCAATGTTCCAACACTTTGCTAATTGTTGCTGAACTGCGTCCAGCTGATTTAATGATTGTTCAATATTTTTTAGTGGCTCGCTATTAACATCAGCAAAAGTAACGTTAATACCATTTTCAATCAAATATAAGCCATTTCGCCCGTTACCACAGGCAAGATCTAGAACAGGCGTTTGCTCATCTACTTTTAAGACGTGAATGGAGGGTAGGTATTTTTCTAATAAGGCTGAGTGTTGCATCTTACCTGTTCTTTTATAATGAAAAGCGTATTAATTAGTACAATTCGCTCAAGTGTTTTATTACTTTAACATTATCAGGCAATGGCACAGTATTATTTTTTGTAACCCAGATTGGTTGAATACCAGCAGCAATTGCAGGCTTTATATCTTTATCGAAATTATCCCCCACCATGGCCACATTAGCAGGTGCTATTTTCAAGTTAGCTAAAATAGTATTAAGAAAATCAGGCGTACCTTTTGATAAGCCTATATTCGCTTTACAAAAATAACCTGAGATGAATTGATTTAAACCGACACGAACAAATGCTTTTTTAATTTCCAACTCTGTTGAATCTGCTGCGCCAGTAGCGATATATATTTTAGCACTTTCAGACAACGCTGCTAACGCTTCTTTAGCGCCAGCTACTGCTTGCACTGTTTCCCATTCACACATTTTTCCTTTAGCATCAGGGAAGTCGACCATCAAGGTATCACCCCAGTCAAAAAGATAGACGTTTATCATTAAAACTCCTTGTAATCATTGACCTATAGAATACTTCATTTTTAGTATTATTCATCAACAAAACAAGTGCTATTTCTAACCGAGTTACCGTGCATTTATGGGCTGTATAATTAGTCACTATTGTGGATGATAAATGGGCGGAGCAAATTGATCCGCCCATTTTGCTAGTTAGAATAACACATCAAATTTAAAAACTGCCGCGTATACCAATACTAAAATTACGTCCTGGCAATGGCGAAACATCTTTTAAGAATGAGGAATGCACTTTTGCCACTTCATCGGTTAAATTATTACCCTTAGCATAAACCACTAAGTCATTACCAAAACCATCAATATAATAATTCATGTTTACGTCTAGTAAAGTGTAGCTATTGGTTTTGGTTTCTAACGAGGCAATATTATCTTGCTCAAAATAGTGATTTACACTGAACTCACCATCGTAATTACTGCCTTGATATTGCAAAACACTACCAATACGCATTGGTGGGGTTCTGGGTAAATATCCGCCATCAGACAATTGTGCGTTAATATAATCCCCGAAGATACTAACTTTAAAAGGCGCAGATATTTGGTAGACAACTTCAGCTTCAAGCCCATACATGTCAACATTGTCTTGTTGATACACTAAAATGGGTAAGCCTTCTTCTTCTATAGCTGTCTCATCTTCCGCATCATGATCATGTTCAGTTTCATAAATCAAGCCAGTATCTTGCTGATAATAATAATCTTCAACATGATTATAAAATGCACTGATGACAAAACCAAAGTCACCTTCAAACTTACGCCATGTTAAATCTAAACTGTAAGATGTTTCGATTTCAGGCTTTTGCCAAGATGATTCTACATGCACTTCATCACCTTCTTGTTCAAGTGAGTAGAGTGCCCCCACTTCAAAGGTGTTGGTACCAATATGTGGACCAAATGAAAATAGCTCTGCTGCGGAAGGGGCTCGTTGCGATGCAGCTACTGAAATACCTAAGTTATAGCCTGTTTGATAATTCCAAACCAAACCTGCAGAAGCACTTACTGGGGTGAAATTTTGCTTACCAAAAGAAACCGCTTCTTCGTGTTCATCATGCTCTGCTTCGTGTTCGCTCTCATGGCCTTCGTCATGTTCAAAAGCCGACAGATCCATTCCATCACCTTTTTCAGTAATGCTAACTCGCTCTACCCTCGCACCCAGTTGCAGTAAAACACTATCAAAATGTTTTTCTTCTAACCACGCAAAAGCAAAACTTTCTGTTGTAGAAGGAGGTGAAAAGGCTTCGTCTCCTATCGCCTCAAAATCTGAATGTTTATAATGGAGCGTCCAAGCGCCTTGCCATCCATTCACTTCTTGGTGGTATAAGTCTGTTTTAATTTCAGTACTTTCATTTGTAAATGTGGTGCCAACAGCGCCATTTTCAATTTCTTGATGTTGATAATCGGTATAAGCGACTTTAGCAGCTAGCTGATTAATAAACGCATGATCAAAATTCACTTCACTTAGCAGCTGAATTCTATCTTGTCTCATTTCAGCTTGAGTTCCCTCTTCGTGCTCTTCTTCATGCTCATCTTCATGGCCGGCTTCATCATGCTCTTCTTCATCATCATGGCTGTGCCCAGGAATACCATAATCACGGCTCATTTTGCCATATGAGAAACCGATAAATCCTTGATCAAATAAGTAACTAGAACCCAAGGTGAAACCATTCGACTTTGATGCAGAATTGGCTAAATGGCTCGGTGTTTCTTCATGATCTTCCTCATGCTCTTCGCCTTCTTCATGTTCCTCTTCTTCATGAGCATGGGCATCGAAATCACTTGGTAAACGATAATCACCTGCATCTCGCCAAAAGCCATCTAAATGCACCGCAACGTTTTCATTGCCTGTTTGCATAGAAAAAGAACCCTGCTTCTCTTCAGAAACATCGTTATACTGTAACAACCATTCCGCTATAGTATCACTTGAAGTAGGTACACGGTTATCAACCACGTTCACTACCCCACCAATTGCGCCACTACCATAGAATAAAGTGGCTGGGCCTCGTAATACTTCAATTTGTGTTGCGGTACTTGTTTCTGCTGATACCGCATGATCAGCACCTACACGTGACGCATCGCCAGCGTCTAAGCCATTTTGGGTGATTAACACTCTAGGCCCATCTAAACCACGAATGATAGGGCTACTGGTAACTGAACCATAAAAATTAGAATGCACTCCCACTTCATTTTTTAAGGTTTCCCCTAAAGTAGAAGCTTGTTTAAGTTTTAAATCGTCACCTGACAGTACGTTAACGGGCAGAGCTGACTCAATAGTTGAAGTATGTAACGGTGTCGCGTATACATCTAACACCTCTAATACTGAAGGTGATAGCCTAATAGTGACATTAGAGATATCCGTTTGACCAAGGGTAATGTATTGATTATTGTGTGCGTAGTTTTTAGCCGTAGTATGCAATTCTATACTACCTGCTCGTAAGCCTGAAAGGGTGAAATTTCCTGCTTCGTTAGTGGTAAAAATTTGATCTGTGCCATTAATATTAACGACTGCAGAATGAACGGGTTGTCCTTTTTGATCAACAACTTTTCCCGATATTGTTTGTGCTAACGCTACCGAGCTATAACTAAGTGCCGTGACAAGCGCGCTTAATGTCAAAGTAGCCGAAAGCTTCTTTGATAAAAAAGAATGAATATACATGTATGTTTCCAATAAAATATAATTTTGTTTGTCAGCAGCACGTTTAAGTTTACAAACTTAACCGTGCTCTGCATCTAATTGAGATAACAACTTATGGAAGCAAAGGAGGCGCTCTTAATTGTGGCTGAACATAGTCTCTGCTCTTAACCTCGACAGAGGTAACTGTTTGAAGACTAATAAAATGACTAGTTACTGCAAACAATTGAATTTGTGGTAATTCAGGTGGGGTATCTAACCCTTGATGACATAAATAGCATTCTATCTGTTCAACATTTGTGCCTTGCTCAATTAAATGATCAGCGTGAACAAGCGTTGAGGCGAAAAATAGCAGCAAAAAAACCATGAGTGCTCGCGCGTTCATGGTGGTAATTGGAGTTGCAACTTTTTTATGAAGAGTAAAAAAGCCTATAGGAGCAGATAATGTCATAATGATTGTGATAATATAACATTACAATATCTTCTTCAAGGGATATTCTATTGACTATAACTCAAAATAATCGGTGAATACCTTATATAGTTCAGTTCCTTGGTTAACACTCGCAGAAGCAAAATGCAGTATTGGCAGCACTTGCCTGTCTAAACTAATAAGGTGCAGAGGGTCGCCTACTTCATGCTGATCATTGTGTTCACTAGCACAGTAATTATCCATTCGTAAAATACGTGCTAATGGCTCCCCTACTGGCAAGGGTTTGCCAAATTCAGCCAAATAATCAACCATGCCGCCCATGGGGGCATATAAAGCACGATAATTCTTAAGGTAACAGGCATAACGGATCATTTTTTGTGGTAAAAATGCTTGGCCTTTTTGTGGTGTTACAACCCCTTTGTGTTGTAAATAACTTAAAATCCCTAAAGCATCGTGGTGAGCAACCGCTAAATCAATTTGCTCTTGTGAGCCCAGCTCCACGGTAAAACTTTCTTTGGTAAAAACCCCTTCCCCCATAACAAAATTTCGTCCCTGCGCTTGAAAGGCTTGTTGTAAATGCCACCAAGGACAAAAAGTTGACTCATCCATGGCGCCATCAAACTCATTAGGTATTAAAATAGTATGAGGAATATCAAAATAGCTAGCACTGGCTTTAGCATACTCTGGGCAATATAAGTGCTTGCTAGAAATAGGGCCGGTATGAAGATCAAGTACTAGGTCAGCTTGATGCGCCATATGCTGAAGTTGGTAGGCAATGCGCTGGCCTGTGGTTAACCCCCATATATTATGATCGAGTTTTTGTTCAATTTGCGCTAATAATAACTGTTGAAACTTCAGCTGTATTTCATCCTCGGTCGCATCAATATTTTGCTCAGCAAACGGTGCAATAACGGTTTCATCAAAGTGATACATTCGGTTCCAGTTCACCCCAGTGATGGGATCAAAACGCCCTAACGTATATTCACCGTTTTTATGATTACACGCTACCGGGTTAGCATAGGGAACCAAGGTGATATTCCCTTGAATATCACAATCCTTCAACAATTCAAGCAATTGAAAAATAACGGCATTACCTTGAACTTCTGCGCCGTGCATATTCGCTTGTATGTAGACATTTGGGGCTTTTGGTTGTGCATCAGTTTGCTGACACTCAAACGAGTACACCGGCACAGTTAGCTTTGCACCACTGGCCATTTCACCCACATGCATAACACGTTTGTTAAATGTGTTGCTATTAAAGGATGTATTTTTAGATGCACTGTGCTTAAAGGTATTCATAAATTCTCCAGTGTTGTAATCTAGACGCGCTTAAGCGAGATAAGTGCTAGCAGGTTGAGCCGCTCTTACTTCAACTAATTTGCCATTATCAATAACATATTCCGCAGCCAACTGATGACATAAAAAGAATGGCATACTTTCAGTAAAGCCATAGGCACCACAGTAGCCAAATACGACTTGATCACCCACGTCAATATCTTGAGGTAAAGGTAACTGCCCTAATTTATCCATACTAGTACACAAAGGTCCATGAATATCGAATGCTTGCTCGGCGGCATTCGATTGTCTCAGCAAGGTCACAGGAAAAGGTTGGTCTGTTATCGCCGGGCGAATAATATGATTGATACCCGCGGCCAATACTAATTGCGCTTGCTGATAATTAATTTTTCTATCAATGACAGGGACAACATAATAACCACACTCTGCCACAGCAAAACGGCCAAGCTCTAACCAAAGCTCATTTACGCCGGCTTGTGCCTTAATATCAGCTAAGTCCGTTATAATTTGTTGCCACGACAAGGTGTTGCCATCACCAAGGTAGTCGATACCCAAACCGCCGCCTAAGTCGAGGATTTTTAACTCCATACCGATATCATCTGCCAGCTTGGTTAATGGCATCACCATTTGCCCCCAAAGTGAGTACATTTTTTCATTACTGAGCATATTGCCCCATTGAAAAATATGTAAACCACAAATATCTAGGGCTGGATAATCACTAACCCGAATGCTTTGCCATTCTTGGGTTGATAGTCCAAATGGCGTTAAACTATTTCCTCCTAAGGGGTTTTTTTCACCTTCAGGCCATTGCAATTGCACCCTAAGCAGTACTGTGGGTGTATCTTTAATGACTTGCTCACACACCACCTCATTCAACCAAATGAGTTGATTGATGCTTTCTACTACAAAAGTACGAACTCCCTTTGCTATAAAGGCTTCTAGTTGTTTTTTTGATTTGGCTGGGCCGGTATTTAATACCCGTGCTGGACTGATCCCCTGTGCTAATACTTGGTGTAATTCACCTGAGCTAGCAACATCAAAATTAAATCCTTCACTGTCAAGCGTTTGAATAATTTTAGACAAGGGATTAGCTTTCACAGCAAACCAGAGTTTAATGACATCTTGCTGTTGTAGTTGTTTAAGGTGCTTTTTTAACGCATCCAATTGATAAACAAAATACCCTTGCTCATCGTTGGGCGACTCATGAGCAAGCAAGGTAGTTTCGATACTGGTATCAAACCAAGTGGGTTTAGTGGTCATAATTTACTTCTATTCATTTAAAGGTAGCAAGGTGCTTATCTTAAGATTGATTCTAACTCAAGTGACGCATCACTTTGCTCATCGCGATATTTAACAATCAAGGCACAGGCCATGTTTAAACCTTGAGCTTGTGCCCATGCACCCTTTATAGGACGAGTGCCCGGAACAACCACAGCCCGTTCAGGAATTTCAGCCCCTTTTTCACGCATGACTTGATTCACACAATCATAAACAGGCACTGATTTAGACAATGAAACTCCTGGAGCTAACACAGCACCTTTTTTAACAACAATACCTTCTACCACAACAACACCCGCACTTAAGAAAGCGTCGTCTTCAATAATTACCGGACTTGCACCAATAGGCTCTAATACCCCACCAATTTGCACTGCTGCTGATACATGCACATTACGGCCAACTTGTGCACATGAACCAATTAAGGCGTGACTATCTACCATAGTTCCGCTATCCACATACGCACCCACATTAATATAAGCCGGTGGCATAATAATGACCCCCTCAGCTACATAAGCACCTGCTCGAACAGAGGAACCACCTGGCACTAAGCGTACACCATCTTCCGGTGTAAATTGACGAGCGGGTAGATTTTCTTTATCAACAAAACCTTGATAGTTGCCGTCAAAGCTTACATTTTTACCCGCTTTAAAAGCCGCTAAAATGCCTTGTTTTACCTCAACATTAGCGTGCCAATGTCCATTTTCGTCTTGATTTGCTGCACGTAATGCGCCGGTTTCCAACTGTGCTAATACATCTTGCCAGTTCATGCTATATTCCTATTTGTAAGATTAGTGTTATGAAAAGAAGTGTGATTAGCCTGAGCTAACCATTGATTTATTTGTTCATTGCACGCTAATAGTAAGGTGCTATCAGTTACCTCCAAATGTGTTAACGGTGGGCGTAACATTGAAGATTGAATGGTGTTTTGCTGCTGCATTAATACTTTAACCGGAATGGGATTAGCCGCACTAAATAACGCGTCCACCGCATCATGCCATACCCCAAGCAAGCCCTGTGTTTGCCCAGCTAAACATCGCTGCACGTAACAATGGGTTGCTTGTGGCCAGGCATTAGCACAAACCGACACTAATCCTCGTGCTCCTGCTGGTACTAAATAAGGCAGCATCGCATCTTCACCGCTGTACAACTCAATATTGGGGCATTGTTTGCGGTAATTAAGAAATTTATTTAAATCTCCACTGGCTTCTTTCATCGCCCAGCAGTTAGGATGATTTTGCAACGTTTTTAAGGTTTCAATCGGGATTTCAATACCGCTGCGAGATGGCACGTTATATAACATACAGGGAAATTCAGCCGCATCTAACAAAGCATTAAACCATTGAGTTTGACCAACGACTCCGGGTTTGGCATATAAAGGGGTTGCCAGTAAAAAACTGTCAATAGCTAAGCCATTACAACGTTTTATCCAGTTTACTTGTGCGACTAAATTATAACCACCAACTGCAACCATCAAAGGCACATCTAGCTGGAGGTCACAAACAAACTCAACGATACTTAGCTGCTCTTCACTGGTCAAGGCTAAACCTTCACCTGTACTACCCAATAATAACAACCCATTACCGGCAGCAGCTTGTGCTTTGGCAAGTTGTTTTAAACTGGTAAAGTCAATCTCTGAATTTTCTAAAAATGGCGTCACTAATGCGGTCCACAACGGGTAGGCACAAAGACGGTTTTCAGCCGGCACTTGCGTGTCTAGGCTGCAAGATATATTAGTAGTGGATGATTTTATATTCATTACTCTCGAACTCATTAAAACCTGCATTAGGCAGATTAGTTCAGAGAGCTTGTAGGCATTTACGTTGAGCCGAGCAATCACCGTAAGTCATAGGTGTATACTGGCTGATATGCAAAGGCCAGAAGCTCTCCACTCAATTACTAAACAACCTTAGGTCAGTTAGTAACAGTGACAATCGTTGGGATTCAGCCCACATTGATAAGAAATATCTCTCATCAAAAACGACCGACAACAACTTCATCAAATAAGTTATTGCCTCGGCGTTAATCCCCCTCATTATCATTAGCAGAGTTTGATCTCTGGGTTTTGATTTAGTTTAACTAAGTCAAAACAATGATAACTACCTGGTTAACGCTCCTCTTCTGACCCCTTTAAAATCTTATGGCATAGCACCACAAGATTAGAATTAGGGACGGGGTTATTTAAACATTTTCCACGCTTTTTTGTCAATGTGGAAAAATTCTAATTGTTGAATTGAATGGCTATCTAGTAGAATAGTATCTTCTATCTTATTCATCGTTGTTTCTTTTTATGTCTATATCCTTGTCAAATGTTAGCCAACTATTGTTACGCAATGACACATTACTATCTGCCAAAACCCCATTATTTATTAACTTAATGGCAGATGGATTTATTGAACATTATTTGTCAGATAATTCTAACGCCAAAATAAGTTGTTATAACACCAATTATATTGACCATCAGGCACTAAAAAAACAATATAACAACAGAATAACGTCAAGCTTCACCAGTGAATATCATACTGAACTAACACATGACTTAGTCGTGATTAATTTCCCTAAAAGTAAAGGTGAACTCGCATTCACCTTGGCAATGATTGCACCATTTTTAGATATCGACGCTAAAATCTTTCTGGTTGGAGAAAAAAAAGGGGGGGTACAGTCTAGCCCTAAATTAACTCAAGCTTTTCTTAACAATTGTCAAAAAGTCGATGCTGCACGTCATTGCTTGTTGTTCGTGGGAATAGTCAAAGCGGAAAGTTTAAATAAAGCTTTCATCCTTAATGACTGGTTCGAAAAATATCAACTTAGTGTTGGGGGTATAACACTTACCATAGCTTCATTACCTGGTGTCTTTAGCCAAAAGAAACTAGATGTTGGTACTGCCTTATTGTTAGAAAACTTACCTAGGGTGATGAAAGGCAAGGTGTTAGATTTTGGTTGTGGCGCTGGTGTGATCAGCTGTTTTATCGGAAAAAAATTCGCTGATACTGAACTATGTTTACTTGATGTCAGTGCGCTTGCCATAGCGTCAGCAAAGAAAACCTTAGCATTGAACCACATACCTGGGCATGTATTTGCTTCAAATAGCTTATCTGAGGTATCCGAAAAATATCAACATGTCGTATCTAACCCTCCTTTTCATCAAGGCACAAAAACCAGTTATCTAGCCAGTGAAGAATTTCTGCGCGGTATAAAACCACATCTGCAGCACAACGGAAATATCACCATTGTTGCTAATAGTTTTTTACAATACTTACCGATAATGCAGCAACATATTGGCAATAGTCGCAGTTTGCTCAGCAAACAAGGTTTCAGTATTTACTACGCAGATCGTAAATAATAGCGAGCCAAACTTGATAAAGTTACTTTTTTCAGCGATGGTTATCTGATGAATACAATAAAAAAATTAATGTCTAATCGTCGGTATTTACTGACGAGTATTTTCAGCGTTTCCTTTTTAGTGCTAATAATCATCTTAGCCACTATTATTTATCTGGTTGAAGCAAAAGAAAAAATAAATTTAGAAACTAACACCACGGCTTGGGCAAACTCTTTAGCGCACACCAGCGTGAATTATTTATTAGACAATGATAACAACGCACCAAGAGAACTTAATACGCTATTGAAGCAAATAATCACACCAAGTTTTATTAATTATATCCATATATACAAAATCGATAATGCCGATGTAACTCAGTATTTTACAGGTTTTAATAAAAGCATGTATTATCCTTCCATCGCCGATAAAATTGATCAAATTGCACCATTATCGACACTTCAATATCAAACGGACTATGCTGAACTTATTGTTAATATAATGCATAACGAACAAACCATAGGTTATTTATATATTCAATCAAGCACCAAACACATAACTGATTATCGTCGGTTACTCTATTTTACTGGCGTGCTGTTGTTGTTATTAGGCTTAGCTTTAGCTTTATTGTTAGCCGTTGTTATTCAAAGAAGAATAAGTAAGCCTATTGCAACTATCGTGGGTGCTTTACAGACAATTGCGCAAAAAAAAGACTATCAAGCACGAATTCAGCCACTGCCTATTATTGAATTAGATATTCTTGCTAGAAATATCAATATATTACTAGCAAGAACTGAAAAGTACCTACAGAAAAAAGACGAGAATCACCAACAAGCATTACAACAAAATAATCACTTAGCCGAAAAATTACAGGCAAGAACAGACGCCTTAAAAGAATCAAACCAAGAGCTACTATTAACCCTAGAAAAATTGCACCAGTTTCAAGGTCAATTAGTTGAAACCGAAAAAATGGCCTCACTCGGGGATATGGTTGCCGGTATTGCTCATGAAGTAAACACCCCTATTGGTTTGGGAATTACCGCTTCAACACTGTTAAGCGATAGTCATAGTGAAATAAAACAAGCTTTTGAAAACAAGACGTTAAAATCAAGCCAGTTGAAAAAATTCTTAATTCAAGGTGAAGAAAATATTGCTATTATTTACCGAAACTTAGAACGCTCTGCGCAGTTAATTTCAAGCTTTAAGAAAGTTGCCGTTGATCAATCAACTGCCGATAATCGTGTGTTTAATGTAAAAGAACTCATAGAAGAGGTGATGCTTACTTTGCAAGCAAAACTCAATGAAGAGCAAGTAGTAATCACCATAGATTGTCCAGAAAATCTTGTCATTGAAAGTAAGCCTGGCCCTATTAACCAAATTTTAATCAACCTTATTTTAAATTCCATTATTCACGGTTTTGAGCATAAACCAGCTGGCGCAATCAATATCTCTGTCATGCATTTAAGTGATCAACTTCACCTTTGTTATCAAGATGATGGTGAAGGTATGGATGAAAATATCAAAGCAAAAGTGTTTGAGCCTTTTACCACTACAAAACGCGGCAGTGGTGGTAGCGGTCTTGGCTTACATTTAGTTTACAACTTGGTCAACCAAGCATTAAATGGGCATATAGAATTTGAAAGCAGCGCTGGACAAGGTACAACATTCAATGTCACCTTCCCTGTTTTTTTAGTGCCATAACAATAAATTATTAGAACTTTACACATTATATACGCAATATAATTGTTATTTAATTAAGACTTAGTTACCATAGTTAACCAGATGTTAATTACTATAATAAAAACACCGGAAATAGTATGGAAAATTATCAAATTCTTATTGTAGAAGATGAAGACGTTACTCGTTTTAGTTTACGTAATTTATTTGAAGCAGAAGGATATGATGTCTATGAAGCTATTGATGGTGATACTATGACCTCAATACTTGCTAAGCAAGACATTAACCTTGTGATAATGGATATTAACCTCCCAGGAAAAAACGGCTTATTGCTTGGTAGAGAGCTTGCCAGTAATAAAAATTTAGGTTTAATATTTTTAACTGGGCGTGACAGCGATATTGATAAAATTTTAGGGCTAGAAATTGGTGCCGATGATTATTTAACCAAACCCTTTAATCCTAGGGAATTAACTATTAGAGCGAGAAATATTCTCAGTCGTATCGGTCAAAACCCATCTGAAACAGAAGAAGAGCAAGCCATAGTTAGCTTTAATCAATGGACACTCAATGGCAACTCTCGTGAAATGACCAGTCCAAGTGGTGAAATCATTCCAATCCCACGCGGTGAATACCGTGCGTTACGCTTATTAATTAAAAATCAAGGTAACATCATCTCAAGACAAGCATTAATTAAAGAAATGACGGGACGAGATTTACGCAGCAATGACAGAACGGTAGATGTCACAATCAGAAGATTACGTAAACACTTTGAATCTGACACTAATACGCCAGAATTAATTAACACCATCCATGGTGAAGGTTATCGATTCGTCGGTCAAACCGACTAATTGCCAAACAACTTAAGTGTTAATTTTGCCATTAAAGGCGCGTAAACCAATGCTCAAAGTCTGCGATAGCCGCACTATTATGAGTTTTAAGCGCCGTTAACTGCTCTGCTTTATCCGCATGATCTTTTGTCGATTTTTCCATAACCTTTAATCGACCATGCAATGCTTTTAAGCCAATACTTCCAGCAGCACCTTTCATTTTGTGGCAATTCTCTTGCCACAACTTGGCATTTTGATGAACCAATGAATGTTCAATATCCTCAATATATCCCACCACTTGTTGGCAATATAAGTCAAACATTTGTTTAACCACTACACTCCCTAAGCTTTGTATATAACTGTCTAAAAGTTCGGTATCTAATTGTATCAAATCAGTATTCTCACTCAAAATAAAGCCCCATACTTCGTTACTACTTGATGTTTTATCCTTTTGAGTCTATCAATATTTAGTTCAACTACCAATACACACCGCCATTAAATTTAACTGTATTCACCTTTTTAATACCCCATATTGCTATTTTTTTTTAACTGCCCAAATAACAATAATGATTCCTATTAAAAAATAAGATAGAATGTGCGCCCTTGAATTTACTTGTTGCGTGATTACTTAGCTATCATCGCGCAGCCTTAGTTAAGTAGCTATAGCTTAAAGCGGAGTCGTAATGCCGACATCAATGCCAGATATTGCCAACCATACCACAGCCCAAACAGAGGGAACACTTGACTGGGTGGGTATGAGTAATATTGAAATGCCAATTATGGTCGCCTCAAAAGGTGAGACCGAACGTATGGTTTCTGCCCATGTAGATGCTTTCGTCAACCTAACAGAAGCACAGGCTAAGGGCATTCATATGTCGCGCCTATATTTACTTCTTGATGAATTATCTACCAATAATGTACTGAATTATCAAAGTTTAGTTACCTTACTCGATGGTTTTATTAGTAGCCATAATGATTTAAGTGATCAGGCTAAAGTTGTTTTCAGCTTTGATTATCACTTACGAAGAAAGTCTTTAATCAGTGGTAAAGAAGGCTGGAAGGCCTATCCTATCACCCTAACAGGCCACTTAAATCAGGGAAGCCTGGCGATAGAAATGGTCATTGATGTACCCTACTCATCAACCTGCCCTTGTTCTGCCGCCTTGGCACGACAACTCATTCAAAAGGCATTTCAGCAAAAATTTGATGAAAATAATTTTGATTTAGCGACGGTTCATGAATGGCTTGGTACTACCGAAGGTATTGTAGCCACCCCACATTCACAGCGCTCTATTGCTGAAGTCAAAGTGAAACTTAATAATAATATTAGTGACTTTCCGATTACCGATTTAGTTAATTTGGTTGAAAACTCACTTCAAACGCCTGTGCAAGCTGCTGTTAAACGTGAAGACGAGCAAGAGTTTGCCCGCCTAAACGGACAAAACCTGATGTTCTGTGAAGATGCAGCGCGTCGCTTACAATACAGTATGAATTTGGCCGAGGGCTATGATGATTTTTGGTTAAAAATAAATCATCTTGAATCTTTACATGCCCATGACGCGGTGAGTATTACCACCAAAGGAATTGTTGGCGGTTATCAGCCATAAAAGCTAAACACAAAGAGTGTTTAGTAGCTCTTCTTGTAACTGAGTTCAAAACAAGCCTCTACAGCAATGTAGAGGCTTTTTTATTGGTTCTTCGCTACCTTTTACAACGTAATGCCAAGTTGATTAAGTTCTTTCCCAGCTCAAAGCTAACTTAATAGACTTGCTATGCCCCTAATAGAAAATGAATAATCCACTTCAATAACCTCTATAACCAAAAAAAAACACTAGAAAACAAAAAACCTTCTACTATTGACATACAGACTAATTTAGAGTGATTACTATTAATTTATTAATAATAAATTATCGACCTATATATTCAAATATTATGCATATATATTCACAAAAAATTTGACTATTAGTCATTTTACGGGTAATTTTGCCGGCCGCTTAACGTTTTAACGTTTCATGCTCGCGAGGTTCAAAATTATATTCTGAAGGATCAGCTAGATAAATTTGAGTATTAAAGATATATAACTTAATTAGCAAATAGCCTTACTGTTAAGCACAAAAGCTAATATAAATAGTTTGATGATATAGGAATAAGCAATGAATAATATGAGTAACAAATCCCAAGGTCTTTACCGGTCAGAGTTTGAACATGACAGCTGTGGTATAGGTTTTGTCGCTAACCTCAAGGGTAAAAAATCTCACGATATTATTGAAAATGCACTCACCATGTTGAGCTGTATGGAACACCGTGGTGGTACAGGCTTTGATGTTAAAAGTGGTGACGGTGCAGGTATTCTTATTCAAATTCCTCACGAATTTTTCCGCCAAGAAACTGCAGCGTTAGGTTTTAACTTACCAAACGCTGGTGAATACGGCGTAGGTATGATTTTCTTTCCGGCTGATGACACACAAAAGGAAGCATGCCGAGGCATATTAAATAAACACATTGATGAATTAGGATTAACGTTATTAGGCTATCGTCAAGTTCCAGGTGATAACTCAATGTTAGGTGCAGCCTCATATGAAACTGAACCCAGTATTGAACAAGTATTTATTGCAAAACCTACAGCATTAACGTCACAAGAATTTGAGCGTAAATTATTTGTATTACGTAAATATACTTCTCATACACTCAATGCAACAATTGCTAAAGAGCGTGACGAATTTTATGTTACCTCGATGTCATCAACTAAGATTGTCTACAAAGGACAATTCACCACCGAACAAGTGCGCCAATATTACTTGGATCTGCAAGATGAGCGTACCGTTTCAGGTTTGGCAATGTTCCATTCTCGCTTCTCTACTAATACTTTCCCTGCGTGGCGTCGTGCTCAACCATTTCGTTATATTGCTCATAATGGTGAAATTAATACCGTACGCGGTAACATAAACTGGATGAATGCCCGTGAAGCATTATTTAGCTCGGTTAACTTTAGTGACGCTGAATTAAAGATGCTGAACCCGATTTGTAATAATGACAATTCGGATTCTGCTAATCTTGATATGGCAATTGAATTGCTCGTATTAAGTGGTAGGCCGCTAGCACAAGTGATGATGATGATGGTGCCAGAGGCTTGGCAAACTCAAACCGATATGGATGAGACTAAAAAAGCATTCTACGAATACTATGCATGCATTATGGAGCCTTGGGATGGCCCTGCTTCATTATCATTTACTGATGGTAACATTATCGGGGCTACACTTGATCGCAATGGCTTACGTCCTTCTCGCTACCTATTAACGGACGATGGCACCTTAGTGATGGGCTCTGAAACCGGTACTTTATGTGTTGATCAAGCCACTGTGGTCGAAAAGGGTCGATTACAGCCAGGTAAAATTTTCATTGCCGATTTAGAGCAAGGTCGCATCATCAGTGATGATGAAGTAAAGGCAAAAGTTAGCTCAGCTCAGCCTTACGGTAAGTGGCTAGCAGACAATAAAGTTGAGTTAGATAAATTACCCGTTCCCATTGCGTCTATTGCCCAACCGCCACTAGCAGAGCTGCGTAAAATGCAAAAAGCCTTTGGTTATACCAATGAAGATCTTAATTTGATTTTAGCTGGTATGGTGGGCACATCAAAAGAGCCGCTTGGTGCTATGGGTACAGATACACCGTTAGCCGTTTTGTCCGATCGTCCACAGCAATTATCCCATTATTTTAAACAATTATTTGCTCAAGTCACCAACCCACCAATAGACCCTATTCGTGAAGAATTAGTTATGTCATTGCGTGGTTATATTGGTAAGTCATGTAACTTACTCGATGAAACACCAGAGCATTGCCACAAAGTTGAAATTGAACAGCCTGTATTAACAATCGATCAATTACGCAAGTTACAGTATATCGATAATAATCATCTGCAATCAAAAACTATTGCGATTACCTTTAAAGCTAGCGGTGAACCGGGTGCACTTAAAAAAGCACTTGATCGCGTTTGCTTTAACGCAAAAAGTGCCGTTGAAGATGGTTATGAAATCCTAATTTTAAGTGATCGTGAAGTTGATAGTGACCATGTGGCTATTCCATCTGTGTTAGCAACCGCAGCTGTTCATCATTACTTAATTCGCGAAAAATTGCGCTCTGGCGCTGATATTATTTTAGAGTCAGGTGACATCCGTGAAACTCATCATTTTGCTACTGTTATTGGCTATGGCGCAGCAGCGGTAAACCCTTACTTAGCGTTAGAAAGTATGTATGGCTTGCGTGATGAAGGCGTACTTGACAGCAAATTAACTGATGACGATATTGTTGCTAAATATACCGCTGCAGTAGGTAGTGGTTTATTAAAAACCTTCTCCAAGATGGGGATTTCTACCTTACAGTCTTATTTAGGTGCGCAAGTTTTTGAAGCCTTAGGTATTAACTCTGACGTTATCGATGAATATTTCACAGGTACCGTGAGTCGTATTGAAGGGTTAAGCTTAGATCAAATCGCTCAGGAAGCCTTATTACGCCACCGTGAAGGTTTCCCCGAGGCAAACCGTATTGCTGTTGAAAACTTACTACCAACAGGGGGTGAATATTCATGGCGAAATGATGGCGAGCGTCATTTGTTTAGCCCAACCGTTATTCGATTATTACAGCATTCAACGGCAAGTAACAACACTAACCAGTTTAAAGAATATACAAAGCTAGTAGACGAGCAGAGCAAAGAAGCATTCACGCTTCGTGGTTTGCTTGAATTAACTAGCGACCGTCCATCAATTCCATTAAGTGACGTTGAACCGGTAGAAAACATCTTCAAACGTTTTGCCTCTGGTGCGATGTCTTTTGGCTCTATTTCTTGGGAAGCACACACCACCCTAGCGATTGCAATGAACCGTATTGGCGGTAAGAGTAATAGCGGTGAAGGTGGTGAAGACCCTATTCGCTTTACGCCAATGGAAAATGGCGACTCAATGAATTCAAAAATAAAGCAAGTAGCTTCTGGTCGTTTTGGTGTGACTAGCCATTACCTTAGCAATGCAGAAGAGTTGCAAATTAAAATGGCGCAAGGAGCTAAACCCGGCGAAGGCGGTCAATTACCGGGTGATAAAGTGGATGCTTGGATTGGTAAAACCCGTGGTTCTACCCCTGGCGTTGGTTTAATATCTCCACCACCGCATCATGATATTTACTCTATTGAAGATTTATCACAATTAATTTTTGATCTTAAAAATGCCAACCGAGATGCCCGTATTAACGTTAAGTTAGTGTCTGAAGCAGGTGTTGGTACCATCGCATCTGGTGTATCTAAAGCTTACGCTGACGTAGTGCTCATTGCTGGCCATGATGGCGGTACAGGCGCATCGCCATTAAGTTCAATAAAACACACTGGTTTACCATGGGAGTTAGGTTTAGCTGAAACGCATCAAACCTTAGTACGTAACAAATTACGTAGTCGTATTACCGTACAAACTGACGGTCAACTTAAAACACCCCGTGATTTAGCCATTGCCACTTTGCTTGGCGCAGAAGAATACGGTATGGCAACCACAGCACTAGTGGTTGAAGGTTGTATTATGATGCGTAAATGTCATCTAAATACGTGTCCGGTAGGTATTGCCACCCAAGATAAAGAGTTACGTGATCGCTTCACTGGCCGTGCTGATATCTTAGTTAACTTCTTCACTATGATGGCAGAAGGGTTACGAGAAATTATGGCTGAACTTGGTTTCAAAAGCATCGACGAAATGGTGGGTCAAACCCAATGTCTGAAACAACTCGATGATGTTGACCATTGGAAATATCAAGGTGTTGATTTAACGCCATTACTTCACAAAGAAGAAGGTGATGCTGAGCAAACTCTTCATCAGTCGATTGAACAAAAGCATTTGATCCACGATATTATCGACCACGCTATGATTAAAGATGCACAAACAGCATTAACTAATCAAGAAAGCGTGGAACTTGAATACGATGTGATTAATACCGACCGCACCATAGGTGCGATGATTTCAAATGAAATATCTAAACATTACGGCGCAGAAGGCTTACCAGAGAACACCATCAAAGTTAAATTTAATGGCTCTGCAGGTCAAAGTTTTGGTTGTTTCTCAGCTAAAGGCTTACGTTTTGAACTTGAAGGTGATGCCAATGATTACTTTGGTAAAGGGCTATCGGGTGCAAATTTAGTGGTATACCCAAGTAAACAAGCAAAGTTCGCGGCCAATGAAAATATCTTAATTGGTAACGTTGCATTCTTTGGTGCTACTTCAGGAACCGCATTTATTAACGGTATTGCGGGTGAGCGTTTCTGTGTACGTAACTCAGGAGCCACTGCGGTTGTTGAAGGGGTTGGCGATCACGGCTGTGAATACATGACAGGTGGTAAAGCGGTAATTTTAGGCGCAACGGGTCGTAACTTTGCCGCAGGTATGTCTGGTGGTATAGCTTACGTGCTTGATACGCATAATGACTTTGCTGCGAAATGTAATATGGAAATGGTCGCGCTAGAAACTGTTAACACTGAAAGCGAAAGCCAAGAATTAAACGCCTTAATTACGCAACACTTTGAAGCTACCGGCTCAAAAGTAGCACAGAGCCTACTGCAAAACTGGGAACAAAGTGTCACTCGTTTCGTTAAAGTCATGCCGGTAGATTTTAAACGCATGCAAGGTTACATGGATGACGTACGCAAGCGCGGGAAACATCAGTCAGAATATGACATTGCTGTTGAAGCTTTCGACATTCACTTAACTAACATTGCAAGCGCCAAAGCTTAAGCGTCACAGGAGAAAATATTATGGGTAATCCAACAGGATTTATCAACGTAGGTCGTAGCTTACCAACTCAACGTCATGCCGGTGAGCGCTTAATTGATTGGTTAGAAGTCTATGAAGACATGCCAACAGCGGACATTGAAAAGCAAGCGTCGCGCTGTATGGACTGTGGCGTGCCATTTTGTCAGTCAGCTAAATCAGAGTTCGCTCCTGCAGTAGCAGGGTGCCCGGTAAATAATGTTATTCCTGAATGGAATGACCTCATTTATCGCGGCCGCTGGAAAGACGCCGTTGACTTATTGCATAAAACCAACAATTTTCCAGAGTTTACAGGACGGGTATGTCCTGCGCCTTGTGAAGGTGCTTGTGTATTAGGTATCAACTCAGATCCAGTTACCATTAAACTGCATGAAAAAGAAATAATTGACCGTGCCTTTACTGAAGGTTGGGTTAAGGCACAACCACCAAAAGCACGCACTGGTAAAACCGTTGCGGTAATTGGCTCAGGCCCAGCAGGACTTGCCGCCGCCGCTCAGTTAAATAAAGCGGGTCATATGGTTACCGTTTATGAGCGTGCCGATCGTATCGGTGGCTTGTTAATGTATGGTATTCCTAATATGAAGTTGCAAAAAGAATTAGTGCAACGACGTGTAGACCTTTTAGCGGATGAAGGCATTGTTTTTGTCACCAACACCGAAGTAGGTAAAGATATTAGTGTTGCACAGCTTGAAGCTGATTTCGACTCTATTGTCCTTTGTATCGGCGCAACTGTTCCACGTGACTTACCCGTGGAAGGCCGTGAACTTGAAGGCGTTCATTTTGCCATGGACTTCTTGAAAGCTAATACCAAAAGCTTACTTGATAGCGAGCATCAAGATGGTCAATTCATCAATGCAAAAGGAAAAAATGTGGTGGTGATTGGTGGTGGAGATACAGGTACTGACTGTATCGCAACTTCATTACGTCACCAATGCAGCAATGTTACTCAACTTGAAATTATGCCTCGTCCACCTGAGCAACGTGAAGCAAGTAACCCTTGGCCACAATGGCCTAAGCGTTTACTTGTAGATTACGGCCAAACTGAAGCAATTGAAATTCAAGGTCAAGATCCTCGTCAATACTTAGTAATGACGAAAAAAATCGAAAGCGATGGTCAAGGTAAGGTAAAAGCAGTTCATACTGTAGATATAACTTGGGAGAAAAACGAGCAAGGTCAAATGTTCCCACAAGAAGTTGTAGGTAGTGAAAAAATACTTCCCGCTGATATCGTACTTATTGCCATGGGCTTTATGGGACCTGAGGGTGGTTTAATTGAGCAATTTGGTCTTAAACAAGATAACCGCTCTAACATTGCCGCTGATTACGACAAGTTTGCTACTAGCAAGCCAGGTGTTTTTGCCGCAGGTGATGGCCGTCGTGGTCAAAGCTTAATTGTATGGGCCATTGATGAAGGTCGCCGTTGTGCGCGTGAAGTGGATACTTATCTCATGGGTAAGAGCTACTTGCCTTAAGTGGTTATTAATTAGCGCAAGCAAGAGCTTGCGCTAATAAAGCAAAATTAAAGCTCGCCAGAGCAATCACGCTAATGCTCAATGACTCCCTGACCTACTTCAAGCCCAAACCACTTCCATAAAATCTAAAGCCTCACTCTTCACATATTGATTGCATAATGAATAAATAAACACTATCTTTTTGTTAGGTAGTAATAAACAAAAAATGTAATTAACTTTCACGAATGTGACTCCAGTCATGTAAAACAGCAATAACAGAAGACAAAATAGCATAAAAACAAATAATTACTCCTAATAATGAGAATTATTCACATTATCCTCTAAGTGAAATGTAAAAAATTTACGAGCAAATGCTCTATTTTTATTGATTTCCACTTTATGAGTGAGTAATGTAAGCACCCCTTCTTGGACTGAAACAGGATGGTTATGCGTTTTTTTCATACCTTTATTCTTTATATTTTGTATATTCTGTTCACCAAGCGGCATTTATTAGGAGAGTGTAATGCAACTTTATGATCATAGCGTTCAACGCGAAAACTGTGGTTTTGGCTTAATTGCCCACCAACAAGGTGAAACCAGCCATAAACTTATTAAGACCGCTATCTCAGCCCTTGATCGTATGCAACATCGAGGCGGTATTGCTGCTGATGGCAAAACTGGCGACGGCTGTGGCTTGCTACTACAAAAGCCTGATAGCTTTTTCCGTGCGGTTGCCGAAGATAATAGCTGGAAGCTAGGTAAAAAATATGCCGTTGGTATGATCTTTTTAAACCCTGATCCTGTTGCTGCTGCCTTATCAAAAAAAATATTAGAAGAAGAGTTAGCAAACGAAAGCTTAACCTTAGTGGGTTGGCGAACGGTGCCAATTGATACTTCAGTACTCGGTGGCGCTGCTATCAGTAATATGCCTACTATTGAACAAGTATTTGTTAACGCTCCACCGGGTTGGCGAAATCGAGACCTAGAACGACGTTTATATATGGCGCGTCGGCGCGCTGAAAAACGCATCACTGATGATGTCTTCTATATTGCAAGCTTGTCATGTTTGGTAACCATCTATAAAGGCTTAATGATGCCTAAAGATTTATCAAACTTTTATTTAGACTTAGCCGATATTCGTATGCAAAGTGCTATTTGCGTATTTCATCAACGCTTTTCTACCAATACTTCTCCGCAGTGGCACTTAGCACAACCTTTTCGCTACCTTGCTCACAATGGTGAAATCAATACCATTAATGGTAACCGTCAATGGTCTCGCGCACGTACTTATCGCTTTAAGTCACCACTACTACCTGACTTACATGATGCCGCTCCGTTTGTTAGTCAAAGCGGCTCTGACTCATCATCATTAGATAATATGCTCGAGCTTTTCCTTGCTGGAGGCATGGATCTATATCGTGCCATGCGCTTACTAATGCCGCCTGCATGGCAAAACAGTACCTTAATGGATGACGAACTACGCGCTTTTTATGAGTTTAACTCAATGCATATGGAGCCGTGGGATGGCCCTGCTGGCGTGGTGATGACCAATGGTCGACATGTGGCTTGTAACTTAGATAGAAACGGATTGCGCCCTGCTCGTTATGTAATAACTCGTAACGGATTTATTACCCTTGCCTCTGAAGTTGGTATTTGGGATTACGGCGAAGATGAAGTGATTGAAAAAGGTCGCGTTGGTCCCGGCGAGATGCTCGCACTTGATACTTACACTGGCAAATTATTCAGCTCTAATGATATCGATAACGATTTAAAAGTACGCCACCCTTACCGTGAATGGCTCAACAAAAACATTCGTCGATTGGTGCCATTTGATGAATTAGAAGCCAATCAAATTGGCATTCGGGTCTTCTCAGATACCGAAATGAACCAATATCATAAAATGTTTAATTACAGTTATGAAGAAATTCAGCAAGTGATTAAAACATTGGCTGAAAATGGTCAAGAGGCGACAGGGTCAATGGGCGATGATACGCCAATGGCGGTACTTTCCAGCCAACCTCGAACCTTGTACGATTATTTCCGCCAACAATTTGCGCAAGTGACAAATCCGCCTATAGATCCCTTGCGGGAACGATATGTGATGTCACTAGGAACCTGTATTGGCCGCGAACACAACGTATTTAATGAGACCTCTGGACATGCCGATCGCATGTTGTTTTCAACACCTGTACTCATGTATACCGGTTTAAAACAACTACGTGAATTAGACCCTGAACATTATCGCTCTGATACCCTAACTTTATCCTACGATGCTGACGAAGGCTTAGAAGCTGCCATCATTCGTTTATGTGATGAAGCAGAAGACTTAGTACGCAATAAAAGTACCGTTATATTAGTGCTTTCTGATAGACAAATTCATCCAGGTTTACTGATTATTCCAGCAGCAATGGCAGTAGGTGCGGTACAAAAACGCTTAGTTGACCAGCAACTACGTTGTGACTCAAATATTATTGTTGAAACCGCCTCTGTACGCGATTCGCACCAATATGCCGTGCTACTTGGTTTAGGGGCAACGGCAATCTATCCATACCTTGCCTTTGAAACCATTGAGCAATTAGTTGAACAAGGACAAATTAAGCTAAGTGCGCGTGATGCAGTAGTAAACTATCGTGAAGGCATTAATAAAGGTTTATTGAAAATACTCTCTAAAATGGGTATTTCAACGATTGCCAGTTATCGCTGTGCTGGCTTATTCGAAGTGATCGGTTTAAACGAAAATATCATGAAGTTATGCTTTAGCGATTTACCTAGTCGCATTCAAGGTGCTGATTTTAATGATATTGAACAAGACAATATCAACCTTGCCCGTAAAGCGTTTTTGCCGCATCAGGCCGTTAAACATGGAGGCTTATTGAAGTACGTACACGGCGAAGAATATCACGCCTTTAACCCAGACGTAGTCAATTATTTGCAAAAAGCAGTGCAAAGCGGTAACTATGAAGATTATCGTCAATATGCTGATGAAGTCAATAATCGACCTGCTGCTATGTTACGCGATCTACTGGTTTTCAAAGATAATTGCCAAGCCATCGATATCAGTGCTGTTGAGGCAGAGAGTGAATTATATAAACGCTTTGACTCTGCGGCTATGTCTATTGGCGCATTAAGTCCTGAAGCACACGAAGCCCTTGCCATTGCCATGAACCGTTTAGGCGGCTTTTCAAACTCAGGTGAAGGTGGCGAAGATCAGCGCCGCTTTGGTACGGTGAAAAACTCCCGCATCAAACAAGTCGCTTCTGGCCGTTTTGGGGTAACGCCGCATTACTTAGTTAATGCCGATGTTTTGCAAATCAAAGTAGCACAAGGAGCAAAACCGGGTGAAGGTGGTCAACTACCCGGTGATAAAGTATCGCCTTTAATAGCCAAGTTACGTTATTCTGTGCCGGGGGTTACCTTAATTTCACCACCACCGCATCATGATATTTACTCGATAGAAGATTTAGCTCAACTTATTTTCGATCTTAAACAAGTTAACCCAAAAGCCGTTATTTCTGTGAAACTGGTTTCTGGCCCTGGGGTTGGAACTATTGCCGCAGGTGTGGCTAAAGCTTATGCTGATTTTATTACAATTTCTGGATACGATGGCGGCACAGCAGCTAGTCCACTGACTTCAGTTAAGTATGCGGGTTGTCCTTGGGAGCTAGGGTTAGCTGAAGCGCATCAAGCATTAGTGACTAATGGTTTACGCCATAAAGTACGTTTGCAGGTTGATGGTGGCTTAAAAACCGGTGTCGATATTGTTAAAGCTGCCATTTTAGGTGCAGAAAGTTTTGGTTTTGGTACTGCGCCTATGGTGGCATTAGGTTGTAAATTCTTACGAATTTGTCACTTAAATAATTGCGCTACCGGTGTTGCCACACAAGATGAAGTGTTACGCGATCAATTCTTTAAAGGTTTGCCTGAACAGGTAATGAATTACTTCAAGTTTATTGCTCACGATGTGAGACAAATCCTTGCAAGCTTAGGTGTTGAAAGCCTGACCGCAATTATTGGTAGAGTCGATTTGTTAACGCAAGTCGAAGGTATTAGTGCCAAGCAACAAAAATTAGATTTATCTCCCATCATTGCCCCTATTGTTGCCGGTGAGAATACTGCTGTCCATCAAATGGAAGAAAACAATCCCTTTGATGAAGGTCAATTAAATTTACAAATGCTAGCGGTTGCTCAAGAGGCTATTGCACATAGTAGTGGCGGTGAATTTAGGCTTACGATACAAAACACTGACCGCTCAGTGGGCGCAACCTTATCAGGTGAAATAGCCCGACATCATGGCGATCAAGGCATGTCTTCCGCTCCTATTACAATGCATTTATCAGGCACTGCGGGGCAAAGTTTTGGCGTTTGGAATGCGGGTGGTTTACATCTTATCCTCACTGGTGATGCTAACGATTATGTCGGTAAAGGTATGGCTGGCGGTATGATTACTGTTAAGCCCCCCAAAGGTGTTGAGTATCTCAGCCATAAAACCATGATCATGGGTAACACCTGTTTATACGGCGCTACCGGCGGTAAATTATATGCTTGTGGTCGTGCGGGTGAACGTTTTGCTGTTCGTAACTCAGGTTGTCATGCCGTTGTCGAAGGTACTGGCGATCACGCGTGTGAATATATGACTGGCGGTATTGTTACTATTTTAGGTGATATTGGCGTTAACTTTGGCGCGGGTATGACAGGTGGTTTTGCTTACGTATTAGATGAACAAGGTGATTTAGATACACGTCTAAACAAGGAATCAATTGAAATGCTATCCGTTGACGACATAGCCATTCATCGTGAACATTTACGTGGCATTATCAATCATCATTTTGAGCAAACAGATAGTTTACGTGCTCAAGATATATTGCAGGACTTTGATCGGTTCGCACCATTATTTAAGCTAATTAAGCCAACCGCTATCGATGTTAAAACCTTATTAGGTCATCGTAGTCGTTCAAGTGCTGAATTACGCGTGCAAGCACAATAATTAATTGATAAGGAAAAAAAGCAATGAGTAAAAATGTTTATCAATTTATTGATGTAAAACGAATAGAACCAGCTAAAAAACCTATCGATGAACGTAAAATCAACTTTGTTGAAATTTACCAACCTTTAGGTAACGAACAAAGTGCGGGCCAGGCCGATCGCTGTTTAGATTGTGGAAACCCTTACTGTGAATGGAAATGCCCCGTACATAACTACATTCCACAATGGTTAGAGTTGGTGACTGAAGGCCGTATTTTAGAAGCTGCTGACTTATGCCATCAAACCAATAGCTTACCTGAAATGTGTGGACGTGTATGTCCACAAGACAGGTTATGTGAGTCAGCTTGCACCCTAAATGATGAATTTGGTGCCGTGACTATCGGTAATATCGAAAAGCATATTACCGATACAGCAATCGCCCAAGGGTGGAAACCCGATTTATCCCAAGTAGTAAAAACCGGTAAACGAGTTGCTGTCATTGGCGCTGGCCCCGCAGGTCTTGCTTGTGCTGATGTGCTAACGCGTAATGGGGTTGACGTTGTTGTTTATGACCGACACGCACAAATTGGCGGCTTACTGACTTTTGGTATTCCCTCATTCAAGCTTGAGAAAGAAGTCATTCAAACCCGCCGTGAGATTTTTGAAGGCATGGGGATTGAATTTCGATTAAATACCAATGTCGGTGTTGATATCAGCTTTGCTGATATCAGTGATGAGTACGACGCGGTATTTTTAGGTTTGGGTACATACAAAGACATGAGTGGTGGTTTTGAAAATGAAACGGCTAATGGTGTATTTAACGCGCTCGATTTCCTAATTGGCAATACTCAAAATGTTATGGGCATAACTGCCAATGAGTCTAATCAAGTTAAACCTTACGTTAGCTTTAAAGACAAAAAGGTAATAGTACTCGGTGGCGGTGATACTGCCATGGATTGCGTTCGTACTTCAATTCGTCAAGGCGCTACCACAGTGACTTGTGCTTATCGCCGTGATGAAGCCAATATGCCGGGCTCACCACGCGAAGTTCAAAATGCCAAAGAAGAAGGTGTCAATTTTGCGTTTAACCTTCAACCACTTGATATTGCTGTAAATGAACAAGGTGAAGCTATCGGTGTGAAGTTTGTCAAAACCGAGCTTGGCGCACCTGATGCGAATGGTCGTCGTAACCCTCAGCCAGTGAAAGACAGTGAATTTGTTATGGAAGCTGATGCAGTAGTGATTGCGTTTGGTTTCTTGCCGAGCCCTCCACAATGGATGATAGATGCAGGGGTTGAATTAGATTCACGTGGCCGTGTTATCGCTGCTGATAACAGTGATTTTGCCCTGCAAACCTCTCAGCAAAATATTTTTGCCGGTGGTGACATGGTGCTTGGCTCTGATTTAGTAGTTACCGCCATTGATCAAGGCAGAAAAGCAGCCATGGGGATTTTGGACTTTGTTATGAGCAAATAACTAATTTTGCGTTGTGAGTAATAAAGAAGCCGTTATTGTTTAAACAATAACGGCTTCTTTATTATATACCTTATATACCTCAAGGTAGGTGAGAATTTATCCTGACAACGCGGAATGAATTCCGCCCTATCTGGTATCCCATACCCTCAAGGTAGGTTAGAATTTATTCTGACAACACGAAAAAAATTCCGCCATACATGGTATTTAATGCCAACTCTATTTAAGCAAAGATTAAGACTGTTAATGTCCATAATATCGCAGCAAGCCCTGCTGCATAGGTTGCCGGTACAATTTGAGATTTAACATGATCCATCATGTCACAGCCAGTGGTCATCGAACTTAAAATAGTGGTGTCAGAGATAGGTGAGCATTGGTCTCCATAAACACTACCATTAAGGACTGTAGCAAAACAAATCATCATAAACAGTTCAGCATTCTCAATTCCTGCGGTTTGTGCAATAGCCCAAGCTAGAGGCATTGCAAGCGGAAAAGCAATTGCAAAGGTGCCCCAACTTGTGCCTGTTGAAAAAGCAATCAGCATCGCCATGAATTGCAAAATAACGGGTAATAACCAGTACGGCACTTGCGCTGATAGCAGTGAAACCAAGTACACACCACCACCAATTTGTTTACTGATAGCGCCTATAGTTACCGCCAACATTAAGATAACAGATGCTAGCACCACACCTTTTAAACCATTACCAAAGCCATCAATCACCTGACTTAGCGACATGCCTTTTGCTAAAGCGATTATGGCACTTAATAGGAGTGCAGTACCAAATGCCCAATTAATTTTCGGAGAGCCCAATAAAATAAAGGTCAAAACAGCAATAGCAATTAAGGTAACTAAGGGTAAGATAAATTCAAGCACGTGCGCCCGATAACCTTGCGGTACATTACACACTTGTAATTCTTTAGCGCTCAAAGGTTTCGCGCCTGGCGCATCTAACTCGCCTGTAGTTGCCGCACGTTGATGAGCCTCACGTATACGCTTGCCAGAAAAAGTAGTGATATTCAAACTGAGTAGAAAGGTGCCAATCACAGCAATAATGCCGTAAAAACTAAAAGGTACCGCAGCAAAGAAAAACGCGATACGATCGGCCTCGGTTGCTAAAAAAGCAACGCCGGGTACAAATATTAAGGCTTGCACATAAGCAGGCCAGGCATTAAAGGCGATTACAATTGCTATTGGTGAGGCTGTGGAGTCAACAATATAACTCATTTCTTCATGGCTAACCCCAGCTTTATCGGCCAATGGCCGCACCGTTGTACCCACAAGCACGGTACTCATGGTACCGCCCTGAAAGAAAAGTATACCGAGCAACCAAGTCACCAATTTAGCTGAGCGTTGGCCGCGAACAAAGTGTTTGATCATATAATCAGCAAAAGCCTGTGCTGCACCAGTTTTTGACCAAATACCTAACAGGCCACCGAGTAACCATAAGTAGAGTAACAATAGCCCTGCTGTGCCAGCTTGAGCGATAGAAGGGATCAATATTTGATCGGTTAGATCATATTGCCCCATCATAAAAGCGCCAACCGCTATACCGCTTAATAATGCCGTCAATGGCTCCCGCGTAAGCCATGACAGAGCAATAGTGACAAAAGCAGGCATCAATGACCACAAGCCATAATGATAGGCTGTTCCTACGCTAGTTGCCTCAACAAAGTAATTAACATACAAGGCTGAGAAAATAGCCAACATTAAAACCACTAATGCGAGTATGTTTTGAGTGAAAATTCCCTGGTTCAATGAGATGTTATTGCGCATTGACGGCTCGTTGATAAACACAGAAGTCTAAATCATAAGCATTATGTTCATCGCTTGGGCGTGACTCACTCGCTATTTTTTGCCAACTACCGTCATTATAATCAGGAAATTTAGTGTCGCCATCGATTGCTGCATTAATATGGGTAATGTATAAACGATCTGCATTTGGTAAACAATGTTGATAAATTGCACCGCCACCAATCACCATGACTTCATCTATTTTTTCTTCGCTGGCCCCCGTTTTATTAACCTGTTCAATTAATGCTAACGCTTGTTCTACCGAAATCACCACATCAACACCTTCAGAGCCTTTGCCTTGGGGGGCGTAATTTTCATCACGAGAAATAACAATATTTCGACGGCCCGGTAATGCCCGACCAATAGACTCATAGGTTTTTCTTCCCATGATAATAGGCTTGCCTAAGGTCACTTTTTTAAAATAAGCTAAATCTGCAGGTAAATGCCATGGCATGTCATTATCTTTGCCAATTATATTATTATCAGCTGTGGCTACTATCATGGAGAGAATGGTCATGGTGTTCCTATAATTTAATGTCTTAGTTGAAATTCATTGCATATGATGGAATATGCTGAGTTTGTCGGTTAAAAAGGTTTTTACTGGCAAAACAAGTACTTTTAACCTATAAATAAAGACAAATACACTTCAAGAAATATTGGTATTCAATGAATGCTAAAAATATATGCGAAATATACTGGCTTTTATCAGATTTTTTTACTGAGTGCATTCACATTAATATGCTTTTTTAATCACCCTGCCCATAGCGCAAATAGTAAAAAAAGTGTTTTGGTTTTGCACTCTTACCATCAAGGATTAGAGTGGACTGACAATATTTCAAAAGGTATTCAATCAACTTTTCGTCAGTATCATAACCAATATGAATTGTTTTATGAATACTTAGACACCAAAAGAAATTTTGGTAAAGAATATACAACAAAACAACTAGAGTATTTACTGACCAAAAACCAGAAAAACAATTATGACGCCATTATTGTTTCTGACAACAATGCCTTTAATTTTATCAAACGTAATCGCAATCAGCTTTTCCCAAACCACACCCCGATTATTTTTTGCGGGGTTAACAATTTTCAAGACGCTTTAATTGATGACATGAACAACGTCACAGGTGTCGTTGAAGCAACGGACTTCAAAGCAACCATTTCCTTGATGCAAAAGCTTCATCCAGAAAAAAACAAAGTTATGGTTATACTCGATAAAACCCCTACAGGGAATGCTATATATAGTGAAATTAAAAACACCGAATCAGTATTTAATGGACAAGTAGAGTTTGACTACTATCGAGATTTTTTACTTAACGACGTGGCGGACCGAGTGTCAAAACTTGATAACAACTACCTAATTTACCTGTTGGCCTTTAATCGTGACAAAAATAATAATTTCATTTCCTATACTGATGGCGTTCATATGATCAGCAAACACACCAACACACCTATTTATGGTTCATGGGACTTTTACATGGGCAAAGGCATATTAGGTGGAATAATTACTTCTGGTTTTTTACAAGGGCAACAAGCAGCCAAAATAGCATTAAGAGTACTCAATGGCGAAAACGCCAATAATATCCCAGTCATTAAGGACTCACCCACCCAAGCTATGTTCGATTACCAACAACTGCAAAAGTTTGGCATTAAGACGCATCAATTACCTTATAATAGTACTATTTTTAATCCTCCGCCCAGTAATTATGAGACATATAAAGGGGTATTAGTAGCTATCACTGCACTAACTTTTTCAGCTTGCCTTATCCTTTTTTGGAAATATACAAAACAAAAAATGCGTTTAAAAATCCACCAAAATGCAAATACTCGGCTTGAAATAATAGTAAAAGAAAGAACATTAAAGTTAGAAACAGCGAATAAAGTGCTTGAACGAATGTCAAATCAAGACGGCCTTACCAAACTCTACAACCGGCGTTATTTTGACTTACAGCTGCAAAATGAAATAAAAAAACTACAGCGAGTTCAGCTACCATTATCAGTATTGATGTGCGATCTAGATTATTTTAAAGAATATAACGATACCTACGGGCATGTGGCAGGAGATATCTACCTTAAAGGGGTTGCACAGGCTATTAACAACAATTGCCAACGCATTTCAGATACGCCAGCTCGTTACGGTGGAGATGAATTTGCCATCATTTTGCCAAATACAAAGGCCAAAGACGCGTTAAGAATAGCCCAAATGATTGCTGCTGACTTAGAAAAACAAAATATTTTACACGCTAGCTCGCCAATCAAGACAGTTGCTTCTGTAAGTATAGGTGTTGCCACCATAATTCCAGCAATGACAACATCGCCGTCAAGTGTGTTAATACTTGCCGATAAAGCCTTATATGAGAGTAAAGAAAATGGCAAAGACCGAGTCACTGTGCATGACCAGACCCTTTGAAAAATTTATTCACCAAATGAACCCGCGTCACCAGGAAACACCACAGGACTTTCAAAGCCCTCTTTGCTCACACTTGCTACGCCAAAAAAATAGTTATCGATAACAATATTTTCTAAGGTGTACTCAGTTACGTTGCCAACAAATCGACTATATTGCCACTGTGAAGCATCGGTTAATCGCCAATAAACCTTATAACCTGCAATGTCATTGACTTCCTTGCCAGTTGCTTTTGCCCAAGCAAGTTTAGTACTAGGTTGAACCGCACCGCTAATTTCAACATTAACAGGGGGATTAGGAGCCCAAGCCATGCCAGCTAAAGAAACCGCATTAAGCGCAGTCAATTTAGCGGCATAATCAAAGTTAATACCGTCGATAGTATCGCCGTATTGAATGCCATTTTCAGTTCTAATATCTTGATGTTGTCTGTTGTAATTTTCATTGGTTTCCATGATACGCACTGCAGGATAACCAAGATCGTTAAAAGGACGATGGTGACCACCTCGGCCAAATCGGTCTAAACGGTAAATCATCATGGTATCTAAATTAGGAATATATCGGTCTGCCATCCAATCAATGTAGCGTGCTAAATTCCGCGTAGGAGAATCAACTTCACCTCCGGTAAAGCGTCTTTTAATTGCTTGTTTTTTGGTTTCTGTTTGTCGAGTACCTTCAGCAAATATGCGCGCTGTAGTGTTATTAATTACGCCGTTAACCCCTTCAATATTACCGATCATGTCATTATTTAAAACAGCTTTTATCCGCCAGCCGTCTTTTTGCGCTTGCGCTGCCATAATTTTGCCACCAAAGAGTCCTTGCTCTTCTCCTGCTAAAGCAGCAAACACAATGGAGCCATTAAATTGATACTGTGATAAAACTCGTGCAGCTTCCAAAACGCCAGCAACACCAGACGCATTATCATTAGCCCCAGGAGAATCTGAAGTAGCATTCATTACATCACTCACTCTCGAGTCAATATCACCTGACATAATGACATACCTATTGCTGTCTGTTTTACCTTTCAATACTGCAATAACACTGACCACTTCAGTTGGCTCAGGTATACGTTTTTGCCCCGATATCACGTCACTTTGAAAATAGACCTCAAGGCATCCACCACATGCTTTTGAAATAGCGTCAAATTCAGATTTTATCCAACGTCTGGCTGCGCCTATTCCTCGGGTACTAGATTGGGTTTCTGACAACGTATGTCTGGTGCCAAAGCCCACCAGTTTCCGAATATCTTTTTCAATATTATCGGCAGATACTTGCTCAGCAATTTGGTGCAGTTTTTGTTGATCTGTGTATTTAACCTCAGCCATAGCCGAAGACAACGTTAATGTTGAAAGCAATAAGCTATTCACAGCCCTCAAGCTCAAATTTCGCAGAAGTTTCGTCGATGGAAGTTGTGTGTACATGACAAGAGTTCACTTATAACAAATAATTCATTGTTTATAGTGTATACCATATATGATTACTTGTGTTTAATAATCAAACCGTCGGGCACCAGCTCTTGTTTCTCTCGTCTTTGAAAAGACAGCCAATTTATCCAACCAAAACATACACCCATCAACCAAGTAAAATAATCTATAAAGCGCAGTTCGTTCCTTTGAATACCCACCTGGCGAATTAATGCAGACCATTTAAAAAAACCATTTCCTTGCTTAAATTTAAAGGCTTGGTTGCCTTGTACAGCCCATAAATAATTATATTGAAAACAGAAATCATGCAAAATCACCGGAATTAATAACAGCCCGGTAGGTGAAAAGAGCCACCAAACAATCGCTGGATATGAACTCCCATCAAAAACAAACCCTTTTGGAATAATAATAGTTCTTTGATTGGGCAATACATAATGCCAATCAGCTATAAGTTGCCATTGACGTTTTCGAAAAAGTAAACGACATAATTTAGAATAAAATGAAAATTTTTTAGTTTTTATCGCAAATGGCTGTAATTTAGGCATTTCCATAAAATATACCAAGTTAATGGTGAGTGAATGTGTTAATTTTATAATGAAATAAACCTGTATTAAAAACGCAAAATTTTACAGTGACTAATCCAATTTTTTTATCACACTTTTTTTATCAGGAAACACTATGTCATTAGAATTATTTACTGAATATATAGAAAAAACCAATGAGCGATTTGAAAATGAATTAGATCTAGGTGACATAGCAACATCAATCGAAAATGACTTATTACCGGAACAGGTTGCTGTTTTTTTAGAAGCCTTCCCGCTAAAACCACGCTTAAACTTATGGAAATTATTTAGTAATGAGTTTCAACAAAATATTTTTCTAGAAATGAAAAATGAGTCAAGGCAAATGCTGCTCAGTGCCATGGATGATGATGCCTGTTTACCACTATTTGATCGCCTAGATGCCAATAGTTTACTTGAACTTACCGAAGGTTTAAGCGAGCGTTTCATTGAGTATGCGGTCACTAAAATGACCGCGAAACAAAAAGAACACTTTAAAAAAGCACAGGATTATTCTGATAATGAACTAGGTCACTGGCAAAGTTTTGATGAAATTAAGGTCTCTGAAAAATTAAAAGTATCATCGGCAAAAAAGCTTTATTTAAAATCGCAACCTATGCTGACGGATTACATTTATATTATCGATAATCAATCTAAATTATTAGGAGGATTACCATTAACACAGCTTTTAATACTGGACGACGACACAATTTTAGCCGATGTTGATTATCAAGAAGTACAATGTTTAGAAGCTAGCAAAGATGTTGATGAAGCGTCAGATGAAGTCATTAGCTCAGGAAAAGCGGCTTTACCCATCATCGATGAAAATGGCTGTTTAACTGGGCGTTTGGATTTACATTCGGCTTATAAGTTCAAAGAAGAATTAAAAGATAACCAACTATTTCAATCTGCTGGTTTAAGTGAAGAAGAAGATCTATTTTCCAGTGTCTGGTTGAGTAGTAAAAACCGAGCCATTTGGCTGGGTATTAATTTACTAACCGCTTTTTTAGCCTCTTGGTTTATTGGATTATTTGAAGCTACCTTGCAACAAGTAGTCGCTTTAGCTGTACTAATGCCCGTGGTCGCTTCTATGGGAGGAATTTCAGGATCTCAAACATTGACCTTAATAATTCGAGGATTAGCATTAGGGCAAATTACCGAAGTAAACAGACAATCCATTTTGAAAAAAGAATTAAAAGTAGCGGCAATAAATGGCGTGTTATGGGCCACTGTGATCGGTTGGATCACTTATGGCTGGTTTAGCAATCCTATGCTGTCTATCACTATTTGCATTGCCATTTTAGGTAATATACTAGTGGCATCACTGTCAGGCGTATGGGTGCCTTGGCTATTAAATAAATTAAATATAGATCCTGCATTATCAGGAGCGGTAATTCTTACTACCGTCACTGATATTTTTGGTTTTATTGCATTCCTTGGCTGTGGAACATTATTGCTCCTCTAGACAGCGTGTCATTTTACAAACTATAAAAAGATGCCTTGAGTAAGCACTAATACCTGTTTCATTTAACGGCAAAGCCTATAGTTTAGTGAGATAGATATTCATGATTTCACTAAACTATCATTTTAAAGCCATCGCTTTTTCTTAAAGAGCACAATCAAACTGATCGCTAGCAAAGCCATAAAACCGAGTAAATAGAAATAGCCATAAGTAAATTTTAACTCAGGAATATACTCAAAGTTCATACCATAGATACCCGCTAGAAAACCTAAAGGAATAAAGATAGCAGTGATCACGGTTAACACCCGCATAGTTGCATTTAATTGATGTGAGGTCACGGATAAATAACCATTGATTAAGTCTCCGCAAATTTCATAATGCATTTGAGACAAACTTAATAAACGCTCGATTCGTTCATGTACATCAATGACCGTATGCAACTCAGCCTGATTGATAATAGTGGTTTCATCTTCCACCAATATTTTTAATTCGGCTCCAATGTTACTGTGGTAATTAAATGTGCGTTTGAGCTTAGTGAGCCTAGAGCGATATAACGTTATTTCTTGCATCATTTTGTCATCACCGCCTAATTGAAACTGATCTTCAAGCGATTCTAGTTTATCTTCAAACTCAAAAAGTTTTTCTAAATAAATACCACAGCTATAATGAAAAATTCTTAATGCTAAAGTAATAGGGCTTTTAGCTAAATATTTTTCACCCTCGGTACTTAATAGCTGTTCAATTGACTTAGATGCTTTCCCATGACTCGTAATTAAAATATTAGTGCCAACAAACATACTTATTTGTAAATGTTCGAATAACAAATCATCCTGTGGTTGATAAATACCCCGATAGAGCATAAAAATGTAATTATTAAACAGTTCTATTTTAGGGGGATGGTGATCTCTTTGTGCATCTTTTATCGCTAGAGAGTGGCATCCTAATTGTTGAAAAATCAGACGCTCTTGTTCTTTATCATGGCAATCAAGATCTAACCACAAATACGAGCCTGATTGCTCACGCCAGCTAGCTATTAATTCTTCACCGCCATAGATACAGGTTTTATCATCATTCAAAAGCATACATTTTATCATTGGTCATCTTCTTTAGTTATCACGCGTTATGTTTGTCAAATGTCTTATAATAATTCATTATCTTTACGTGACTATAGTCTATAAACTTCTCTGACTAAAACATATTTATTTAACCTTGATTACGGACCTGTTAAATACTTGATTTTTACTCTTGTTAGTTGAGTGCACAGTGGTGTTATTATCTGGTGTTTGATTGACAAAACTAATTCATACTTAGGTAGTTCTTTATGTCGCACACACAATGGTGGGGAACGATAAATGTTCCAGAAAAAAACAGTTTTTTGTTAAATAGCTCTGCCTTTACCTTAGCTGTTGAACATAAATCAAATGAATGGTGCTTGCACGTAAAACGAAATAAAGTACTAGATATTGACAGTGTTGATAATCATTTCAACCAAACCTTGGGAAAGTTTTCTCCCGTATATTGTGGAGAGCTTAGCCGGCACATTGTTAATTCAAACACCAATACGTTAGAGATTAAACCTAGCTTGGCTGATAGAACGGTGGTATGCCGCCCCAAATCTCCGATAACCCTTGTTCCTCAAGCCAGTGTTATTATCTATTTGAGCACTCCTGTATGGGTAACCATTGGCGTGACTGACAGCAAATACCGCTTATTAAAAGAAGTAGCGACACAACAATTGTCTGACACTTGGTTTGGTTCCTCTACTCGTGAAGGTGAGTTATGCTATGCTAGTCAAACCCTAGGTAGACTCGATAGTGCTAACTTACCCTATAGAATGCAACGGGCAATAACTCCATTACTTATTGAAAACAAAGCAGATAATGATTTGGTTTTTGAACGCATAGCACTCCCTGTGCCAAGCCTTTCGCTCTATATGACCAAATCGGGGCAGCTATGCACACAAAATGTTACCTTAGTAAGAGAGAATGATGGCGATTTTGCAAAATTAAAATTAGGCCAACCTAAACCTGAATTAACCTTAATTAATGGTCCCAGAATGGTAATAAGCCATGGACAACTAATACGTGCTTTTAGCGCAATATTTAGTTAAAGGATAGACGATGAACGAAATGTGGATTTACCTTAACCATCTGTTTAATGCTGACATGGTGGTTAAGCTTATTAGAGCGGTTGCTATCTTAATCGTTGGCTATAGTCTTGCAAAATTATTCAGCCGATTTTGCTTACAGTTTATTAGTAAGCTTTTTACTCAACAAACCAGTCAACTAATTCAACGTGGCACCTATTACCTTATTTTTACCTTGTTTGTTTTTTCTGCCTTACTCGAATTAGGCTTTAATTTAAATGTTTTATTGGGTGCCGCAAGTGTACTGACAGTAGCTATTGGCTTTGCCTCTCAAACCTCAGCATCAAACTTTATCAGTGGTATGTTTTTGATGGCTGAACGATCATTTATCATTGGCGATGTTATAAAAGTGGGTAATACCGTTGGTGAAGTATTGTCTATTGATCTGTTATCAGTAAAAGTGAGAACTTTCGATAACCTTTTTGTTAGACTACCCAATGAAGTATTAATTAAATCAGAAGTAACTACCCTTACTAAATTTCCAATTCGACGGTTAGATCTAAAAATAGGGGTTGCCTACAAAGAAAATATCAACCGAGTAAAAGGCATTTTAGAAAAAGTCGCTTTTGATAATCCTCTGTGCTTAGAAGAGCCTAAACCTTTATACATTTTTCAAGGCTTTGAAGATTCTTCACTGTCATTACAATTTTCTGTTTGGGCAAAAAGAGAAAACTTTTTAGACTTAAAAAACAGCATGTATGAAGAAATAAAGCATGCCTTTGATAATGAGAATATTGAAATACCATTTCCGCACCTTTCTTTATATGCCGGAAATAATACCGACCCTTTTCCTATAAAAATAACCAAAGATAAGTGATAACTTAAATATCATTATTTATAATTACTAGATGGTGCTATCTATTTCTAGGTAACTAAAGAAAACGTTTTTTCTATCCTTGCTTATACCATCAATTGAATTAAATATATGCAAAAATCAAAGCTATGCTCGATGTTCAATAACAAGTATTACCAAACGGATTAAATAAAGCGCTAACCCAAGAATCTGTATTTTTCATTTAGTGTTAGCGAACCATTTTTAATTTTTTTTGTCTTACTTCCCCCTCAGCCTTCCTCTAAGCTATCCAGAACAACACCAACTAAATAATTAATAACAAGTTACACTTTAATAAATATTTTTGATTAAAGAAAGCAAAATTTTTCGCTTTCCTATCGTCACAATTAAGCACATTATCTTAGAAAATTAATCACTAATTTTTGATAAGGCAAAGTAATGAGTGTTGATACATTCGAAGATACTGACGTAGATATTGATAATAATCTAGAGGTTGATATTGACGATTTTAAAATTTCTTATGGCTCTAGCAATAAAAAAGCTATCAGAAAAACCTTGAAACAAAAATATCACATTAGACAAAAACTGGACTCAATTAATGAAAAACGAAACCTTAACAGGCAACTAGATTCGTTTAACAAGTATTGGGATCTTCAATAACATTATTGTACAGAGAAAAAAAATGAAAAAAATACTTTTCGCATTAACCCTATTATCACTTTCTTCTAACTTAGCTTTTAGTGAGGAAGCCGAGACTGAATTGATGGAAGCATCTGCCGATTACGTACTTAATCTTATGGAGTTATGTAAAGGTGACGCTATTGAAGATGAGGTTGGGGCACAAGATTTAAAGCAATACTTATTAACGTGTATAAATGACGAATTAGCCGTTGCATACTACAAACCAATTTCGGTGTTACCAGAGTAAACCTGTTTATCATGTTTTAAGTCACTCAAATTATGTTGTTCATTTGTGATATCATAAGTGAACAATTCAATTTGAGTTCACTTATTTTATTGACGGGTTCTTTTCTTGGCTATAGCTCGCTATCTTATAGCCCCATTCGTTTACTTGCTAACAAGGGTAAACAAAGTTAAATAGTGATATGTGGGAATAGTTGAAGTGTTTGAACAATAATGTCTGCTTTTTGGCTTTTTGCTAAATAAGAGGCAAAAATTTCTCTCGAATAAACGGGTGCCTCTTCAACAATAAACAACTTGTTTTTTTCAATATATTCAAAGGTCATTTGTCTTGGCAAATAGGCACTTCCCCCTGCATCTAATAAAAAATCCAACGCAATTCTTGGTTGACTCATATAATGCTTTGCTGGTGGGGCGTCTTGAAATTCACGTCGGTGCTGGCTGTTAACAGACTCACCGTAATCTACCATAATATAATTATTTAAAGACGCCATTACCGCTTTGTCGTGCTCTTCAGTGGTCACTAGTTGCAAAGGCACTGTCGCAACTTTTTCAGAAATTAAGTCTTCCACAAATGGCGGTTCAAATAAAAAGGCAATATCAATAACTCGGCTCAGTAAGCTTTTTCTGAGTTCATGTGGAGCAAATGTATTAGTGATCAGACTAATGTCATCAATATTTCGATGAATTTTTTTTAACCAGTCTTGTAAAACAATATCCCATATAGACATCATAGAGCCGATAACCAATTGATGATTATCGCTATCAGCAATTCCAACGTCTTGTTTAGTCTTCTGCCACATAAAGAGTAATTCATTGGCATGTTTAATTAGTCTATTGCCCTCAGGGGTTAACTTAAGGTGTTTTTGACTGCGGTCAAACAGTAATACCCCTAAGTCATTTTCTAACAATTTTATTCGGGCGCTGACAGCAGACTGAGTAATAAATAAATTTTCTGAAGCCACTCTAAAGTGCAAGGTTCGACTTACCTCTAAAAATGTCTTTAACAATTCAATCTTCATTTTACCCCTCAATAAGCTAATCGATTTTTTTAATCAAAGCCTATAAATTTTTGAACTTTATTATTTAATGGCTAAACTATACACTTAAGTATAACTATTTCATCATTTTAGCAAAATAAAATGATACTCAAGGTACCTATTATGAAAATTGCCATTTTATCAAGAAACAAAAACTTATATTCAACTCGACGCCTAAAAGAAGCAGGTGAAGCCATGGGGCACGAAGTTGATATTATTGATACCCTACACTGCTATATGGATATTACCAGTAGTCGGTCAACGGTGCGTTACCACGGTAAAGAGTTACCTGAATATGACGCTATTATTCCGCGCATTGGTGCTTCAGTAACTTTTTATGGTACTGCGGTTGCGAGACAATTTGAAATGATGGGCACTTTTAATATTAATGAGTCGGTCGCAATCAGTCGCTCCAGAGATAAATTGCGTTCTTTACAGTTATTATCTCGTAAAGGCATTGGTTTACCTAGAACAGGCTTTGCCAATAAACCCGATAACATCAAAGATTTAATTAAAAATGTTGGCGGTGCTCCCGTAGTAATTAAATTACTCGAAGGTACTCAAGGTATTGGGGTAGTGTTAGCAGATACCGCCAAAGCGGCAGAATCAATAATTGAAGCCTTTATGGGTTTAAAAGCGAATATATTAGTGCAAGAATTTGTCAAAGAAGCGGGCGGCGCTGACATTCGTTGTTTAGTTGTTGGTGGTAAAGTAATTGCGGCAATGAAACGACAAGGGGCTGAAGGCGAGTTTCGCTCTAATTTACATCGTGGTGGCTCTGCTGAAGTCGTTAAGTTATCTAAGGCCGAACGTGAAACCGCAGTCAATGCCGCAAAGGCAATGGGATTAAACTTCTGCGGGGTTGATCTTTTACGCTCACAAAATGGCCCTATGGTGATGGAAGTAAACTCATCTCCTGGCTTAGAAGGAATTGAAACCGCAACAGGAAAGAATATAGCAGGCATGGTTTTTGAGTTTTTAGAAAAAAATGCCAAACCAAATAAAACCAAAACACGCGGAAAAGGTTAATAAAAGGCACTCAAATGGCTCTCAAATGGCATAAATTAATGATCGGTGAATTTGAAATTCAACCCGGCGAACACCGAAAAATAGATTTACCTGTGGCGAAATTATATACGGATGCGGATGTTTCCTTACCTGTTCATATTATTCGCGCTAAAAAACCAGGTCCAACTATATTTATCAGTGCTGCAGTTCATGGTGATGAATTAAATGGCATTGAAATTATTCGCCGTTTAATCAACCAAAAGAAATTGAAGATTACTAAAGGTACGGTGATTGCTGTACCTATGGTCAATGTTTATGGTGTTGTTAACCAAAGCCGCTATATGCCTGATCGCCGAGACCTTAACCGGTGTTTTCCTGGTTCTGCAAAGGGCTCTTTAGCTGGACGGGTTGCACATATTTTTCTTAATGAAATTGTCAAACATTGTGATTACGGTATTGATTTACATACGGGTGCGATACATCGCTCTAATTTGCCACAAATAAGAGCCGACATGTCTGATAGTGAAACGAGGAATCTAGCGGAAGTGTTTGGCGTACCCGTAATATTAAACTCTAACTTAGTTGATGGCTCATTAAGAGAGTCTGCGGTCAAAAACCAAACAAAAATACTGCTATATGAAGCTGGAGAGGCATTACGTTTTGATGAGTTTTCGATTCGTGCTGGAATGAAGGGCATATTAAATGTATTACAACATTTAGGCATGACCCGGAAGGCTTCAGCATCTAGAAAGAAAAAAGTGGCACCATTTATCGCTAATGGCAGTCAATGGGTAAGAGCCAATGCCAGTGGTATCGTACATAATATTGTCAATTTAGGTGATCAAATCACCAAGGGCCAAGTATTAGCGGAAATCGGTAGTCCTTATGGCGAAATTATTGACCTTGTTAAGGCAACACGCTCAGGGATTTTAATTGGTAAACAAAATATCCCCTTAGTACAAGAGGGTGAAGCTATGTTTCATGTTGCCTACTTTAGTGAAAATGATGAAGATATCGCCGGACATATTGAGACTGTACAGGAACAGTTAGAACAAGAGCAATTAGTGCAAGAACAAGTATTACCTACAACAAGTGATCAACAATAAAGGTTGTTTTTAAATGAAAAATAAAATAGTGATAGGTAGGCTCGAGTCTATTGCCCTGCCTGATTTAAAGATTGAAGATTTACAAGTCAGAGTAGATACTGGGGCAAAAACCTCCTCATTACATGTCGACAACATCAACAAATCTAAAGTAGACGGTGCGTTTCATGTAACCTTTGATATTCATCCTGATGCACATAACGTTGATCGTATTGTCACTTGCAGCGCGCCCATCAGTGATATTCGCAAAGTAAAATCATCAAATGGCACCTCTGAGCAACGGTATGTCATCGAAACCAGAGTTGTGCTAGGTGGTGAGTCATGGCCAATTGAAATTACCTTAACCGATCGCTCTGACATGAGTTACTTAATGTTATTTGGTCGTGAAGCATTAGGCACTCGATTTTTAGTTGACCCATCGAAAGTATACTTAGGCTCAAAACAATAAAATAACCAACAAAAGACCACATTATGGAATTTGCACAGATTAAAGCGCTTTTATCCTCAGAAATTTTCACCGCTTCAGGCCAATCTATCACCTTGGGCGATATCTTGATGATACCGCTCTTTTTGCTGGTCGGAATTATTGTCACCCGATGGATAGCAAGACTTATTACTCAACGTTTAAAAGCGAAGCAAACAGACCCTAACATTATCCATTTATTACAACGGGTCTTTTATATTATCGCTATCGCCGTTATCGTGATCACCACCCTAGACTTAATCAATATTCCAATTACTGCTTTCGCCTTTTTGTCTGGGGCAATCGCTATAGGCTTTGGCTTTGGTGCGCAAAACATTATTAACAACTTTATTAGTGGTTGGATCTTAATGTGGGAGCGACCTATTCGTATTGGTGACTTTTTAGAAGTAGAAGACGCAAAAGGGATTGTGCAAGAAATAAACACTCGTTCTACCAGAATCAGGCGAGTAGACGGTGTTCATTTACTAATTCCCAACAGTAAATTACTTGAAAACACGGTAGTCAACTGGACCTTAGTTGACAAACTTGCGCGCACCTCTGTTCGAGTAGGAGTTGCTTATGGCTCGCCTGCCAAAAAAGTTGCCGCTCTGATTTTACAAGCTGCCGAAGAAGAAAAAGATATTTTAAAAGACCCTAAACCATTAATAACCTTCGAAGATTTTGGTGATAACGCGCTTGTTTTTGAAGTAACTTATTGGATGCACTCGAGTGTAGAAGGTGGCTTAAGAGTGTCGCGAAGTAATATACGTTTCCGCCTAGACGAATTATTTGAACAACACAACATTGTGGTTGCTTTTCCACAACGAGATATCCATGTTGATGGTGCTATCACGCTTATTAACGATAAGATTGGCAAATAAATACCAAGTTCTCGCTTAACTTGCAATGGTATCAATGGATTTATCTGTTGGTGTAGCTGGTCTCTCAATAGGGTTCTTAGAAGTTTAACTTGCAGCCATTGCCACGCTAGCTAGAAATATGCTGAGCAGAATGAATAAAATAGTCAGCAAATTTACATTTCTTTGGTATGTTTTTTTCATTTTTATTCTATGACAATTATTATTATGACAATTGTAATGAGAGAATAAAAACAAGCAAGCGTAATAATTTGTTTTTACTAATTAAAAAAATTGATTGCGCTTTATTTAGCCACTTTCGCTCAAAGAGTGATGATTTAACACGCACAAATCAAATGCTATATTGAAATGATAAGAGATAGAGCAATTGACCACATAATAAGTGCAACGATCAAATCTATCCAACGTTGCACATGTTGCTGACTTAACCAAGGTGCCATTTTTGCCGCAGCAAATGACAAGGTATAAAACCAGGTAACTGAAGCTAGGATTGTACCGCTAAGAAACGCCCACTTATCCGCACCAATAAATTGATTACCAATACTGCCGATAATCACTAATGTGTCTAAATAAACGTGTGGATTAAGTAAAGTTACCGCTAAGGTTGTTAGTACGACAGTTTTTCTTGAGTGCAGCGGTGGCACGATATTATTAACCTTATCTCGGGTAATCAATGCTTTTTTGAAGAATGATCCACCATAGATGAGCAAAAAGGCAATTCCTCCCAAAGTGATCACTTGTACTAACACTTCATTTTCAGCGAATAAAGCACTACTGCCAAAAATACCCGCAGACATTAAGAGTAAATCGCACAGTATGCAAATAGTGGCGGCAATAAAGTGCGAGTTTTGTTTAATGCCTTGACTTAATACATAGGCATTTTGTGCGCCTATTGGGATAATCATTCCAGCACCAATAAAAAAACCTTGAAACACTGCAACTGCTGACATTTTACTAACCTCATGTATAATTTTTGTAGCGCTAAGATACCCAAAGCCTTATCATTAGTATAATTAAATAATTTCACTTCACATTAGCAAAACTTATGAAGCCGATAGACTACAAACTTATTCATGCCCTAGATGCAGTGGTAAAAACTAAAAGTTTTGATAAAGCTGCCTCGCTGCTGAATATAACTCAATCAGCTGTTTCGCAGCGCATCAAACAACTAGAGAGTTTTGTTGCTCAACCAGTGCTAGTCAGGGGCAGCCCTTTATCTGCTACGATTTTAGGACAGACACTATTACGCCATTTTGCTCAGGTAAAGCTGTTAGAAAACGAATTAGCCGATCAGCTATTTCCTAATGAATCGACCAGCATAGTCCCCATTTCTATTGCCGTTAATGCAGATTCACTGGCTAATTGGTTTATACCGTCACTAGCTGTTGTGCTAAAAAAATATCCTATAGAACTGCATTTACAAGTGTGTGATGAGCTCAGAACCAAAGAATTGCTGCGCAAAGGTGAAGTTTACGCGGCACTAAGTTGCCAAGCTGAAACGTTTACCGGCTGTAAAGTTCAAGAAATAGGAAAAGTTGATTATATTTTATGTGCTACACCTGACTTTGTTAGGCATTACTTTAAACAAGGGCTGACCCAAGCATCGTTGCAACACGCACCGGGTGTAGAGTTTGATCAACACGACACAATGCACTGCGATTATATTGCAAAGCATTTTGGGTTAAGATTAGGAGATTATCCCTGTCATGTGGTGCGATCATCGGAAGCCTTTGTCACTATGGCGCTAGCTGGCGTTGCTTATTGTTTATTGCCTCATTTCCAGGCACAGCCATATCTACAAAACGGCACCTTGGTAGATTTGATGCCAGCGCATCATTTATCTCGCACTATGTATTGGCATACTTGGGTGCTGGAGCGCGGTGTTTATAAGATGGTTTCTCAAAGCGTAGTAGAGTATGGGCGTACTATTTTACATAGCTGATAAACTGCTCGATAACAAAACAATTTCAACTAAATATTTGTATTTAATATAATTGTAGACAATACTTACGTCTCTATCATCGGAGTATTTAATGCAAAAAACAGCTATTACCCCAGCAAAAGCTATTACAACCAGTGAACTCATTTGGCAAGATATGCAGCATCAAGAGCTGTTTAGAATTCTTGCTATTCTGGCTACAGCGCCAGAAAAAAGTGTGTTACAGCGTTTAATAAACTACGGTAACGATCATTTTGCAATTGAAGAAGCTTATATGAGAAAACTGAATTACCCTGAGTTAGCATCACACATAAAATCACATAAATATTTTAACAGTAAAATAAAATCTTATATGGATTCACAATGTATATTTGATGAACAGTCTGCTATTGAGTTATCGAGTTACTTAACCGACTGGCTAGCAAGCCACATTTTTACTGTTGATAAAGATTTTGAAGCTTTCGTTTTACAGTCTGAGCAAAAATAATGCTTTACCTGGAAGTATGTATCAAACCCACCTTCTATCGCTGAAGGGATGATTCAACGGCTAGACACTTTGACTTCCTTTAGTTTAGTTATTAATTGATTCAACCAGCCATCAGCTGTACTTGCTCGATACACTAAATAATAACGCTCTTGATAATCTAACGTTATGCTTGATATATCAATAGCTGTTACCGATTCTCTATTAATAACGGTATCAGGGACATAAGCAAGTGCGTTACCTTGGCTGACCATGGCAAGCAACGAATTTAAATCATCACTTCTGTAGATGATTTTTCTCGGATGGATATGATCTTGCCAACCGTCTGAACCAACACCTTGAACGGCACCACAAAAAGGCGAAGTTTTAGGGCAAATAAAGCCAAATTCAAGCAATGTTTTCAAGCTCACTTTACCGTCAGGAAACTGATTAAATAGTGCATGTTGAGGAGCGGCGATCACTTTACTTCGAGTTGCTCCTAAGAAAACATACTGTAAGGCAAAATTTTTAACCTCTACTAATGCCTCCTCAGTAATAACGGCCAGATGACACCCACCACTGACCAGCTGTTTAATTGCATCACCTTCATATTGTGCCTCAATGGAAAGTTCAATATTTTTAGTGACTAGCATCGGTGCTATTTTGGCTAAACTTGCTCCCAACAGCACCGACGGCCCTGTTAGTTTGATTTTTGATTTAACGCTATTGTCAGTAAATTCACTACACATTTGTTCATAGTCATGAATTAGCTGAACAGCATAAACGATAAACTTCTTTCCTTGACCGTTAAGTACAATGTTTCGACCGGTACGATCAAATAACGATGTACATAACTTGTGTTCAATTTTTTTTAACGTTTTCGATAGTGCGCCAGGGGTAATATTCAACGAAAGCGCGCTTTTTTGAATACTAGTAGTCTGTGCTAGATGCACAATTTTCTTTAAATCACCAATTTGCACATTGTTTCCTATATGGAAATAATAATAACGTTTTATTCGATTATAACTCAATAATTATTATTCTACTATAATACTACTTTTTACTTAAAAACGATCATTATGCATATACATTCATTCAATATCATCACTCGTGCTATAGGTTATTTTAGCTTGGTAACCATTCTGCTATTCTCCTTTAATGCTCTAGCAGACAATCAAGCGAACAAGCACGAACATCACAACTTAATGGGTTCACATGGTATGGTGCTCATACATCATAAAGATCATGGCTTTTTTGTCAGCCACTTGCCCTTATATGTATCACCTCACCACTATCAGCTGATTTATAAGGTTAAAATAGCTGATAGTGGTGAGTTAATTCATCGACTGCAAAAAAAAATGGTCACTGTTGTACCCGAGAATTTCGATTTATCAAGGTTAATCAATAATGAAAGGTTCTCTATCGATACAAAATTCTATCAAGGACATTTTGAACGGGGTGGAAAGCATATATTTAGTGCTAAAATGACCTTTGAAAAGTCAATTCTGATTGAAAAAATTTCACCCACATTTACAAATAAAACCGCAATTTTTCAAACTGTTGCCATTAGTAAACACACGGCGATTTTTGCTCACAAAATTCAACAATCACCTTCTTTTGATGCGGTCGGTTTTATCAAAAACAAGGCAATAAAATCCCAAGTAAGCAATAACAAGAATAAAAAAATAAAGACCCCTAACTCAATTATGCATACTGACAAAATAGTTTGCCAAAAACCTTCAACACTAGACGCACGAACCATCAAGCAACAATTAAAGCGTTGTGCTCAATTTGATATCAAATATATAGAAACTAAGGACTTTAGTTAATGTCTAAAAAAGAATTTTTAACGTGTTTGTTTACGCTAATGATAGCTAGCAGTTGGTTTAGTATTTATGCAGAAGCTTCAGCAACCTCTATCGATCAATTAAAACAGAAGACTTGGTTCGGTGGCGCTAAAGATTGTCTTTCTGATCAAAGCCCAGAAATAGAGGTTTATCAATATAATCTAGATACTTATATATTACGTCAAAATAAATGTATTCATTATGAGGCACCATTTATTTATTTGCTCTTTGGTGTAAACCAATTACGCGGTTGTTTAAAATAATAAGTAAGCTGAAACTGTCAAGCTTACTTATTATTGAAACAGTTCCCATTATTTATCAGTTGTATCTGCTTCATCATCTTCAGGGTTGTTAGTTTCAAGTTTCTTGACGTTTTGCTCGTCTTTCGCATAGAAAGTATTGGGGTGCTCGTCCCAATCCTCATCATCAAAGTCATCGTCAAAATCATCAGCAGCTAAGGCATCTTCATGGTAAGTATCCCATTTAAACTCAACCTCTTTTCCATCAATAATACTTTCTTCCTCTTCTGGAGGAAGCTGCTCAATAAAAGTCATTACTCGTTGCGTTAACTCTTCAGTACCGAGTCTATTAAAAGCAGAGATACTATGCACCTCTCCTTGCCAGCCAAGCCCCTCAAGAATAGCATCAGTGATTTCTTTAGCTTCTTCTTCAAGAACTAAATCAAGCTTGTTAAAGACAATCCAGCGTGGTTTTGAGGCTAATGCTGCATTATGTTGCTCTAGCTCGTTAATGATAGTTTTAGCATTTTCCAACGGATCAGAGCCATCAACAGGTAGAATATCAATAACATGTAATAAGATGCGACAACGTTCAAGGTGTTTTAAAAATTGTGTACCCAGCCCTGCGCCATCAGCTGCACCTTCAATAATCCCTGGAATATCAGCAATAACAAAGCTTCGCTGTGAGTCTAAACGCACTACACCTAAATTAGGCACTAGAGTGGTAAAAGGGTAATCAGCCACTTTAGGTGTTGCTGCTGATACACTACGAATTAATGTAGATTTACCTGCATTAGGTAACCCCAGTAAACCAACATCTGCCAATAATAACAGCTCTAATTTCAAGTGACGAATTTCACCTGGGGTACCATCAGTTCTTTGACGTGGTGCTCGGTTAGTACTACTTTTAAAGCGCGTGTTTCCTAAACCATGCCAGCCACCTTTAGCAACTAATAGTTTTTGGCCTTTTTTAGTTAAATCGCCTAATTGCTCACCAGTTTCGATATCTATGGTGCGGGTGCCAACAGGTACTTTAAGTACTAAATCAGCACCACCTTTACCGGTACAATCACGACTTTGACCATTTTGGCCTCGCTTTGCAGCGTGAAAACGCTCAAAACGATAATCAATCAGGGTATTTAAACTTTCATCGGCAATTAAATAGACATCACCGCCATCGCCGCCATCGCCGCCGTTAGGACCGCCGTATTCGATATACTTTTCTTTACGAAAACTGACACAGCCATTGCCGCCGTCTCCAGCTTCAACTCTGATCTCAACTTCATCAACAAATTTCATGGTCTTTAAACAATCCTAAATAACGGGAGGTGAACTAATGCTAGTATAAACTATTTTGACTAAACATTGCGCGCATACAGCGATTAAAAGTATGGGGTTGGCAATATTTTTGTTACCCAAAAAAAAACCTCGCATGATGCGAGGTTTTTATAAATCGACGCTAAGATTAGTCAGCAATAATGCTAACAAACTTACGATTTTTTGGACCTTTAACATCAAACTGAACTTTACCATCAGCTAATGCGAATAATGTATGATCTTTACCAATACCCATGTTGCTACCAGCGTGGAAACGAGTACCACGTTGACGAACAATGATGTTACCGGCTAATACTGATTCACCACCAAAACGTTTAACACCTAAACGTTTAGCTTCTGAATCACGACCATTTCGTGTACTACCTGCAGCTTTCTTATGTGCCATGTTAAAATGCTCCTAATTAGCCGTTAATACCAGTAATCTTCACTTCAGTGAACCATTGACGATGGCCCGCTTGTTTACGTGAATGCTTACGACGTTTGAATTTTACAATAGTAACTTTATCAGCACGACCTTGGTTTACCACCTCAGCCACTACTTTGCCACCAGCAACATAGGGCGCGCCTACATTGATGTTCTCGCCATCGGCGATCATTAAAACGTTATCAAATTCTACTGCTGCGCCTACTTCAAGCTCAAGCTTTTCTAGACGAACTGTTTGCCCTTCGGTTACACGATGCTGTTTACCACCGCTTTGGAATACCGCGTACATAGCTACTCCGTACTGCGTCACTTCTTTTATAAGTTAGTTGACGCTAAATTTAAAAATATAGGGCGCGAATTCTACGTGAAGAAACACATTAGAGCAAGTATAAAAACGATCATTTATTAAGTTTTTAACGCCTTTGTTAAATTAACGCGATAAATTAACAACAAAGTACTGATAAACCGTTTGCCTAGGCTTTAATATCAACCAATATAGTGTAGAATTTAACGAAGAAAAGCCCCCATCTGACATAGTGGTTAGATTTAAACCACCAAGCCATAACAGTGGAAAATAAATAACGTGGATATAAAAGCAATTCAAGCACTATCACAAGACGATATGACCAAAGTTAACGATCTCATTTATGGGCAGTTACACTCAGATGTTGCGTTGATCAATCAATTAGGCATTTATATTGTAAATGCTGGCGGCAAACGCATGCGCCCTATGCTGACCGTACTATGCGCTCAGGCGTTAAACCAGGGTAGTGCTAATAATTTAAACAATGAGCATTGCACAATAGCGGCAATTATTGAATTTATTCACACCGCAACCTTATTACATGATGACGTCGTTGATGAATCAAATATGCGCCGCGGTCGTGAAACAGCCAACGCTTTGTTCGGCAATAGTGCGAGTGTTTTAGTAGGCGACTTTTTATACACCCGTGCCTTTCAAATGATGACTAAACTTGGCAATATGCGCATTATGGATATTTTGTCTGATGCTACCAACATAGTGGCTGAAGGTGAAGTATTGCAATTAATGAATTGTAATGATCCAAATACGACTGAAGCAAGTTATATGCAGGTTATTTACTGTAAAACCGCCAAACTTTTTGAAGCTGCAACCCGCCTTGCTGCGGTAATAACAAATCAAGACAGTGCCACCGAAACCGCTATGGCTGACTATGGCAAATACTTAGGTACCGCCTTTCAGTTAGTGGATGACATTATGGACTATACTGCTGATGCAAAAGAAATGGGCAAAAATGTTGGCGATGATTTGGCCGAAGGCAAACCAACCCTGCCCTTACTTTATACTATGGAGCATGGTACTCCAGAACAAAAGCAGCTAATAAGTGATGCCATTGAGCATGGCAATGGCATGGAGCATTTAGACCAAATACTATTAGCGATGAAGCAAACAGGGGCCTTAGTATACACCCAAAAAAGAGCTGAAATAGAAGCAGATAAAGCCATTAATGCCTTGTCGGTATTACCTGAATCAAATTATAAACAGGCTTTAACCGCTTTAGCCCATATTGCTGCAAACCGTTCAGTATAATTAGCGAAGAGAACACGATGATGAATTCAGATAATATTTACGAAAACAACCCACTTCATGGTGTCGGCTTAGAGCAAGTGCTCACTGAGTTAGTGGATCACTATGGTTTTGAAATTTTGTATGCTTACTTAAATTTAAATTGTTTTAAAACTAAGCCGAGCATCCAATCTAGCATCAAGTTTCTCAAAAAAACTGACTGGGCAAAAGACAAAGTGGAAGGCTTTTATTTATATCAATTTAAAAGTTTACCTAGAGCTGATGACAGTCAATTTCAATTGCCACCGCGTGATCGCATCATTCCCGCACATCAAAAGCCTGGAGCACCCGCTGAATTAAGTTTTGAAGACGCTGAACGGCTACGTCAAAAAAGAGCTAAAAAAACGCGTGAACGCTCTGCTACCCCAAATAATCCTTGGGCAAGATAACCACGCAAGCTTTTTTACTTAAGCTGTATTACATACACTGATACTTGTTTATTGAAGCAAATAGCACTAACTTAGCAATTAAATGTTAACGAAATAATGATACTTTAGGAGCCAAATATGCCACTAATAGAATGGACAGCAGAATTAAGTGTAGGTATAGATAGTATTGATGAACAACACAAAAAATTAGTCAATATGATTAATGCGCTTAATGAAGCGATGTTAACAGGCAGTTCAAATGAGTTATTAGGAAAGATATTTACCGGTTTAGCGGCTTATACGCAAAAACATTTTGCCTATGAAGAGGCTTTGTTTGCTGAATACGGCTATGCTGATTCAAAACAACATAAACGTCAACACCGTGAGTTAATAGCGCAAGTCGTAGAATTAAAACAAAAGTTTATTGAAAATCCCCAGCAAACAATGACAGCTGATTTAATGCTATTTCTCAAACGTTGGCTGACTAATCACATAATGAAAACGGATAAAGCTTATGCTGAATGTCTAATTGCCAAAGGTGTGAAGTAATAAAAAGATGTGAAGGAATAAAGCGGAGTACACTGTTAAACATGACGAGTTAAAGATACGAGCTACGAGGTTCAATACTCGCAACTCGATACTTTTTCGCTAACTTTTAGCTAGCCATAAAGTCAATGCCTTCTTGAATATCTTTATTCAAAGTCGCCAACATATCATCTTTGGCTTTTTGTTCAAACGCACTCAACTCACCGTAAGATAAGATTTCGCTAACACCGTTAACACCTAAACGTACAGGGTGAGCAAAATAAGGAGCATCGCCACCTTCAACAGCAACATAAGCGTAATCAACAACATCTTCACCTTGTAAGCCTTTCACTAATGAAAGACAGAAACGTGCTGCTGCTGCGCCCATTGATAACGTAGCAGAGCCGCCACCAGCTTTTGCTTCTACGACTTCAGTGCCGGCATTTTGAATACGTGGTGTAAGGGCTGCAACTTCTTCATCAGTAAAGCTAGCACCTTCAACTTGTGAAAGTAATGGTAGAATCGTTGTACCTGAGTGACCACCGATAACAGGCACTTTAACGTCAGCAACGTCTAAACCTTTTAATTCAGCAACAAATGCTTCTGAGCGGATAACATCTAAAGTAGTAATACCAAATACGCGGTTAGCATCATAAGTACCTGCCTTTTTAAACACTTCAGCAACAATTGGTACCGTACCGTTAACTGGGTTTGTGATAATACCCACTAACGCTTTTGGACATGCTGCAACAATGCCTTCTGCTAATACTTTAATGATACCGGCGTTAACATTAAACAAATCTGCACGATCCATACCTGGCTTACGTGGCATACCTGCTGGAATTAAAACGATGTCAGCATTTAATAAAGCAGCATTTAAATCATCACGGCCAAAACCAGCAACTTTCACATCCGTAGGGATATGAGATAAGTCTACCGCTACACCTGGCACAACAGGTGCAACATCATATAGTGCTAACTCTGAACCTGCTGGCAATTGAGTTTTTAATAATAAAGATAATGCTTGACCGATACCGCCTGCGGCACCTAAAACTGCTACTTTCATGTGATCTCTCCGAGATGTTAATGGGGGTTAAACTAAGGCCAATCGACCTTTGTTGTATTTTAACAAAAAAATTTGAGTAAATACGTAAAAATTTGCTGCGCAAAAGATATAGCATAGACAACAATAATACAATTAATATTCAGTTATAGCGTATATTTGTATAGATGATAGCGTATAATACCCATTTTCAGTAACTCAACTTTAGTATTACTTATCTTTAAAAAAAGGTTTTGATATCAAACAATGAATGGCCAACAAAAGCAAGAAACGCTGGTACAGGCGTTTAAAGATTTACTAAAACAAGAACAATTTGGCTCGCAAGGTGAAATTGTCGACGCATTAAAAATGCAAGGTTTTGATAACATTAGTCAATCAAAAATATCACGGATGTTAAGCAAGTTTGGTGCGGTCAGAACCCGTAATGCAAGACAAGAAATGGTTTATTGTTTACCCGCAGAGCTTGGTGTTCCCACAGCACAAAGCCCATTAAAACAATTAGTACTCGAAATTGAACACAATGGCATCATGATCATTATTCAAACAAGCCCAGGTGCAGCACAATTAATTGCGCGATTGCTCGACAGCTTAGGTAAAAGCGATGGTGTACTAGGTACAATTGCTGGTGATGATACTATTTTTATTGCACCTACCGATGTCAACAATATTCAAGACACCATAAACCGATTAGAGCGCCTTTTCTCTAAAAATTTAAGCTAGCTCACCTTTACTGCTCAAGCTCTAACGCTTGTAATATACTCGCTAATAGTACTTTGGCTGTGACCGGTTTAGAAATATGCAGATTCATTCCTGCCGCTAGACTCCGTTGTACATCTTCTTCACGGGCGTGCGCTGTCATCGCAATAATAGGTAACGTATGATACTGCGGCTGCTTTTTAATTTCTGCTGCCGCAGTTAAACCATCCATAACGGGCATTTGGATATCCATAAGCACTATATCAAAAACCTGCTCTTTCAAAGCATCTAATGCTAGTTGACCATTTTCAGCGATAGTTACGCTGGCATTCATGCTCAACAATAACTCTTTAGCCACCAACTGATTAACCAAGTTATCTTCTACCAATAGTATGCTAATTTCTGATAAATCCGTCTTACCTTCAGTTGTATCCATGTTAGGTAAAGCTAAGGGGTTGTGTTTATTCGTTGAGATATCAGCCTCTAAGGTAATGCTTGTTTGGCTTTTACTCGCTAACGCACGAGCCACTTGATCTAATGAATAACGGTAAAGCGGGGTATCCAGTAAAATATAATCAAGGCCCATCTTATCTAATAGTTGGCAACTCTCGCTGGATAATTCTCGCATAGTTGGTTGACATAACGCGATTAAATCGATCCATTGATTACAATTATCCTTGGCATTTTCAAGACTCGTTTTTTGTTGTAAAAACTCAGCTTCATCTAGCAAAAGTACTATTTTGGTATTTCGCTTTATTTGCGCTGAAAATTGCTGATAAAATTCTGGTAAATTAGTAACGGGGTGATAGTGCCACGCTAAACTGCTAATAGTTTCAATACAGCTTACAGATAGCGATTGATTAACCACCACTAAATGCACTGTTCCAAGTTGATTATTAACCGCATTGATGAGGGTAAGTTGTTGAACAACTTTTTTATCGGGAACTGGAAAAGGGATCACAAAGCTAAATTCACAGCCACCACCAAGCTCACTTTTTAAGGTGATTTCACCACCGAGCAATTTAACTATTTGCTGGCAAATAGATAAGCCTAAGCCTGAACCACCGTATTTTCGGGTCATAGAAATATCGGCCTGAGTAAAAGCTTCAAATAGCTGTCCTTGTTTATCTGTTGCGATGCCGATCCCGGTATCAGAGACTATAAAGCGAATCAACGCGGTTGTTTCATTCAAGTCAATAGTATCTATCAATAACGAGATTTCACCTTGTTCAGTGAATTTAATTGCATTATTCAATAAGTTTGAAAGTACTTGCACCAAGCGCATTTCATCGCTCATCAACACATGTGGTACAGAAGGTGATAATGCTATTTTCAAAGAGAGTTGTTTTGCATAAAGCGAGCTAGTATTGAGCTTAATCGCTTTATCAATAGTGGCAGGAATGTCAATCACATCTTTAATAATAACCAATTTACCGGCTTCAACTTTAGATAAGTCTAGCAACTCATCAACAAGGTGTAATAAAGAATAAGCCGCTGTTTGTGCATTTTGTAAGTAATGTTGCTGACGTGAATCTAATGAGGTTCTTGTCAATAAGTCCATCATACCTTGCATCGCATTGATGGGGGTTCTAATTTCATGACTCATATTTGCTAAAAACTGTATTTTAACCTGATTAGCATATTCGGCTTGGTTTTTAGCTTTCACTAACGCTGACTGAGTTGCTTGTCGTTCGGTGACATCTTGCAAAATACTAATAGTGCCTAACATCTCGCCTTGGGCATTAGCGAATTGATTACAATAGCCTTGATAACTCTTATCTCCCGCTTTTAGCAGCTCGTGTTGTGGGTAGTTATTGTCAAATGCAATGTTAGAGGCATGAATGGCTTTTGCCAGTGCAGAAGGCATAAATTCACTGGCTTGAAACCCTAACATTTCATTTTCAAGATGGCCACATAACTGTTCAAAGGCCTGATTACAGCCCATAAGTTTTCCATCTGGGTCGTTAAATATAATCAAATCAGGTATCGCATTCATCACCGAACGTAGCAGTACATAGTCACGTTGATGCTTTGCACTAGTATCTGCTAAGGCTTGAGTTTTCTCTAATACTCGGCTGTCGAGTACTTCATTTTGTTCTTTTAGCTGCAACAATAAACTGCGGTTTTGAGTAAAAATATCTTCAACTAATTCAAACCAATGTAACCAATCTTCGGTGGCTTTTACTTTACCAGGGTCGCCTTGTGCGCAGTATTCAATATGACTGATAAAATTATGGGTAGGCTTGATAAAACTCCGTTTTGTCATTGAATTAACTAACATCAAAAAAGCGAGTAAGCCAATAAGTAAAATAGTGAACATAAACACAAAGTGATTACGTAAAGGCAGAATATATTGGGAATAAGGTTGATACTTTAATAAGGTCCACCCATTAATTGGTAAGGTTTGTTTTTCAACTAACCAATCTCCAATATGAATTAAATTGGGCTGCTTCGATAAAGCTTCTTGGGTTAAATGGTGAAGCCCCTCAGGTAATAATTGCTGCCAAGATGCACGATATCTTAACGGCTCTTTGCCTTTTTGTTTAAAAATTAAAATATCATTGTTTTGGTTAAATAATACCAAACCTTGATCTTCATGTGTCAGCGTTGGCAAGCTATCCTGTAAGCGTGCCAAGCTAATATCAATAACTACCGCACCTAGCATTTTTCTGTCGCGGTAAACGCCCATCCCTAACGAGGTATTCATGCCAGTGCCCGCAGCATCAATATAGGGGGCAGACCAAATAACCTTATTGTTATCCACCCCTAATTTTTGTATTTCTTTGGCATGAACATTAGTAAGCATGCGATCACTAAACCGCCAACTGTCACGACCTATCCAAGGGAATATACTGACAAACTTATCTCGAGATACATAATAAAACCAGTTAGCCTCATCGAGTACTTTTTTTGCGGTAACAAAAGCTGGCGTTAACATATTCGCCATCACTATTTCTTGTTTTTTCAATAAAGAAAACTGCTCGATGTTACCAAAGCCAGTGATATTACCACTGATACGCCTATGCTGCTCTGGTGAGGCTCTAGTGGGCTTATCAAGAAAAAATAATGAATTGTCTTGCCTTAAGACTGGTAGCTGGGCGTTAAGTTCATCTGGGTATTTTAACATATACTCGGCAAACTCTTGAATACCGGTAATGGCTTGCTCGCTTTGAACTAACATGGTGTTGAGTTGCAGTGCTTGAGCTGTTAATTGCTGCAAACCTTGCTGTTTATGCGTAGCTAACTCACTGTAGTAACGTAATGAGGCTGCGGCTAGTGCGACAAAAAAGATAATAAAAAAGGTAACAACAACAGCTGTATTGTATCGTCTAAATACGGTGTTTTCTGCACTTTTAAGTAACACTAGTTTGCCTTAGCTACGCTCAATACGGATAAATATAACGTTAACATAACCAAGACAAAAGCAGATAGAGATTTTACTATAATTTATCCTATAAGTTCTCTTCGGCAAAAGACGCAAGCCTGCTACGCACCACACCATTTAAGTTAATAGTCGCTGAGCCAGGAAAATCTTTAAAGCGCTCGACAATATAAGTTAACCCTGAGGTAACTGCGGTTAAATAATTACTGTCAATTTGTGCCAAATTCCCGCTGCATATTAGCTTAGTGCCTTCACCACAGCGAGTAATGATAGTTTTAAGTTGTGAAGCCGTTAAGTTTTGACATTCGTCTAACAGTACCATTGAATTTTGAATACTTCGACCACGCATAAAGTTAACCGACTTAAACTGAATATTCGCTTTTTCCGTAATATAATCTAAGCTACTCGACATGCTTTCGTCTTGCTTGTGCAGCACTTCCAAGGAATCGGTAATAGCTGCTAGCCAAGGGGCCATTTTTTCTTCTTCGGTGCCAGGTAAAAAACCAATAGACTCAGCAATTTCAGGGGTTGAGCGAGTGACAATGATTTTATCGTACAAACCTCTTTCAATCACCTGCTCTAAAGCCGTAGCAAGGGCAAGTAACGTTTTACCGCAACCTGCGGGGCCTGTTAAAATAACCAAGTCAATTGAGGGATCGAGCAAAGCATCCATTGCCATACCCTGATAAATATTTTTTGGGTGAATGCCCCAGGCAGTTTTACCCAATAAACGTTCATATCCTAAATCTTGTATCGCAATTCTTTCATCATCCCAACCAGTGACTTTTCCGGCAAACGTCTCTTCTTCGTCAATTAAATACTCATTCATATAACTGAGTGGGACAATATCTCGATTGACAAAGTGAGTGGTATAGCGCCCTTCTGTTTCACTATCGCAGTTTTTAATATGTTGCCAGAAGTCGCCTTCAAACTTGTGGTAGCCTTTGGTTAAAAATTGGATATCATCAATTAATTGATCCGTTCTGTAGTCTTCAACGTGCGCAAGCCCAGCTCCTTTGGCCTTTAAACGCATATTGATATCTTTGGTAACCAGCACAACTTTTTTATCTGAATGTTTGTCTTGAATTTGCAGAGCAGCATTAATAATTCGGTTATCATTTTCATTAAAAGAAAGCGTGTTAGCGGTTTGTTTCAACGCGTAATCATTGATAATCGCTAAATTGCCACTGGGATGTTGTTCATCGTTTTGAGGGAGTTTAACACCTGATAAAACCTGTTCAGGAGTAGCATCAGACAAGGTATCTTCTAACGCTCGAATTGCAACTCTGGCATCTCGGCTAACATCCTTGTGCCTATCTTTAATCGAGTCTAACTCTTCTAATACTGTCATTGGCACTACAACATCATGTTCTTTAAAAGACAAAAACGCGAAGGGTTCATGCAGTAAAATATTGGTATCTAGAATGTAGATAATTTTTTCTGGACAGCTAGACGTTTTAATTGGCTTTTCATAATTCATATTTTCTTCAGTCATAAGTAATCTCCATGATTAACCGACAAACAACAAATACAAACAGGTAACACTTTATCTATAACTTAACATTGGCAGTTTAATAAAGACTTGGCAAGTTATTCTTAGCTATTTCACACAGGCGTCAAGTATTGTCTATACTGATATAGATTAGTTATGGATAAAGGGAGGATTAATGATAAAAGTTGCTTTGATAGTGTGTTTATTATGCGCTACTTCTGCGGTTTCAAAAGCGTGCGATGAAACTCAAGCAAAAGTGATCTTAAGCAACATCCAGTGGTACACAGAAGACTACCCTCCTTATCACTACCAAAACCTACAAGGTCAACTTGCAGGAATATACCCAGAGCTATTAACCCTTATTTATCAGTCTATTGGTCATAAGGTCGATTTAACAAAGGTTGCTATTGTCTCTTGGAGTAGATTGTTATACACCTTAGAAAACTATTCTAACCATGCCGCTTTTAGTATGATTGAAACTCCGCAAAGAAAAGAGGAATTTCAATTAGTGCCTTTGCCCTTGTTTTCAAATGTTACCGTTATGGTATTAGAAGAAAATAAAGCGATTCTCTCTAAAAAGCCACTTGAAAAGCTGAAATATGCGGTTGTAAGAGCCGATATAGGTGAGCAGTTACTGCAAAAACATACTTCTGCAAAACAAATAAAACAAACAACATCACCAAAAAGTATGCTGAATATGTTAGTAAATGGTCGCATAGAAGCTATCGCGTATAATGAACTAGTTGCTCAATTTTATTTAGCTAAAATGAATGCAACAAAGCAGAAATTAGTGACTATTCATACCTTAAGTGACAAATTACAAGGTAATTTCGCATTCCATAAGAATACACCTGAGTGTGTTATTGCCTTATTTGCACAAACAATCAACACACTTGAACAAAAAGGAGACATTGCTCGAATAATGAAAAAGTATCGCCTCTGATTTACTGAATTTTTTAATGATCCTGACTATGATTAAGAGTACTATAGCGCCTTTTTCCTTCTGCCTTAAGTGTACATCAGGAGGAGCGCATTATTATTTAGTTCTCGGAGAGTTTAGTTTATGCCATTTCAGCCCGGTCAACGTTGGATTAGTGACAGTGAATCAAATCAAGGATTAGGAACCGTTACAGGTATAGAGCATCGATTCGTCAATATCGTATTTACCGCCACTGGTGAGGCACGCCAATATGCGAAAGCAAATGCCCCTTTAACACGGGTTATTTTCAACCCTGACGACATTATCCCAAGCCATGAAGGCTGGCAGTTAAAGGTCACTTCTAGCACTGAAGAACATGGTATTATTATCTACCACGGTATCAGACAAGACACTCTTGAAGAAACCTCGTTAAAAGAGGTAATGATCGATCACTTTATAAAATTTAACAAACCTCATGATCGTTTACTTAACAGCCAAATTGATAGGCTTGATTGGTTCCGTCTACGTAAAGATTGCTTACATCATCAATACCAGCAACAACAATCAGAGTTATTAGGCTTAACAGGTGCCCGAGTTAGCCTGATCCCTCATCAACTTTATATTGCAGATGAAGTAGGTAACCGTTTTGCTCCTAGGGTTTTATTAGCCGACGAAGTGGGATTAGGTAAAACCATTGAAGCCGGTTTAATTATTCACCAACAACTTGTTAGTGGTCGCGCACAACGCATTTTGATCATAGTGCCTGAATCATTAATGCACCAGTGGCTTGTTGAAATGTTGCGCCGCTTTAATCTTAAATTTAGTATTTTTGATGAGGAGCGCTGCGTTGAAACGGCAGGTGAAGATGCTACTAACCCATTTAGCACCGAGCAATTAGTACTGGTTAACTTAAACTTTATCACCAACAATCCTGCTTGGTATGAAGCACTCGTTAACGAAGATTGGGATTTAATGGTGGTTGATGAAGCCCACCATTTAAAATGGCAACAAGATAAACCAAGTCTTGAGTACCAATGCATTGAGCAATTAGCACAAGTGATTCCTGGGGTGTTATTATTGACTGCAACCCCAGATCAATTAGGACATGAAAGCCATTTCGCTCGTTTACGTTTGCTTGACTCTGACAGGTTCTACGATTATGAAAAATTTATCGAAGAAGAATCGCACTACAGCGAAGTAGCCGATGCAGCTAATGCCTTAGTTGCTGGCGAGCCATTATCTGCTGAGCAAGAGCACACACTAACGCAATTGTTAAAAGAATCAGATATTAGCAAGCAAATAACTGACTTAAACAATAACGATCAAGCGACCCAAAATGAAGTACGTCAGCAGTTGCTCAGCCAATTACTTGATAGACACGGCACTGGTCGTATTTTATTTAGAAACTCACGTAATACTATTAAAGGCTTTCCTGCTCGTGAAATTCACCCTGTAGCTTTAGCAATGCCAGAACAATACCAAGACACACTCAATGAATTTATGCTCAGTGGCTGCCCTGAAACATTGGCTAGTGCTCAACAAGCCAAATTTATTTTTACCCCTGAAATGCTTTATAGTCTAGACCCACAAGAAGAGCAATGGACAGATTTTGACCCTCGGGTTGAATATTTAATAGACCTACTCAAATCACTGAAAAAAGAAAAGGTGTTGGTAATATGTGCTCACGCCCAAACAGCTATTGACCTAGAAGCAGCGTTACGTGTTAAGGAAGGTATTCGCGCAGCTGTATTTCACGAAGGTTTATCTATTTTTGAACGTGACCGTGCCGCCGCCTACTTTGCTCAAGACGAAGACAGCGCCCAATTGTTATTATGTTCAGAAATAGGTAGTGAAGGTCGAAACTTTCAGTTCTCACACCACTTAGTATTGTTTGATTTACCGAGTAACCCAGATTTACTCGAACAACGCATCGGTCGCCTAGACCGTATTGGTCAAACAGAGATTATTCGTCTGCATATTCCTTATTTTGAAGATTCAGCCCAACAGTTATTATTTGACTGGTATCAGCAAGGCATGCAAGCGTTTGAGCATACTTGCATCACTGGCAGAGTGGTATTTGAAACCTTTGGCGAGCAATTGATGACCTTAGCCCTAAGCGCACAACATTTCTCAAAAGATGCTGAACAGCTCATCAGTGATAGTTGGCAAAAACACTGTCAAATAAAAGCAGAGTTAGAATCAGGTAGAGACAAATTACTTGAGCTAAACTCTTCAGGTCAAGGCCGAGCGCTTGAATTAGTTGAAAAAATAGCGCGAAATGATAGACAGATAGACTTGCCTCAATTTATGTTTCAAGCATTAGATGTTTTTGGTGTTCAACAAGATGACAAGGCAGATAATGCTATAGCATTAAATCAAAGTGAACATATGCTTAACAGCAACTTCCCTTGCTTACCCGAAGATGGTACCACGGTAACTTTCGATCGTGACACTGCTTTAATGAATGAAAACTATCAACTATTAACCTGGGATCACCCAATGATTCGTGGGGTGATGGACTTGGTACTCAGCGATGAAATCGGTAACGCTAGCATGGGTTTATTAAAGAATGAAGCACTACCTGTTGGCACCTTCTTTCTAGAATGTATATTTACCGTTGAAGCAACCGCGCCAGCAAAATTACAACTTGGACGATATTTACCAACAACCCCTATTCGAATCCTTGTTGATAAAAACGGTAATGATCTCGCGGAGAAGGTCAGTGAAGAGGTATTAGATAGACAATTAACGCCCGTTAAAAAACAAATGGCGTCGCAATTGATTAAAGCACTGAAATCACAAATAGGACCGCTAGTAGCTAAAGCCGAAGTTCATGGCGAACAGCAAATAGCTGCCATACAAAGCAAAGCACTAGCTAATATGACCAATAAACTTGAACAAGAGCAGCAAAGGTTAACCGCATTGAAAGCTATTAACCCCAGTGTTCGCCAAGCTGAAATTGACTTCCTTATTCATCAGCAAAGTGAATTAAACCACTATATCGACAAGGCACAATTGACTTTTGAAGCAGTGCGCATGATAGTGGTGACGCATTAATACCATTAAGTTGATTAAGTTAGCTGCCCATACAAGGTTCAAATACAATCTAAAGCTAGGGTGAATACCCTAGCTGCTATCACCCCATTAAGAGATCACCATGAGTGCAAATCCTGACTTTATCTATCAACCCCCGATGTCGCCCTATCTAGACGTTATTTTTCATGACGATGACATTTTAGTATTGAATAAAAGCAGTGGTTTACTTAGTGTACCCGGGCGTTTGCCAGAGCATCAAGACTGCTTACAACACAGAGTACAGCGCGTATTCCCTAGCGCAACCATTGTCCACCGTTTAGACATGGCAACATCTGGCATTATTATCATGGCTTTAAACAAGCCTGCACATGTAGCCATTAGTAGGCAGTTTGAACAACGCAAAACAAAAAAAAGCTATGTGGCTCGTGTTTTTGGTCATATTAAAGAAGTACAAGGCAGTGTAGATTTACCGCTGATCTGTGATTGGCCAAACCGACCCAAGCAAAAAGTAGATCACGACAATGGCAAACCATCACTCACCCATTATCAAGTATTAGATCATAGTGACTATGGGAAACAAAGCGCTCTTTCAGCTTGTGAAAGTACCTTAGTTGAGTTAACTCCTATCACCGGACGTTCACATCAACTCAGGGTTCATATGCTCGCCTTAGGTCACCCTATTTTAGGAGACCGATTATATGCCCAAGGTCAAGCATTAACCGCCAGTGAACGCTTACAATTACATGCGAAAACCTTAAGCTTAGCGCACCCCGTAACTAACAAGTGGCTATCTTTTGATTCGCCTTGCCCATTTGATTAAACCTTTTCAATTATTCGCCGATAGAGTGATTGAATTAAAGCGAAAGTTAAGGAACATCGTGCAAGTGCAGCTACAATTATCCTCTTTTAAAATAGTCATCACATTTTTACTGTTTTTAGTGGTAAACGTTATAGCTGTAGCACAGCAAAAAGATCAACAAACAACATCAACACCGGCAACCGATAAAGTACAATCAGAGCAAAACACGCTCACAGCGCCTGAGCCTCAAGCAGAAAACCCGGTTTCCTCGACACCATTACCTTCACCCTTGACCCAACAATATCAACAAGACTTAACCCACTACTTACCTGCTGAGCAAGTCAAACCTTTACGCGTTGGTACTGATGATTACATCACTTTAGTCACTGAAAACACCAGTATCAACGATAAGGGTGTAGCAATTTTACTACCTGATTGGCAGCAAAGTGCAACCAACCCAAAAGCAATTAATTTTTTACGCAAAGCACTGCCATCACAAGGCTGGACAACCATTGCTATTCAGCCACCAAGCATGCCTGAAAACTATCCATCTAAGGCAATAGAAGTCAGTGAACAGCAACAACAAAACGACCAGATCCTTGCTGACTATAAACTTATATTTACTGCCATGATGAATGCGGTCCTTGAGCAAACGAATCGCTATCCAGGCATTAAGGTTGTTATCGCTCAAGGACATCATGGTGCATTATTAGTCGAGTTCTTTGAACAACAAGCGGCTAAAGCAAACCCTATTATGCCCAACGGAGTTATTTTACTAAGTAGTTACTTAACAACAAATGAAGCATTAATAGATGAAGCTCATACCGATTTGGCCAAAAAAATAGCTGCAAGCAATTACCCACTATTAGACCTCTACTTAACTTTTGATCACCCCATAGTATTAGCCAAAGTAAAACAACGCCGAGCCTTAGCAAAAAAAGCAATGAAAGTGTATTTTCGTCAGCGTCAGCTTAACAGCCTAGCCGCGGGCTATTACCCCGAGCAAGCCTTGCTCAGGATAATAAACAGTTGGTTGAAATCAATTGGCTGGTAAATCTATTTATATTGCTTAGCAATCAAATCATAAGCCGCTTGAATATCTTGGGTTTTCTCTTTTGCTGCATCCATCATTGCTGGCGGTAAACCTTTAGCAATTAATTTATCAGGATGATGCTGAGACATGAGTTTACGATAAGCTTTTTTAACTTCTGCTTGAGACGTATCTTTGCCCACGCCTAGAATTTTATATGCATTGTCGAGTTGTCCGGCTGAGGTAGTAGCATTATCACCATTAAACTGCTGATAACCTTGCCCTCCTTGATTGAAGGCAGCACTGGCAATAATCATTTCAAGCAAATTATCTAATTGACGAGCAGAATAACCTAAAAATTTAGCGGTAGTGTGTAACACCTCTCGCTCTTTAATATCTAATTCACCATCAGAAAACGCCACTTGAATTTGTATTTCTAAAAACATCAACCGTAAATCGTGACGATTTCCACAAATACGTTTAAACTGTCTCAGGCGTTCTTTTAAAGGAAAGGTAGCTGTTTTACCTTCACGAAAAGCATCTTGGGCTTGTTGGCGTAATTCACTCGATAAATTGAGTTTATCCATATAAGCACTTGCAAAGGCAATTTCATGATTAGTCACTTGTCCCTTAGCTTTAGCTACATGTCCCATCACTGAAAAGGTCGTATAAAAGAACGCCGCCTGACGAGCCACATCATCTTCTTTTCCTCCTGACGTGCCGTCAAAATCAAAGCCTCTACCTCGGTCAAACATGTGCCCTAGCCACATACCCAGCAAGGCGCCAAAAACATTTCGGCTCAGCATAAAACCAAATAAAAAACCTAAAACTTTCCCCCATATCCGCATATTCTTATTACTACCCTACTGTTTGTTAAATTTCTACTATTGATAGTGAGCCAATTGCTATATCATATACGCTTCATCGTGCACATTTAAGATAACATTTACAAATAAATGCTTTTTTCCCGAAATTTTTTTTCCTTTATAGTTTTATTAAACTTGGCCTATACCCTGCCAGTAATAGCTAAAACTGAGGCCCAACCAACTGAAACAGCGCAATTTCAATGTGCCATACCATCGTATACGCCAATGGTTATCAATGCACCAACAATCACCGACGATAGCATCAGCATTACCTCGAAATACGCCAGTATAGAAAAAGATCAAGTTGCTCATTTTAGCGGTGGCGTTATGCTAATTGATAAAAGCCAGATAGTTAAAGCCGATCAACTCGCTTTTGATCGCTTGTTAATGACTTTTAACGCACAAGGTAATATTCATTACCAAAACCAAAGTATTGATATTCTTGCAAGTGAGCTAAACGCCAATAAAAAAGATAAAAAAAGCGCTATGCTTAATGCTTCCTATCAACTGTATGGCAATCCTGGTCATGGTAGTGCCGACGAGTTACAAATTAGCTCGGCAAAAGGCTTAAGCTTATTAGACTCTACCTTCACCACCTGTGTGGGTGATGAGCCTGATTGGCAAATAAAAGCCTCTGAAATCATCATCTCTGCTGATGGCAGTGTTGGGGAGGCTTATCATGCTCAAATTCGATTTTTTGATACGCCCATTTTATACATCCCCTACTTTACTTTTCCTGTGTCTAAACAACGTAAAAGCGGGTTTTTGTATCCTAAAATAGGCAGTTCTAGTAATTCAGGCTTAGAGATAGAAACCCCATATTATTGGAATATTGCCCCCAATATGGACGCCACTATCACCCCGCATTATATGTCTAAACGTGGCATGCAACTAAAAACCGAATTTCGTTATTTATCGGCACTGCAAAGCGGTAGCATTAATTTAGAATACCTTCATAAAGACAACGAAATACAATCTAATAATGATGCTCGATATCTTGCAAGAATTCAGCATGTTGGTACCTTTTCAGATAACTTTCGTGCCTACATCGATTACACAACCATAAGCGATGACAACTACTTAGTCGATATTGGCTCCAGAGAGTATAATTCCAATGATGCTTATTTATACCAAATTGGTGAGCTTTCATACTTTGGTGAACAATGGCAAACAACGCTAAAGCTTCAAGATTTTGAAGTGTTAGGTAATCATCAAACAAGCTATAAAACCTTGCCTCATATTGAAATTTCTAACCAGCAGCCTTTTGAGTTACTGCTGATCAACGAGATACCTGCACAATTATCACTCTATTCAGAGCTTACCAGCTTTAAAGCTGAAACCAAGCAACAACTCAGTGCTAATCGTTATCATGTGGAAGCAGGATTAAGCTACCCTATTTCTACTCCAGCATGGTTTATAAATTCAGAATTAAAGTTAATGCATACCTATTATCAGCAAGACAATGTTCAAATAGACAGCAGATTAACAAAAACGGTTAACCGTACACTGCCTAAAGTGCGCTTTCACAGCGGTGTTAACTTTGATAGAAACCTCACCTTATTTGGCTCTAGTTATACGCAAACACTAGAGCCTCAAATACAGTATTTGTATATTCCAGAGAAAGATCAATCAAACATTGGCTTGTACGACACCACTAATTTACAAGATGACTATAGTGGTTTATTCAGAGATAGACGTTACAGTGGCTTAGATAGAATCGCTGGTGCTAATCAATACACTTGGGGTGTTACTAGCAGAATATTGGACCAATCAAATTTAGAAATATTTCGGTTAAGCGCCGGTCGCATCCAATACTTATCTGATAACAACACCTTCGATGAATTAATTAACACATTTAATGTCAACAGCTTAACTAGCCAACAATCATCAGTAGCTGCAAATTTGTTTTATCGATTAAATCATAAGTGGCAAATTAGTAGCGATATACAATACAATACCAAAGCAAGCTTTACCAATAAGAGTCAGGCATCGTTAAACTATCAAATTGATAAATATAATTCAGTTCAATTGAACCATAGGTATACTCGTAATGTCTCAGGTAATAGTTTAGAGCAAGTATCACTGTTAGCTAACTACGCAATTAGTAAAGACTGGGCTTTTGTTGGACGCTTAACCCAAGACATAAAATCTAAGCACAGTATTGAAAGCTATGCAGGCTTACAATATGAAAGTTGTTGCTGGGCAGTACGTTTAGCTTATCATAGGTATATAAACTCAAACTTAAGTGATGATGGCTTTTTCAATGAAGATCGCGATGCGTTTAATAGCGGCTTTGAACTAGAGTTCATCATCAAAGGGCTAAATGGTAAGCAAGCAGCCATTGGCACCCAAGAAATGTTTAATGCAAGTATTTTTGGCTATAAACGCCCTTATTACTTGCAAAACTAAAAATACACAACCACTAAGACGTAATAATTCATGAAAAATATAGTTACCTTTTTACTTAAAACGTTAATCATTACCAGTGTATTTTATGCTGGATTAGCACTGCAAGCACACGCCAAAGAAGAGCAACTAGATAAAGTAGCCGCCATTGTAAATAGTGGTGTTGTACTTGAATCTGAAATACAAGATTTGCTTGCTAATATAAAAAAGCAAGCAAAAGCAAATAATCAAGCACTGCCTTCTGACAACGCATTACGCACCCAAGTTATGGATAAGTTAATAAACGATAGCTTGATTTTACAATTGGGTGAGCGCATGGGGGTGCAAGTCAGTGACGCTCAGTTAGATCAAACCATTGAAAACATGGCACGAGAAAATAAGTTAACCTTGTCGCAATTTCGCCAAGCAATTGTTAACGATGGTGAAGACTATGAAAAATACCGTGAGAATGTAAGAACTGAAATCATTGCTGGTGAAGTAACTCGCAACAGTGTTCGACGCCGCATCTATATTTCCCCCCAAGAAGTATCTAACTTATTAGCACTAATGAAAGAACAAACCAGCAACGATGTTGAATATCAGCTTGGACATATTTTAATTGAGTTTCCTGCTGAGCCAACTCAAGCCGACATGACTGCCAGTAAAAATCGTGCAAACAAGGTGATAGAACTCCTCAATAACGGCTCTGACTTTAAAAAAATTGCTATTGCTTCATCAGGTGGTGCTAACGCATTGGCTGGTGGTGATTTAGGGTGGAAAAATATCAATGAAATGCCCACACTTTTTTCTGAATTAATTGACGGGAAAGATAAAGGTACCGTGGTAGGGCCAATTCGCACCGGCCTAGGTTTTAGTATTGTGAAAGTGTTAGACATTAGAGGCCGCAAAGTAGTTGAAGTTGAAGAGGTGAAAGCCAGTCATATTCTGATTAAACCCTCTATTATTTTAAGTGAAGAAAAAGCTGAAGCTCAATTACAAGGCTTGTTGGATAAAATTGAAGCCGGCGAAGCGACTTTTGCCGAGCTTGCTAAAGAATATTCAGAAGGCCCAACATCAGTAAGAGGTGGTGATTTAGGCTGGGCTGATCCACAAAGTTATGATCCTGCCTTTAAAGAAGCATTGGCAACCATGAAAGTTGGTGAGTATCACAAACCATTTCGTTCATCGTTTGGTTGGCACATTGTTCAGTTAAATGATCGCCGCATGGTTGATGCCACATCACAAATGAACCAAAACCGGGTTTATCAAATTTTACACAATCGAAAATTTGGCGAAGAAAGCGCCCGCTGGATCAAAGAAACCCGCGACGAAGCTTATATCGAAATTTTTGAACAGGACAAATAATAATGACTAAACGCATTGCTATCACCCCTGGAGAGCCTGCTGGCATAGGTCCTGATTTAGTTATTAATATCGCTCAACAACCTTGGCCTGTGCAAATTGTTGTCGTAGCTTGTAAAGCACTAATTATTGAGCGTGCTAAGCAATTAAATTTACCGATTTCGCTTATGGATTATGATGCCAACAATGAAGCTACTCCCCAAGCTAAAGGCACATTAACAGTAATAGATGTTCCCTTGGGGCAACCCAGTGTTGCTGGTACCTTAGATATTAATAATGGAGCCTACGTAGTTGAAACATTGAAGGTTGCTTGTGACAAAAACATGTCTGGCGAATTTGATGCTATCGTAACAGGACCGGTACACAAAGGTTTGATTAATAGGGCTGGTGTGCCATTTAGTGGCCATACTGAATATTTTGCTAATCAAGCAAATTGCTCCGATGTTGTTATGATGCTTGCTACCGAAGGTTTGCGCGTAGCACTAGTGACTACACACATTCCACTCGCCTATGTTGCCAAAGCCATAACTTTTGAGCGTTTACAAAAAGTAACGCGTATTCTGCACCAAGATTTACAACGTAAATTTGGGATAGCAGCACCAAAAATTTATGCTTGCGGCATTAACCCTCATGCGGGTGAAGATGGGCATTTAGGTCGTGAAGAAATCGATGTTATGGAGCCTGCTTTTGCTGAACTAAGAGCAGAAGGTATGAATATAATAGGTCCATTACCCGCTGACACCATTTTTCAAGAAAAATATTTACAAGACGCTGATGCTATTTTAAGCATGTACCATGATCAAGGTTTACCCGTTTTAAAATTTAAAGGCTTTGGCTCATCGGTAAATATCACTTTAGGATTACCTTTTGTTCGTACCTCAGTTGATCATGGCACTGCGTTAGAACTTGCAGGAACCGGCCAAGCCGACTCTGGCAGCATGATGGCTGCCATACAATCTGCCATCGAATTAGCAAAAAGCAGTAATAATGTCGCGCAGGGTTAACTCTGACACATAGAGAATATTTATGAATAGTAAAATGCACTTAGGTCATCAAGCCAAAAAACGCTTTGGTCAAAATTTTCTGCACAACGATGCCATCATCAGTGATATTGTTGATGCCATTAATCCAGAAGTGGGTGAAAATTTAGTTGAAATTGGCCCCGGTCTTGGCGCATTAACTGAGCCTGTCGCTGAGCGCGCCAAAAAACTCTCGGTAGTAGAGTTAGACCGAGATTTGGCGCATCGATTACGCCATCATCCTTTTTTAGCACCGCAATTAACCATTTATGAAACCGATGCCTTAAACTTTGACTTTTCTCAGCTGTTGACTCAACAAGATGGTAGTGAACGTCCGTTACGTATTTTCGGTAATTTACCATATAATATATCTACCCCTTTGATTTTTCATCTATTAACCTTTAAAGATAAGGTTAAAGACATGCATTTTATGCTACAAAAAGAAGTGGTTGAGCGCATGGCTTCTGGTCCTAACTGTAAAGCCTATGGCCGCTTGTCTATTATGACTCAATACCAATGTGAAGTGATTCCAGTGATGGAAATAGGTCCTGAAGCATTTAATCCTGCGCCTAAAGTAGACTCAGCCATCGTACGTTTAATCCCTCATAAAACAATAAAAAATCCAGTCAAAGACATAAACGCCTTAAACACAGTGTGTTTAGCAGCGTTTAACCAACGTAGAAAAACCATCAGAAATGGTTTCAAAAAACTCATCAGTGTCGAGCAACTAGCGAGCCTTAATATTGATGCCAATTTACGCCCTGAAAATTTAACCATTGATGATTACATAACGCTTGCCAACTTTATTGTTGATAACCCCGTTGAAGAAACAGAGCAGCCAAGTGATAAAAAACAATCTCGGCGAGCAATGAAACGAGCACAACAGCAAGAGTAGCGCTCTTTTAATGCTTTCAACATTGATTAACAAAAAAGGGTAGTAGCTCAATGGCTATTTATTTAGTTGGCGATATTCAAGGCTGCTTCAGCGAACTTAGAGCGCTATTACAGCAGGTAGCCTTTAACGCTAACGCAGATCAATTGTATCTGGCTGGCGATCTTGTTGCACGAGGTCCCGACTCGTTAGCTACCCTGCGGTATGTTAAATCACTCGGGCAATCGGCTAAAATAGTGCTTGGTAATCATGATCTCCATCTGTTAGCTGTTCATGCCGAATTAAAGAAAGTAAAGAAGCAAGATAAACTCGATGCCTTGCTCGCAGCACATGACATCGATGAATTAATGCATTGGTTAGCCCAACAACCCTTATTACAGCAAATTGGCAACGATAATGCTTATATGAGTCACGCCGGTATTTCCCCTCAGTGGACTTTGCAACAAGCTATTAACCAAGCGACTTTTGTTCAACAACGGCTGAGTTCAAGCAGCAGAAAAAGATGGTTATCAGCCATGTACGGCGAAATGCCCAATGATTGGCAGCAAGCAACCACACAGGAAGCGAAATTTCGTTATACTGTCAACGCCTTTACCAGAATGCGCTATTGCTATGCCAATAAGCAGTTAGAATTTGAACATAAATTAGCGCCGCCAGTAGTATCATCCTCAGAAAGTAATAATTGCCACTTACAGCCTTGGTATGAGCTTAGCCCTACGCTTAATAAGGTTCCATGGGTGTTTGGACACTGGGCCGCGCTTATGGGTCAATGCTCTCACCCAAATGCTTATGCATTAGATACTGGCTGTGTTTGGGGTAACCATTTAACCCTGCTGCGCTGGCATGATAAAAAAGTCTTTACTGAGCCTGCACATAGAGCTGAATAATAACCAAATAATTAAACCCTAGAAAGGGGGTGAAAAACTTGTAGAGCTTGATATACTCAAATAGTTTATCTGGTTATTTGTCCTTTTTATTTTTTTCTATTAAAAAGGTTGAATAAATAACAAAAATGGTCGATACAAGGTAATACGATTAATAATTAACAACATAATAATTAATATCAAACCATAATAAATATAAAAATGAACTTACTCTGCATAGGGCTTCCTAGCCAAGTAGTTCAACAACTAATGCATTTGCTCAAAACTAATCGGTGGTATATATGAATTTAACTGTAGCTAGAAAAATAATTGGTGGCTTTACCATCATTACCATTCTACTTATTTCAACAAGTGCTATTTCATGGCTCAATTTAAACACAATAAGTGATTCAACCGATCAACAAAATCAGCTCGCTATTCCAACCTTAAAGGGCAGTAACAAACTCGCTTTACAACTCAGTCAGATGTCAAACTCGACACTTAAAGGTTTTTATCAATCCGATCTTAATTTACTCGCTAACAACTTAAGCGCATATAAGGCGACAAGCGCGCAGTTTTCTCCAGCCTTGACCCAACTTAAAGCGCTGGTCCAAAATGAAGGCGAATTAAATAGCAACTTAAGCCAAGCAACTAGTTTTTTTAATCAATTTGAACAGCAAGCGTTAGCAGTATTTGACAATAGAAAAACATCCATAGAACAAAAAAACAGCTTAAGTACTAAAGTCTCTGATCTAGAAGAGAAAGCCGATGATGCAGTAACGTTGTTATTAGATTTAGCCGATCACCGATTAGCAGAAACTAAACTGCAACGCGCTATTAACTTAAGTGAACAATTAGAAAATCAATTTAATGCCATTGTGTCATCGTCATTAGAATATCGCGATACCTTATCGGATAGTACAGCCGAGCTTATTAAAAGTGAAATATCCTATAGCTTGCAAGGTGCTCAAAGTTCAGTTAACGAAATTATTGCTGAGTTAAGCATGAATAGTATTGATGATGTTGCTGAAGAATTATCTGAATCTTTTACAGATATAGAAGCCTTACTCTCAGTTGATACCGGCATTTTGTATCATAAAAGTCTACAACTTTCAGCTAACCAAAAAGCCATAGACATGCTGGCCGCTGAAGAGAAAAACACAGTAAAAGTGAACAAAATTTTAGATAGGCAAGTAGAGTTAGCCAATCAAGCAACTCTTGAAGCAAGTGAACGTGTCAAAGATTCAGTTTCTAGTGGTAACAGCAAAACTATCGCAATTGCTCTTGGTTCAATCCTAATTGCTATTGTAATCGCCAGCTTCACTTTAGTGAGCATTACGCGCCCATTAAGTCGTGTTAATGATATGCTTAAAGTCATTGCATCGGGTGATCTCTCTTTGAAACTTGATGAAAGCGGCCGTGATGAGTTTGCCCTATTATCTAAAAATTGTAACCTACTGATCGATAGCTTACGCAACTTAATCGAAGGGATCGTCAATCGTTCCTCTCAACTGGCCGCGGCCGCAGAGCAAACATCAGCAGTAACGACTGAAAGCACTACTGCCATTGAAGAGCAACGCAATCAAGTTGAACAAGCAGCTTCAGCAACCACAGAAATGAGTAGCACTTCTCAAAGTGTACTAGCGAGCGCTAACGATGCCTTAGGTGAAATCAAACATGCAGACGATGAAGCCGAGCGTGTTAAAACCATTTCTGGTCGTAACCGTAATACCATTGAGCAATTAGCTAGTGAGGTTGACTCAGCAGCTCAAGTCATTCATCAACTACAACAAGATAGCTCTTCTATAGGTGGTATATTAGATGTTATTAGAGGAATCTCAGAGCAAACCAATTTACTAGCTTTAAATGCAGCTATTGAAGCAGCTAGAGCTGGTGAGCAAGGAAGAGGTTTTGCCGTTGTTGCTGATGAAGTAAGAACCCTTGCTAGTAGAACACAAGAGTCTACCTCTGAAATACAAACCATGATAGAGTCCTTACAAGTTGGTGCAGGTAAAGCAGTATCTGTGATGGATGTTGGTAAAGCTAAAGCGGCCGATTGTGTCAGCCAATCAGAAGAAGCAGACAAAGCACTAGAAACCATTACTCATGCGGTTCATGAAGCGTTCGATCGTAGCTCACAAATAGCCACCGCGGCTGAAGAGCAAAGCCTAGTAGCCCATGAAATCAGTGAGAATTTAGAATCAATAGTCGCGATTGCTGAGCAAACTACCGCGGGAGCAAAACAAACAGCAGAGTCAAGCAGCGAAGTGGCTAAACTCTCTGAAGAGCTACAACAGTCTGTAAGAGAGTTTAAGTTATAATCCTGGGCATAACCTTCTTTCAGTTATGAACCACAATCAATTTAATATAAAAACCTGACATTGTTCAGGTTTTTTATTGCCGAATAAACGGTAGTTGATGGTGGAAATTCGTATCTAGGCTAGATTTATCCTTCACCCATAACCTGAGAATACAGCAGAGCATCACACAGTTTTAGGACAAATACCCCAAGATGAGTGTCTCAGAAAATCTGTTTACAGGCAGGGTGAGTCAAGCATAGTCCTGCTACAATCGACTTGTATGGAATGCCACTTACAAAAAACCCCAACGTGTGTTGGGGTTTGATTTCTACCAGCTAAACAGAGTACGTTTAGAAGTTATATTGAGCTTTTACGTAGTAGAAACCACCATTGTAGTCAAATGGTCCACTTTCGTAATATTTAGCACTAACAACCCCGTATGCGCCACCATTCTTTTGTAGCTCTTGCGCTTCAGTATCGAGAATGTTGTTAGCGCCCGCAGATAAGGTCCAGCTTTCATTAACAAAGTAGCTAACTTCAGCATCTAGGGTAAAGGATGAACCCGCTGTTTCTGACCAACCATAAGAGCTGTCAACATCTGGCTCATCAGCATGTGTTGCAAACCACTCACCAAAGTAATTGGCACGAACAAACATGCTAACATTCTCCCAGCTTTGTGCCATTGTTAAAGTACCACGGTGCTCTGGAATACCTTCTTCTAAGCGACGCACTTTAAATGCAGAGGTAAATAAACCCGCGTCATCTACTTCAGTGGCATTATAGTTATAGGCTAAACTAAATTTAGTGTCACCATCTAATAATGCCATTGAGTAGTTCGCAACAATATCAACACCTTGTGTAGTAGTGTCAAAATCATTAGCAAAGAAGGTAACTGAGCCTCCTAGCAATAGCTCTGGAGAAGGATATTTGCCTTTAAGATTCATTACATTCTGCTCTGTAATAAAAATCTTATCAGTTTGGGCAACACGATCTGTCACTTCAATATTATAGGCATCCACTGTCATAAAGAAATCGCCACTTTGGTAAACCGCACCAATAGCAAAACTTACAGACTCTTCTGGATCAAGTTCAACACCACCAAGTTCTGCTGATACTGGGTGAGTCGGCGGATAGGTTGCAGATTGGATTAATTCGCCATTAACCAGTGACGTTTGGGTATTTACCACACTTGCCTGACCAACGGTTGGCGCTCTAAAACCTGTTGAATGTGAAGCACGTAATGCCAATTCATCAGTGACTTGTAGCTGCGCAGTTAACTTATAATTTAACGTATCACCAAAAGAAGAAAAATCTTCATAACGCAATGCTGCGCCCAACAAGAAATCTTCAGTGATATAAGCTTCAACATCGACATAACCGGCAACACTTCGACGTGAATTTACGCCTTGTGATTCGGGAGAGAAACCAGCAAAACCATGCGAGCCAACGCTAAAGCCTTGATTAGCTAGAGGTCCTTGCGCCCATGACGCTTGTTCACCTGAAATAATTTCAAAACTTTCTTCACGCCATTCAAGACCTGCGGCAACATTAACAAGGTCTTCCAAGCCCATCTCAACACCTTTGCTTATATCAAAATTCACCGCTTTTTCTAATTGAATATAAGAGCCGGCTTCAAAAGCATTATTGGGTTGATCGGCATTGAGCGCGCCCATTGATGGATTCACTGTATTTACAAGCGTATAAGTCGATTTATTGCGCCCTACTGAGCCACTGATATCATATAAGGCTTCATCTAAGAATCCACCCTTTATCTCACCCTTGGTGCCTACCACTAAAGAGACATCGTTAATTTCACCAGTAAATTGTGGGGTATAACCACCTGGCATCAACTCATTAAATGCCCAACAATTATCATTATTGGCTACATTAGCAATATAATCAGGTTGCGTGAGAATATTATCCGAGGTGATAGCGATATTCGGACATGCCTCAGCATTACCATCCATTGCCCCCACCAATAACTCACCGGTTGCACCATCTGTGTATACACCACTTCGGCTATGTGGATTACGATAATAGTAACCACCAGTGCCTGTGCGGTCAGAATAGTTACCGAACATGTAGAATTCTTTATCGTTACCTAAATCAAGCCCTACATTGGCAAATAGGGTAATATCGTCTTCAACTTCTGGGTTACCCCATATCATCGCTGGGTCACCCACAGCAGTATTACCGGCATCAATTAACGCTTGTGCATCTGGACGTTGAATGCTTCGGCTAGTTGCATCAGCATTTTTATACTGAAACGACAGGTTGACAAAACCATCATCCGTAAAGGGTAAACCGATATTACCGTCAACAATAGTTTGATCGCCATCACCTTCAAAATACTCACCTTGGCGCACTGAAATAGAACCACCTTCAGCATCATCTTTTAATACAAAGTTCATTACACCTGCAATGGCATCTGAGCCATATTGCGCAGCGGCGCCATCACGAAGTACTTCAACTTGTTTCATCGCCACAGAAGGGATAACCGAGATATCGGGACCTTGAGCGCCATCATTCACACCACCCCCTTGGAAAGCCAGCACTGATGCACGATGACGACGTTTGCCGTTAAGTAATATCAAAGTAGAGTCTGAGGACAAACCACGCAAGTTCACTGGGCGAATAAATGAGGCAGCATCAGATATAGGTTGCTGACGAACGTTGAATGAGGGAACTGCTGCTTGCAGCATATCAAGCATATCGCTAGATGCATTTTTACCTAACTCATCACCACCAACAATATCGATAGGAACAGGCGAGTCAGCAACGGAGCGAGGTGCCGCTCTTGAGCCAACTACGGCAATGCGCTCAACGCTTTCTTCTTTCGCTGCGTCAGTTGCTTCTGCAGCATATGAAGTAGCAGTGCCTAATGCTACTCCCACGGCTAGTGCTAACGTAGTAGCACGAAATATAGTAGACATGTTATTTCCTTAATTGTTTTATATGTTATTTTTGCAACCTATATATCAAGCCATTGACCAAAAACCGTTTTTAGCCTAAACAAGATATTAGTGCTTATATTTTTTATGTTTATACTTTTTATGTTTATAGTGTTTTTTCATTTTTTATATAAAAAATCACTTGTTTACTTAGTATTTCACAATACTAACAACTCTAGTTATAAAACAGAGTTGAAAACTTTACAAGAGGGGTTACACGGAAAAATGTAACTCGATTTACACATTTATATTATTGGCTCATAGATCCTAGCAAACAATCCTAGCAAACAAGGTGATACATAATGGGTAATCAACTAAATCAACTAAGAATTTACTCGCAAAAAAATTATAATTGTTGACAACATCCTCTACCGCTTTATAATGCAGGGCGCTTGAAGTTAGTTTTATATTTTTGTACACCATTTCGCTGTTATTGTTCTTCTATCAATTTTAAGATTTAACACGTCCTGTTTTATAAGTAATAGCAACACTTTTTAGCAAACCTGCTTTTTATTATTTAAAAAGCTCAATTACTCATAAATAAATTAGGATATAGATATGTCTACAACTACTGGTACAGTAAAATGGTTTAACGAAGCTAAAGGTTTTGGTTTCATCGAGCAAGAAAATGGTCCAGACGTTTTCGCTCATTTCAACGCAATCGTTGGCGAAGGTTTTAAAACATTAGCTGAAGGTCAAAAAGTTGAATTCACAGTTACTGATGGTCAAAAAGGCCCTCAAGCTGAGAACATTGTTGCACTTTAGTTTTTACTAATTAGTGTTACAAAAAAAGCGAGGCTCTTCCAGAGTAACTCGCTTTTTTTATGCCGGTAAGTTTACCTTGCTCAAAAGACTTTATTAATAAATAGTTACCGATGCGGGGCTTAAGGTTGATAAAATCGCTAAACGTTCAAAATTACAAAAATCTATCGCATCACTGATCATTTCTTTATCAATTCCTAAAGCGCTAAATTGTCTGTCATTAACCAGTTGCTGCAAACGCTTTTGCGTTAACACTGTTTGCTGAGCCATAATACGTTTTGCTATATACAACAACTGTGCTTCAGTATTGGTTAAGGTAAAATCCCCCTCATCTTGATTACGTATTGGCGCAACTAAATTATAAGGCAGCTGCCAAAGTTTCAATAATTCCGCCCCACATTCTCCATAGGTAAATTTTAAAACCGCTTGCTGTTTTTCCCAAGGCAAACAATCTTGTTCTCCGCATTGGCATTCAGCCACCTTGTCAGCACAAACCTGTTTAACCACTAGCTCACCCACATTATGTAAAAGCCCTAATATGAATAAACGCTCGGCATTTGGCACTTGCAAGCTGCAACCTAAAAACTTTATCAATAATGCGCAATCAACACTGTTGCCCCAAAAATCATCAAAGTAACCTAACTCAAAATCATTATTTCTAAAGGCTTGGGTAGAAAAAAAAGCAATGACTAAATTATAAACCTCAGTGATGCCTAGTACTAATACCGCTTTTGAAATTGTGTCTATTTTACCTGGGTAATTAAAAAATGAACTATTAGCCAACTTCAAAACAGCGCCTGCTAAAGCCGGATCAATTAATATCACGTCACTAATATCATCAATTGTCGATGACTCATCATCTATCAGTTCTTTTATGCGAATAAATGAATCCGATAAAACAAAAATATCTTCTGCTTGCTCAGCGTAATCAGTGGCTGTCATAAATATTCATCCGATAATATTATTAGTTATTAGTTATTAGTTATTAGTTATTAGTAAAATAATAGAGCTTATGCTAATGCAGGTTGAGCGTAAAGCAAACCATAGGACAACCCATAGGCAATAAATGCGCCTACAACAGCTCGCTTACTTTATACTAAGCTCAGAGCATTAACATCTATAGTTTTAAATCTAGCACAATTTTAGGCAAAGCTTATTAAAAAATTAATATTCAACACTTATTTGATAAGATGAAAACTTACGCATATTAATAACACCTTGTTCAAAGATTAAATATTGCCCCTTAATTCCCAACAAAATACCGGATACTCTTGGTGTTTTATCAAAATTAAACGAGCTAATTTTTGTTAAGTACTGGCTAACAGGATAAGAGATATTAACCACCTCTTCATCTAACAATTGTACTGCATCATCACCAAACTTTAAGGTGATATCCGCTAGGCGTTGCTTGATCTTTGGCACTAAAATTTGCGCTTGTACTTTTAAGTCCATAGGCTCATTGTCACCCTTAAGCATTGTTCGCCAGTTAGTTTTATCCCCTATAAATTCAGCAAGTGCCGTTTCCACTAAGCCCGATTGCAAACGCGTGCTTACTTTAAAAATGGGTAAGGCTTGGGTAGCACCTTGGTCAATCCAGCGGGTAGGAAGTTGGGTGTGTCTGGTAATCCCCACCTTCAACGCTGAAGTATTAGACAGGTAAACATAATGATCAACCATGCAATGTCTTTCCCCCCATTCTGGCTCTCGACAAGTACCTAGGTGGTGATGACAAGTTTCTGGTTTCATAATACACATATCACATTGGGCAAGCTTAGTCATACAAGGGTAACAAAAACCTTGCGAGTAGCTTTTCTTCGTAGTTTTACCACAATTTTTACACGCAATTTTGTGATGAAAGTCTAAGGTGAGCATTTTGCCTATAAGTGGGTTTAGCGCAATACTTTGCGATTGCCCTTCGTTATCGATAGCCGCTAAAGGAAGTTGATATTGTACCTGATTGTTATGATCTAAATGGGCGGTTAATTTTTCTAGTGCACCGATTTCTGAAATTGGCATGCATGCTCTCTATTAAGTTGAATTTGATTGTTCTAGGTTGAGTGTTAAAATTTAATTTTTTGTCGTGATTGCTTCACTGTTTTTTTATTTGCTTTATCCGTCAGTCGTCGCTGAATGGCGCCTTTAGTCGGTTTTGTCGCCCGTCTTTTTTTTTGTACTACCATCACAGCTAAAATAAGCGCTTTCAGACGTTGCAAGGCGTCTTCTTTATTCATTTCTTGTGTGCGAAACGATTGTGCTTTAATAATAATGATACCGTCTTTTGAAATACGACTATCTTGCGCTGCCAATAGTCGCTCTTTATAAACAGCAGGTAAAGAGGAGCGATTAATATCAAATCGTAAATGAATTGCGGTTGCCACTTTGTTAACCCGTTGACCACCATTCCCCATTGCACGGATAGCAAGCAACTCTATTTCCCAATCAGCTAGGCTAACACTATTTGATATCTGTAACACTTTTCTTTACCATCCGTTCATCTTAATTATTTCTCTGGTCTCAACCAATAAGAATGACTGCAACTACTACAAGCACCTCTTGGTTTGTTTATCTACTGCGTTGTAGCGATGACAGCCTTTACGCTGGTATCACCACAGATATCCAACGACGCTTACATGAACACAATAATACCAAGCTTGGCGCTAAGTATACTAGAGCAAGACGGCCAGTAACACTTGCTTTTATTGAAAGTTCCACTGATAAAAGCGCCGCGAGCAAACGTGAGTACCAACTAAGAAAACTAACAAAAATAGCAAAAGAATCGCTAGTAAGCACTTACCTACAGGCTAATAAACAATAATAGAGGTCTGTTCAGTGCTTTTTTTAGGATTTATTTAAAAAACACTGTTAGAATGCCCCGTTTTGTAAAATGAAGTGATAAACTAGGCCTGTAAAAATGACCCAAAATACCCCAATGCTTATTGAGCAATACTGCGCAATTGATAGTGATAAAATTAGTTTTAGTCGCCAACAAGGCAGTGATTTTGCCAAACAAGTAGCGGATGATTTTAATCCTTTGCACAATATAGACGCCAAACGTTTTTGTGTACCTGGTGATTTATTATTTTCTGTGATTATCGCCAAAGCCGGTTTGCATAAAGAAATGAGCTTTAACTTTTCAGGTATGGTCAATGATGGTGTTGCGCTGCATTTCCCTACCGAGATCAATAATTGTTTTGATGTCGTCGACGATGATAACAAAACCTATTTAACTGTAGAAGCTGAAGGCGAAAAAACGCTTTGTCCGGCATTGATTAATGCATTAACCAAAGCCTATGTTGATTTTTCAGGCCACACCTTTCCCGGTATTTTAGTTAAGCTAATGGCTGAAAACAATGTCATGATAAACCCCGCACGCCCTATGGTCATGTATCAATGCATGAAAATAAACTTAGATCGACTTGATATTTCCACCCTTTCTTTACAGCTTGCTCAAACAAGCTTGTCTATTGACGGCAAACGAGGTGACGCTTGGCTAGATTTTGATTTAATCAGTGAAGGAGAAGTGGTTGGTCATGGTAAAAAACATATGTTATTAAGCGGGTTACGTGAATACTGCCAAAGCAATATTGATGCTATGGTAGCACAATATACACAGAGTAAAGCAAACTACTGTGCATAACTTTCGATGCCTGAGCTACTGGGCATCGCCAACTATACTGTAATTATCTTCAAAACTTGCTCGTTGCTTTTGCTTATCTTCACTGCAAAAAGCAAATACTTGCAAATTATTCGGTCTTTGACATCTACTTGGTTGTTGGTAATACCTCAACCATGCCCGTTTTTTATCACCTTGATAATTTGACTTGATCACTATGGCGTTGCTGGTTCTAAAAGGCGAACCTACGGATGTTTGTTTTCTGCTGCTATGCTTTTTTTTATCCGCTTTTGCACTATGTTGCACTTTTTTGCTAGCGCGCTTTTTCCGGCTTTTTTTCTTGGCTTTTTTACCTCGCCCTTGCTCGCATTGCCACCATTTATCACGCGCTTTATCTTCACGCGCACGCAAACTTCGCCCACGGGTTGAGGAATAACCATTGCGTTGCATTGCTTGAATATTGTGCAGCTTTGTTAAAAGGGATTTGCAGCGTTTTTTCGCATGGGTTACAGGAGAAAGCAAATAAAGCAAACTCAATAACAACACTAAAGTGAACCGTAGCATATTCAATCCTTGAATTAATTTTCCATACTCCTAAAAGTAGACTACGCTTAAACAAATATCAATAACATGGATGTGACTGATGAAAACTTACTTTCTTATCTTGCTGCTATCTCTATTTTCTATTAACCAAATAAACGCACAAGATCACCGAAAAAAAACCATTACGATAAAACCGGCACTGCAGCATGCTAAAACATATCAAGCTGTTAATGATATCAGTAACTATTGGCTATCTGAAAAGCTTGATGGCATAAGAGGTTACTGGGACGGTGCAAGACTAATCACTCGCCAAGGCAAAGTAATTAATAGCCCAGTATGGTTTACCAAAAATTGGCCTAAAACAGCTATGGACGGAGAATTGTGGATTGCCCGAAATTATTTCCAACAAACCCTTTCATGCATCAAAAAAGAAAGTAAACATAAGCCCTGCTGGCGTAAAATACGTTTTATGATTTTTGATTTACCGCACAATCGCCAAACCTTTACCGAGCGCATCGTTAAGATGAAAACCCTCACCACTGAAACAAACTCCCCATATTTAACAATGATTAAACAATTCAAGGTAACAAACCCTACTGAGCTAGCGATAAAACTAAACACCATTAGTGACAATAAGGGCGAAGGATTAATGCTGCACCTTGGCAGTGCTTATTATCATGTTGGTAGAACAGCAAATATAATGAAATTAAAAAAGCATCAAGACAGTGAAGCTGAGGTTATTGCTCATCTTGCTGGTAAAGGCAAATATCAAGGCATGTTAGGAGCAATTCGTGTAAAAATGGCTGATGGTGTTACGTTTAAAATAGGCTCAGGATTTAGCGATTATGAACGCGCCAACCCACCACCAATAGGAAGCATCATCACCTTTCAATATAACGGTACCACCTTGGCTGGGATACCGAGATTTGCTCGATTTTATCGAATAAGAGCCAATAACTGACCCTTATAATATTGCGACTTACAGCCAATCAGATATAGCGATAAAACAGCTTATGGCCAACCCTATTTAACCATTAACCCTAGCGTTGTGGCTGATAATTAAAAATAAGTACTTTAAGCCCTTTGCCTTGATGTGCTTCTTTGAACACCTCAGGGTTGGTAATACCACGTTCAAACACACATTCAGGGCATTCACGGGCAACTTCACTCTTTAAAAATTGCTCATCTAAATCAGGGGAGTTTAAGCACAACATCAATTTAGCACCACTATTCATCCATTGTGGGATTTTACGAAGGATTTTAGCGTAATCGCGCTCAATATTAACACTGCCTTTTTGAAATGACGGCGGATCGCAAATCAGCAGGTCGTATTGACCATATTTTTTGATCCGGCTATTTGACTTAAAAATATCAACCCCTTCAAAAATTATCTGTTTCCCTTGTTTTTTCGACAGTTTGTTCAGCTGATGATTTTCCCGTCCTTTACTTAACGAGGCTTTACTTAAATCAATATTGACCACTTTGCTTGCCCCGCCTGCTATTGCTGCAACAGAAAAAGCACAGGTATAAGCAAACAAGTTAAGCACTTGTTTATTTTGGGCGTTTTCCTTCACCCATGAACGTCCATTAGCCATATCCAAAAACAGACCACTATTTTGTGCTTTACCAAATTCAATGTGATAACACAGCTCCCCTTCGGTCACTATGGTATGAGTGATCACTTCACCTAATAATACCTCAGTAGGAGCAAATTTTTGATAACGATGCTGAACTTGCACGCTACGACAGCTTGGTATTAATGCTTGCAAGGCATGAGCTTGTGCTAACAGCCAGGGTGCATCAACGGCTTGATATAAAGTAATTAATACAACAGGAGCGAACCAATCCACATTAACATGGGCTAGGTTCTCATAGGCATGACCTCGACCATGAAAAAGTCGTTGGCAGTGAGTAAAGTCAGTGGCGTTTATATATTCAATCATGGTAATAAGGTCAATCAAGCGTCAAAGAAAAAGCCGAGCAATGATAGCATTGCTCGGCTTAGTCTGCCAAAATCTTCTAACTTTATACCATTAATAAGATTAACTTTCTTACCCGCTTAAAAACCAAACAAACTGACAGCAAAAAACTTTTGCGCTACGGTATTAACAAAAATAACCAGAACAATAGCGGGAATAAAGGTTCCTAGCGAAAAATTAATATACTTTTCTACCCAAGACCCAATGTAACTATCGTTACCTATACTCAAATGTTCAGACAAGTTTTTCTTTTTCCAACGATAGCTAACGAATACACACAGTAAAAAACCATTAAGGGGTAAAATTGTATCGTAGAACACATCATAAACAATATCGAAGAAAGAGCGGCTAGCTCCCGCATACGTAGTAAACTCAGTAAAGAAAGTCACCATGCCGAAAGAGAGTGTTGCAAAAACAGTTAAAATACCCGCCGTCATTAATAAAATAGATAACGCTTTTTTGCGACTATGCTTTTTCTCAGTAACTAAATAAGAAACCGGTACTTCCATAATTGACACTAAGGACGTGATTGCCGCGAAAAACACTAAAATAAAGAAAAATGCAGCAACAACACTCGCGCCAACATAACCAATAGACACTTGAAGTGCTAAAAATATTTTAGGTAAAAACGTAAATATTAACGATACCGAACTATCACTTAATTCGCTTGGGTTAATATTTGGGTTAAAAGAAAAAACCGCGGGTAAAATCATCAAACCAGCAATAAATGCCACACCTGTATCAGTAATAGCAACTAGCTTGGCTGAATTAGGAATATTGGTTTGATTATCAATATAGGAGCCATAGGTAATTAAGATACCCATACCTAAAGATAGCGAGAAAAAGGCTTGTGATAAGGCACCATTAACAACTTTAGGAGTAATTTTGTCTACATCAGGAATTAAGAAAAACTCTACACCGGCAAAGGCATTATCAAGGCTTAACACAAAAATAACCATGATGATTAACATAGCAAACAACGTCGGCATTAAGATCTTGGCGGCTTTTTCTATACCGTCTTTAACGCCGGCAACCAAAATAAAATTGACTATGGCGGCAACCACAGCCATTGCTACAAACAAATAAGGACTGTTTATAAATTCACTAAAGCCAGCATCGCTTGCTAAAAAATCTAAATCACCTGAAAGGGTTAACGTAATATAACCAAAAATCCAAACTGTGATTACCATATAAAAAACAGCAATCATAAACGGTGTTAATACACCTAATAGCCCAGCTGCACTCCACAAGCTACTATTATTACTTAACGTTTTATATGCGCCTACAGGCTCTTTGGCTGTTTTTCTGCCAACAGCCATTTCAGCTATCATTACTGGCAAACAGATTAAAAAAACAAACAGCGCATACATAAGCAAAAATGCCCCGCCACCATTTTTAGCTGCATTAACAGGAAAACCAACCAAGTTACCAATACCAACAGCCGAGCCTGCCGCAGCGAGAATAAACCCGATTCGGGAACTGAAATGCTCTCTAGATACGCTCATAAATTTCCTTCACTTATCGTTATATTTATTATTTAATGATTTTTATAAATCTATAGCTTTTTGAATTTAAGCTGCTTGATGCTAGCAAGCTTTGCTAATTTTGTCTCCTAAGCAAGCTGTATAGTAAAACTACGAAGTGTATAGTATTTTGTCCACTTTGCCCTTAACCTGCAATAAAAATACTAACGAGAAAATAATTTTGGGTTCATCACTGACAAAATTCCTGCGGCATCATTTGCCGCAATTTCAGTAACTTGCTCAATATCAATACGACTAAGTTTAACGCTTTTACACAAGGATTCATCGATGATTTGTTCATATTCAAATTCATCTTCATGACTGTCTATTAGCGCTAACCTTGATGCTAAATTCAATATTTTCACATCTTGATTGATTTGATTACTTTTAGCTTGATTAAAATGTCGAATAGGAATAATAATTTTTTCTGGTAATTGCCATATTTTAAGTAATTCAGCAGAAATATCTGTGTAGCTAAATCCTAATGCGAGCTCTTGTAAATCCCAAGGTAAATTATCTTGACTATATTGCTCACAACGCTGTGCAATCTCTGGGGTTATTTTTGCGACTAATAACTCACCAAAATTTTGCAATAAACCCGCAACAAAAAGTCGTTCAATATCTTTAATGCCAGCCTTAATTGCCAGGTTTTTGGTGACCAAACCACAATAAACACTCATTCGCCAAAAACGTTTTAAATCAATCGCTTGATTTTCAAAGTGCTTGAAAGCTGAAGCAGCAACATCCACTAGCATCATATTATAAACGGCTTGTGTACCAATAACGGTAATAGCACGAGAAATTGTACTTATCTGTCCGGGAAAACTATAAATGGCGCTATTGGCGATTTGTAATAATCTTGATGTCATTGAAGGGTCAACACTAATGACATTAGCAAAGTCACTGATTTCTGAGTTTTCATCTTCCATCAGTGCTTTTACTTTAAAGCAAGCATCAGGCAAAGCAAAAGAGCCATTAGCGTGTAGTGCGTATTCATGTGCGTTCATAGTATATCCAACATTATTTTTTTGTAAGTGAATAGCAAAATTATCCGATCTAAATAGGCACGCCCGTATCTTCTTTAATGTGCTCAGTTACCATGTAAGTATGAGTTTGTGACATTGCAGGTAAATCTGCAACCGCCTCAAGAATTGAGCGATAACTTTCTATATTGCTAAAACGTATCTTAAGTAAGTAATCATACCCTCCCGCCACTAAATGACATTCGACGACCTCTTTTATTTTGACTACTTCTTTTTTAAATTTCTGAAATACATCCGCAGTGGTTCTATCTAAGGTGACTTGTACAAAAGCAGTCATGTCAAAACCAAGCTTGCGGGCATCTAAAAAAGCGCCATAACGCTTAATGTAACCTTCTGTTTCTAAACGCTTAACTCTATCCAAGCAAGGGCTAGCACTTAAATTTACTTTTTGGGCTAAATCAACATTGGTAATACGACCATCTAGTTGCAACGTTTTTAAAATGGTCATATCAATACGATCTAAGGGCTTTGTTTTATTCATAAATAGTAAAACACTAGGTAATTCTGATATTAAACGATAATGCCATAGAAAATACTAATTAGGCAAATATCGATTAACACAAAAAAATGGCGTATGGTGAATACACCATACGCCAACAAACGTTATTAGCAAAGGGCTACTCTTTACTCATCGTCTTCAGTTAAGGTCATTAATGAAGTGTTACCACCAGATGCTGTGGTATCAATACTAATGGTTTTTTCGGTCACTAAACGTTGAATTAAGTTATCAAAGTACTCAGAAGTGATTACTGGCAAAATAGCACCTTGGCGCTGTGCAAGTTTTTCACTCATGTAATGCTTACGATCACAATTACTATCAACAACCACACCAGCAAGGGCAGGATGAGCTAACATTGCCTCTAAATGCGCAAGTTTTGCTACTTGTAAAACATCATCGCCAGCACCTGTTGCCATAAACTTATCCTTAAACGCCACGGCTTCTTCATAAAATAAGTCAGAGACAACAGACACCACTGTGTTACCTGTTGCTAGCGCAGTGACTAATGACATTACCCAAAAGTGAAAACTTACATTATCATCGGCAAAACAAAGGATTGTGCCACGGTTTTCTAGATAAATAACATTTGATTCACCCGTAGGCCCAGGTAAAACTTGTGGCTTTTTCATCCGTTTTTCAATATTAATTAATTGGTCGCGTGCTGATGCTAAAGTGCGATTTAAATTATCAGCAAGATCATCAACAATTTCGACATGGGCAATTTTTGCTAACAACTGACGCACACAAGAAATACGTGTATTAAGCTCTGTTGCACGCCAAAACTTTTCCGCTGTTTCTGCTTTGTTCATAAAGCTAACGGCTTCATTTTGGGTATTAATATCACCTTCTAATGCCAATATCTGAGATGGGGTAAAATTAACAATATTTTCATCCGGTGTTGCTTTTTCAATCACGAGACGAGAAAGATAATTAGGACCACCTGCTTTAGGACCTGTTCCAGAAAGGCCACGTCCACCAAAGGGCTGTACCCCGACAATAGCACCGATCATATTGCGATTAATATAAACATTACCTGCACGTGAAAGTTTAGCTAGGTCAATGGCTCTGTGCTCAATACGGGTGTGAATACCCATGGTTAAGCCAAATCCCGTGCCATTTACTTTTTCAATGACCTGCTCGATCTCATCGCCTTTAAAGCGAACCACATGTACACAAGGACCAAAAACTTCCTTGGTTAACACCTTGATATCATCAATTTCGTACAGGCGCGGAGCAAAGAAGTAGTGACCGTCTTGCTCATTAACTTCGCTGCCCAAGTTACACTGATAAACAAGTTTACCGTGCGTTTGCATATATTCGCTATGCGCATTAAGGGTGTCTAGGGCTTTTTGATCAATAACCGGCCCCACATCGGTACTTAATTTTGCTGGATTGCCAATGTGTAGCTCAGCTAAGGCACCTTTGAGCATAGATACCACATTATCGGCAATATCCTCTTGCACAAATAATACTCTTAAGGCTGAGCAACGCTGTCCTGCTGATTGAAAGCCTGATGAGATGACATCATCAACCACTTGCTCTGGCAGCGCGGTCGAGTCAACAATCATACAGTTTTGGCCACCGGTTTCTGCAATTAATGGCACTTGGTCGCCGCCACGCTCAGCAAGAGTTTGCGAAATTCGTGTACCAGTTTCCGTCGAGCCGGTAAACATTACCGCTGCAATTCGATCATCAGGCACAATCGTGCTACCCACTAAACTACCGCGTGCAATAACGGCTTGCACCACATTTTGTGGTAAACCAACCGAGTGCATTAATTCGATGGTTCTTAGTGCTATTAAACCTGTTTGCTCTGCTGGCTTAGCTAATACAGTATTGCCTGTAGCAATGGCTGCTGCCACCTGCCCTAAAAATATTGCTAACGGGAAGTTCCAGGGGCTAATACAAAGCACGACACCTCGAGCTTCAAGGCGCTCATCTTGATCTTGCTCAATGGCTCTTGCCGCATAATAACGACAGAAGTCGACGGCTTCACGTACCTCATCAATACCATCTTGTGCCACCTTTCCAGCTTCTTTGATACACAAAGCTATGAGCTCATCCATGTGACGCTCTAAAATATCGGCAATACGGCACAATAAGGCAGCACGATCGGCAACATCGGTTTTTGACCAAGACGCAAAAGCGGCTTGTGCTTTGTCAATCATCACTAACATATCATCTTTGCTATGATGCTGATGAAAACCAATAATTTCAGTAAGGTTAGCTGGGTTTCTTACTGCGTGAGCCCCTTCGGGCACATCATTTTTATTGAGTAAGCTATCCACTAACCAATTGTCTAACGCTAATTTTAACGGCGTTATTCTATTGATATCGGTTAAATCTAAACCTTTTGAATTATCACGACCATCAGCCGCCCCTTTGCCTTGGTTGTTATTTTCATTGCGGTATAGATCCAGCGGCATAATGATTTGATTATTGTACTTATCTTTTAAACGCTGAGTTTTTTCAACAGGATCAACCAGCAAAGATTCAACTGGCAGAGATTCATCAACAATCGCATTAACAAAAGAAGAATTAGCGCCATTTTCTAACAAGCGACGCACCAAGTATGCAAGCAAGTCTTCATGTTGACCTACCGGCGCATAAATACGGCATTGAATCCCTTCTTGTGAAACAATTTGATCATACAAAGAATCCCCCATACCGTGTAAGCACTGAAACTCAAAGCCTTCTTTGTCATCTCCCGCCAGTTCAACGATAGTGGCAGCACTATAAGCATTATGTGTAGCAAATTGCGGATAAATGCTATCGCGATAATCAAGTAATTTGTTAGCACAGGCGTGGTAAGAAACATCGGTTGATGATTTACGGGTAAATACCGGAAAGTGACTTAAACCATCTTTTTGGGCATTTTTGATTTCTGTATCCCAGTACGCCCCTTTAACCAAACGCACCATCATTTTTCTATTGGTTCTAAGGGTTAATTCACGTAACCAGTCAACCACAAAAATAGCACGCTTTTGGTAAGCTTGTAGTGCAATACCAAAACCCTGCCAATCGCCTAAATCAGTATCACTAAACACCGCTTCAATAATGTCTAATGAAATATCTAAACGCTCAGATTCCTCAGCATCAACGGTCAACCCAATGTTATATTGCTTAGCTTGCAAACATAACATTTTTAATTTAGGGACAATTTCATTCATCACTCGTGCGCGATGAGTAAATTCATACCGCGGGTGAATAGCCGAAAGTTTTACTGAAATACCCGGCACTCTACGAGGATCATTTTTACCTGAGTTTTTGGCTACTTGTCCGATAGTTTCTATAGCATCTTGGTATGATTTCAAATACCGCTGAGCATCAGCCATAGTACGAGCACCTTCACCTAGCATGTCATAGGAATAGACATAACCTTTTTGTTCCTTTTCTGCCGCTCGTTTGGTTGCATCTTCAATGGTTTCACCCATAACAAACTGCTTACCCATAATTTTCATTGCATAGTTCATTGACTTACGAATGACAGGCTCACCTAAACGTCCCACTGTTTTTTTCAATAGACCAAATCTGTCTTGATTACGCTTATCAGCATAATTAACCATAGAGCCAGTAATTAACAATCCCCATGAAGAAGCGTTAACAAATAATGATTCACTAGCCCCTAAGTGAGAGCTCCATTGCCCTTGAGAAATTTTGTCACGAATTAGCGCATCTTGAGTATGTTTGTCAGGCACTCGTAATAATGCCTCTGCTAAGCACATTAATACTACACCTTCCTCTGATGACAGTGAGTATTCATTTAACAAAGCATCTATGGCACCATTGCCCTCTTGATCTTGACGTATTTGCAATACCATTTTACGTGCACGCTCCCAGGCGCGACTACGGGCACTGACATTCACCTCAGCTTCAGGCAAAATATGATCAACAGCAGTATTTTCATCAATTCGATAGAATTCACGGATTTTTTGACGGATAGGACAATCCGTTATTAATGAACCAGTAAAAAGCATGGGTAACCCTCTAAAGTAATCCAAAATGGAATTTCACCAAGTAATTAAGTTATCTTTCAACGCGAATTAACTCAAATTGGTGTCAGTATAGTAATTATATAGCAATAAATTGAAAGCGGATTTTATAGACAGAACCACAGAATGTGCTGGTTATTTTCGGCATTTATCAATTGATAATACTGATTTTTAAACAACATACAGTGCAATATACTGATCAAAGCTAAAGCATAAGAATATAGTTAATTTGTTGTTACCCAGTATGTGCTTTTGGGCTAGTAAAAGATGATAAAAAAGCGCTGCACGCACTGTATTTTTCTACCATTTATAGCAAGACATAAAAAAACCGACACAAGGTCGGTTTTTTGAAATCGTATATTAAAACGAAGAGTTGAATTCTAAATATTCTGGATTTAGACAAAGCCGTCAAATTATGAGCCCCTGAACTTAGACTTCTTAAGTGACTGGAGCGAATAATGCAGACAATGCCGTATAAATTCTGAATATGCCGAATTTTAACGTTTTGAGAACTGTGGTTTCTTACGTGCTTTATGTAAGCCCACTTTCTTACGCTCAACTTTACGTGCATCACGGGTAACAAAACCTGCTTGACGTAAACTAGAACGTAATGTTTCATCAAATTCCATTAATGCACGAGTAATACCGTGACGGATAGCACCGGCTTGACCAGAGATACCACCACCTACTACTGAGATATTGAAATCGAATTTCTCTAACATTTCAACTAATTCTAATGGTTGACGAACAACCATACGAGCCGTTTCACGACCGAAATATTCAGAAATGTCACGTTTGTTGATTGTGATTGCACCGTTACCAGCTTTCATAAACACACGAGCAGTTGAGCTCTTGCGACGACCAGTACCGTAATATTGATTATCAGCCATTGCTTACAGCTCCAAAAGTTGTGGTTGTTGTGCAGTATGCGCGTGCTCAGCACCAGCATACACTTTTAATTTGCGGAACATTTCACGACCTAAAGGACCTTTAGGTAACATGCCTTTAACAGCAAATTCAAGAACACGCTCTGGTGCTTTTTCAATTAGCTTTTCAAAGCTAATTTGCTTAAGTCCACCAGGGAATTCAGTATGCGAATAGTAAATTTTACCTTTCGCTTTATTACCAGTTACACGTACTTTCTCAGCATTAATAACAACGATATAATCGCCAGTATCAACATGAGGAGTATATTCTGGTTTATGCTTACCGCGTAAACGGGTTGCAATTTCAGTAGCGATACGACCTAAAGTTTTATCTTCGGCGTCCACTAAGAACCATTCGCGTTGTACGCTTGCTGGTTTAGCTACAAAAGTTTTCATTAAAAAACCCAATATTAAAAAGTTACTTAAATAACAAAGCAAACTGATAATAGCCACATGTGTGGGTAATAACGTTAGCTTGTTGGTTAATAATAGACTACGCAGTTACCCCTTCGAGTATCGAGTCTAGCGCCTTTAAACCCCTATTATAATGAATAAACCAAAGGAATATAAAACCAATGGAAACCCACAAACAAGACTATTTAAAGACAGTTTGTAACGTAGGGAGCGCGGATTATACAGAATAATAATCAGAAGATCACCTGCCTTTTGCAAATAAAAGGCTAATAGGGTAATTATTCTTGATAAAGGCATTAGTAAAGGTATAGGACAAGGCTAACCAACAAGATCGGATTTATCATTCTGTTTGGTTTGGTCAAGTTTGTTTGTTGCAATGTTTTCATGCTAGCCAGTATCACTTATAACCAATATCACTTATAACAACATACGCTCAACTGCTCAGTATGGTAACTCTAAAGCTATCTAACTAAAGCCAATAAGATAACAAAAAAGCAAGCAATCCATTCATTTTAAAGAAAAATAACAGCGTTTTTATATTTTTTTCTTTACAACTGGTACAACTTGTTTATATTTACAACCGCTATTTTTAAAATGAATTACAAAATTTGATTAAATTTATATTGTTTAATTAAAATAAATTCATATCACTTTCTGTTCAGCTCAATAAACGAATAATATTAATAATATTTTTTTTACAAAGGCCAAACAGAGTAATTTGTTTACTTTTAGCAAGATTTATTGCGGTTAAACACTGTAAATAAACGTTAATAGGCTGTTAAATGTGCTTGTTTGTGTTAATAAAAATCAACAAGCAAGTAAAAAACCTATTAAAAACAAAAAAAAACGCGACAATGTTTTACATTTCTTAAAATATATCGCATATTAACTTCAGCCCCCGTAGAAATTGAAGGATTTATAACTATGAAAAATTTAAACGCAATGAACAAAATGACTAACAAAGCCCAAAAAGGTTTTACACTAATTGAATTGATGATCGTTGTTGCGATTATCGGTATTTTAGCTGCCGTTGCTTTGCCGGCTTATCAGAATTACACTCAAAAAGCAAAATTCTCAGAAGTTGTCTTGGCCACCTCTGGTATAAAGACTCAAGTAGAATTATGTGCTCTTGACTTAGGGACTGTAACTGGTTGTTCAGATACAAAAACAGGTAATGGTTGGTCTATTTCTGCTATAGCTGCCTCTGGGTATGTAAGTAAAGTTGAGACTACTGATGGTGTTATAACCGCAACAGCAGTATCTACTGGTGGTTTTTCTGGTGAAACTGTAGAATTAAAACCTACTTTAACTGCAGGGAAAGTTAATTGGGTTAAAACTTGCTCAGACGCAACGCTTTGTTAAACATCTAATTAAACCGGGTCAAAGTGACATTAATCACTTTGTCTGAACTCATTTGTTTGTAAAAGCTCCTTAGGGAGCTTTTTTTATTTTAAATTATTACAATATCAACTCCACTGCAATAAATCTTTTGTGCTTTCCACCAAAACTACGTTACACTAAAAATTAGTGAGTTCATTGTGTCTATTCAAAAGGTTATCAGCAAACATTATGAAAGGAAGTCATCAACAATCCAGTGTTTTATCTGCGCTGTCCAAAGAACAGCTAGTTTCCCAAGCTAGTATTGATGATATTTGTGCCGATTATGCAGGTAAAAATAAGCCCTTTATCCGTTATTTGGTTGAAGATAAAAACATCGATGGAAACGCGATTGCTACGGTTTTAGCTAGCAATTTTGGCTACCCACATATTCAACTCACCAATTTCGACACCTCCTTAGTGCCTGAAGGTGTGCGTAATGAAAAGCTTATAACTAAACACAACGCCTTACCGTTATTTTTACGCGGTAAGGTACTGTTTGTTGCCATGTCTGACCCAACTAACCTTGAAGCATTAGAAGAGATTCAATTTAATACTGGCTATAGCACTGAGTTAGTATTAACCGATGAACAAGGTTTGCACGCTTGTATTGATAAAGTATTAGAAGATGAAAGTGATGCGCTTGATATCAGTGACATAGATTCAGATGAACTATCTGGGCTAGACGTTCAAGAAGATAAAAAAGAAGAGGACAGTAACTCAGGGGAAGATGATGCCCCGATAGTGGTATTTATTAACAAGATTTTACTCGATGCCATTAAACGTGGTGCCTCAGATTTACATTTTGAGCCCTATGAAAAATCGTTTCGCATTCGTTTTCGTATCGATGGCATTTTAACTGAAATTGCTAGTCCACCCGTAACCTTATCATCACGTATGGCAGCGCGCCTTAAGGTTATGTCAAAACTTGATATTGCCGAACGCAGAGTCCCTCAAGATGGCCGGATAAAGTTGGCCTTGTCAAAGAAAAAATCTATTGATTTTCGTGTCAGTACCCTGCCAACCATGTGGGGCGAAAAAATTGTTATGCGTATCCTCGACTCATCTAGCGCCATGTTAGGCATTGATATGCTAGGTTACGAGCCCGAGCAAAAGAAAATTTATATGGACGCCTTAGATCAACCCCAAGGTATGATTTTAGTAACAGGACCAACCGGCTCAGGTAAAACGGTTTCCTTGTATACTGGCCTAAATATTCTCAACACTGCTGAGCGTAATATCTCTACCGCGGAAGATCCAGTTGAAATTAACTTAGAAGGTATCAACCAAGTACAAATTAATAATCGTGCTGGCTTAACCTTTCCTAGTGCGTTACGCTCATTTTTACGACAAGATCCCGATATCGTTATGGTTGGTGAAATTCGCGATTTAGAAACTGCCGAAATTGCTATAAAAGCCGCGCAAACAGGTCATTTGGTATTATCCACTTTACATACAAATTCAGCCGCTGAAACCCTGACCCGCTTATTAAATATGGGCGTGCCATCTTATAATGTTGCCAGCTCAATTAGCATAATTATTGCCCAACGTTTAGCCCGGCGATTATGCCCACAATGTAAAGCCCCGGAAGAGCTAACCAAAGAGCAGCTGGCTCAACAGGGCTTTCCTGCTGACAAACTAAGTGAAATAAAACTTTTTAAAGCGGTAGGCTGCGAGCAATGTACTGCAGGCTATAAAGGACGGGTGGGTATTTATGAAGTGATCAAAATTAGCCCCGAAATTTCATCAATCATTATGGAAGGGGGGAACTCACTTGATATTGCCAAACAATGTCAAAAAGAGGGTTACAATAATTTAAGGCAATCGGGTTTACAAAAAGCAATGAGTGGCATGACCAGTCTTGAAGAGATCAATCGAGTGACCAGCGCCTAGGCATAATTTTTAAAACACAAAAAATAAGAAGTTGACAAGTAAAAACGAACCAACAAGCAGTCGCGTAACAGCTAAACTCAACGCGCTATGATAATAGATTATGGATAAAACTTATGGCAACTGCAGTAGCTAGAAAAAATGTATCGAAAAACAAAGCAAAGGTTAAAGCGTTAGACGTATTTATTTGGCGTGGAGTAAATCGTAAAGGCAAAAAAATTAGTGGCGAGTTATCCGCTAATAATATTATTGAGCTAAAAGCGCAACTGCGTAAACAGGGAATCACCCCTAGTAAAGTCAAGAAAAAAGCCAAGCCGTTATTTGGTATGGGTGGTGATAAAGCTATAACCCCTAGTGATATTGCGGTAATTTCTAGGCAAATTGCTACCATGCTCGGCGCCGGTGTGCCGCTGGTACAAACCATAGAAATGATTGGTCAAGGACATAGTAATGGCAATATGCAAAAACTATTAGCTGAAATTGGTAATAAACTCGCCTCAGGTATTCCGTTATCAGACTGCTTGCGCGATCACCCAAGATTTTTTGATGACCTATATTGTGATTTAGTGGCCTCAGGTGAACAATCAGGCTCGTTAGAAACCATTTACGATCGCATTGCCACTTACAAAGAAAAAGCTGAAGCATTAAAAGCAAAAATTAAAAAGGCGATGACCTACCCTATTGCGGTATTAGTGATTGCAGCAGTGGTTACTTCCATTTTGCTTATTTTTGTAGTGCCGGTTTTTCAAGAAATATTTGCTAGTTTTGGCGCTGAGCTGCCAGGTTTTACCTTATTTGTTGTCGGTATTTCCGACTTTATGGTCGCTTATTGGTATCTAGGCTTGGCTGCAATATTTCTATTTATCTTCCTATTCAAACACGCTCACAGAAGTAGCCAGAAGTTTCGCGATCAAGTTGACAGAAAAATTCTCAAACTTCCTGTTATTGGTGATTTACTCGAAAAAGCTGCTGTAGCACGTTATGCCCGTACACTGTCAACCACCTTTGCTGCTGGTGTACCTTTAATAGATGCGTTAGATTCAGCTGCTGGTGCTGCAGGTAATGCTGTGTTTCGTGACGCGATTTTAGAAGTGCGTGCTGAGGTAACCTCGGGAATGCAAATGAATTTAGCCATGCGTAACTGTAGTATTTTTCCTGATATGGTTATTCAAATGGTAGCTATTGGTGAAGAATCTGGTGCTGTTGATGATATGCTTGCCAAAGTGGCCAATGTTTACGAGGCCGAAGTTGACAATGCAGTCGACAACTTGACTGCATTGTTAGAGCCAATGATAATGGCTGTGCTAGGTGTAGTTATTGGTGGCTTGATTATTGCGATGTACTTACCTATTTTCCAAATTGGTATGGTTGTTTAGCTTCAGGTTTCGGGTCTCGGGTCTCGGGTCTCGGGTCTCGGGTCTCGAAATAGCATCCCTAATAGAGCTTGGCTTAAAAGCCTTTTTTGTTTAACCGTTTTTTATCATTTTTAGAGCATGTATGTTTGATCACACCCTAGCTTTTTTTCATCAATCACCAGTAGCTTTTTATAGCATGGTGATTCTGTTTTCATTGCTAATTGGCAGTTTTTTAAATGTGGTGGTCTATCGCTTACCAAAGATGATGCACAATACTTGGTATGTTGAATGCCGAGAATTTTTAGCTGACGAACTTGAGCAAAGTACGGCAAAACCTATCAAACAACTGACCCTGTCTACGCCTAATTCAACCTGCCCCAAATGTGATCATAAAATACGTTTTTACGAGAATATACCTGTCATTAGCTGGTTGTTTTTACGTGGAAAATGCAGTCAATGTCATAATGCTATTTCTGCTCGCTATCCTTTGGTTGAAGCCGCAACTGCAATGCTAAGCGTAGTAGTCGCCAGCCAATTTGGTGTTTCTCTTGAAACCTTATTATTACTCATACTAACCTGGGGATTAATTTGTTTAACCCTGATTGATTTTGATCATATGCTATTACCCGATCAAATTGTTATGCCGCTATTATGGCTTGGTTTATTGATTAACCTTGATAACACCTTTGTATCACTCAATGATGCAGTTATTGGTGCCGCCGTTGGTTATATGAGCTTATTTAGTGTGTTTTGGCTTTTTAAGCTGGTCACAGGTAAGGAAGGTATGGGTCATGGCGATTTTAAATTATTTGCCCTGTTTGGCGCTTGGATTGGTTGGCAGTTATTGCCTATTCTTATTTTAATGGCTTCTGTGGTTGGCGCCATTGTCGGCATTACATTAATGGTACTTAATAACCACCAACGTGAGCAAGCTATCCCATTTGGTCCTTATTTAGCGGTTGCTGGCTGGATAACCTTACTTTGGGGTGAGGGGATCTGGTCTTGGTACTTAATGCAAATTAGTTAGTGACTTATCACATATGTCAAATATTATTATTGGTCTTACAGGCGGCATTGGCAGCGGAAAAACCACTGTAGCCAACCTTTTTGCTGAGCATGGTGTCACCATCGTTGATGCAGATATTATTGCCAGAGAAGTTGTTAACATTGGTAGCCCTGCACTTCACGATATTGCTGAGCATTTTGGCGCAAGCTTTATTCAGGCTGACGGACAGTTAAACCGCTCCTTACTTCGTCAGCAAATATTTAGCAATGAACAAGATAAATTGTGGTTAAACAATTTATTGCATCCTTTAATTAGGTCTCAGCTTATCGCACAAACACAAGCCGCCACTAGTCCTTATTGTTTATTAGTTGCGCCACTGTTGATTGAAAATGACCTAATGCACTTGATAGACCGTTTATTGGTCATTGATGTAAGTGAAGCAGCTCAGCTTAAACGAACCACTAAGCGCGATGGTAATACCATCAAACAAGTTAAAGACATTATGGCAAGCCAAATAGAAAGATCGGATAGAGTTGCACAAGCTGACGATATACTAAATAATGATGGCAGCTCAATGATCACGTTAAAAAAAGCCGTTACTAAATTACATCAAAGCTATTTGCTTATGGTCGACACGGCTTAATTTAACCTATGCAATAAGCATAACTGAACAAAATATAATCGATAAAAGTGTCGCCATTTTCGCTTGCTATGGTTAAGATAGCTATTAAGTCACATTCTAGGTTGAATTTTTATAACACTTTGCATGACATCAATATTGTATGAACATCCGCTCAATGAGCGCATCCGTAATTATTTGAAAATTGAGCAATTATTTGCTCAAGTCAATAGTTGTGTCAGTTCTGATATTGGCAACAGTCATCACGTTTTTTTTAATGCGTTATTTGCCATCTTAGATACCCTAGAGCGAAATGATATTAAAGGCGGTTTAATTAAAGATTTAGAAAAGTTACAACAAAATCTTGTTATCTGGTCACAATCACCTGAGATCGATAGCAGTGCCTTAGAAACTAATCTACAGCAAACAGTTTTTTTAGGAAGTCAGTTAAAACAGAGCAAACCCACTTGGTTACAACTAAAAGAAGATAAGTTACTTGCCAGCTTAAAACAGCGCTTTGCCATCCAAGGTGGTAGCTCTAGTTTTGACCTACCCCAGTTGCAATTTTGGCTTCATCAACCCGCATCAATCACGGAACAAGATATAAGTCGTTGGTTATCAGCACTTGCTCCAATCAAACAGTCATTAACGTTAATATTAAAATTTATTCGTCAACGCGCTAGTTTTGAGTCTATCTCAACTGAAAGTGGCTTTTACCAAGATAGTGGCGAAGGGTTAGTATTACTGCGCATACAAGTTGCAAGCAATGCCCAATACTACCCAACCATTAGCGGCAATAAATTTCGTTACTCGATCCGTTTTATGCTGCCTTGTGAGCAACAAGGACGACGCTATTCAAACCAAGCAACGCAATTTAAACTGGCACGCTGCTGAACTTTTTTATTTCAATGCTCAAGCAAACTTGACTTAATTATCGTATAATTGCTTCATTCGTGGTAAACCGAGAACTAATAATGACCTTAAAAGTTTCCTGCCCAAATTGTGCTAAATCAGTTGTTTGGCAAGCAAGCAGTGAGTTTCGCCCCTTTTGCAGTAAGCGTTGCCAATTAATTGATTTGGGCGAGTGGGCCGATGAAAGCCACAAAATCAGTCAACCTTTGCAAGGCGCAACACCGTTAACCGAGGAGATGCTTGATGCGATGGAGGATGAGTTTTTACTGAACAATAGTTTTTTTGTTGAACCTGAATAAGTTGCTTACTAGATTATTTTCCTCGTTGTATTTATTGTCGGACTGAAGTCCAACCTACATTTTTCAGGTGGTTTTGTTAAGTCAGTGTTGAGTAAGTTTGTTTGGTGATTAAAGCGGGAAATTGACTACTCCTTTTTATTGTCGGACTGAAGTCCAACCTACACCTTTAGTGGTTTTGTTAAGTCAGTGTTGAGTAAGTTTGTTTGGTGATTAAAGCGGGAAATTGACTACTCCTTTTTATTGTCGGACTGAAGTCCAACCTACACCTTTAGTGGTTTTGTTAAGTCAGTATTGAGTGAGTTTGTTGGGTGATTGAAGTGGGAAATTGACTACTCCTTTTTATTGTCGGACTGAAGTCCAACCTACACCTTTAGTGGTTTTGTTAAGTCAGTGTTGAGTAAGTTTGTTTGGTGATTAAAGCGGGAAATTGACTACTCCTTTTTATTGTCGGACTGAAGTCCAACCTACCTTTTTACGGGGTTTTGTTAAGTCAGTGTAAGTTGTTTTTTGGATGATTGAAGCGGGTAATTGACTGTTTTTTAGCTGTAAGGCTCAAATTAAGCTTTCTGGCTTACAATTAGCTATCCTTTAGACTTTATGGCTTTAGAGTTAACAGTTTCTCAATAATACTTTGATTAGCGTCAGGAAAATCTAACTTCTGAAGTTCAGCCAGTGAAAACCAGCCTTGTTTTTGGCCTTCTTGTGCGCAAGGTTCACCATGAAAATGCTCTACCAAAAACACCTCCAAGCAGACCTTTTTTTCCGTGCCATTCGCTTCACAGTAGGTATGATTGATGGTGGTTAGTGCTGTACCCGCTAATACCTCAATAGCAACTTCTTCTTTTAGTTCTCTAGCAAGCGCTTGAGCAACACTTTCACCTTGTTCTACCTTGCCCCCTGGGAACTCCCATTTACCGCCTTGATGGCTGTGTTGAAGACGCTTGGTAAGAAAGTATTGTGTTGGCTGTTGATCACGCTTAGCAATTATAACCCCAACTGCAACATGCACAGATTTAGACATTTTTCATCAGCTTCCAATAAAGAGCAGCAAGTAGCGAGTAGCGAATATGGCTGGTTAAGTCAGTTTTACCAAACCATTTAATTCGCCACTCAAATCTTAGTTAGGTTAATTTACCATGACATTGCTTGTATTTTTTGCCTGAGCCACAAGGACATGGTTCGTTGCGACCAACGCGAGGCATTGTAGGTTTTTCTTCAATGCCACCAGCACTTTGATGTTGAAACTCTGTTGGTGTTTCAGATTTTCTATGTTGTTCTTCCACCGCTTCAACATCTGATTCAGCTTGAATTTGTACTTTAGATAAGATACCTATCACGTCATATTTTAAGTGATCTAACATGTCGGTGAATAATTCAAAACTCTCGCGTTTGAATTCTTGTTTTGGATTTTTTTGCGCATGGGCACGCAAACCAATGCCTTGACGTAAATGATCCATTGCTGCTAAATGTTCTTTCCAATGTGAATCTAAGCTTTGTAACATTACCGCTTTTTCAAATTGACGTAAAACTTCAGCACCTACAACAGCTTCTTTATCTTTATACACTTGCTCAAATTCTGCGACAATTTTTTCGCGTAAATTTTCTTCATGTAGTTTCTTATCTTCTTCAAGCCATTGAGCGATTGGCAGCTCGGTATTAAATTCGCCTTTTAACTGTTCCTCAAGACCCGTAACGTTCCACATTTCAACTAATGATTGTGGTGGGATATGTTGACTAATAATGTCATTTATCACATCTGCACGAATATTATTTACCACATCGCCAATATCAGTTTCATCAAGTAATTCATTACGTTGTTCATAAATTACGCCACGTTGATCATTAGCAACATCATCATACTCTAATAACTGCTTACGCATATCAAAGTTACGACCTTCAACCTTGCGTTGGGCATTTTCAATACTGCGAGTTACCCAAGGGTGTTCAATTGCTTCTCCGTGTTCCATGCCTAATTTGCGCATCATATTTGAAATACGCTCAGAGGCGAAGATACGCATTAATGAATCTTCCATCGACAGATAAAAACGCGTTTCACCGGCATCACCTTGACGACCTGAACGACCACGCAATTGGTTATCAATTCGGCGTGATTCATGACGTTCAGTAGCAATAATTTTTAAGCCACCTAGTTCAAGTACCCGTTCATGATCTTTTTTCCACTGTGCTTCTACTTTTTCAATTTGCGCTTCTGTAGGTTGTTTGTTGCCTTTAGACAAATCAGCAATAGCGGCATTTAAGTTACCACCTAATACGATATCGGTACCACGACCTGCCATGTTAGTTGCAATGGTAACGGCAAACTCTTTACCGGCATCAGATACAATTTCAGCTTCTTGAGCGTGAAACTTGGCATTAAGGACTTTATGCTTAATCTTGGCTTTCTTTAAAAAATCCGATAAAAATTCAGATGTTTCAATTGAAATAGTACCTACTAGTACTGGTTGACCCCGTTTAACACAGTCTTGAATATCCGCTAAAATTGCTTCAAACTTTTCTTCTGTTGTTAAGTAAATAAGATCGGGTAAATCTTTTCGAATCATAGGACGATGAGTCGGAATAATAACGGTTTCCAACCCATAAATATGTTGAAACTCAAAGGCTTCCGTATCAGCCGTACCCGTCATCCCTGCAAGTTTTTCATATAACCTAAAGAAATTTTGGAAGGTAATGGATGCAAGTGTTTGGTTTTCGTTTTGAATTCTTACTCCTTCTTTTGCTTCAACCGCCTGATGTAAACCTTCAGACCAACGACGACCTTCCATAGTACGACCAGTATGTTCATCTACAATGACAATCTCGTTATCTTTTACAATGTAGTCTACGTCTTTTTGGAACAGTTTATGGGCACGTAATGCTGCCATAATGTGGTGTAACAAGGTGATGTTTGATGCAGAATATAAGGTATCACCTTCTTGTAACAAGCCTTTTTCGCGCATAATGGTTTCAATACGCACTTGGCCTTGTTCGGTTAAATATATCTGTTTAGCTTTTTCATCAATAGTGAAATCACCAGCAACAAAATCCTCTGACTGCCCGGTTTCTTCATCTTTATCTTCTTCATTTTGTACTTCTAGCACTGGAACGATAGTATTAATTGTTTGATACAGTTCAGAACTGTCTTCTGCTTGTCCTGAAATAATTAATGGCGTTCTAGCTTCATCAATTAAGATAGAGTCAACTTCATCAATGATAGCGAAATTTAATTTTTTCTGTGAGCGCTCTTCTGGTGAAAACACCATATTGTCACGTAAATAATCAAAACCAAACTCATTATTGGTACCATAGGTGATGTCAGCATTGTAAGCTGCTTGCTTTTCTTGTGGTGACAAGCCAGCAATATTACAGCCAACTGTTAATCCTAAGAATTCAAATAATGGGCGACTCCAATCAGCATCACGAGTAGCTAAGTAGTCATTGACCGTAATAACATGTACACCATTACCGGTTAAGGCGTTCAAATACGAAGGGAGTGTTGCGGTTAATGTTTTACCTTCACCCGTACGCATTTCAGCAATTTTACCATCATGCAATACCATGCCACCGATCATTTGAACATCAAAAGGACGCATATCAAAAACACGCTTGCTTGCCTCACGAACAACAGCAAACGCTTCGGGTAAAATTTGAGCTAAGGTTTCATCTTCTGTTAAGCGTGTTTTAAGTTCCGTTGTTTTCGCTTTTAATTCTTCATCACTCAGTGCTTCAAGAATTGGCTCTAACGCATTTATTTTTTTTACTTCTTTGCTCATTTTTTTCAGTAATCTATCATTACGACTACCAAACATTTTTGTTAACAACTTTACAAACATCTTATTAAACCATTTTGTGAAATTTAGTGTTCAAAACCTTTTAAACACTGAGTGAATATTATTGTTGTAGTTACTTGTCATTAATGTATGCAAGCTAAACCTTCAACGGTTACTTGGCTTTGCGATAAACAAACTTAAGCGGATTAATTTGTTTATTGTTATGCAATATTTCATAATGAACGTGCGGCCCAGTTGAACGACCAGTACTGCCCATTTTTGCTATTACCTGCCCTTTTGTTACTACATCACCAACGTTAACGAGTAATTCTTTATTATGACCATAGCGAGTTTTCAAGCCATCACCATGGTTTATTTCTATTAATTTTCCATAGCCATATCGATCATCTGACCAACTAACCACGCCAGAAGCGGTTGCAATAATGTCGCCATCTTCTTTACCGGCAAAATCGATCCCTTTGTGCATGGCTGCTCGGCCATTAAAAGGGTCTTTACGCATACCAAAATAAGACGACAACCAACCTTTAGTTATAGGTCTACCTGACAAATATCGTGTATTTTCTATATGGTGACCCAAAGTTAAAGATTCAAGCATATGTAACTGATTTTCTTCATGGGCTAATGAATTATCTAATACTGAAATATCAATCAGTAATTGTGCCAGTGACTTATTAGTGGTGATTTTGCTATGACCTGCTGGGCCACCACTGGCAGGCAGGTGATTGAAATTAAATTCCTTTTCAGGGATATTGGCATTATCAGCTAACCGCTCCCCTAACGCATTCAACCTTAAAATATGACTTTGCAATTCAGCTAGTTTTAACGTTAAGGCTGTTAGTTGCTGCTGTTCAATAGCAGTGACTACTGTGGCATTATCCTGCCCATCATTAGTGGTTAATGCTTTTTGAGCTAAATAATTTTGTTCTATACTTGGCTTTTCGTCCGTAGAAAGAAATAGATGCACTATCATGCCTGAAATCAAGGCGAAACTTAGCACAGCGGACAGCCAATGCAACTTATTTAAGCGCATCGAAAATCTTACATTCTTTCCACGGTATAGTAGTGTTAAACTCATATTTATTGCGCGGGGGTTATTCCCCTCCTACAAAACATTCATCAATCGGTTTATTTTCATGGCTCGAAGACCAAAAGCTCCCAAAGAACTTTCAACGCTATTTAATGCGACGACAGGCACTTTGGCACAAATTCAAGAAAAAACCAACTCTTTGCGCTTGTTGTCAGATATTGTACGACAAATATGCCCTGACCTGCCACAAGATGCATTCAATATTGCTAATTTCGTTCAATCAACCCTCATTGTTGAGGTTAAGTCGCCAGTTTGGGGGCAAAGGTTACAGTTCGAACGTAATACCATTTGCCAACAGTTGATAAAGCAAACTCAAGGACAATTTACACAAATAGAAATAAAGGTTAACCCATACGGGCATAAAGTTTCTTCAGGTCAAACTAGCGCTGAAAAAAACACTACCTCAAACATCGCTCATTCAACAGTGCCAACTTCGGTACAGAACATGTCGTCTGAGACTGCATCACATTTATTAGATATTGCAGAACATGCGCCCGATGGCTTAAAACAAAAGCTACGAAAATTAGTGGCTAATGCAAAAAGGTAACGGGTGTAATTCTCTACTATTAAATAAAAACCGAGCAATGCTCGGTTTTTTATTTTTCTAACGCAATATCAGCCTTTAACTAAAAAGCACTCGCATTGATTTCTTGATATTCAATTGGCGAACTTAACTTATCATCTTCATAAGTCACCCATTCCCATGCGTCTGTTTGCTTAAATACTTCTCTTAGTAATAGGTTATTTAAGCCATGCCCTGATTTAAAGGCATTTAATTCACCTAAAATACTAGCACTGCCCATATAAAGGTCGCCAATAGCATCAAGGATTTTATGCTTAACAAATTCATCATCGTAGCGTAATTCATTTTTGTTAAGCATACGGTATTCATCAAGGACAATAGCGTTTTCTAAACTACCACCTAGTGCAAGATTATGAGAGCGGAGAAACTCAATATCTTTCATAAAACCAAAAGTACGAGCACGACTAATTTCTTTAATAAAAGAACAGCTTGAAAAGTCCATACTCATGGTTTGACAGGTGTTAGCAATAACAGGGTGATTAAATTCAATAGCAAAATTGACGCGAAAGCCTTCATAGGGCAACAATTCAGCCCACTTATCACCTTCGTCAACGCGAATAGCTTTAGTAATACGAATAAAACGCTTAGGTGCATGCTGAGTTTCTATGCCAACCGATTGAATCAGGTAAACAAACGGCAGTGCACTGCCATCCATAATTGGAATTTCAGGTGCATCAACATCAATAATCAAGTTATCAATCCCTAAACCAGCAACTGCTGATAGCAAATGCTCAACTGTAGACACTTTTACTTGTTGATCGTTAACTAAGCAGGTACATAAGGTTGTTTCACCAACCGCTTCTGGGGTCGCTTTGATATCAACCACAGGATCAAGATCAACACGGCGGAATACAATACCAGTGTTAGCAGGAGCAGGACGGAGAGTGACCTGAACCTTTTCACCTTTATGTAACCCAACACCAACGGTTGAAACGCTTGTTTTTAATGTACGTTGCTTAATCATATAGCCTCGTTGCTACTATCTTATTAAGAGCTAATCGCTCTTACAGTACCTTTTACTAAACTGTTAACGCCTATTTAGCCAAAGCATACACACCTAACAGTCCACCTATTTCAGCGGGCACGTAATATAACAAAAAAACACAGTAAATTCAACCTACTGGTTATTGGTCGTTTTATTAATACTGATAATAACTCATCATCCGTAATCACGAGCTTATCACTGCCGCTAAATGGCTACTGATTCTTTATAAATAACCTGTCACAGTTTTTATGATCAGTCTGCCTGCTTACGCAAAAATGCTGGTATATCCAGATAGTTATCTAAATCTTCGTGCGCTACCTTTTGCACATTGCTATCAGTCATGGCAATGGGTTCAACAGCCATATCCGCTTGTGGTGCAGCTGATGGGCTATAATCGGAGCCTACAGCTCTTTGTTCAACCATAGGCGCTGGACTAACTAGGGTAATATCAGGCTTAACTTCTGCACCGATACCTGTAGCAACCACAGTCACACGAAGTTCTTCGGTCATATCAGGGTCGATTACCGCACCAACTACAACTGTAGCATTTTCACTAGCAAAGGCTTTAACCGCGTTACCAACGGTTTCAAATTCATCAATACTAATATCCATACCCGCAGTAATATTAACTAAAATTCCGCGCGCGCCTGCCAAATCAACATCTTCAAGCAACGGGCTAGAAATAGCTGCTTCAGCTGCTTCTTCAGCTCTATCTGGGCCTGAAGCAATACCAGAGCCCATCATAGCGGTACCCATTTCAGACATCACAGTGCGCACATCAGCAAAATCGACGTTAATTAAACCGGGACGAGTTATTAACTCAGCAATCCCTTGTACAGCACCTAGTAAAACATTATTTGCAGCTTTAAAAGCGTCTAACAAGCTAGTGCCTGGTCCTAAGACTTTTAACAATTTTTCATTTGGAATAGTGATCAGGGAATCTACACTTTCAGCAAGCGCATCAATACCTTGGCCCGCATAATTCATACGTTTTTTGCCTTCAAAAGGAAAAGGCTTAGTTACCACTGCAACTGTGAGTATCCCCATTTCTTTGGCGATTTCAGCAACAACAGGTGCAGCCCCGGTACCTGTACCCCCGCCCATACCAGCGGCAATAAACACCATATCTGCACCTTGAAGTGTTTGCATTATGGTTTCACGATCTTCCTCAGCCGCTTGACGGCCAATATTTGGATTAGCACCGGCACCCAAACCTTTGGTTACGTTATTGCCAAGCTGTAAAGTAACATTGGCTGATGAATTACGTAATGCTTGCGAATCAGTATTCGCTGTAATAAATTCAACACCCTCAATGGTTTGGCTTACCATGTGTTCAACAGCATTGCCGCCGCCACCGCCAACTCCAATGACTTTAATCACCGCTTCTTCGTTATGATCTTCCATCAATTCAAACATTTTTCTCTCTCCGTTTTTTTACCAAATTCGTCAGAAATAATCTGACCTACAAAAAATTGATATTAACCCTACGTGGTAAATAACAATTAAAACTCGCCTTTAAACCATGCATGAAGCCGTGACCACCAACCAGTAACGCCTTCAGGCTTGTTCATTTCTTTTACGCCAGAGTCATGGGCTTGCATACCATAATGTAACAAGCCAACTACAGTTGCATAACTTGGGTCATTTACATATTCTTTCAAACCTTGAATTGAAAATGGTGATGCTATACGCACCGGCATTTGGAACACTTCTTCAGCAAACTCCACAACACCTTCCATTTTTGATGTTCCGCCAGTAAGTACATACCCTGCTGCAATTTGATCTTCTAATCCTGCTTCTCTGACTTCTTCTTGAATTAATTCAAACAATTCGTGGTACCTTGGCTCCACCACCTCTGATAAAGTATGGCGTGACATAGTGCGTGCTGGTCGTCCACCAACACTAGGCACATCGATACTTTCTTCCATACTCACTAAATGCTTTAATGCACAGGCATATTGCACTTTAATCTCTTCAGCATGGCTCAATGGTGTCCTGAATATTTTTGCAATATCACTGGTGACTTGATTACCTGCTACCGGAATAACCGCAGTGTGCCTAAGTGCTCCACCAATGAATATAGCGATATCCATTGTGCCTGCTCCCATGTCAACCACACAAATACCCAGCTCTTTTTCATCTTCAGTGAGAATAGAATAACTTGAAGCTAGCGCTGAAAAAATCAATTGGTCTGCATTCAAGTTGCATCGTTCGACACACTTAACCAGATTTTTTGCCATATCATTAGCACACGTTACAATATGTACTTTCGCTTCCATCCGCACACCAGACATGCCAATAGGACTTTTAATGCCTTCTTGGCAATCTATACTATATTCTTGCGGTAACACATGTAACATACGACGTTCAGCTGAAAGCGGTACGCTGCGTGCCGTGTGAATCACATTATCAACATCTTCTTGAATGACTTCTTTATCATTAATTGGCACCATGCCATTTTCATTTTGACAACTAATATGTTTTCCTGAAATACCTAAATAAATGGAGCTTATTTGACAACCTGCCATCAATTCCGCTTCATTAATGGCGCGTTGAATTGATTGAATAACAAGATTCAAATCATTAACACCCCCTTTATCCATGCCACGCGCAGGCTGGTTTCCCACACCTACAACACTTAGCTGGTTGTCAGGGGTGATTTCACCCACTGCGACGGAAATTTTTGATGTGCCAATATCTAGTCCAACAACTAAATTTCTTTCTGTTACTTTAGACATTCAAGGTCAACTCTTTTGTTTGCCACTGATAACCAGTGGAGAAATAGTTTTGCCCACTACGGCTTCTGATCATCACTATGTGGCTTGATTTTTGTTGTTTTTTAAGTCCATACTCACTGACATATTTGTTGCTTGCTTCCAACCAACAGCCAATCCTGTATCATACCGTAAATCAATATAATCCACTGCTTGTTTTATCTGCTTTTTATCATTATTTTGCTGTTTTTCTTGCTGTTCTAGGTGTGATTTGATTAAAGGATAAACATCCATAAATCTTTGCACACGTTTCACGCGTTCTTCACGTCCTAAATTTAGCATCACGCCATTGTTTAATGTTAGTTGCCAAGAGAAACGCTCACTCAATACCAGTTCATCAATCATTAAATTTCGATATTCTAATAAACCGTTTAAGTTAGTGAAGTTTTCTAACGCCAACAACTCAGATCCTTCAGGGCCAAAAAATTCAGGCAGCGCATGAGTTAACTTTTTTCTATCCGCCTGAAAAGCTTTACCAAACTGATTCAAGATAAAGTCACCGTTCCAAAGCGCAATAGGACTTTGATCAACAACATAAATTTTTACTTCATTTGGCCACTGTTTTCTCACCGCCACAGAGTACACCCAAGGTAAAGCTGACACTAATTGCTGCACCTCATTGACACTGACTTGAAAAAAATTCCCTAAATCAATGCTACTGATCGCGTTTAACACCTCTTCGCGCTGGGTGTAAGGCATTTCACCCGTGATGACAACAGTGTTCACCGGCGCATGCTCTTGCTCAACTAGTAGCTTACTTAACCACCAGCCCAAACTAATCAAACCAATAAGCACAAACACGAAAAACGCCAAGCCTAGGCCAAATGCCAACGCTTGTTGATTTTCATGATGTTGTTGCTTATTTCTCATCGTATTCCTCAAGTCTAGAAACTCATTTTTATACGCTTAATAACACTATGCGTTCTACTAATTCACTAAAGGTTAATCCATGAACTTTAGCTGCCTTAGGTACTAACGATGTTTGTGTCATACCCGGCACTGTATTTACTTCTAATATCTGCCAGTGGCCTTTATTGTCTTGCATTAAGTCTACGCGTCCCCAACCGCTGGCACCTGTTGCTTTAAATGCCTGTAAAGACAATGCTTTAATTTTATTTTCTTGTTGTTCAGACAAACCACACGGGCAATGATACTGAGTACTGTTCGATTGATATTTCGCTTGGTAATCATAAAATTCATGTGGTGTTTCCATATGAATTGCAGGTAGCGCTTCATCACCTAATATCGCCACTGTATATTCTGGGCCATCAATCCAAGCCTCTAATAAAACATCACCATCAAAAGCAAAAGCATCGAGTAATGCGTTGTGGAGTTTTTCTGGCGAATCAGCCATCGCCATACCAATACTTGACCCTTCATGTGCTGGTTTAACCATAACCTTGCCACCAAGTGCATTGAGCTTTGTCTTTACATCAAACTCGGCAAAACTTTCCTTGTTCACAATAGCAAAAGGCGCGGTAGGGATATTACAAGCACTGAATATTTGCTTACTGCGCACTTTATCCATCGATAAAGCCGAACCCAAAACATTTGAGCCAGTATAAGCAATACCAAGCGACTCTAATGCGCCTTGTAAACAGCCGTCTTCGCCGCCTCTACCATGAAGTGCAATAAAGGCACGATTAATATTTTTTTCTACTAAAGCGGTGATCGGCACCGTTTTAGTATCTATTAATACCGGCTTAAAACCCGCTTGCTCAAGCCCTTGTGCGATAGCTTTCCCTGAATTAAGAGACACATCACGTTCTGCTGAATTTCCGCCATATAAAACCGCAATAGGAGCTGCTTTGATTGTTGCTATATTCATTTACTTCCCCTCCACTTTTACTAGCAAAGGATTGTTTGACAAATTTCTCGCTATGGCACCAATATTACCGGCCCCTTGAGTAATAACCATGTCGTTGTCTTGAAGTTGTGCTGCAAGCAGTTCAGGTAACATATCAACATCACTAACATAGACCGGCTCAACTTGACCACGTTGACGAAGTGAGCGCGCTAAACATTTACTGTCAGCGGTGACAATGGGGGTTTCTCCGGCTGCGTATACATCTAACAGGAATAAACAATCAACGTCTGATAACACTTCAACAAAGTCTTCATATAAATCACGAGTACGAGAATAGCGATGTGGTTGAAACACCATGACTAAGCGCTTATCTGGCCAACCTGTTCGCATAGCTAAAATTGTCGCTTTGACTTCACTTGGATGATGACCATAATCATCCACTAATACCATATTGCCAGCATCGGTTTGTAAGTCAGCCAGTTGTTCAAACCGGCGGCCAATACCTGCAAACTCAGCAAGCGCCTGACAAATAGCGTCATCAGCAACACCTTCATCTTTTGCAACCGCCACACCTGCAAGGGCATTAAGTACATTGTGTTGTCCAGGTAAGTTTAAACTCATATCTAACGGCGGCTCACCATCCACTTCTACGGTGAAATAACTCACTCCACCATCTTGTTGATAATTGGTTGCTCGTATATCCGCATCGAGAGAAAAACCATAAGTAATCACTTGCCGACCAATGCGTGGCAATAATTCACGTATGACTGGATTATCAATACAAACAACAGCCAAACCATAAAATGGTAGGTTGTGCAAAAACTCAATGTAGGTATCTTTAAGCTTCTCAAAATCACCTTGATAGGTTTCCATATGATCGGCATCGATATTGGTAATAACCGAAACCATCGGTTGAAGGTGCAAAAAGGATGCATCACTTTCATCCGCTTCTGCCACTAAATACCGGCTACTTCCGAGTCGAGCATTTGTGCCTGCACTGTTTAGTAATCCTCCAATGACAAAAGTAGGATCTAGTTGCCCTTGGGCAAAAATACTTGCAATAAGACTGGTAGTGGTAGTTTTGCCATGGGTACCCGCAACGGCAATACCATGGCGAAAGCGCATTAATTCCGCCAGCATTTCAGCGCGTCGAACAATAGGAATACGCTGTTCTTTTGCAGCGACCAGTTCAGGGTTGTCTTGATTTATCGCCGTAGACACCACAATAACACTTGCACCCACCACATTGGCACTGGTGTGGCCGATGTTGATGTGCGCGCCTAAGCTAGTTAAACGTTTTACTACTTGATTATCACCAATATCTGAGCCTGATATTTGATATCCCTCATTAAGTAATACTTCAGCAATACCACCCATGCCTGCACCACCAATTCCCACAAAGTGGATGCGTTTAACACGACGCATTTCTGGTACATTCATTTTGTTTTTATTAAGTGCCTTAGGGCTCATATCGTTACCTGTTTTATATTCTATGCTGCTAGTTGTTGACAAATATTTGCAACCTTGCGTGTTGCATCTACATCAGCAGCAGCAAAGGCTGCTTGCGCCATATTCTTTAAAACCTGAGGTTGACTAACTAACGCCAAGAGTTGTTTTGTCAGTTGCTCACTGGTTAATTCATGCTGCTTAATCAAAATGGCACCACCACAAGCAACTAAATATTGAGCATTTTTAGTTTGATGATCGTCCACGGCATGTGGCAGTGGGACAAATATTGCGGGGGTTGATGCCATAGCCAATTCTGACACGGTTAATGCGCCCGCTCGGCAAATAACAATATCCGCCCATTGGTAAGCACTGGCCATATCGTCAATAAACTCCGTGACCCGCACCTGCTCATTAGCTATGCCTTGTTCATGATACGCATTGATAACGCTTTGTTGCTTACCTTTACCTGTTTGATGCCAAGTATTCACTATATGGTTATCACTGGTGTTAACTGCTTGGGTTAATTGCGCCACACTCTGCGGTACAGTTTCATTTAATACTTGTGCACCTAAACTACCGCCAACCACTAAAATATTGAATGTATTTAAGGTTTCTTGCTCAGGGCTATTAAGGTTTCGCTTCCCTAGCGTTTGTTGACCAATACTTTCTCTTAGTGGGTTGCCAACAACCTCCACACCTTTTCTCATTTTAAATGCATTGGGAAAAGCACAACACACTTTGCGTGCAATTGAGGCTAAAAGTCGATTAGTTAATCCTGCTACTGCATTTTGCTCATGAACGACTAATGGCTTTCTCATTAACCATGCCGCCAAGCCTCCAGGTGCACTTGCGTAGCCACCCATACCTAACACCACATCAGGTTTCACTCTTTTCATGACAGCCAATGCTTGAAGCAAAGCATTTATTAATTTAAAAGGTAAAGTTAACCAAGCAACTAAGCCTTTATGGCGAAGACCGCTAATGCTAATAAACGAAATAGCAAAACCATGTGCTGGCACAATTTCCGCCTCCATTCGTTCAGCGGTACCAAGCCAATGTATTATCCATCCTTCACTTTTAAGATGTTCAGCCACCGCAAGTCCCGGAAATATATGACCTCCAGTTCCACCCGCCATAACCAACAACACAGGAGTTTTAGTTGTTTTAGCCATTTGCCCCTCCTGTTTTTCGCGCTCTTCTTTTCGATGAGGTAGCTTGAATGCTTTGCATGCGAAGCTCATGATCAATTCTAATTAAAATTACAACCGCTATGGTCATAATGATCATCGAGCTACCACCATAACTAATTAGCGGCATAGTTAACCCTTTAGTTGGCACTATACCCGCACTTGCCCCGACATTAACGGCAGCTTGAAAACACACCCAAATACCAATTGCATAGGCAAAAAAACCTTCAAAATATTTCTCTTTTGCTAATGCTCTTTTACCCAACATTAATGCTTTAAATACCAACACCATACTAATCATCAGAATCAAGGTGATGCCAATAAACCCAAGCTCTTCTGCTAATACCGCCATAACAAAGTCGGTATGCGCCTCAGGTAAATATTCCAATTTTTGAATGCTGTTACCTAAACCTTGTCCAAACACTTCGCCACGCCCATAGGCCATTAATGATTGGGTTAATTGATACCCACTGCCAAAGGGGTCTTCCCATGGGTCTAAGAAACTGGTTATCCTGCGCCAACGATAGGGTTCAAAGATTGCGAGTAAAGACAATAATCCAACGCCAACTGAGGCCAAGCTGATAAACTGCCAAAGTTTTGCACCCGCTAAAAATAACAAACCAAACGTAGTAACAAACATAACAATAATAGTGCCTAGGTCTGGTTGCCTTAATAGCAAGGCTGCAAGTACGGCAAACACTACCAGTGGTTTAGCAAACCCTTTCCAGTCTTCCATCACTTGATCTCGACGTCGCACTAAATAGGCGGCGAGGTAACAAAAGAAAAATAACTTTGCCGGCTCTGCGGCTTGTACGGTAATAGGACCAAGTACAATCCAACGGGTCGAGCCATTTACGGTGCGCCCAACCATCAACACTATCACTAACAAAATTATTGACAGTATTAACAGGTAGCCACTATTTTTCTGCCACCATGCCATCGGAATTTGTAAAACCACACCAGCAATACCTAAACTCAAACAGATATAAATGGTATGACGAATGACAAAATGAAAGGGGTTATTAAATAAGCGTTCTGCCACTGGCATCGAAGAGCTAGCGACCATGATCAAGCCAATGGCGTACATGCTAAACGCAAGCACGACAAAAGTTCGATCAAATACCGCAGAGCTTCTTAGACCAGCATTACTTCCTAAAGCCTCAGTAATGCGCCCTTTGATGGTATGAGTCAATGCTGAGAAAATCGGCAAGGTTATTTGTTGATCGGTTGTTGGCGTAGGATCTACAGCAGCATTCATCAGCCTGCCTCCGCCATTGTCATTACCGCTGCCATAAACTGCTCACCGCGCTCAGCAAAGTTTTTAAACATATCTAAGCTAGCACAAGCGGGAGAAAGTAATACTATGTCGCCTGGCTGTGCCATTTTTTTAGCAAAAGATACTGCCTCAGATAAGCTGGTAACATGCGTGGTGTTAATATTATCCATGACCAGTTTAGCAATGTTATTTCCATCTTTTCCTAAGGTAATCATATGGCTAACATGTTCAGTTAACGGTTGAACCATAGGGGTAAAATCAGCACCTTTACCCTCTCCTCCCGCAATAAGGAGCAGGCGCTTGTTGTGATTATTTGTTGATATAAGTGTGGGTGCTAAGCCATTAATAGCGGCAATAGTTGCGCCGACATTAGTTGCTTTGGAGTCATTGATCCACGTGATGCCATCTTGGCTAGGAACACGTTGACAGCGATGCGCTAAGCCCTCAAAGCCGGCTAAGTTTGCAACCATGTCAGTTAATGACCATCCTGCACTATAACCAAGCGCCAAAGCAGCTAAGTAATTTAACGCATTATGAATACCAGCTAAAGGTAGTTTATCTACCGCTATTAAGAGTTGTTCGCCAAAGGCTAAATAAAACTGCCCTTTATGCTCAATGAGACCAAACTCACCTGTATTGGGTTGATCGCTACCAAAAGAAATAACCGTTTGTGATTTATTAGGTGTTTGGGTTGCTGCATCATCACGATTGGTAACGGCTACCCGACCTTGTTGGTAGATACCTTGCTTAATTGCTTTATACTTTTCCATATTGTGATGGCGATCTAAATGATCGTCACTGACATTTAACACGCTTGTGGCTAGTGCTTGCATGCTAGATAGAGTTTCTAATTGGAAGCTTGATAACTCTAAAATTAACAAGTCAGGTAAGTGGTTATCCTTACCGTCTTTTTGTCTGGTAAGAATATCTAATATTGGCTGACCAATATTACCGCCAAGCTGTGCATCAACACCTATTTGCTCAGCTAAATAGCTCAGTAAAGACACCACGGTTGATTTGCCATTTGAGCCAGTTACTGCAAGGATGTCAATAGACCGACCTTGCTCGTTCAAACCACCTTGATTATTCAGTTGACAAAACAACTCTATATCGCCAAACACCTGACATTCTGGCCTGATATGTTGAACAATTTCACCATTAGAACTATCAATACCTGGGCTAATTAAAATAATATCGGCATGGTGAATAAGTTCACTATGCCACTTTCCTAAGTGCAAACTTGCCGTTGGGAAGTTCGCTTTAAACCATTTTTCACCGTCATTGGTCGAGAATGGAGTAGCACGAGAGTCATTTACAGCAAAAGACAAACCTTGAGCACTAAGGTAGCGCACACAGGACATACCTGTGATGCCAGCACCAAGTACTAGTATTTGTTTATCTTTGATGTTTGCTAACCATGTCATGCTTTATTCTATCTCTTTATTTAAATATGTCGCTCTACTGCTTATCAATGCAGCAAACTTAACGAAGTTTTAATGTTGCCAAACCGATTAGTACCAAAATTAATGAAATAATCCAAAAACGTACAATCACTCTCGGCTCGGGCCAACCTTTTAATTCATAATGGTGATGTATTGGCGCCATACGAAAAATGCGTTGTCCACGCATTTTATATGAGCCAACTTGTAAAATGACAGATACCGTTTCCATAACGAATACCCCACCCATAATAAATAACACCAACTCTTGTCTTACCAAGACAGCAATCACCCCTAACGCCGCCCCTAGGGCTAACGAGCCGACATCACCCATAAAGACTTGCGCTGGATAGGTGTTAAACCACAAAAAGCCAAGTCCTGCACCAACAATGGCCGTACAAACCACCACTAATTCTGAAGTCATACTGATATAAGGAATATTTAAATACGTGGCAAAATTGACATTACCAGTAACATAAGCAAATAGCGCAAATGCACCTGCTACCATTATGGTTGGCACTATCGCTAGGCCATCTAAACCATCGGTTAAGTTAACCGCATTGCTAGTCCCGACAATGACAAAATAGGTCATTACAATATAAAAAATCCCTAACTGTGGCATCACATCCTTGATAAAGGGGATCAGTAAAAACGTTTGTTCTGGATGTGATATTTGGTACAAAAATACCGCAGTAATTAACCCTGCAACGGTTTGCCAAAAATATTTCCATTTGGCTATAAGCCCATTAGCATCTTTACGGATCACTTTACGGTAATCATCAACAAAGCCAATTAAACCAAAACTTACCACGACAAAAATAACCACCCAAACATATACATTGCTAAGATTTGCCCACAATAGAACACTAAAAACAATTGAGGCTAAAATTAGAATTCCGCCCATGGTTGGCGTGCCTGACTTGGATAAGTGACTTTCAGGACCATCATCGCGCACGGTTTGTCCTATTTGCATATGTTGCAAATATCGAATCAATTTTGGACCAAAATAGAGCGAAATAAATAACGCCGTTAAGGTACTGACAATCGCGCGAAACGTTAAGTATGAAAATACATGAAACGCACTGTAGTACTGGGTTAAATATTCAGCTAACCAATGTAACATTAAGCTTTTTCCTGTTTATTTACGCTATTATTAGCGGGGTTGACCAACTGATTTTTTGGTTGACGCGCATGCCAGTTAACAAGCCCTTCAACTACATATTCCATATGCGCACTGCGCGAGCCTTTTACCAATATCTGCACTTGTGCTACTTTATTGCGCTCAGTAGTACTGTCATGTTCAGAATTGTTGGCGTTCAGTTTTTCTTTTATTATTTGATCTTTGTGCGAGAGCAACTCAAATAAGGTTTCCTCAAGTAAATTTCGCTCACTAAAGTGCTCACTTATCGCATCGTTATTCTGCGCAAAAGCATCACTGGTGCTTTGACTTAACACACCTAAAGTGAGTAATACCTCGATCCCTTGCTCTTTAGCAAACTCGCCAATTTCTTGATGATAACGACGCGCTTCACAACCTAGTTCACCCATATCGCCCAACACTAGAATTCGCTGACCGTTATAATTAGCTAGTAGTGAAATAGCCGCTTTAATCGATTCAACATTGGCATTGTAGGTATCATCAATTAACTTTATCGCGGCACAAGTTGTTGTTTGGGGTAAGTGGTGTATATTTAAACGCCCTTTCACTGGCGTCATTTGTGCCAAGCCTAACTGAATATCTTGTAAACTAGCCCCACATTCAATGGCAGCAGTTGCCGCAGCAACCGCATTACACACATTATGCTTACCCGGCACGGTTAACATTATGTTGCAATGCCCAATGGACGTTTGTAGTTCAAACTGAGCACAGCCATTTTCATCTAAAACCACATTACTGCTATAACAATCAGCATTAATAGGGTTAAGACAAGAAAAAGTTCTCACTTGTTTATCAGTTAACCGCCACTGCCACTTGCTGGTGTATTTGGTGTCTTTGTTATATAAAGCAACACCTTCAGCTGATAAACCTGCAAATATTTCTCCTTTGGCACGCGCAACACCACATAAATCGCCGAAACCTTCTAAATGGGCTGCGGCAATATTATTAATCATAGCTACATCGGGTTTAACTAAGGCTGTGGTGTAGGCGATTTCACCAATATGGTTAGCGCCCATTTCAATCACTGCAAAATCATGTGCATGCTCTAACCGCAATAAGGTAAGTGGTACGCCAATATCATTATTGAAATTGCCTTGGGTGGCTAGCACCTTGCCTAATCGAGATAAAATAGCTGCTAGCATTTCTTTGACGGTTGTTTTACCGCTACTGCCAGTAATACCTACGGTTTTAGGTGCAACTTGTTGTTTAACATAAGCCGCTATTTGCCCTAACGCAATACGGGTATCTTCGACCACAATTTGGGCGACATTCGCTTGTTCAAGATCAGCAATGAGGTGATCAACAATTAACACCTGACAGCCTTGCGCTACTACCTGCTTTGCAAAACGGTGACCATCAAAGTTAGGGCCTTTCAATGCTAAAAAAGCGAGGTGCCCAGGTACTTGCTCTTCTTTTGCCTTAAGGGCACGAGAGTCAGTCACTAAATTTTCAACACTTATTGCTTTAAGTGCTTGCTGGCAAACTAATTGACCATTACAGGCTGTCGCAAGGGTTGTTAATGTTAGGTTGATCATAGTTGCTCACCATTGAAAGATTGTTGTTCACCACTATCAAAAAATGCCTTCACCACTTGACGCTCGTTATAATGAATTTTTTCATGACCCAAGATAATATAATCTTCATGTCCTTTGCCTGCTAATAACACCACATCGTCTGCCTGTGCCTTGGCTAATGTATCTAACACTGCTTGTTTTCGGTTGACAATAACCCTTGCTTGGCACTGCTCGTTCAACCCTGAGAGTACTTCATCGATGATACTCATAGGGGCTTCGGTACGAGGATTGTCATTGGTAACAACTAAGCAATCAGCATATTTTTGCGCCGCTTGTGCCATGAGTGGCCGTTTACCCTTATCTCTATCTCCACCACAACCAAACACCACAAACAACTTGCCATGACAATGTTGTCGGCAGGCAATTAAGGCTTTTTTGAGTGCATCGGGTGAATGGGCATAATCAACAACAACTGTCGGGGTGTTATCTGCCTTTTGAGTAGGTGAGCTAAACGACTCCATCCGTCCTTCAATGGCTTTAATCTGGCTTATTTTGTCTGCTATCACAGCTAAATCAATGCCTTCTATTAATAACACCGCAATGACTGCAAGCAAGTTATCTATATTAAAATCACCCAATAACGGGCTGTGAATGTCGATGTCACCCAAATGAGTACTGAGTAAAAAGTGAACCCCTTGACTGTGGTGTTGAATGTTGTGACAACTGACAAAGTGCTTGTGACTACGCACCAACTCACTTCGACCATAAACCCATAGATTTTGCTGCGACGAACAATCTTCTGTTGGCCATTGGTCTAGCCAGAATCGTGCTTGAGTGTCATCACCATTAAGTACCGCTATTTGTTTATTATTGTTAACAAACAACTGCCTTTTGGCTGCTGCATAATCGGCCATCGTGCCGTGATAATCGAGATGATCACGGCTTAAGTTAGTATATATGGCGATATCAAAGGTATGGCCATTTATTCGTCCTTGCTCAAGGGCATGCGACGAGACTTCCATCGCAAGGTGGCTAATTTTTTCTTGATCATTTTGTTGGCTAAAAGCAAAGAATAACTGCACTAAGTCCGTAGCACTTGGTGTAGTATTTTCTAGGGGCTGTAAATCATTAATCATGCCCGCACCATTTGTGCCGATAATAGCACAAGGTTTTTGGCAGTTTGTTAACACTTGACCAAGCAATAAACTGGTACTAGTTTTACCATTAGTACCCGTCACACCAATCATAGTCATACTTTTTTCTGGTGACTGATAATAAGCGCTAGCAAGGGTAAATAGATTTTTGTTTAACTGATAAAAGCTAATTACAGCCACTTGCGTACTGCCCGATTGAACATAGCGAATATCGCCATGTTGATGTGCTACTTCGCACTCAGACAACACTAACTTTGCGCCAAGAGCAATGGCATTGTCTATATATTGACGACCGTCTTGAACATGACCAATAATGGCGCAAAAGATATCACCGCTATTGATGTCATTATTAATGGTACGACTATCATTGGTAAGATCGCCCTGATATTCTGATAAGTCGATATTCTCTGGACAGGTGATAGCATAATGAGTTAACACTTGCTTGATTGTTGCAGTTGAAGGTCTTTTAATCACAGATTTAAACATCATTAGCCCCTTCATTAGCCACGTTTTTCAGGCTATCAAGTGCAACTTTTTCAGCAGTGTTCACCGCCAACTTATCGCTGGCATCGGGTGCTATATTGAGTACCCGCAACGCCCCTTTCATTACTCGAGAAAATACTGGTGCGGCTACTTCACCGCCATGATATAAATCGCCGCCGGGCTCGTTGATGACCACCACAACCACAACTTTAGGGTCTGATATCGGTGCTACACCGGCAAATAACCCTACGTAGTCATTGCCATAACCTCCGGCAACAGCTTTAAATGATGTTCCCGTTTTGCCACCGACACGGTAACCTTCTACTTTGGCTTTTTGCACGTGCTCATTGACGACTGTTTCGAGCATAGTAACAATTGCTTTGGAGTTTTCTTTGGAGAACACGCGCACACCTTCGGTCTGCGCTTTTTTGACTATAGACAATTCTCGCTTAATGCCGCCATTGGCCAATGCCGCGTAAAAACGCGTGAGTTGCATGGGCGTAATTGCTAAGCCATAACCAAAGGAAAGCGTTGCTAGTTCAAATTGTGACCAGCGTTGTCTATCATGCATCATGCCAGTACTTTCGCCCACTAATTCAGTGCCTGTACTTTCAGCAAATCCGGCATCAAAAAATCTATCGAGCAAAAATTCTTTAGGCACAGACAGTGCCAGTTTAGCTGTGCCCATATTTGAAGAATTAATTAAAATTTCTTCAATGGTTAACTTACCGCGATTTATCGGATCATTAACCCGCCTTCCTCCTAAACGCATCCAACCCGGACTAGTATCGATAATTGTGCTCATCTCTGCCGAGCCAAATTCTAGAGCGGTTAACACTGAAAGTGGTTTCATGGTTGAGCCAGGTTCATATATATCGGTAATAGCTCGATTTCTAAAACGATGAATAGCAGTATTGCTACGATTGTTTGGGTTATACGATGGGCTATTGGTCAGGGCTAAAATTTCACCGGTGTGAATATCAGCAACAACCACAGAGCCAGACGCTGCTTTAAATGCCTGTACCGCCCCTTTAAGTTCTTTATAGGCAATTGCCTGAATACGTTGGTCAATGGTTAACGTAACATCTTGCGCTGCTTGAGCTTTTTCCACAGACAATATTTCAACTTTGCGACCTTTAGCATCTTTTCTAAAGCGCTTATTACCACCTTTACCCGTTAACAATTGATCATAAACGCGCTCAACCCCTTCTATGCCTTTGTCATCAACATTGGTAAAACCCACCAAATGGGCACTAATTTCACCTGTAGGATAAAATCGTTTGGACTCTTTGCGTAAATGAATACCGGGAATTTTTAATTCACGAATATAATTAGCCATCGCTGGAGAAATTTTTCGTTCAAGATAGACAAAACGTTTACGGGTATTGCGAACTACTCGTGCGGTAAGCTTTTTTACGTCCTCGCCTAATACATCTGCAAGCGCCTGCCAGTGTTCTGTCATAGCTAACGCATTGTTTTCCATTATTATTTTAGGATCTGCCCACACAGTTTCTACTGGCACGCTAATCGCCAACTTATCTCCATTTCTATCAACAATAGAGCCACGTTGCACGGTATTAGCCGCTACCCGCATTGAGCGCAAATCACCCTGTTTTTTCAACATGTCTGGTTCGATGATTTGAATGTAAGCGCTACGTGCGAGTAATCCAACATAAATCAGCACAACGATGCCTATCACGACGTAATAACGCCATAAAGGGGTAGTTGGCTGGCTGCTGCGATTGCTGACTTTTGGCTTCATTTAAATTTAACTTTTTTCACTTAAAATATAGGGTCGTACTTCAACAGTTAATCAGATTACTCTAGGGTAATAACTATTTCTGAATCGGCATCGGGTCGCTTCATATTCAACAATTTTTTTGCTCTGCTTTCTATCGCGCTATGCTCTGCTAGGCTATTTTGCTCTAACAACAAATTACGCCACTCTATGTCTAACTCATCTCGTTGGGTATATAACTGCTCCAACGTGCTTGTGGTTTGTCTATTCATATGCGTGTAGTAAATCACTGAAAACGCAGAAACAACCACCAAAAACAATAAAATATAACTAACTAAATGTTGCGTTATGTCTTGCCAAATATCTAACGCTAACACTTGATTAGTTAATGGCTTTCTTGGCGCTACCCGCTGATTTACCACAACTACTCAACTGTGAATGGCAAACGTTTAGCAATGCGTAATACTGAACTACGAGAACGCACGTTTTCTTCAACTTCATCTTTGCTTGGTTTTAATTTACGACCAACCAAGGCAAGCTTTTTACCTTTATTTAATTCTTCTTCACTAATAGGCAAGCCGCGTGGCACCTTCTTACCTTGTGAATGCTTTTTCATAAACTGTTTTACTAGCCTGTCCTCAAGTGAATGAAAACTAATAACGACTAAACGCCCTTCTTCAGCTAGTACTGACAAAGAAGCGGCTAAAGCCAGCTCTATTTGCTCAAGCTCACTATTTATATACATACGAATAGCTTGAAAACTTCTAGTTGCCGGGTGTTTTTTGATTTCTCGTTGTGGCGCGGTAGTTTTGATTAATTTGGCTAATTCGCTAGTACGTGTGAATGGTGTTTCTTCTCTAACATCGACAATAGCATTGGCAATACGCCAAGCATGCTTTTCTTCGCCGAAGGTTCTTAGTACCCAAGTAATGTCTTCTACATCTGCAACTGCTAGCCACTGCGCCGCTGTTTGTCCGCGGCTAGTGTCCATGCGCATATCTAATGGGCCATCTTTCATAAAGCTAAAACCACGTTCAGCTTCATCAAGTTGCGGCGAAGACACCCCTAAATCAAGCAAAATACCATTAACCTTGCCGGTTAGTTGATGCTTTTCTGCTATCTCGGCTAAGTGGGCAAAGCCTTGATGTTCAATAGTAAAGCGTGGGTCATTGTTGAATTTTTCAGCTGCGGCAATGGCACTAGGATCTCGATCGATCGCAAGTAAACGCCCTTGCGGCGATAATTTTGATAGAATTAACGATGAGTGACCGCCTCGTCCAAACGTGCAGTCGATATAACAGCCATTAGGATCGATGTTTAAGCCATCAACCGCCTCAGCTAATAAAACAGAAATGTGTGTTTTATCTAATTCCATGTTGTTATTTTTATAACCTTTCAACGCATTAATATTATAAAGACAAGTCTAACAAACGATCGGTTAACTCTATTTCGCCCGATTGAATTTGACTAATACCTTGTTGCATCTGGGCTTGCCATGCTGACTCGCTCCATATTTCAAACTTTTTCAATTGCCCTACCAACATTACTGACTTTTCTAAATTGGCATGTTGTCTCAGTGGCCCATTAAGGAGTAAACGGCCATTTTTATCCATGTCACACTCAGTAGCGTTACCTAGTAGCACTTGTTGCAATAAACGCTCTTGTGGATTCATGCTTGATAAATTACACAATTTCAGTTCAATTTCTTCCCACTCAGGTAAGGGATAAAGCAATAAACAGGCATGTTGGATATCAACCGTACAAATCATTTTTCCTTGGCAGTCAGCAAATAGCTCTTCACGATACCGCGTGGGTATCGTGATTCTATTTTTGCTATCAAGCGTGATTGCGCTAGCGCCTCGGAACATAACTTTAAACTTGCCTTAATTTGATTATTTTAGGGTGGGAAAATCATTAAGATCCACAATTACCCACTTTTTTCCACATTTATACAGTTTAGTGACTAAAGTAAAGTTATGTCAAGCAAAGAATGGTGAAAAACATCGAAGCAACTACTGGTCAAAACACCAGTAAAATTAAGGGCTGAGCAAGATTTTTTAGGAAGTGAATGAAATTGTGGACTTTTGTGGATCGTCGCCCCATGAATTTCCGCTAAAAGTACAAAAAAATATTTTTTATGGGTGTTGATTTCATAAAAAATGATTCATGGTGGCATAAAGATGAGGTCTGCACCCAATAACAAAAAACCCCGCATAAAATGCGAGGCTTTAAGATAGTGCTAAGTTTTTAACTTTTTTATTGCGAACAGTTAAAATAAGACATCATCAATATCGAATAGACAATCACACCCTGAAGTCGCTGATGCGATTAACGATATGCGACGAGGGAGCAAACGAGAGAAATAATAACGGGCGGTATGTAATTTACTCTCGTAGAAAGTTTGACCGCTTTCCCCGTTATTGTCTTTTTGCGTTAAAGCAACCTGCGCCATTCTCGCCCAAATATAGGCCATTGCCGTATAGCCAAACACATGCAAATAATCGTTGGCTGATGCACCAAGTTCATTAATGTCTGCTTGTGATTTTGTGAGTAAATCTGAAGTAAGCTCGGTTAAATCATGTAACGCCTCAGCCAAAGGGGTGATAAACTCAGCCATGGCGGCATCATTTTTATTTGCCTCGATATATGCTGTAACCTCATCAGTAAACACGTTTAACAGTGCCCCTTTTGAGCTGGCTATTTTACGCACCAACAAATCCATCGCCTGAATACCATTGGTACCCTCATAGATCTGTGTTATGCGGGCATCACGAACAAGTTGCTCTTGCCCCCATTCACGAATAAAACCATGGCCACCAAACACTTGTTGTCCTGCTACTGTGTTCTCAAAACCTAAATCGGTAAAGAATGCCTTGGCTACAGGGGTCATTAGTGCAACTAACGCTTCTCCTTTGGCTTGTTCTTCGCCTGTGCCAAAAGTGGCATAATCAAGTTGCATGGCAATATAACTTGAAAGCGCACGCGAACCTTCATTTAACGCTTTCATATTAAGTAGCATACGGCGAACATCACCATGTACCATAATAGAGTCAGCTTCTTTGTTTGGGTTTTTAACGCCATTAAGTTTGCTATCAAGTGCGCGCCCTTGTATGCGATCTTTTGCGTATTCTAAGGCATTTTGATAAGAGCGTACTGCTGCACCTAGCCCTTGGATACCCACACCAATACGCTCAAAATTCATCATGGTGAACATGCACGCTAAACCTTTGTTAAGCTCACCAATTAAGAAACCTTTAGCGCCATCAAAGTTCATCACACACGTCGCTGAGGCATGTATCCCCATTTTATGCTCAATGGAGCCACAGCTAACATTATTGCGCGCACCGATAGTTTCATCTTCATTAACTTGATATTTAGGTACTAAAAATAATGAAATGCCACGAGGGCCTGCCGGTGCATCGGGTAATTTGGCCAAAACAAGGTGAACAATATTTTCGGTTAAATCATGCTCTCCGCCAGTAATAAATATCTTAGTACCTGTGACACTATAACTGCCATCATCTTGTGGAATTGCTTTGGTTCGAATAATACCTAAATCTGAGCCAGAATGCGCTTCAGTTAAGCACATAGAAGCTGACCACTCACCCGAATACATTCGAGTAAGGTACCTTTCTTTTAATGCTTCACTGCCATGTTTTGCTAAAGACAATGCGGCACCAGCAGTAAGCACAGGATAAAGCGCAAACGAAATGTCAGCGCTACAGAGCATTTCTTCATGTAATGCCGTGACCATTTTAGGCATACCCATGCCGCCATAATCAACGTCGCCACCTAGTGCGGTCCAGCCACCTTCAACATAGGTATTGAACGCTTCTTTGTATCCGGGTGCTGTAGTAACTACGCCATTGTTGAAGCTAACACCAGTTTCATCACCTTTGCGAGCGATAGGTGCAAGCTCTTGCTCAGCAATTTTGGCGCACTCTTGCAAAATAGCCTGCGCAGTGTCTTTATCAACTTGCTGTGCAAGCTTGGGTAATTTCTGCCACATTTCATCAGCTTTAAATACTTCATAAAGCAAAAAACTCATATCTTTTAACGGAACTTTATACTCAGCCACAACAACCCCTTTTTAAATTTAATCATTTAATACTTTCAAGCAAATCTGGCTTGATCAAAATCAAACATTCGATTGAAACGAGTGTTTGAATACTACCCTAATAATAAAGAAAGTAAAGTTTTCAGTCAAAATAACTCGACAAACTTGGTGTTTTATTAACGCTTAGGTTAGTGTTTGATATTAAGTATAGAAAAATTGAGAGGAATTGCAGTGAAAGCCTTACACATAATGCTATGTTTATTGTTGTTAACTATTTTTTCTGTCAAAGCTCAGCAGCTAAGTTTTAGCAAGGTACTGAAAGAAAATGAGTACCTGTTCTCATATCAATGGCTTGACCATCTCAACCAACCACAGTCAATACGGTTTTCATTAACGCATTCTGCGCTATTTTCACGTTTTAGAATGTTAAAGCCGTTTCAAAATGAGTTTGCACAAAAAACGATTATGCGCGCGGTCAAACAGCAATTATTAAAGCACCCACTCAATAACGCACAAGCTATGTTTAGGCAAAAATCAGGCAAACAGGTCATTGAAATTAACGCGATAGCAGCAGAAAATATCGCTGAGGCTCAAAAAAAAATAAAAGCAATGGAGCAAGTGGCAATCAAGGAGTATTACCAAAAAAATTATTATCAAGCTTTTACAACGCATGACCAACAGTTTGGTATAAAAATAAATCATCGCGATATTGCCAATGATTCTATCAATGATTTTAAAGCACTTAAGCCAATAATTTTAGATAAAGTGGCGATTGAGAATATACGAGCGGTGACTGATTTAGTGCTCAGTTTTGTGCAAAGCATTCCTTATTCACCATTAGAATCTCGCCTTACGTCATCAGGATCGGGGTTTAACCCGCCAGCTAAATTATTATGGGAGAATCAAGGTGATTGCGATAGTAAGATGACCTTAACTGCAACACTCTTGCGCGCACTAATGCCAAGAATACCTTTGGCGTTTATCTATATTGATAATCATGCGTTCATTGGTATTAACACGGCGAGTAAGCCTGGTGAAATCACAGTAACTCATCAAGGACTTGAGTATGTGTTAGGGGAGCCAACTGGCCCCGCACTTTATTCTTTAGGTTCGCTTGCTCCTGAATCCGAATTAGCGATCACGCAAGGACGTTATGTAATTGAGGCATTCTCACCCAAGTAATAATGAATTAAGTTAACGCTATGCTTGATCAGGTAACGTCTCAGTTAAAAACGTTAAACTTGGTGCAAAAAAAGCCGCGCCAGTTTCCGCTTGAGTATATTTCAATAAATGATCAACATGCCCATGTTCATCACCAAAAATCATACTTTTCAACATGATTTCAAAAGGCTCAGGTGATTGACAATATGAGACAAAAAACAGCCCTTGTTGTTTCATGTCGCCGTAAGGCATACTTTGCCTAAGTATTTCAATTGAGTTACCTTGCTCATCTTTTAGGCTGGTACGTTTAGTATGAGCTGTAAGCGGTTTTTTTTCGCTTTCGTATTCAATATTATCAACTTTTGTCCGGCCAAAAATATCTTCTTGCTCTTTCTCTTTTAATGAACGCCAAAGTGTTAAGTTATGTTGATAACGCTGTATATGAAGGTAACTACCACGGGAAAATAGTGCATCATCTTCTGTTTTAACCAGTGCAACTTCCCTGCGGTGCATACCTTGAGGATTTTCAGTACCATCAACAAAGCCAGTTAAATCTCTACCATCAAGAAAACGAAAGGCTTGAACTTGTTCAACTAATTCGACGCTATCTGCCAAAAGTTGACAAACCTTTGAGCTAACAATGTGATTAACATCAAAACGGTCACTACGAATTTCAATATAAATATCAACATTGCTGCTGGGGGCGATAGAGTCATCATTATGCATTTCAGGAAATGTTTTTAACGATGCTGGTCGAGCTTTTGGGTAGAATTCGTCCCAGTAATTAGCACCAATGGCTATCACAGTGGTTAAATTTGCTTCAGAAAACTGATCAGCATAATCATCAAATAAAGCTGGTAAACGAGACAAAGCGGTTCTGATATAGGTGTTTTTATCGTCTAAAACATTAAAGAGTAGATAAAACCCATGTAAATTTGGTTCAGCACAAATGCCAAATTGTTCTCTAGCCATTTGAAATTCCAGTAATAAGAATAATTAATAAGCGTTATTGTACACAATAATTCAATATTTAGTTATATCACTTGTGATAAATTAACCTTAGTTTTACCACTATATTCTGCTGCGTTAATTTCATCTAATAAACAATGAGTTAAATCATCAACATTGTCAAAGCATTGCTGTTTGATTGCACTTTCTAATGCCGCAGCACTTTGTGACAACTCAGTAAAACCAAACATTTGACCCGCCCCCGATATTTTATGCGCCGTTCGAGCTAAACCGTTATGGTCACCTTGCTGATTAAAAAATATAATACTCTGTCTATCTTGCGATAATTTTTCAACAAAAGACTGTTTTAGGTCAATCAGGGCTTGGTCATCTTCAACTGTGTCTTTAGACTCTGTTGATAAATTTACTTCAAGGAAATGCGCGGAGATTGCTCCTAAGAAAGCTTCTCGTTCTATCGGTTTTTTAAGGTGTCCAACAAAACCAAGTTGTAAATACTGAGCGATTTCATGAGACATGGCATTGGCGGTGAGTGCATAAATAGGTAGAGTACAACCAAGTTCACGCAATTTTTCTAATGCTTCTATACCATCCATCTCCGGCATTTGAATATCTAACAGCGCGACATTAGGTTGATGTGCCTGACAAAGCTCAACTGCTTCTATACCGTTACTGGCTTCTATCACCTCTAAACCAATGCCGGTTAACATCCTAGCAATTAAACGCCGGTTATCATCATGATCATCTGCGAGTAAAATTTTACCTCGATAACATTTCTTTTTATTTGGCAGCGCAGGAGCAACCGCTTCATTATCAGCCAACATGGGGTAAACTTCACCAAAGGGTAATTTTAGGACAAAGGTACTCCCTTGATTCAAGACACTGGTCACTGCAATACTACCCGACATTACTTTTGCTAGCTGCTCAGATAAAAACAATCCTAAGCCTGAGCCTGAAAAACGTCGACTAATGCTATTATCCCCCTGGGTAAAAATATTAAAAATCTTAGCGATCTGCTCTTCCGTCATGCCTATCCCAGTATCAGTTACGGTAAAAAGCAGCGTTTTATTTATAATCGCAATATCTAGAGACACCCAGCCTTCACTGGTAAACTTAATGGCATTAGAGCAGAGATTGATTAATATTTGCTTCAATCTTAAGCCATCAATATCAATAATAAAGGGGGTAGGTAAATGGTGAGTGATGCTAAAAGACAGGTTTTTACGTTGCGCTTGCTCCATAAACATATCATTTAATTGGTTTACAGTTTGATATAAGTCTTGCTGGCGTGTTTCCAATTCAAATTTATTTGCTTCTATTTTACTTAAATCTAAAATATCATTAATTAATTGCAATAAGTGCAAACTATTGGCGTGGATCACTTTAACTTCTTTGACAATAGCTTCATCGTCAAGATCCCCATAAATAATGGCTTCGGCCTGCCCTAACACAGCAGTTAGGGGCGTTCTTATTTCATGGCTCATATTCGCTAAAAATTGACTTTTGATTGAATTAGCGTTTTTTAGTTCTTTGGTTAAATACTCTAACGCTAGCGTTCGTTGCTTAACTCTGGCCTCTAATTTAATATTCAATCGACTGACAAGATGACGACGATAAACTGAAAATATAAGCGCTAATAGCAAACTTACCCCTACGATAACAAGCCAACGCAACTGTTCTTTTTTCGCTGTCTGTAGATGTTGTAGTTTTTTATTTTGTTGTAAGTTTTTAACTTGCTGAGCCAATTGAGCAGATTCAAATTGCGCGATTTGTTGATTCAACATGGCATTTGATATTTGCTGTTTCGCTTTAATATAATTCAGCTGAGAGGTTAACGCTTTAGCTGTTTGACGCTTTGCTGCATAAATAAGTGACATTAACGCCTGATTATTACTGATTAATTCTTGGTAACCCATTTCATTTGCGATGCTATCTGACAACTCAACATGCGTTTGCGCATGTTCAATATCACCTAAATAAAAGTAGGTTTTCGCCAGCGTATGATAGCAACCACCTTGCGCTTTTTTATGACCTATTTTCTGGCTCATTTTTACGCATGAAAGTGCATGAGTTCGAGCTGGCTCAAGTTCAGACAACTCAAAGTGTACTTCAGATATATTATGTGTATATGAGGCCACATCATAATAATTTTCATGCTTTTTAAAGTAATCTAGTGCTTTTAATAACCTTTTTTTAGCTTTGCTGTATTGTCCTGAATGTTTATAAGATACGCCCAAATCTCCTGATGCCCTAGCAACACCGTATTCATCTCGCAGAGCAATTCTTCTAGCAATAACCTCTTGCAGTAAGTTTATCGCAATGTCATAACGCCGTAGACTAATATAGAGCACAGCAAGGTTATATCGCACATCTACTCGGTCTTCTTCATCACCATAGCGTTGGTAAATTGGTTCAAGCTCTTGATAGCTTTTAAGAGCAGCAAACGCATCACCTTGAGCTGTTTGCACCAAGGCAATATTATTTAACAGATTGGCCTGCTTGATTGCAATTTCTTCGGTAAATGGTTGTTTATTAAAGTAAGCTAATGCATTTTGATAAGACACAAGTGCTTGACCAAATAACCCTTGATAGTAAAAAATGATCCCCATCAGTTTATCGACTTGCGCTTGCTGCAAATATAAATTTTCACTCTTGGCTAACTGTTTTGCTTGTTTTACCTGCTGTAGCGCTTTAGCAAAGTTACTTAACGAGATATAAGCTCGGCTCTGTAATATCAATATCTGAATACGCTGCGCCTTATTAAGGCTTTGCTCAGTTAATAATTCGTTTAATTGCACAATGGCGATATTTTTATCTTCTATAACTTCTATGCTCGCTAGCCGCTTTGCAATGCTTTGTGCTTGAACACTTGGTTCAATTAAAAATATAAGCATAAATAGCAACAATATACGCCACATAGTAAGCCCTAAAAAGTGAAGTGAGATAAGTTATAACTGAAGATTATTTATAACACTTATCAATGTAACTGTGTAGTTATTCTGCAAACCATGATTGAATTCACTGACCGCACACTTTATGATGCTGCGATACTTACATTATTGGATATCAACATGTTAAAAACGCTTTTTTCTGCAGCTCTCTTGTTTCTTGGATACATTTCTATTGTTGACGCGACGGTTGTTGAATTTAAAACCTCACAAGGTGCTTTTCAAGTAAACCTCTTTGATCAAAGCACGCCGAAAACAGTTGAAAATTTTTTAAACTATGTTGATGAGCAACACTACACTAACGCGGTGATCCACAGAGTTGCACTTAGTTTTGTTGTCCAAGGGGGCGGCTTTACGTTCGAAGGCGACTTGCCCTTAACACGTATTGACACCAATAGTCCCGTGATAAACGAACCTGTCTATTCTAATGTTAAAGGTACTATTGCAATGGCAAAACTTGCTAACAATCCAGACAGTGCAACCGATCAATGGTTCTTTAATTTAGCAAACAATGCCAATAATTTAGACAAACAAAATGGTGGCTTTACTGTTTTTGGTCAAGTGATTGGTGATGGTATGAAGGTGATTGAAAAAATAGCACAACTCCAGTTATGTGATAAATCAAGCAATGGCGATGGAATACCTGTGGCCATAGATTCAACGGTACAACGATGTGCAGATATTAGTGGATTAAGTATTGAAAACTTTGTTGTTATTGAACACATTACCATTATTGATTCGTCATCAGTTACTGATGCTGATTTATCGCCAACTAAAAACACGTTATTGTCACAAGTGTTTGAACCTGAAAAAAGCAGTAGTGGCGGTGCTATGGCATGGCTTTCATTGTTCGTCTTATTTATTACTGCCCATAGAAAACTCAACACCACAATAAGACTTGATTAGGTAATAAAAAGCATGTCAGCTTCAGAGCAGCCATCAGTTATCCTTGCTTTTTTTCCTCGTTTTATAACTGCATTAATTGGCTTGCAACTGGCGGTACTGGCAATACACTCTTCAGGTACTTTAAGTGCTATCGTACAAAGTGCTTTAACTAAGATCGTTGCTATGATACATACTGTGTTAGGGAGTCAGTTGATAGTTCAAGATAATATGCTAATTCATCAAGGTTCTATGAATTATGTGATTGTCGATAATGAATGTACTGGCTTAATGTTATTAGCAAGTGTGTGTGCCGCAATTATTGGGTTTGCCAAAAGCATATTTAACGCCTTGAAAATGATAATAATTGCGGTAATAATCTTGCAAACTGAAAATATTGTAAGAATAACTCATCTAGTATTTGTTATTGAACATACTAATGAAAACTTTGACTTTTATCATTTGTATTTTTGGCAGGCTGTTAATTTTATTACGGGGTTAGCCATTTTGTTTATCTTAGAAAGAAAGTTCAATTAAAAGAGATTTTTATGGTTAAAATAATTTGTCTTGTGTTAGTCGCCATATGCTTAATATTCACCCCTGAAGTGTTAGCAGCTTCAGGAGGCGGCGGGGGCGGGGGCGGTGGAGGAAGCGGTGCTAGCGTGCCTGCATTACATGTAATAGGTCAGTTGCTGTTAGTGTTATGTATCGCACTCTGGGCTCGAAAATCTAAATAACATGCCAACGCTCAGTCATGCTCAATTTACTAAGGGCTCTAGACTTAGGCAACAATCATTCGATTTATGCTTAATTTTAACAACGGTGGCGCTATTTTATTTAGCGTTTCCAACTGGAGGTTACCCAAGCCTTACTTGGTTAGTATTGCTACCTGTATTAACCGCACTACACAACCAAAATGCCTATCAAGCTTTTATGATGGGATTCTTAGCTGCACTATTGGGTTGGCTTTTTAGTATCTGGTGGGTTGTTCCAGGGTTAACCGCTATTACCTACAGTCACGAAAACTTAATGATACCCTTGGTGCTGCTCTACTGTTGTCTTTGTGCTATTCCCTATGCGTTAGCCTGCGGGTTACATATATATCTCCATTGGAATAGAAGCATTCACGGCGCTCTATTATCTGCCCTAACATTAACTGCACTGGTTAATTATAGCCCTCAAATACTGCCTGGTAACTTGGCACATGCGCTTTACAGTGAACCAAAACTAATCCAAAGTGCTGATATAGGCGGTGTACCTTTGGTTTTTTTCGTGATTCACAGTATAGGTTTTTTACTTGCTTATGCAGTGACCATGAATAAAGAAAACTCGTTAAAACGTATTTATGCTGTTGGCTTAGCGCTGATTATTTTTACCGCTAATTATAGTTACGGGCACTATCGGCTCAATCAAGAACATACAACTAGCACAGCAGCAACTAAAACCCTTAAGGTTGCCATGATACAACCTAATATCTCTGTTGAGCATAGAACCAGGCAGCACTGGCAACTGATTGCTCCTGACCTTATGTCGATGATCGCCACGTTGACACAATCTGAACGCCTTGATTTAGTCATTTTACCCGAGCTACCTACCCCTGTATCCTACCAATATTACGACTTTGATAGGATGATAATCAACCAATCATTAAATAATACACCGCTACTCTATACTGCTATTGAGCCAATGAGCGAGACATTAGAGGATACAAACGGCTATTTCAATACCATTGAGTTAATAGTTGATAAGCGAGTACAGCAAAAATATAGTAAACAAGTGCTGTTACCGTTTGGAGAATATTTACCCCTTGAAGAAACTTTCCCTTGGATGAGATCTCTATTTCCTTATGTGCCAAACTATAAAGCAGGGAAAACAGATACCTTACTGACACTTAAAGGCAATGAGAATAGCATTCTAGCACTTGGTCTAATTTGTTATGAAGCAGTATTTCCAGACATAGTAGCGACTAATATATCAGCAGGTGGTGAGTTATTGATAAATACCTCAAATGATGCCTGGTTTGGTAAGTCCGCAGGCCAAAAAGTACACTTAGCACTGAGTACATTTCGCAGTGTCGAATTTCGCAAAACAATGATAAGAACCACCAATAACGGTATTAGTGTTATTATTGACCCTTACGGTAGACAAATCACTTCATCAAAAATTGCACCTCATACGAGAGGATATTCCGTTAGTACTATTAAGCTATTCCCACGTCAAAGCTTTTTTCAGCAATATCCAAACTTGATCAAATGGTTGATTCTAGTTATCACCGCTTTTGCTATAGTAATCACATTATTAATTAAGAAAAAAGGCCATTAAATGGATCACATTGAAGCACAACTGCAACAGATTATTAGCGAATATACTGAGAAGGACTTCAAGCAAGAGTTAGCTGCTCAAGCTTTTGATGACCTCGGCATTGATTCGCTTTCCCTTGTTGAGATTATTTTTGATATTGAAGAAGCATTTGATATCAAAATACCACAAGATAATGACCTTGAAAATTTGGGTGGTTCGTTAAATTCTTATGACGATGTGCTGCAACTAGTCAAGAAACTTGTCAAAGAAAGTAACCACAATGACTGATACCATTGTTGTCACTGGGTTAGGTTGCATTTCAGCAGCAGGTAATGATGTTGCTGAATTCGAATCAACTCTTTTCAACCCCGAACTGGTCAGTAGCATAGCGCCAACAAACATTATTAAACCCGATGAAAACATCCCTTTTCTTGCGGCGCAAGTTAACAATTATAATGGCTCAGATTATTTTCCAAAAAAAGAAATAAAGCTGTTAGATCGTTACGCTCAGTTTGCGATGATTTCAGCCGAACAAGCGGTTAAAGATGCCAATTTAGTTTTTGATACCACTAACAAACACCGCACAAGTGTAGTTCATGGTACCAGCATTGGCGGCCAAGAAACTATTGAACATTCTTACTACGAACTATATTCACAAGGAAAATCAAGGGCACATCCATTTACCGTCCCTAAACTGTTGCCAAGCTCTGCATCAGCCAGTATTTCAATGAAGTATGGAATTACCGGCCCAACATTTACGACGGCATCCGCTTGTTCTTCTTCTGGGCATGCTATTGCAATGGCTGCCTTGATGTTACGCAGTAATTTAATTGATCACGCTATAGTTGGAGGGGCTGAAGCATGTATCACCAAAGGTAACTTTTATGCCTGGAATGGCTTACGAGTATTATCTAATGATACGTGTCGACCATTCGCCCAAAACAGAAGTGGTTTAGTGATAGGTGAAGGAGCTGCCACGTTAATTTTAGAGCGTGAAAGTTCTGCAAAAGCAAGAAATGCAACTATTTATGCCAAGTTAGCCGGTATCGGCATGAGTTCAGACGCACACAATATAGTACAACCTTTAACTGAAGGGGCTATTTTGGCAATGGAAGCTGCTATCAAAGACGCCAACATCAGCACCACTGATATTGCTTATGTTAATGCACATGGCTCTGGCACAATGCAAAACGATCTATCGGAATCGCAGGCGATCCTTGCTGTTTTTAACCCTGAACTATGTTCACCGCTCGTTTCCTCAACAAAAGCAGCGCACGGTCATTTGTTAGGTGCCGGTGCAGCACTAGAGGCTATTGCTGTTATATTAGCATTGAAAAAACAAGCAGTCCCTGCCACATTCAATGTACTCAATAAAGACCCCTTATGTGCGATTAATCTGGTCACTAAAAATAACACCAAGGCTGAAGTCAATTACGCTATGAGTAATTCTTTTGCTTTTGGTGGTTTGAATACAACATTGATTTTTCAAAAATAACAAATTATGCCATAAACACAAAAAAGCAGCGACTACGCTGCTTTTTTTAGACACTTAGCATACCCTCTCAGGACTAACCTCGCGTAAACTCAGGGTAAGCTTCCATACCACAGTCTGAAATATCACCACCCTCATATTCTTCTTCTTCGCTGACACGGATACCAATGATTTTCTTCAAGACAAACCAAACTACAAAGCTCGTAGAAAATACCCAAACAAAGATAGTTGCTGCGCCAATTAACTGACCACTAAAGCTAGCGCCTGAGTTAGTTAATGGCACAATAAGTAAACCGAATAAACCAACTACACCATGGACAGAGATAGCACCGACAGGATCATCAATTTGAACTTTATCTAAAGCAAGAATTGATAACACGACAATAACACCGGCAATAGCGCCAAAAATAGTAGCTTGCAAAGGCGATGGCGTTGAAGGCTCTGCGGTAATCGCAACTAAACCTGCTAAAGCACCGTTTAAAATCATGGTTAAATCTGCTTTTTTAAATAAAATTTTGGCAAAAATCAAGGCAGAAACAGCACCGGCTGCGGCTGCGGCATTAGTATTTAAAAACACCATAGCAACCGAGTTAGCACTATTAATATCAGCAAGCTTTAATACTGAACCACCATTAAAACCAAACCAGCCCATCCATAAAATAAAGGTACCTAACGTTGCCATTGGCAAGTTTGCACCAGGAATGGCATTAACTTTTCCATCTTTAGTGTATTTACCTTTACGCGCACCAAGCAACAATACACCGGCTAATGCCGCTGATGCACCCGCCATATGAACAATACCTGAGCCTGCAAAATCTGAGAAGCCAAGGTCTCCTAGAGTATAAAGACCAAATACCGAGGCACCATTCCACGTCCAGCTACCTTCCATTGGGTAAATAAATCCAGTTAAAACCACAGTAAAGGCAAGAAACGCCCACAATTTCATGCGCTCTGCAACCGCGCCTGAAACAATAGACATAGCAGTAGCTACAAACACCACTTGAAAAAAGAAATCTGCTGCATTTGAATAAACTGCACCACCATCAAAGCCAGCTTCAGCTGATTCAGCTAAGACCGTCCCTACTAATGCCTCTGCATCTGGAGCACCATCTAAAGCGATACTATTTAAGAAAACACCACCGCCATACATAATGTCATAACCTATGACTAAGTACATAATGCAGGCAATAGAATACAATGCCACGTTTTTAGTCAAAATTTCAGTAGTATTTTTAGCTCTTACTAAGCCCGCTTCTAACATGGAAAAACCAGCGGCCATCCACATAACTAAGGCACCGCACATTAGAAAATAAAACGTATCCAATGCATATTGAAGTTGAAAAATATTCTGTTCCATCATTTACCCCTTAAATCGCTTCGACGTCTTGCTCGCCAGTACGGATACGCACGACTTGCTCAAGGTTGTAAACAAATATTTTACCATCACCGATTTTACCTGTGTAAGCCGCTTTCGAAATAGCGTCAACTAAGCGCTCAACAATGTCATCATTTACTGCGATTTCAAGTTTAACTTTAGGTAAAAAGTCTACTTGGTATTCTGCACCGCGATATAACTCTGTATGACCTTTTTGACGACCAAAGCCTTTAACTTCACTGACAGTAATGCCTTCGACACCAATTTCAGAAATGGCTTCACGAACATCATCTAATTTAAATGGTTTGATAATTGCGTTAACTATTTTCACTGTAAACCTCTGTTTATAATTTTAGGTAATATTGAACTGTATAATTCAATTCATGTGCCATAAAATTTTAAACATAAAAATCATAGGTTTACAAAAAAAACATTGCCCTTAAAGAAAGAGGTTGCACCAAAAAAGCACAATGAATAGCGGTTGCGATTTTATTTGGTGCACAAAGAAACACAATCAAATAGCTGCACTTATTTCAGCTGCCAGACACTGAGTTGTGGAAAGCATAAACTGAAATTACGTCGATTGATTTTAATAGCTCGTGTTAGCTGTTGTTGTGATACTAACTTAAAATCTGCTGATAGAAGGGATGATAAGCCATCAAACCCTGTCATGTTCTCGCCATTAACTTTAATACCACCTAACCAGTTTTCTTTGGCCGTGACCTGTTCATCAAAGTCATAACTTGAGACTATAACCAGTAAGCCTTTACTATTTAAACGCTGGGAAATTGTATGTAAAAACTGACGCGGATCATAACTTTGCTCAAGTACGTGCTGGGCAAGAATAACATCATAACCGGTTAAAACCGCTTTAAGATTACCCGCATCGCCCTGACTGAAGTGGATATTTTCACTACAAGGCAAATCCACATCGCTAAGGCTCACTTCATGAAAATCAACGAGGTCACCTTCATTTTCTAGCTGATAACGTACTGAGTTCCCTTGTTGTAAACTCACCCCATGGCGAATATAACGTGCAGAAAAGTCAACACCATCAACGTGAGAAAAGTATTGCGCTAAAATAAAACTCGTTCGTCCTACACCACAACCCAAATCAAGGCATTTACCTGTGGAAATCCCCTGTTTAGTAACGATATCCAATAAGGCCTCGGTCATTTGTTGACTATAATTCTGCGCGGTCTCAGGTAAAACTGATTCAGCCTTGCCATATTGCGCATGAAGTTGCTGACCAATAGCTGCATCTTGCTCATAATGATTAGTTGCCAAGTTGGGCAAACACTGGTTATGGCTTTGAATATAACGAAAACCAGCATGCTGAAAAAAGTGCCGCCTAAACGCATAACGTGAGTATTTTTGCGCTTCATTTCCTGTGGATATCCAAGAGCCGCCTTTAATTAAATTATGCTTACCATCAAAGGTTGGCGTGGAAAAATCATCATATAAAGGATGGACCTCAAACCCATGAAAACCATCAATAGTCGACTCCGTCCACTGCCAGACATTACCAACAATATCGAAAAAACCATCATGCTCAAATTGATCTACCGGGCAAGATGAAGCGTAAAACTCGCCATTAATATTTCCAGGTGCAGTTTGCCAAGTACCGATATCACCATTGACTTTATCGCGTAAACACAACCATTCAGCTTCAGTGGGTAAACGAAAAAATTGTTCATTGTTGGGGGCTGTTAGACTGTTCTTCCATTGACAGAATGCTTTAGCTTCAAGATAGTTGACTTCTACTGGCCAATTTAAGGGTAACGGCATTTCATTAAGTAAATTACGTTGCCAATAACATTTTTTGTGTTCGCTTTTATCAGACGTTGCTTCGGTATCTTTTTCAAACCAAAAGCGTGGCATTGTTGCTTGGGTATAGGCTAACCATTGTTTGCCCTCATCAGTCCAAAATTTGCTTTGCTGATAACCGCCAGCATTGACAAACGCCAAATACTCTTGATTTGACACCAAATATTTACTCGCACTGAAGTTAGGTACAGCTAACGTATCATAGCCATATTCGTTATCCCAACCAAAGGTATCATCACTGTTCGGTTTGCCAAATTCAATTTGTTTCCCCTCAATAGCAACTAAAGTATTCGTTGGCGCTTTGCCACTTTCAGTACACGTTGACCAGTGTTCTTTGGTATTTGGGTTATCTTGACTCAAATAATGTAACGGCAGCATGCGCATAATAACCGAAGAGGTTTCAAGGTGAATTCGTTCATGTTCACAGCCCATTAAGATTATCCAAGCTAATGAATCAGATGTAATTGGTAGCGTCAGCGCCATATCATCGATAAGTTGTTCAACTAATTTAGCCACTTGAGTACGGTATAACCTCACTTCTTCGACACTAGGCCAATCGTAGTGGTCACTATTTAAATCATCCCAACTCATTTCATCGACACCCACAGCACAGATCGCTTCTAATTTGCTATTAAGGCGCTGTGAAATAAACTTTCCTAACATCAGCTTATTAATATAGAAACTTGCCGTGTGTCCATAATAAAAAATAAGGGGATGACGTAAACGTTCTGGGCGTAAGTAATATGCGCTGTCATTATTGATCAAGGAGAAAAGCGATTCATATTCAGCCCATGTTTGTCTAAAGTATGCTTTTAATTCCTGTTTTTTAGCTTTAACACTTGTGCCATTAAGCGAAGGCGGGCTCATGCGAGGTACTTTTCTGACATCCATAAATTAACTTCTTATTTTTTGTGAGCGGTATTAGATACCGAGTGTAAGTGTATTTTTGTTTGATAATTGTCTAAAACTATTTGCTTTATTTTATCGCCCAATCTTAATGGACAGTCAAGAGACTTATTAAATTTCAAGTCAATCGCTTTGCTGCCAAGCAAATTAAGACGTTGGCTAAACCATGAGCCTGCTTTAAATAGCTCGACCGCTCCAGGAGAATTTGGCTCTATTGCATCGCTCATCAATGATCTGGGTAAAGCTCGAGCAGCTAACTCAGGTGGTGATAAGTGTTGGTTTTTTTTATAACTTTCAAGGGTGTCTATGACATTAAGCAACGCATAAATCACATTTAAATAAGGATTATAATCGAGACTTGCCGCACCTAACCTATGTTCAATTCGAGCGGTTTTTTGCCAATTTTGCTGTACTGATAACACCTGATTATGATGATCATACAATAGAGGCTCTGCTCCCATTTGTTGGTTATGTTTACCAAGCTTTTGATATAGAGCTATGCTCCCTTGATGCCCCCCTGAAATATCTATAGGAGAGCATAATTCTTGCGCTAAACCGTAACGTGTTTTCAACGTTAAACGCTCAAACGCTGCATTATCAGGTAGATACAACAGGCAACACTCTAGGCTTGTACGTAAAAAACAATATTGTAAATATTCTCCTACGCCCTTGTTAGCAATAAGATTGTTGCCATTATCATCAAGAATACTGACATTAAGTTGTATCGCATTGGGTATATGAACAGCACGGCTATCATCGCTGAAAATTTGGGTAGAGCCTAATACTAGCTTGCCTTTATCTCCCGACCAAACCACAGGTTGAATCAGAGTATCAACTAAACCATGTTGACTATAAAAAGCTTTAAACCATTGCGGTAAATGATTCAATATTTGATGCAAATTTTGTGCTTCTTTTAATGGAGATTGGCCATTAAACAATGACACATATTCCCATTGATTTTGCCAATACTCACTGATAATTTCACCATCAATGTTCATCTGCTGTAAATGTTGATTAATAGTGTCAAAATTTAATTTGTGCTGGGAATTTTTCAGACGATTACACCCCTCTAATTCAAAATGAATTTGAGCTCGGCAACCCAAGTGCGCTATATAGCGTTGTAGCAAACAAATGGTGTTTGATAATAAAGGCAAAGTTGATTCAGAAAAAGACATCTCTCTGGCAACTTAGGCTTTAGTGTTTATCTTCAAGATCTTGCGCATAATTGCCAGCGCTGGTTTCTTTTTGATAGGCATGTTTCATGGATTGATGATATTGCATTGCACGGTTTTTTCCACTCGCTTTGGCATGATAGAGTGCTTTATCCGCTTGTACATAGAGTTGAGTACTGCTGTGAATATTTTCGCCTGTGGTCGCTATGCCAATACTAATTGTGACCATGACTTTATGACTTTTGTGTTGATGATCTTCGACCATAAACTCACAAGCATTCACTTTATTCACAAACCTCTGGGCGATATGTAAACTTTGAATAGCATCTAAGCGTGGCAGTACACAAAGAAACTCTTCTCCGCCTACCCGGCCAATAATATCTTCTTTACGCATGATTTCTTTGCCTATGTCAGCTATTTTACAAATAACAGCATCACCAAAATGGTGTCCATAAAGATCATTCACTTGTTTAAAATCATCAATATCAATCAAAATAATAGATACAGTGCTTTTTTCCGAGCGCTGAATATTGACTAATTTATTTAGAAAATCAAAAATATATCGTCTATTAAATAAATTAGTTAATGGATCACGTATTGATAATGCTAATAGCTTTCTATTATTCCGCCATTGGAAAATAGCAAACAGTAATATAAATAAAACCAGCAAAGCGACTATACTGATAATATAAGCTTGCATGTTATTTTTTTGTTTCTGTTGCTGGAATTGCAAGGCTTGTACCTTGGCACGCTGTTGTAACAACGCAATTTCGACATTTTTGCGCTCATCTTCCATAACGCTTCGAATGCGCAGCAGTTGAGCAGCTGAGCTTTTCTTTAACATGGCAATTTCACTTTTATTAAATTCCTTTAATAATTGATATGCATGACTACTTTGCCCTTGCGCTTGCGCTAATTCAGCACGGATTTTGATAATCTCTATCTGCCAGTGAGTGCCATCTAATTCCGGAATTTCAGCTAAAATATCACTAGCTTGTGTTAATGATTGCTCTGCTTCAGCGAGTTTATTAAGTTTAATTAAGCATTGCGCTTTACGTTTGTATAATTCAGCCTTGTAATCAATTAATCCGGGTAAAGCTAAAGCATGATCAAGAGAAACCAGTGCTCTGTTACAACGTCCCTGCTCAGCTTCACTCATTGCAATGCCATAAGCCGCATAAAATTTACCATCGATATTATTTGGGCTAAATTTTATCGCCTGTTGATAACGTTGGTAATACTCAATCGCCAGATCATATTTTTTCCAATACCGATAGGTGGCCGCCAAACCATAAATGGCTTCAACCTCGTGGGCTGGGTATTCAAGTTGCTGATAGCTTGTCAGTGCTTTGTGATAATACTCAATTGATTTAGCATAATCATGCATATAACCATAGATAGCACCGTAAACTTCGTTGATTTTAGCGAGTAAAAAAATATCGTTTAGGGCAAAGGCTTCAACGTATGCTTGTTGGAGTTCAGTTAGCGAAAGTTCATATATTTGTGTTAAGCTTCGGGTGTAAGCAAGCTCTTGTTTTGCATGTACTGCTAGATAGGTAAAGTTATTATCTTTTGCTGACTCAAGTGCAGCTTTTAGCACGGTTTGTGATTGTTGATACTTGCCCTGACGTTGTAAAATGATGCCATTAAAAATATTAATATTGATAATAATTTTATCTGGTGTTTGTTCATTGATAGCTTCAGTAGCTTGAGCTACCGTTTGATTGAATCGGTCAAAAAAATATAATAGATTTTCTGCTTGTGCTTTACGTAACAACCACCATAGTTTGTAATTTGCGGACATTTGATCAAACTGTTCAGCTTGTATAAGCAAAGTTTGATAAGTTTTCCAAGGTTGCTTGTGTAACTGATGTTCCATTTTTTGCAGCGCAGCTGCATCGGTTAATTGCGCCGCATTAACAACAAAAATGGAACAGAAAAAAAACAACAGTAAAATGTTTCGAAACACGTGCGGCAACGTCAATTATCCTAAAAGGGAGAGAAGCGTATACTTCATAGTAAAAAATTTAGAATAGCATGAAGTTTACTCATTTTTAAATAACAATTGGTAACTGATCACCCCTATGTGGGCTTATATCAAGATTAACCATTAAAAACTCGAAAAAAAAGACGCAACATGCTAACCAGTATAAGTACAACCACACCGACTAACAAACCGATTAAGGCATCAAAAACGAAAGGCATAAGCTTGAGCACAACCGTATTAATCATGCCTGTAGGGATATTTTGATCAATCACTTGCACAATGATAGCCAGCATTTGATGTGTCTGCGCAATACCATGTGTTAAAATACTACCACCGACCAGAAACATAGCAAGAGTGCCTACAAATGCTAATAAACGCATTAATATGGGGGCAAAACCTAATAGAGCGTGACCTATAGCGCGCTGAAATTTGCCAAGTAATTTCTGCCTTAGATGGTTAAACGAACCTTGTCTTAAAAGATAAACACCTGCATCGTCCAACTTAACAATAGCCGCGACTAATCCATAAACCCCAAAGGTCATGACCGCTGAAATAATGGAAACAACTATTGCTTGATGATAAAAACTCGCATGCTGTACTGTACCCAAAGCAATAACGATTATTTCTGCACTCAAAATAAAGTCAGTTCGAATCGCTCCTTTGATTTTTTCTTGTTCTAACGCAACTATATCTAAGTTATCAGCCATAAGTACTTGGTGCACTTGCTGTTGCTCTGCTTGCTTTTTTTCTGAATTAACACAAAGAGTCAGTGAGTGATATACTTTTTCAACACCTTCAAAACAAAGATAAGCGCCACCTAACATTAACAGTGGCGTTATTAGCCAGGGTAAAAAGACGCTCGCAGCTAATGCTAATGGCACTAAAATCAGTTTATTAATTGCAGAGCCTTTAGCGACCGCCAACACCACAGGTAACTCTCTGTCAGCATTAACACCGGATACTTGCTGGGCATTTAACGCTAAGTCATCCCCCAAAACCCCTGCGGTTTTCTTGGCGGCTACTTTAGTCATTAAAGCAACATCATCAAGTACCATCGCAATTTTATCTATTAACGTTAATAAACTCGCACCCGCCATAAAAAATCCTAATTACTGTATTGCCACATTTAACCAATGCTTAATATTTAGCTGCTTGCCCTTTTGCTGGCAATGACTGCTGGATAAACTGACGAATATCTTGATTTGCTTGTTGTAAGTCTTCGTGACGAAGATACATCATATGACCACTACGATAACCTTTAAACGATAAGCGATCTTGCATTTGTCCACTAGGATCTAACTGCCACATAGTGTACTTAGCGTCAAAATAATTGGTTGCGCCATCGAAATATCCAGATTGGATCATAACATTTAAATACGGATTTTGTGCCATAGCCAAACGCAAGCTTTCCCCTGTGTGATTATTACTGCGATCCCAAGGGTGAACATTACCAAACATATTATATTTAATATCGGTTTTGTAATTTAATTCTTCTCGAAGATAATAGTTTATTGCTGGGGTAAAGCTATGAAGCCATGAGGTTAGCTCGGCATTATAATCCGGTTTATCACCTGCCGTTTTTTTATCAATGCCTAAATAGCGTGAATCTAACCGGCCGATAGTTTGCTTTCTCGTACGTAATAGCTCTTTCCAAAAATAACGATTATTCACATCAAGATTATTTGCTAAAACTGCAGTAACTGACAAGCCTGAGTACCTAGCTACCTGTTCGGCAATTTGCTGCTTTTCTTCATCAGAAATAAAACCACCTTTAGCCAGCGCTGGGATATATTTATTGATGGTAAATCGCTCAATTTCTGGAAGTAGCTCTAATAGATCTTTATTTTGAAGTTCATCCGTCAATGCCTGATGATACCAAGCGGCTGCTGCAAAATAAGGTAAACGATTGGCGGCCTTCACTGGGCCATCACGTTCAATACCGATATCCGTTGGCGATACTAAAATAACACCGTTTACATACATCCATTGTTTTTGTTGTAGCGCTAGTGCTAACCCTGATACCCGCGTGGTTCCGTAGCTCTCACCAATTAAATACTTGGGTGAACGCCAACGATTATTTCGAGTGACAAAGGTAGTAATCCACTCAGCCAAGTAATTCACATCAGCATTGACACCAAAAAACATGCTTTTTTGCTGCTCTTTGCTTGGCATTTTTCCATCTTTATTCGGTAATACTCTTGAGTAGCCAGTATTGACTGGGTTAACAAAAACAATATCAGCCACATCTAAAATTGAATAAGGGTTAGTTTTCACACCATAAGGCTGGAGCGGATAACCTTCATCATCAACATTCAACACCCTAGGGCCGGTGTAAGCGACGTGCATCCATACAGAAGCAGAGCCAGGTCCACCATTGAACGATATTAACAATGGTCGTTTACTGTTATCTTTGATATCAGTACGTTGGTAATACGTATAAAAAAGACTTGCCGTAGGGTTGCCTTTATCATCCCAAACAGGTTGGGTACCGGTTGTTGCACTATACTTAACCTTTTTAGCATTAATTTTAGTCACATGAGTGGTAGTGTTCTGCTCATCAATAGGTAATTTACGTTCGTGCTCTATCGATGAAGCTGATGAAGTAAACATCAGCGTAAGAAAAAGCAATGACGGTAACCGTTTAAAAAATTGCATTATTTTGACCTTGTAATAATTATTTTCAATAGCAACAAGCTAGCATATCGAAAGTAATGTTTCAGGAAATTAAGGTAAATCGACCTAATAATAAGGTTAATTGAAACTAAGTGATAAAAATTTGTAATCATCACACGAACACATTGAAGTTGAGTGAAATTTAACCAATACTTTATCATGGGCTGCCAAACCAACTTATTCTCAGAGGTTTCTATGTTTAGATGTTGTGTTGTAATTCTGGTTATTTTTCTACTAGCTTCTTGCGGTGGCGAAAACACTGATGAAATCTCTATGCCACCACCTAGTGTGGTACCCGAACCTGCCCTGTTACCTAGCAAAAATCAAAGTGCACGCTTTCTTAATATGGCAACATTTGGCGCAACACTCAGCAATATAGAAGAGCTTAGCAATATTGGCTTTGAAACATGGCTTGATCAACAAATAGCCATGCCTGCTAGTTCTCATGTTGCCTACTTACAAGCATTAGAGCCAAACCTTAATTTATCAGCTGATGAAAAACCTGATCGTAATGCAAGATTAGAAACGTGGTTTACCCTTGCACTTACCGCAGAAGATCAACTAAGACAGCGCGTCGCTTTTGCTTTAAGTGAAATATTGGTTGTATCAGACCAAAGCGCTTTCGGTGATGATACCTATGGGCTTGCAAACTATTATGATCTCTTAGTGAATAACGCATTTGCTAATTACCGTGAGTTGCTAGAGCATGTCACACTGTCACCCATTATGGGCATGTATTTGAGTGTACTTGGTAATGAAAAGCCCAATGAGCAAGCTAATATTCGACCTGATGAAAACTATGCCCGCGAGGTGATGCAACTTTTCAGTATAGGTTTAGTTGAACTCAATAATGATGGCAGTGAAAAACTGCAAAATGGACACACTATTGCCACTTACAACCAAGAAACCATAAAAGCATTTGCTCATATTTATACCGGCTGGAATTTTAATGGCACAACAGCCGATACTTGGTGGAAATTCTATCGAAATTACAACACCATGGAGCCAATGATTGCGGTTGAAGCTTTTCATGATACCTCTGAGAAACACTTACTAAATAATGTAGTTGTTCCTGCCAATCAAAGTGCAAAACAAGATCTCGACATGGCATTAGATAACCTATTTTATCACCCAAACGTAGCGCCTTTTATCGGCAAGCAGTTAATTAAAAAATTAGTCACCAGCAACCCTAGCCCTGACTATGTTGCACGTGTCAGTGCTGCTTTTAATGATAATGGCCAAGGTGTTCGTGGTGATTTAGCTGCATTAATCAAAGCAATATTGCTTGATAAAGAAGCAATCAATGGCACAAGTAGTAATGCAAATTTTGGTAAAATACGTGAACCTTTATTGCGTGCAGTCCATCTGTGGCGAGCCTTTAATGCCTCTTCTCCTAATGAACGATTTCAATTTAACTGGCCTGATTATGCTTTTGCACAAGCCCCCTTAAGTGCTCACCATGTCTTTAACTTCTTTTCTCCAGACTATGCCCCACCGGGAATTCTCAGTGAACACGATTTACTTGCCCCCGAGTTAGAAATGGTTACCGAGAATTACTTAACCCGCACCAGTAACTTTTTAGCTTATTCAACGCTATGGGGACATACTGAGTCTGAAGGTGAAAACCAGGATGATCAACGCATTTTAATTGACTTAAGCTCCTTAATACCCCTGGTAGATAATACAGAACAACTACTAGCACACCTAAACATGATGCTATTAGGAGGCAAGATGAGCGAGCCTATGCAAGTAATCCTAACCCAAGCGTTTGATGAAACAGCTGGACAAGAAATAAACGCTCGTTTAAGTAACCTACTATTTATGATTATGATATCTGCACAATATACTGTGCAAAAATAGATCCAAGCAAAAGGATAAGAAATGAATCGACGCAATTTTGTTAAACATTTACTTAGCAGCACAATGGGTCTGGGTAGTGCCAGTGCTGCTCTTTCTAGTATGTCATTGGTCAATAGCGCTTTAGCGCAAACCAGTCGTCGTTTTGATGACTACAAGGCCTTAGTGTGTATTTTTCTTCATGGCGGTAACGACTCTTTTAATATGTTGATTCCAAATGAAGCTAATGATTATCAAAACTATCAAAAGGTTCGGCAAAACCTAGCTATTGCCCAAAGTGATTTAATGCCCATTAGCCCTATTTCATCTATGCCATATAATCTAGCCTTACCAAGTTTTATGTCGCCAATGCGGCAACTTTTTAGCCAAGGAAATTTAGCTTTTTTAGCCAATACTGGCCCGTTATTACAACCTGTAAATAAAAGCCAAGCTCAACAAAATGCTGATTTATTACCTCCGCAGCTGTTCTCACATAATGACCAACAAAAGCATTGGCAAACCTCATGGCCAGAGCAAACCTCAAGGTCAGGTTGGGCTGGACGGATGGCAGATTTAATTATGGATAGCACCAACCCGCTATCGATGAATTTATCGATAGCGGGCGCCAATATTTTACAAACTGGCGCGAGTTCACTCCCTTATTCTCTCGATGCTAGCGGCGTCGAAACCTTTGCAGCGTTAGACCCAAATAAAAACTGGAATAAGGATAGACTAGAGGTTTTCACAAAATTGATGGCAGCTGAAACTCACCCTTTAGGGCAAGCACACAATGCCATTTACACACGAGCTCAAAGCAATATTGATAGTGTCGCTAACGCGATAAACAGCGCCAGCGAGCCAGTCGTTAGTTATCCTGATAACCACTTAGCTAACCAATTGAAAATGGTCGCTACTTTAGCAAGTACTCAACAATTATTATCACAGCCACGGCAAATATTTTTTGTCAGTATGGGCGGCTTTGACACCCATGATAATCAAAACAGTATGCAGCCAGTATTACTCCAAACCTTAAGCGAAGCCTTATTTGCTTTTAACGCTGACCTACAAGCCCGAGGGCTAGCTAACAATATTACTTCATTTACCATGTCTGATTTTGGTAGAACATTGACCAGCAATGGTGATGGCACCGACCATGGTTGGGGTGGTCACCAAATTATAATGGGGGGAGCCGTGCAAGGGGGCGATATCTACGGCAATATGCCTGAAGATTTTTCTCTTAACTCCGCCGATGATTTTGGCGATGGCAGAATAATTCCCACCACCTCTGTGGATCAATACGCTGCTACTTTGGCAAAGTGGTTTGGTTTATCCACCAACGAAATTGATGCGGTGTTTCCCAACTTATCTAGATTTAATCGCAGAGATCTAGGATTTATGCGGCCAAGCTAGCACAAAAATACTCCTTATTACAAAGATATACATTGAATTATGAGACTTTAAACGTATCAATTGAGTTTTCTAGTTCAGCCGCTAAATCAGCCACCTGCTTGCTATAGGTTAAAGTAGAGGTTGATTTTTCACTACTTTCTTGGCTTAAACCTACAACCTCGCCAATACTCTGATTAATGTCATTACTTAAGCTATTTTGTTGCGTGGCAGAGTGTGAAATATCACTACTCATATCATGCATTTGCTCAATCGCAGCGGTGATCAATAATAATGTTTTCAATAAATGGTTGGTGTGATCTTGGCAGTTATTCGCTTCATCCTTACCTTGTTTAATGTCAATAACTGCTTTTTCAGTTTGTCTTTGCAATGATTCTATCATTGTTTGGATTTCTGTTGCTGACTCTTGCGTTCTACTGGCAAGCAACCTAACTTCATCAGCGACCACAGCAAAACCTCGTCCTGCTTCTCCCGCTCGAGCAGCTTCAATGGCAGCATTTAAGGCCAACAAGTTAGTTTGATCTGAAATGCCACGAATTGTTTCTAAAATACCACTAATATTGGTGGATTCTTGTTGCAATACTGCCATAACATCCGTAGTACTGTCTAACATAGTTACTAGGTTTTGCATGCGATCATTAGTGGTATTAGCTGTCTGCTCAAGCTCTCCACTTTGCGATAAGGCACTCGTCATTTTCTGCTCGGCATTATTAGCTTTAGCTAAAATATGGTCAGCACTTTCGCCTAGCTCCGTAGTCTGAACGGTAACATGCTCTATAGTTTGTTTTTGAATTGCTAAAGAGTCGGTCACTTGCGCTATTTTCTCGCTCGATTGCTCTGCCGCATGGTGTAACAAGTGAGTATTTTCTGAAATGTTACTAATCAGTTTACGCAGATCCGCCACCACTAGGTTGACATTTTTTGACAGCTCACCAAATTCATCATCAGATTTCACGATTAACTGATGAGACAAGTCGCCTTTAGCAATTTGAGATAAAACCATATTGATTTTCTGTAATGGCCCAATCATAGATTTTATCGTAGTTAAAGCAATGCCTACACCCGCCAAGAACAACACGACAAAAATGATCACCGTTTCCAAATTACCCTGCTCAACATTATCAAAAATGTTTGCTTGTAATTGAGTTAAGTTGCTATCAACTTTTTGCAAAAACACATCGATGGCATTGATTGAGGTATTGATATGTTTTTCTGAATTTTTAAACGCTTCATTCAACGCGTTTCGTTGTTCAAGCTGGGACATTTTTAAGCTAAATAAATTATTGTCGCCACGAAGCATATCCTTAGCTTTATCAAACTCCTCCACAAACTGCGATATTAAGCCATTGGTATTATACGACTCACCCAAGGTCACTAAAAATATCGAATATTGCTCTACGTTACTAATAGCAAACTCAATAGTTTGTTGTGACTCTTCAACCTCAGCAATAGTGTTTATTGATAAAATAGTTTTGGTTGCATCAGTCAAATTAAAGATAAAGCCTTCAATTTGACTGGCTGAACCAGACACTCTATCTACTTGCTCTTGATTATCTGGATCGTCTAAGTAGGTTAAATCACCGAGCACTGCACCTGCTTCATAGAGAATATCACCAAGCGCTTTTTGCTGACTAACGAATACTTGGGTTTGGTTTATTTCATCGGCTTTGTATGCAAGCATCGCTTCAACAGCGTTTGTATACTGCTCATAAGCTAGATTAAATTGAGTTAATTTATCAATAGTTGGAAAGACATATAGCATTTTTTCTATTGATTTTCTTTGTTCTACCAACAAGTACCCTTGTTGTGCAAACGTGTTTTTTAATTGGTCAATTTCATTTGTTGTAGTAGCACTCGGTACAAAAGCTGACAATTTCGCCTGTTTTAACAACTGTTTTTGCACAGTATTGGCATGTTTTTGCATAGGTAAGGCGAAATCATCCACCTTCGCAGATGCTTGCTTAATATCACTTAAAATAGCCACTGAGCTGATACTAGAGAAAAGCAACAGCAATAATATAATAGCAAAGCCAATCACAACTTTATGGGCAACTTTTAACACTTTTACTTTAAAAAGCATAAACAAAAACTCTTCTTTTAAATGATAAACAGAACATCTGACCAGTTACATATTAATAATATTTACTTAATTAAATCAAGTTTGTTGAAAATATAGTCGCACCTATAACTCAATGACCTTGGTAACCTTTTTTAAATGTTTGTCTTGAGTATAGTCAAACTCAAAAATTACACATAAAAAAACCGCGAAAGTTCATTCGCGGTTTTTAAACTATCAGTAAAAGTGACTAACTTTTTACATTACGCTGTTTTTTCTTCTGTAATGAAGAAGCTAGCGATATATGAAATTAAACCAAGTAAGAAAATTACGCCGGCAATTTCACGTAACCAGTAGAAAATAGCCAATTTATCTTGTGTTGCCATAAAGCTTAAAGCTTCACCTGATTCTGGAATACGTTGTAACCATACTTGCAAGATACCAGCACCTGTTAAGAATAAGGTGATAAATACCATAGCAACGGTCATTAACCAGAAGCCCCACATTTCAACTACTTGTGCTTTATTACAATTTGCTTCACCGATACCACGTAACTTAGGCATAGCATAAGACATAATAGTCATAACGATCATAGCGTAAGCGCCGTAGAAAGCCATATGTCCATGAGCTGCTGTGATTTGTGAACCATGAGTATAATAGTTTACGAAAGAAAGCGTATGCAAGAAGCCCCAAACACCAGCACCTAAGAAAGCCATAACTGCTGTGCCTAACGCCCATAAAGTAGCGGCTTTGTTAGGATGTTCACGACGACGACGGTTAACCATATTAAAGGCATATAAAACCATAGCGAAGAAAGGTAATGGCTCTAAAGCTGAGAAGATTGAACCAACCCACTGCCAGTATTCAGGCGTCATTAACCAGTAGAAGTGATGACCTGTACCTAAAATACCTGAAATCAATGCCATTGCGATAATTACATATAACCATTTTTCAATTACTTCACGGTCAACACCTGTCACTTTGATTAATACATAAGCTAAAATAGCGCCCATGATTAATTCCCAAACACCTTCAACCCATAAATGCACAACAAACCACCAGAAGTACTTATCTAATGCTAAGTTAGTAGGGTTATAAAAAGCGAACAAGAAGAATACGGCTAAACCAATTAAACCTGTCATCATTACCATGTTAATCGCCGTTTTACGGCCTTTTAAAATGGTCATACCTAAGTTAAACAAGAAACCTAAAGCAACAACAACAATACCAAGTTTAGTGATGGTTGGCTGTTCAAGGAACTCACGTCCCATGGTTGGCCATAATTCATTAAAGGTAATATCCGCTAGTTTTGTATAAGGTAGCAACAAATAGCCTAAAATGGTTAGTACACCAGCAGCAGCAAATATCCAGAATAATGCGATTGCCAATTTAGGACTGTACAGCTCTGTTTCTGATTCTTCAGGTATCAGATAATAGGCAGCCCCCATGAAACCAAATAATAACCAGACGATAAGTAAATTGGTATGCACCATACGCGCAACATTAAATGGAATTAACCCACCTAAAAAATCACCTACAACATATTGCATGCCCATTAATAAACCAAAAAGAATTTGGCCGACAAATAAGATCATTGCAAAAATAAAGTATGGTTTTGCTACGGCTTGTGATTGATATTTTAATGTATTCACAGCTTAACCCTCGATGTTTGGTGGCCAGTTATTGTCATCTAGCTCTGATGTCCATTTAAGGAATTCAGCTAAATCATCAATTTCTTGGTCAGTTAAGTGAAAGTTAGGCATTTGACGACGACCTGGAATATTTAATGGCTGAGCTTTCATCCAACCATTAAAAAAGGCTTTAAAGCCAGCAGCACCACCACGACGGTCATAAACATTTGCTAGTTCCGGAGCAAAGTATGCACCTTCACCAATTAACGAATGACAACCTACACAGTTGTTTTTTTCCCATAAATGCTTACCGCGTTCTACCGCTTCGGTAATATTTTCTCGATTATCCCGTTTGGGCATTTCTTTTACAGTGTGAAAAGTCAAAGCTAAGAATATTAAGAAGAAGAATACACTTCCCCCGTAATAAATATTCCTTGCCATGCCTTTAGTAAAGCTCTCTGACATGGTGTTTCCCTTAATGAATAATAATATTCATGCGTTAGTGTTATATATTAACTCAATAGTTACTTGATGTTAGTAAAAGCCAAGAGATAATAACGTAAGTAAGGCAGAAGATGGCTTGATAGAAATCAAGTTTTTTTGATAGATGTAAAAAAATGTGTCGTTATATAACTTAATATTGAGCCATATCAAAAAAAGGCTCACAACTTAAAAAACTTATATAACCCTATAAAATATAAGGACATCCCTCTTTGCATTACACTCTAAAGATAAGATGTTAGTGAAAATTAAGCAAATGCTGCTAACGCTTTTTGATGTCGTTTAGTGATTTTTGTCAACGACAATCACTTTACCTTTCATCCGAGGATGAGGACCGCATTCATAAGGAAAAGCACCTATTTGCTCAAACTGGCGCTGATAACTTTCATCAGGAAAAAAGTATTGCGGCTCTTCTTTATCAAGTTGTTTAAACCACACATTATGATATTGACGTTTTTCTATGTTTTTCCAAACAACCGTATCTCCTTGCTCTATAGTAACTTCTGCAGGAATATATTTTTTCTTATAAATTTCAACTACCACCTCTTTAGCAAATACATTACTTGAGGCAATAAAAAAACAAAGTAATAATAATGATCGCATTTTAAATTCCTTACTATATTAAAGTTGCTCGTTACTGTGTGTGTACTATCTACCATAGCATTATTTCACTTTTTTAATAGGGATGGTTTCACCTTTGTATTTACTGGCCGGTCTATCGACTTCTATCGCTTCATCACCATTTACCCAACTTAACAACCCTCCCTCAGGGTTATCCTTTTGTACTTGATTACATGCAGATACGCATTGTACACATTGAGTACAAGTAAATTTTGCCCGTTTCATATTGCGGGTAGGTAAACGCATTGGACATGCCTGATCACAAGGTTTATGTTTATTGTACGACTCACAATCTCTGCATACTTTCGCTCGTGCCCGGTCAAATTTTATTACCATAGCTTTATTATTAGCCATCCAGATCAAGCTTTGAAATAGCCCCAACGCACAGCCGTATTTACAAAAAACATGTCTTGCAAAAATAAAATCGGCGGTAAATACCAGTGTTGCAACGCCAATAAAAAGACTAGAGCCAAAACCTAAATCTAAACTGACCAAGCCAGTTAATAGTTCATAAGGAGCAACCAAATAACTTAACAAGCCAACAGCCCATACAAAGGCCATGCTCACCGCGGCAACAAAGACGATAAGCTTGGGCAGTAAACCGTGGGTTTGCTTATTAGCTTTTTCCCAAATAGTGACCCGATTCAGTTTTTTCAGCATTAAATCGTTAATGAGTTCAACTACAGAGAAATGCGGACATAACCAGCCACAGTAAATACGGCCAAATTTCCAAATAAGCACGCCAGAAACTGCCACAAAAGCCATACCGGGCAATAAAACACGAGAGAATATTTTAATAGCGGCATCAAGGCTATCTCCTCCTCCATGCAAAATAGAGTCTATACTGATAGTCCAGGCTTGACCAAAAATAATAAAGTGACCTAAATCAAGGTCGAAGCGGAATATATTTAATAAGGGAGCGAATAGAAACAATGCAAAAAAAATAATTTTCGCAGATATTCGATACTGTTGAAGGCTAATATTCATCCTTGTTATTATAATCTAACTTTTTTTCATCGATTTAATCTAGATCAGCGTTTAGCCATTTATTTCATGCTAAAATTAGGCAATTGAACGTTGCCACAATGACAAAGTCGCTGGTATCGCAAACACATAATAAAGACAGAGAGCTATTTTGGATAAATCACAATTTTTTTATCGTACCGTCGTATTCACTCGAAAAGCGGGCATAGTCGCCTTGGCCGATATTAATAACCCGCAAGAAAGCACCAAACTAGAAGAATGGTTTGGTATTGTCATTTCACTTGCCGATGGTAAACACACACTTGGGCAATTAGTTGACTTTATGCGTCAGCAATACCCACAAGTGCCAGAACGCTTAGACGATACCTTAGACTCAGTGATTGACCGTTTATTGGAAAGCAAAATGCTAAAGCTCAACGATAAAGCTGTTGAGCTGCCTTATTATTTAGCGGCACCCATTGAGCAATTAGATATTGAAAAAGCACAAAAGCTCATTGAAGAAGATGGCTATACTGTACATTAACCTAATCTCTTTAACTTAATTTACTAAACGAGTATTTACTGATGACAGAAAATAAAGCGCTAGCGCTCGCTCCATTGATTACGCCTTTTGCTTTCGCCTTTTATGCCTATATTGCTGATGTGCCTGGCTTCAACATGGACAGTGGCCTGTTAGATTTTCTTGGCCTATTTTTTGGTTTAACATTAGCAGCTATTCCCGTTGCTTATATTTATATGTTCTTCATCGGTGGTAAATTTTGGGGAATGATTAAAAGAAGGAAGATGGTTAACTTTTTCACCATAGTATTTGGCTCTGTTTTTGTTGCTGATATTCCTATGTTACTAATATGGCCAGTAACACAAGGTAACGAGTTTTATTTAACGCTGCAATTATTTTCATTTGTAGGCTTTATGGTTGGGCTTAATTGTTGGTTTTTGATTAATTTAGATAAATTCAAAGCTAAATTTAACAATAAAAATTAACTTGCCTATTCATTTCACAGAAAAAATAGTTTACGCCACTGTAGGGGCTAATTTGTTGCCCGTTTGCCGAAATAAATTCGAACCTACATCAGATAATTGGAAATGGCATTACCCTTGAGTAAACAGCGCAACAACCAATACCAGCATCAATATCCAAAAGCCCGAAAGTAACTGCCAAAACAACACTTGAGATTTATTTTTAGTTACTTTAGGGTCATCAAGCAAATAGCTAGGATTGGGTTTTTTTAGATCTTGGATAAATTCGGCAATATTGGTATAACGCCTTTCCAGATCAAAACTAACCCCTCGCTCTAAGGTGCGATCAAACCACATTGGGATAACAGGGTTTGCTACAGTTGCCGAAACATAGCGAAGGCGATCATATTCAAAAGCCGTTTGACATTCTGCTATTTTGTCACCGTAAGGAAGCTTTCCGGTAAATATTTCATAAGTAATTGTTGCTAAAGCATATAAATCGCCCTGAACACCAGTGTTTTTTCCCAATAAATATTTGGGATCTGAATAGGTGGCCGTACCTAACACCCCCTCATGTTCTAACGGAATAAAAACTTCAGCAAGCCCCGCAACAAATACTGAACCAAAATCAACCACTTTAACTTGATTATATTGATCGATTAAGATGTTACCCGGTTTTAGATCTTGATGAATAGTTTCCATTTTATGAAAAGCGGCTAAACCTTTTGCTATTTGTTCAACAAGATTAAAAGCGACTTTCGGTTTAGGAAAGGGGTTGTTTGCTATCCATTGTTCCAATGAAATCCCTTGAACAAATTCCATTAAGTAATACAAACAAGTGCGAGGCCGCTGTTGATTAATAATTTTAACCACATATTCACTGTCAATACGTTTACCGATCCACTCTTCTTGAATAAATCTATCAATATAACCGGTATCATCTTCAAAATTAATGGAAGGGGTTTTCATTACCATTTTATCGCCAGTGTCAGTATCTTCTACCAAATACAATTGACTGCGGCTACTAGCAAACAGCTCTTTGAGTACTTTATAGCCATCAAGCATAACGCCTTCGTCAAGCGGTGGAGGAAAAGGCAAACGCGTGAGCTTTGAGTTGTAGTCATTTAGACTTTCATTAGGCAACGCCGCTATTTGACACAAAGAGCCACTTATATTGTCGTCACTACCGTTTGCTAAGGCAGCTTGAACTAAGGTTTCAATACGTTGTTGGCAAGCTTGCTCTGTCGATATCAATTTAGCAATGGCGTCAAAAGCGACAAAATCATGAATACCATCAGAGGTCACTAAAATAATATCCTGAGTTTCTAGGGCAAACTGACCATAATCAATTTGAATAGAGTTATCCATACCCATGGCGCGTGCAAGAAAGCTGCGACCTGAGCCAATACTAGCAACATGGTCTCGAGTGAGTTGCTTTAATTCACCATCACGCAATAGGTAAGCCCTACTGTCACCTGCATGAAAAAAATGCGCAATACGTGATTTTATCACTAATGCAGTAAATGTAGTTAAATAGCCTTTCTCTTCGCTAACAAATTCATGACTGCGTTTAAACAAAGTAAGGTTGATACTAGAGAGAATTTTTTGACCCGCATGCTTAACTGACCATGTATCAGGGGTTTGATAATAATCACTTAAAAAGCGAGTAATTGCAGTTTTACTTGCTTCTTTACCCGCTTCAGCACTACTCACACCATCGGCAACCGCTAGGACGATACCTTTATTTTCAAGTTCAGATACAGTTTGCGGCACTAAAAAACCAACCGAGTCTTCGTTATTATCTTTTAAGCCTTGAATTGAATGACTTGCGATATCAACTTGTAACTGATTGGTTTTTGACATGGTTTCTTATTTTTTAATAAAGGCTTAAGACTGACTATTGCGCTAAATAGTTGGAATTACAACAAGGCTATCGAACTTTTTGTATCCTGAACTTAGTCAGCTAAGTGATGGATACAAAAAGTGAAGATGAACGCCGTTGCGGTTTCAAATATGACGCGCAATTTAATTAACGTCGATTAACTCTACTGTTCCATCGGCATTAACTTCTGCCATATGCCCTTTAGGCTCAGTTAAAAACATAGTAGCAAAGAAGATCACCCCGGCAGAGGCCGCAATCACCATAAAGAAGGTAGAATAATCAACAAACGATAACACAGTTAAATAGGTTACCGCACCAACATTACCGTAAGCCCCTGCCATTCCAGCAATTTGACCTGTCATACGACGTTTAACTAACGGCACAATCGCAAACACAGCCCCCTCACCCGCTTGTACAAAGAAAGAACAACACATAGTTGCGATAACCGCTACTGGAATTAACCAAGCGCCTGTTACTTGACTCAGCACCATATAACCAACAGCTAATCCACCCACTAAAATCATTAAAGATTTACGGCGACCAAATTTATCACTAAACCAACCACCTGTTGGGCGAGCAACAAGGTTCATAAAGGCAAAACCAGATGCTAACATCCCTGCTTGCACGGCACTTAAACCTTCAAATGTTTCTAAAAAGAATAATGGCAACATTGAAACAACCGCTAATTCAGAACCAAAGGTTACAAAGTAAGATAAATCTAGAATAGCCACTTGTTTAAATTCATACTTTTCAATATCGGCAACACCATGAGTTAAGTTTTCTTTATTCACACGCCAAATTGAATGAACCTGTACCGCAAATAAAACTACCAAGCCTACCCACATCAAATACATTGTTTCGGTTGTTAGTAGCTTTACGCCCGAGGGAGATAATTTCCATGCTAGCACGCCTAACGCAATATACATTGGGATATTCATAAATAGGTAAAAGTAAAAGTCTTTCCAACTTGTTACTTCTAAACCGCCTGATTTTTTAGGTTTAAAATAGGTTGAGCCTTTAGGTGTGTTACGGGCAACCATGTAGAAGAAAATACCATAAACACCGGCAATAACACCCGTTAAGCCAATAGCGTAACGCCAACCATCATCGCCGCCAAATAATAAAGCAAGCGTAGGTAAAGTCATTGCACCCGCAGCTGAGCCAAAGTTGCCCCAACCACCATAAATACCTTCAGCAACACCTACTTGTTTAGCAGGAAACCATTCGCCTACTAGACGAATACCGATAACGAAACCAGCACCAATAAAGCCAAGTAAAAATCTAAACAATGCCAGTTGTTCGAAGCTATTGGCGGTTGCAAAACCAACACAAACAAATGATCCAATAATCAATAGGCCAGAGAAAATATTTCGAGGTCCAAACTTATCAACCAAAATACCAACCACTATCCGTGCAGGAATGGTTAACGCTACGTTTAAAATTAATAATGCCTTTACCTGTGCCGTCGATAAGTCAAAAGCTTCTTTAATAAAGACGAGTAAAGGGGCATGTGAAAACCAGACCACAAATGTTAAAAAAAACGCAAACCAAGTAACGTGCAACGTTTTTATTTTAGGATCTGCAAAATTGAGCAGATTCATTTTACCTTCATGTGACATTATAGTACTCCTGCGCCATACTGATATAAAACTATCATGCGCATCTTAAGTTAAATTTAAATTTTGTTAAATAATGGAGCTATTCTGCGCTTTTGCTAACTTAGCTTTATTGACTTATGTCAACAAAGCTAAGTTATTTAAAATATCCCTAATAAAAACAGGGAATATGTTGATCAAATTTGTTTTAATGACTAAAAGCGCCACAAAACTAACGTCGATTAATCACACTCAAAGAAGAAACATGGAAATACAACAAAAACACGCCTACCGAGCGTTATCCTTATCTACATTAGCTTTTGCAGCCTGTTTTTCAGTATGGACTCTATATTCTATCCTCGGCATAGAGCTAAAATCGAGCCTGAATCTCACCTCAACAGAATTTGGTTTGTTGCTTGCTGCACCAATTTTTACTGGTGCTATTTTTCGTGTACCTGTCGGATTTTTAACTGAAAAGGTCTCTTGCAAAAAATTACTCTTCTGGCAAATGTTGCTAGCGGTACCCCCATTGTTTTATCTACCCTACGTTGAAACGTTTACTGAGTATATTTTACTGGGCTTTGTTTTAGGCTTAAGTGGTGTGTCATTCACTATTGGTATTCGCTATGTCACGGATTGGTTTGATTCTAAGCAGCAAGGCTTTGCCTTAGGCGTTTTTGGTGCCGGCAATGCGGGTGCTGCAATCACCTTAGTACTAGTGCCTTTTATTGTTAAGGCTTACGGTTGGCAAGAAATCGGCCCTATTTATGGTGTAGGCATGTTAACTATGGCGATAATTTTTAGGCTATTTGCACCTGAAATTGGCAAATACTACCAGGATAAGAAAAATGACAACCTTGCCTTTCATCTCGCCCCATTAAAAGACTTAAAAGTGTGGCGCTTTGGCTTGTATTATTATTTTGTCTTTGGCTCTTTTTTAGCATTGCTTTTATGGCTGCCTCATTATTATATGGGTGCCTATCAATTATCGTTGACACAAGCTTTAGCACTCACCTTATTATTTGTGACTAGTTCAAGTATGGTGAGAGCGGTCGGAGGATGGTTTTCTGATAAATTTGGCGCCAGAGCTGTCAATTGGAGTGCTTTCTGGATTTGTATGGTTTGTTTGTTTTTCTTAAGTTATCCACCGACCACCATGATCATTCATGGTGTGACTAAAGATGTAAAAATCTCTTTTGAAGTCAATGTTTGGTTATTCACCTTGTTAATTTTTATTATTGGTATTGCTCAAGGGATTGGTCGAGCTAGCGTTTATAAAATTGTTTACGATCATTATCCTAATCATATGGGCAGTGTCGGTGGCGTCATTGCTGCATTAGGTGCATTAGGCGGCTGCACCCTACCGATAATGTTTGGTTTAGCCGTTGATCTTATTGGCGTATATAGTGCCTGTTTTATGCTGTTATATGGAGTGTTAGCCTTGTGTATGATTGCCATGTACTTAGCTTTACAAGCAGAGCGCCAACAAAAATCATTAAAACATGCTATTGAACATAATTTTTTGGAGCAAGATTAGCGGCTTTTGAGGATGTTTTGCGGCAAAAGTCACAAGAATGCTAACAATCGCTCGGCTAGATCCTTAGCTAATTTTGTGTTCAACTGCCCACATTGCAGCTTCAACACGGCTCTTTAAGCCCAATTTTTTAAACAAGTTTTTATTATGCACCTTTACTGTAGCCTCGGTTATACCAAGTTTACGAGCGATTTCTTTATTACTTTTTCCGCTTGCAATGAGCTTTAAATTTTCTAACTCTCGTTGAGTAAGTGATTGCATTATGTTGGTTTTTACTTGTGGACGTAACGATTTAGCCAGTATTTGAGTTAACGGCTCACTTATTACAAACTCCCCAGCTATGGCATGGTTAATTTTTTCAATCAACTCCTCCGGCTCGCTATCTTTTAACAAATAGCCATCAGCATTGAATTTTAACGCTTGCAACACATCCGTTTCATTATCAGAGACACTAAAAATAACCACTTTAGCACAGGTGTTCGCACGTTTTAATGCGCTCAATGTTTCAATGCCGCTTAACCCTTTCATATTAAGATCGAGCAGGATTAAATCAGGGGTGTTATTAATAGCAAACATAATAGCTTCGTCACCTGAATTAACTTCACCTACCACATTGAGGTTATCCTCTAATGAAATTAGTTGAGCAACACCTTTACGCAACATAGGGTGATCGTCAACTAATAAAATATTGGCTATTTTCATAAATACACCTTCATTACATTGCTTCCAACTAATTAAACGTTAATGGGTAAACTCAAAACTTACCAATGTTCCTAACTCACCTCGAGTCGTCAAATGGATCTCTGTTCCTAATGACATTGCCCGCTCTGCCATAATACTAATGCCAAAATGTCCACGCTTAGTCACTGGCTCAGGCAGACCTTTGCCATTATCCCATATATTGACACTTATTTTGCTATTGTTTAGTGATATTTCAACACCGGCAAGCGTTGCCTGTGCGTGACGGTGAATATTAGAAAGTGCTTCTCGAATAATTTGTAACAGGTGAATTTCTTGGTTTGCGCTAAGATAGTTATCCGGTAGCTGATAATTAAATTCGATTGGATGCTGACATTTTGCTGTGAATTCTGTGATAGTCGCAGATAAAGCATTTTTGATTGACGGATCATCTAACTGCAACCTAAATGTAGTCAATAATTCTCTCAGTTGTAAATAAGCACTGTTTAAGCCCGCTTTAATATCATCAATCGTCTCTTCTACCTGTGCTTGTGGCAATTGTTTTTGCATTTTCCGCGTTAACAAACTCATTTGTACTTTCAAATAAGATAACGACTGGGCTAATGAATCATGAAGCTCTCGAGCAATCACGGCACGTTCTTCAACAATCACTAACCGCTTTTCGCTGCTTCTTTTTTGATCAAGTTCTATTGCTGTTGCAATAATATCAGCCATACCTTGAAGTATTTGTTTTTGCCAACCATAAGCTACTGTTTTTTTTGGTGTCTCCCAAAGCAAATAACCAAAGAGTAGTCCTTGCTTTTCTAAAACGAACTCATGATAATTAAAGCAAATATCATCAATTATGGTGTTTTTACTCGAAACATCTACAGCTAAACTGTTGTTTTTGATGTTGTTTATTTTAACAGCAATCTTACCAACACCTATCAACTGCTCTAATTCTTCAATAATTTGGTGGTCTATTTGAAACGAAGCGCTATCTTGTTCAGATAAGGTATAACCTGCCAAATTTCGTGCCGCGCGATATAGAATATCAAGGGATTGATTGCTGCGCGTTAATGCTAAGGTTTTCTCACTAACTCTTTGCTCATACTCTTGATAAGTGAGTTTTAATTCTGACGACATCTGATCGATTGTGTTTGCTAACACCCCTAATTCATCATTTTGTTTATAGTTGGCTTTCACATCAAAGTTGCCTTTACCGAGCTGCTCAGCAACATTGACTAATTGTTTGAGTGGCATAATTAAGGTGTGATGAAGTTTAATTAACACAAAACCTAACACGGCAATCACTAAAAATAAGGTGACCTCTTGAATTAACCGCAAATAACCGAGTTTTTTTTCAGACTCACGCTGTAACAAGCTAACAAAAACATCCAATTTAGAAACAAATTTATCATAAGAAGCAAGGAGTTTAATGGACTGAGCTAATGTCATTTTATTCACCGGTAAGCTGTGACGACTTAACGTCTGCCATAAGGTTTTAATTTTCTGATATTGCTTAGCTATAGCAGTATCTTGTTCATCATCTAGCTGATTCTTATTAAACAAATCAGCTAGATGCTCATTAAAAACAGCAATTTCGGCGTTGACCTTTTGAGTCGCTGAGTAGTCATTGACGAAATAAGCTCTAGAAATTCGCACTGCTTGCATTCTCAGCGCCCCAGCTTTATTTATTTGTGCCGCATCACCATCAAGACTTTCAGTGACTAACATTGAAGAAACCATGCTAACTATGCCGAGCATAATGATAACCGCCATTATTTGTCCTGCGCGTGCTATCAACGAAGAACTAGAGTTGATTGGGGAGTTTGTTGCCATGATTTACTTTTTATTAATTTCAAGTAAAAGCAGCATACCTAATTTTTTATCGTTATCCCAAGAAAATAGAAATTTACTATTACTACCACCAAATAGTTAAAGCGCTGCAGCATATACTACCTCTCGAACAAAAACACACAGAAAGCCCACAAAAACAACAAGTTAAAACAAAAAACAAACTACCACTTAAGTGGTACAAATGTACCTTAGCAAGACCAACTAGCACTTGCACCTTGATCCAGATCAACTATATCTAATGAACTGCTTGTTACTTTACGGTCAGAAAATTAAAACACGCTTTAGAAAACTAAACGCAACAATTGGTTGTTTCACACTACGCTTTAGCAAATAACGTTGAAGAAAGACTCAAGCAAAGGTGAAATAAGCATTACATGACTGATGAATTGGAGTAGACAATGTCAGATATTCAAAAATGGGACGTAGAAGATCCCAAATTTTGGGACAGTGAAGGTAAAAAGATTGCTAGCCGCAATCTTTGGCTCTCTATCCCTAGCCTATTATGTGGTTTCGCGGTATGGCTATACTGGGGCATCATCACCGTTCAAATGTTAAACTTAGGTTTTCCTTTTGAAAAATCAGAATTATTCACCTTAATGGCAATTTCTGGTTTAACTGGTGCAACGCTGCGTATTCCCAGTAGCTTCTTTATTCGCATGTGTGGTGGTCGTAACACTATCGTATTTACCACCGCATTATTAATGCTTCCCGCTATTGGTACCGGTATTGCGTTACAAGATATGAATACCCCTTTATGGGTGTTTCAAGGTCTAGCGCTTTTATCTGGCTTTGGTGGTGGTAACTTCGCTTCCTCAATGTCAAATATTTCTTTCTTTTACCCGAAAAAACAGCAAGGTTTAGCACTTGGTTTAAATGCTGGTTTAGGTAACTTTGGTGTGACAACCATGCAAATTTTAGTGCCACTAGTTATGACCTTTGGTTTATTTGGTGGTGAGCCGATGACCTTAGTAAATACTTCAGGAACGCTAATTGGTAAAATTCCTGCAGGTTCAGATGCTTGGATATTCAATGCTGGCTATGTTTGGTTATTCTTATTAATACCTTTAGCTATTTTTGGCTGGTTCGGTATGAATAATATCAAAGCTGAACATGTGACACCTGATTTACCTAATCCAGTGATTTCATTCGGCATTATCTCTGCGATGTTATTAATAGGTTTTGGTACAGCAATCGTTGGTTTATGGTTGATTTTACCAGAAAAAGTTAATGGCTCTGGTTTTGGTGTTCCTAAAGAAATGGTATTAGTAGGTGTTGTTGGCGCTACTGTAATGCTACTGAAGTTTTTACCTGGCAAAATCCGTCAAAACCTGGATCGTCAATATAAAATATTTAATAACCCACATACTTGGGTAATGAGTATTATTTATACCATGACGTTTGGTTCTTTCATCGGTTTTGCTGCGGCGTTCCCGCTTTCTATCAAAGTTATTTTCGGTTACCAACATATTATGGTTGATGGTGTAATGACTCATGATACAGTAAATGCTAACGGTCCTAGTGCATTAATGTTTGCCTGGATGGGAGCCTTTATCGGTGCTTTAATTCGCCCTGTAGGTGGTTGGATGGCAGATAAAATGGGCGGCGCTAAAGTAACTCAATACTGTTCAGCTGTCATGGTAGTGAGCGCGTTAGGTGTTGCTTATTACATGAAAGCAGCATACGCCAGTGCAACCCCTGAAGAATATTTTGTACAATTCTTTATTTTATTCCTATTCTTATTTGCAGCTACAGGTATTGGTAACGGTTCAACTTTCCGTACTGTTTCAATGGTATTTAACAAAGAGCAAGCCGGACCTGTACTAGGTTGGACTTCAGCAGTAGCCGCATATGGCGCTTTTTATATTCCGAAAGTATTAGGTGAGCAAATCAAACTAACCACACCAGAAAATGCGTTAATTGGTTTTGCTATTTTCTACGCGGTTTGTATTGGCATTAACTGGTGGTTTTATTTACGTCCAGGCGCAGAACATCAAAACCCATAATTTTTTTAGGGTTTATTGTTGAGAGTTGATTCAGGTCAACTCTCAGTTTTGGTTTACCGGTATGATGTCTGACACTTTATGGTAAACCGCATTTTTATACTATTATAAAATTTCATAATCGGTTGTACCTATGCTTGAGAGCACACATTAAGAGTATAGGTATCACTTCAACGGAGAAAAAAGATGAGTAACTTTCTTGATCGCTTACAATTCTTAAAAAAGAAAACAGGCGAATTCAGCGATGGTCATGGTGATACTACCAATGAAAATCGTGAATGGGAAAACAGCTATCGTCAACGCTGGCAACACGACAAAATCGTACGTTCTACCCACGGGGTAAACTGTACGGGTTCTTGTTCTTGGAAAATTTACGTAAAAAATGGTTTGGTCACTTGGGAAACTCAGCAAACTGATTACCCACGTACTCGCCCTGACTTACCTAACCATGAACCACGCGGCTGTCCTCGTGGTGCAAGTTACTCTTGGTATTTATACAGCGCTAACCGTTTAAAATACCCTAAAGTACGTAAGCCTTTATTAAAATTATGGCGTGCAGCGCGTGCAACTCAAGATCCAGTTGATGCGTGGGGCTCAATTGTTTCTGATGAAGCAAAAACTAAATCATACAAGTCTAAACGTGGTTTAGGTGGATTCGTGCGTTCTTCATGGGAAGAAGTAAACGAAATTATTGCAGCGGCAAACGTTTATACCACTAAAACCTTTGGTCCTGACCGTGTTATTGGCTTCTCGCCAATTCCAGCGATGTCAATGGTTTCTTATGCGGCAGGTGCTCGTTACTTGTCACTAATCGGTGGTGTATGTTTAAGCTTCTACGATTGGTATTGTGATTTACCACCAGCATCTCCAATGGTTTGGGGTGAGCAAACAGATGTGCCTGAATCTGCTGATTGGTATAACTCAAACTATATCATTGCTTGGGGTTCTAATATTCCTCAAACTCGTACACCTGATGCGCATTTCTTTACAGAAGTTCGTTATAAAGGTGCTAAAACTGTTTCAATCACACCAGATTATGCAGAAGTGTCAAAACTTACTGATGAATGGTTAAACCCTAAACAGGGTACTGATGCAGCGTTAGGCATGGCCTTTGGCCACGTTATTTTGAAAGAGTTCCATTTAGAAAAACCAAGTGAATACTTCACTAGTTATGTTCGTCAATATACCGACTTCCCTATGTTAGTGGTATTAGAAAAACATGACGATAACTCATTTGCAACTACACGTTTCTTGCGTGCTAGTGATCTAGCAGGTGATTTAGGCCAAGAAAATAATCCAGAATGGAAAACCATTGCCTTTGATGAAAACTCAAATGAATTAGTTTCTCCACAAGGCTCTATCGGTTACCGTTGGGGTGAAAAAGGCAAGTGGAACATTGAAGAGCGTGACGGTAAAACTGGCGCTGAAACTAAACTTCAATTGTCTCAAATTGGCGGCGATGTAACGCCTGTTGCTTTCCCTCACTTTGCGGCAAACAACACTAACAGTGCGTGGACAGGTTGTGATCAAGAAGAAATTCAAGTTCGTAACGTGCCAAGTAAAACTATTACTGGTGCTGATGGTAAAGAATACTTAGTAGCGACTGTTTACGATTTAATGATGGCTAACTATGGTATTGACCGTGGTTTAGGTGGCGGTAATGTTGCGACTAGTTACGATGATGACATTCCAGGTACACCAGCATGGCAAGAAAAAATTACAGGGCTTGATCGCTCAAAAGTAATTAAAATTGCCCGTGAATTCGCTGACACTGCTGACAAAACCAAAGGTAAATCAATGATTATTGTCGGAGCGGCAATGAACCATTGGTATCACATGGACATGAACTATCGTGGCCTGATCAATATGGTTATGATGTGTGGTTGTGTTGGTCAATCAGGTGGTGGTTGGTCACATTATGTTGGTCAAGAAAAATTACGCCCTCAAACAGGTTGGCAACCACTAGCATTTGGTTTGGATTGGTCTAAGCCGCCACGTCAAATGAATGGTACTTCTTTCTTCTACAACCATTCTTCACAATGGCGTCATGAAAAAGTAAGTATGCATGAAGTATTGTCTCCTCTTGCTAACAAAAACGACTTTGACGAGCATCAGCTTGATTACAACATCCGTGCAGAGCGCATGGGTTGGTTACCTTCAGCACCGCAAATTAACATGAACCCGCTTCAGTTAACTAAAGATGCAAAAGCCGCTGGTATGGAAGCAAAAGATTTTGCTGTTCAACAGCTTAAATCAGGTGACATCAAGTTTGCTTGTGAAGCACCAGATGCACCAGAAAACTTCCCGCGTAATATGTTTATCTGGCGTTCAAACTTACTTGGTTCATCAGGTAAAGGTCATGAATACATGCTTAAGTACCTTTTAGGTGCTGAAAGAGAAAGTGTATTGAATGAGGATAATGGCGCTCACGGCGGCATAAAACCAAAAGAAGCTGAATGGGTTGATAATGCTGCTACAGGTAAATTAGACCTAGTAACAACGTTAGATTTCCGTATGTCTTCTACGTGTATGTACTCTGACATTATCTTACCAACGGCTTGTTGGTATGAAAAAGATGATTTAAACACCTCTGATATGCATCCATTTATTCACCCATTATCAACAGCTGTTGATCCTGCGTGGGAAGCGAAATCAGATTGGGAAATTTACAAAGGCATCGCCAAGAAATTCTCTGAAGTTTGTGTGGGTCATTTAGGCGAAGAAACAGATTTTGTTACTATCCCTATGTTACATGATACTGAAGGTGAATTAGCACAACCATTTGATGTTAAAGACTGGAAAAAAGGCGAATGTGACTTAATTCCAGGTGAAACAGCACCGAACATGGTTGTTGTTGAGCGTGATTACCCGAACACATACAAGAAGTTCACTTCTTTAGGTCCATTACTTGATAAATTAGGTAATGGCGGTAAAGGTATCAACTGGAATACTGATGATGAAATCTTATTGTTAGGTGATTTAAACCACCGCAATACAGAAGAAGGTATCAGCGAAGGTCGTCCAATTATTGAAACGGCCATTGATGCGGCTGAAACTATCTTAACTTTTGCACCAGAAACTAATGGTCAAGTAGCGGTTAAGGCATGGGCTGCGTTAAGTGAATTTACTGGTCGTGACCATACGCACTTAGCACTACCTAAGCAAGAAGAGAAAATCCGTTTCCGTGATATTCAAGCACAGCCGCGTAAGATTATTTCTTCACCAACTTGGTCTGGTTTAGAAGATGAGCATGTTAGTTACACCGCAGGTTACACTAACGTCCATGAACTTGTGCCATGGAGAACGTTAACGGGTCGTCAACAGTTCTATCAAGATCACAAGTGGATGCAAGCTTTTGGTGAGCAATTAATGTCTTACCGTCCACCTGTTGATACCAAAACAACACAGGCGATTAAAGACTCTAAGCCAAACGGCAATAAAGAGATCACCTTGAACTGGATCACTCCACATCAAAAATGGGGTATTCACTCAACTTACTCAGACAACTTATTAATGCTTACCCTATCTCGTGGTGGCCCAATTATTTGGATGAGTGAAGATGATGCTAAAGATGCTGGTATCGAAGATAACGATTGGGTTGAAGTATTCAACGCTAACGGTGCTATTGCTTGTCGTGTTGTAGTGTCACAACGTGTAATGAAAGGCATGACCATGATGTATCATGCACAAGAGCGTATCGTTAACGTGCCGGGCAGTGAAATGACTGGTACGCGTGGTGGTCACCATAACTCAGTTACCCGTGTGATCATGAAGCCAACGCATATGATTGGTGGTTATGCCCAACAAGCATGGGGCTTCAACTACTACGGTACTGTAGGTTGTAACCGTGATGAAATGGTTGTTGTTCGTAAGATGGATAAGATTGACTGGTTAGATGATGATGGCTATGAAGCTGGCAACACTGAAAAATTACCTCGTCCTTTACCAACTAACCCAGATGAAGCTTAAGGAGTAGAACATGAAAATTCGTTCTCAAATAGGTATGGTTCTAAACCTTGATAAGTGTATCGGGTGTCATACTTGTTCAATTACTTGTAAAAACGTTTGGACGTCACGTGAAGGCGTTGAGTACGCTTGGTTCAACAATGTTGAAACTAAGCCAGGTATTGGTTACCCGAAAGAATGGGAAAACCAAGACAAATGGAATGGTGGTTGGATCCGTAAAGGTGACGGTACTATTGAGCCTAAAATTGGTGGTAAATACCGTTTATTAGCGAGCATTTTTGCTAACCCAAATATGCCTGAAATTGACGATTACTATGAACCATTCGATTATGATTACCAACACTTACATACGTCTCCAGAAGTAAAACATCAGCCAACGGCTCGTCCGCGCTCTGTTATTTCTGGTAAGCGTATGGAAAAAATTGAATGGGGTCCAAACTGGGAAGAAATTCTTGGTACTGAGTTTGAAAAACGCTCAAAAGACAAAAACTTCGATAACATTCAAAAACAAATGTACGGTGAATTCGAAAATACATTCATGATGTATTTACCGCGTTTATGTGAACATTGTTTAAACCCTGCGTGTGTAGCTTCTTGTCCATCTGGCGCTATCTATAAGCGTGAAGAAGACGGTATCGTTCTTATCGACCAAGAAAAATGTCGTGGTTGGAGAATGTGTATCTCTGGTTGTCCGTACAAGAAAATCTACTACAACTGGAAATCAGGTAAATCAGAAAAATGTATTTTCTGTTACCCACGTATTGAAGCAGGTATGCCTACAGTTTGTTCTGAAACCTGTGTTGGTCGTATTCGTTACTTGGGCGTTATTCTTTATGATGCTGATAAAATCAAAGAGGTGGCTTCAACACCATCAGAAACTGATCTTTATGAGAAGCAACTTGAAGTATTCCTAGATCCAAATGATCCAGCAATCATTGCCCAAGCGCGTAAAGATGGTATTGCCGACTCTGTGATTGAATCAGCACAAAAATCGCCAGTTTACAAACTAGCCATTGATTGGAAACTAGCATTACCATTACACCCTGAGTACCGTACTCTTCCTATGGTTTGGTATGTGCCTTCTCTTAGCCCTATTAATAGTGCTGTTGAATCAGGTAACTTAGCAACAATTGGTAAAGCAGGTGTTATTCCTGATATTCGCAGCTTACGTATTCCGCTTAAATACTTAGCTAACTTGTTAACTGCAGGTGACGAAGAGCCAGTAGCGCGCGCATTAGAGCGTTTACTTGCGATGCGTGCCTACAAGCGTGCTGAAAATGTTGAAGGTGTTGAAGATCTTCAAGTATTAGAAGATGCTGGTTTATCTAAAAAACAAGCGGATGAAATGTATCGTTATTTAGCGATTGCTAACTACGAAGACAGATACGTTATTCCTTCAGGTAAGCGTGAAATGAACGTACCAGAAGCTTACGGCGAAAAATCTGGTTGTGGTTTCACTTTTGGTAACGGCTGTAGCGATGGTGAAAATGGCGTTAATATGTTTGGTGGCAAAAAAGTTGCTAAACGTGACGTTATTAAAACCGTCAATGTAGGTTAGGAGAGGGTTATGTTAATTCTTAAAGTTATTTCGCGATTATTAGATTATCCAACAGAAGAGATGTTTTCTGCCAAGGATGAGCTAATTGCTATCGTTGAGAAAACAACAGAATTGACTGAAAAAAACCGTAGTCAGTTGGTAGATTTTATCAACCAACTGACCGCTAGAAACATTTTTGATGCACAAGAAAGTTACGATTTATTATTTGATCGTGGCCGTGCATTATCACTATTGTTGTTTGAACACGTACACGGCGAATCTCGTGACCGTGGTCAAGCAATGGTAGATTTAATGAATGTTTATAAAACTAACGGTTTTGAAGTCAATTCATCTCAACTACCTGATTACATTCCGCTTTATTTGGAATTTTTAAGTGAACAATCGCCTGAGTTTGTTGAAGAATGGCTTGGCGATATTTGTCACTTACTAGCCATGCTGTCAGAGCGTTTAATCGACAGAGAATGTTATTACTCTGTTATTTTTGATTCATTGATCGAAATTTCAGGCCAAGAAATTGACCTTGAACAACGAACAGAAATAGCTGAATCAGTAAAAGCAGAAGAGCGTGACGACACTGCCGAAGTGATTGATAAAGAATGGGAAGATAAAGAAATACGTTTTGATGACCCTATGGTAGGCGACTGCTCATCGGCATCAGGTATGCAACAATCTCAACATTCACTCGATCCAAATACTGTTCATCAAGTACCGATTAAATGGCACGATGCAGATGCTGCACAAGTGCAAGGACTGTAAGGAAGAAATATTATGTCAAATTTAAATTTTTTACTATTTGGGATTTATCCCTACATTGCTATTGCCGTGCTTTTCATCGGTTCTTGGATCAGATATGATCGCGAACCGTATTCTTGGAAAGCCGATTCTAGCCAACTATTAGATCAAAAAGGTTTCCGCCTAGCGAGTAACTTATTCCACGTAGGTATTATCTTTGTACTTTGTGGTCACTTTGTTGGTTTATTAACGCCGCATGCGATTTATCATTCATTTATCTCTACTGCTAACAAGCAATTATTAGCAATGGTAAGTGGTGGTTTCTTTGGTGTGTTATGTTTAATCGGCCTAGTGATGTTACTTAAGCGTCGCTTAACTAACCCACGTGTTCGTGCGGTATCTAAAACATCAGATATCTTTATCTTAGTATTATTGCTAGTGCAATTATTACTAGGTTTAATGACAATCTTTGCTTCAATGAGCCACTTAGACGGTAGCGTAATGGTATTGTTAGGTGACTGGGCACAAAGCATTGTGACTTTACAAGGTGTTGCCGCAGCAGAAGCTATGGTCACTGTTGGTATTATTTACAAACTACACGTGTTTCTTGGTTTAACTATGTTATTAGTATTCCCTTTCACTCGTTTAGTGCATGTGATCAGCGTACCTGTGAAGTATTTCGCAAGAAATTACCAAATAGTACGTCAAAGATAATACAAGTTAACGGTTAGTTATCTAATTGCATAACAACATACTTAAATGGCGATTTTTATTTAGTAAAAATCGCCATTTCTTTTAACACTCACAAAATATATATAGTTAAGTCACTTGTTTTCAGGTTATTTACCCATATTAATTTAACAATTCAATTCACATTGTTGTGTCACGTTTAAATGACAATCTATATAGCCGCTTATCATTTAAGTTAATATAGGTTTTAACAACAATTCAATAAAGAGAAACATTATGAGCAGCGCTTGCGGAACTCAAGAACCAACAACCCCTTCTAAAGATTCATTGCCACAAATAACCGTTGATGGCGTTGCTATTCCAGAAAAAGACTTAGCTAATGAATTACAGTATCACCCTAATGAAAACTTTGCGGTTGTAGTACAACAAGCCGGCCAAGCGTTAGTTATACGTCAATTGTTGGTAAATGAAGCGAAGAAGCAAGGCATAGACCTGAGCAACGAAGAAGAAGCGGTACAAAAAGTAGTTGAAAATAATATCAGCTACGACGCCCCTAACGATGATATTTGTCAACGTTATTATGAGAACAATAAAGAAAAATTTATGACAATGCCGTTAATGGAAGTAGATCATATTTTACTTGCTGCAGCCAAAGACGACATTGAAGGCCGCGATGCTGCCAAGCATAATGCTGACGTGATTATTTCACAATTATTACAAGAGCAAAAGCATAATGAGCCGTCTAGCTTCGCTGCGCTCGCACTAGAATACTCAGCTTGTCCTTCTAAAGAAAGTGGCGGCAACCTTGGCCAATTAAGCAAAGGTCAAACTGTACCTGAATTTGAACGTCAACTGATGCTGTTATCAGAGGGCATTAGTGATAAAGCGATTGAATCGCGTTATGGTTTTCATGTAGTAAATATCAATCGTAAAATTGATGGTAAGCAGCTTGATTACAATATGGTCAGTGATAAAGTTCGTAGTTACTTAATTAACGGCGCATCACACCTTGCTATTCAAGCATACATTCAATCATTAGTTGAGAAAGCTGATATTAAGGGTGTACCAATCAAGTTCGATGAAGAAAATGTTCATATCTAACGAGCTACGCTCAAATAACAAGCAATACCAAACGGGTTAGTTCTTTTGGTATTGCTTAAACGTTTTACTTTCTTAGCACTCAATAGATGTTTTAAAAATGATATTTAACCAATAAATTTGCATTTTTTTCATCAACCCCATCAATACCAAATTTATTTACCCAGAAAACATATTCTATACCTACATATAGTTTAGTGGTCATATCAAATAATGGGGCAAGATCATATTTCAATTGAGAAGTCATATTCATTTGAGCCTTGGTATCACCCGATGCTGTATTATCAACACCCGTGGCGTAATCAATAAAACCATCATAAAACAGCGGCCCTAAAGGCAATGCCCAAGCAATTGTTGTTTGGTAATTCGCATCCCCCTCGCCGTTATTTTTATAATACAGATTAACCTTAAAGTATTTAAATATTGGCAGGTTAAGGTTTGTGCCAACCCCAAGTAAATAATTGGTTTTTGGCCCTACTTCCACAGTAGAGGCAATAAATAAGCTTTCAACGACGGAGTTTTCAAGATCGGCAATTTTAAATCTAGGTGAAAATTCTCCATAGGTAGAAACATCGCCATTTGCCGACTCTAATCGATCAAAAAATAAAAAATTATCACCCCATGTTGTTCCGCTAGCGTATTCAAACGTTGCAACCTCTCGATCACTATCGCCTACCTCATAATCATTACCAGTTAAGTAACTGACGCTAAAATCTGACCAAAGTGTTTTAGCCTTAACAGGAGCAGTAATCATCATACTTAGTATCAAAATCAATATTAAGCGCATATTTTTCCTTTTAACTCGGTTCATCGTTATTAGATAATTATCGCACAAATCTACTGTATTGCTAATTTATACCCAAGCCACCTCAAGATAGAGAATATTACAGACTAAAACGAGATATTCATTTTTGAAATGGCTATGAGCCATTCCCCCTAGGCTTTGTCTCAATCGTTCTAAACGTTAAATTAATCCTTGCTTGGTGTATTTTTTTTGTGGGAGGTAAACGATGCAGCCAATATTGCTGAGTCACTCCTTTCATTACCAGTAAGCTGCCAGGTTTTAGTAATAGGTCAATCACCTGCTTACTTTGCTTGTGCTTAAAGGCAAATTTTCGGGTTGCTCCCAAACTTAATGAGGCAATAGCCCCATTTTTTTTCAGATCCGCTTCACCATCACTATGCCAAGCCATTGCCTCTTCACCGGTATGGTATAAATTAAGTAAGCAAGAATTAAAGCTTTCCCCCGTGTGCTGCTCCACCTTAGCCTTTAACGCTAATATGCTTGGTGTCCAAGGTAAAGCGCGCTTCGTTACATTGGAGTATGTATATTCAAATGCTTGCTCAGCGTACCAAGCCACTTTCCTTTTGGTTTTGATTTTTTTACCAAAAATAATAGCTTGATCGCAACGCCACTCCACTTCATTTAGCAGGCTATTATAATAATAGTCAGACTCCTGATACTTCAATATTTCACCGTGATAATGAACTTCACCATCACTTGGCAAAATATTAATAGGCTCAGCCAGTATTGTTTCAAATAAATCCATTACTTTTTCATCTTTGGTTATAATCATTGCATTAAATTACTGTATTAAATTACAGTATAACAGCCTGGTTGTACATCAATATAACCTTTGTTATCATGCATAATATATTGTATGCAATTTAAGGTTTAACTATGACTATTGGTGTCGGTGGCTCAACAATCGAAATTGAGCTTAATAAATTAACAGATATGACTACTGATATTAATATAATCAGTCTCTCAGAATTCCACGCCCGTATAAAAAAAGCTCAACAACTAATGCGAAACCAAGGTATTAAAGCCATGTATCTAGATGCAGGGACTAACTTGCATTATTTTACCGGTTTGAAATGGTATAAGAGTGAACGTATGGTCGGCGCTATTTTACCTGCCGACGGTGACCTTGAGTTTATTGCTCCGCATTTTGAAGAAGGCTCATTACGAGAGAACATGTTAATAACAGGCAATTACAATGGTTGGCATGAAGATGAAAATCCTTATCAGCTATTTGCCAACATTTTACACAGACTCGATATAACCCAAGGTAAAGTTGCTATTGACGAATCTACGGCTTTTTTTGTTTTTGATGGATTACGTCAAGCGGCTCCAACCCTCAACTTTACCAATGGTGCTAATATTTCCGCGCCTTGTCGTCAAATAAAGTCTGCTACAGAAATTGCTTTGATGCAACGTGCAAAAAATATGACCCTTGAAGTTCATAAAGCTGCCGCTCGTATTTTGCGTCCTGGCATTAGCACTACAGAGGTCACCCATTTTATTAATGAAGCACATAAACGTGTTGGTGCTTCAGGCTCTTCATTTTGTATTGTGTTATTTGGCTTAGCAACATCCTTCCCTCATGGTGTTAAAGAACCTCAAATATTACAAGATAATGACTGGGTGCTCATTGATACTGGCTGCTTATTACAAGGCTATAATTCTGATATCACTCGCACTTACGCTTTTGGACATGCAACTGAAGAACAACGTGTTGCTTGGCAAGTTGAAAAAGACGCCCAAGCAGCTGGTTTTACCGCGGCTAAATTAGGCGCCCCTTGCTCAGCAGTTGATGATGGCGCTCGTGCTGTTATTTGTGAACATGGTTATGGCCCTGATTATCAACTGCCAGGATTACCACATAGAACCGGCCATGGCTGTGGTCTAGATATTCATGAATGGCCCTATTTGTTACGTGGTAACCAAACCCCACTTGAAACTGGTATGGTGTTTAGTAATGAGCCAATGCTAGTGATTCCAGGGAAATTTGGCATTCGATTAGAAGATCATTTCTATATGGGCGAAAACGGCCCTGTTTGGTTTACCGAGCCATCTTATTCCTTAGATGACCCATTTGGCTTTGAAGTTTAGATATCAACTAAGCCCTTTGCATTAATATCATAGAAACCCTGTGGTATTAATGCTTGACTGGTGAACTCGTTATTTCTGTATGCTTCAATGCGTTAAAATGTCTATTTACTGTTACTGATTCCTCAGTCGGTTGTATAGAATTCAAATACATGCGATACGCTTTTTCAGTGTCTTGATTCGCCACTTGTAATAATGCTGCAAGCGACTCTATTACTGACACAAATTGCTCTAATTGTGCGGTTGATAAGGTTAAAGATAGTTGCTGAATTTTATTCATGGTTGCTTCATTGTCGACTTGCATTTTGATTTCCTTCTTGCATAGTAGTCCATCAGTGAGCAAACTGTTAAATTCTTGACACTAGCCCACTGATCATTGCTTATCTACAAACTAAGCAAATTGTGCGCCACAAACTCGATGAATAATTCCACTTAAAAAAGTCTTTAATTTAATTAAACCGACTAATGCAAAACGGCGATACATCAATATCCGTGGCACAACCACTAACTAATTGACTAATTAGTTTCCCGGTAACCGCACCTTGTGTTAACCCCAAATGTTGATGCCCTAAAGCAAAGTATATATGAGCATGTTGGGGCGCTTGACAAATCACCGGCAATGAATCAGGTAATGATGGTCGACACCCCATCCAGCGTTCACTGCCTTGTTGTTTTGGCGTTGTTTTTAATACAAACTCCGCATTTTTTAACAACATATCTGCGCGTTTGTTATTTGCTTTCGCAGTAAGGCCTGCATATTCGACCGTTCCTGAGAACCTCAACACATTATTCATCGGCGTGATGATGAATTTACGCTCTGCCGAGGCAACTGGTCTGGATAACAATTCATTATCACCTTCAGCTATCGGCATGCTTAAGCTATAACCGCGCTCTGCTTCTATGGGTAAATGATAACCTAAACCTTTCAATAGATTTTTCGAATAAGCACCCGTTGCCACCACACACTGATCAAAATAGGCCGTTTCATTGTTTCCATTTGCTATTTTTCCATTAATCACAATCCCTGAGATATTCGCAATAATCTCCTCTACGGCTAATTGTTTATATTCCATGCCTAAACGCATAGCATAATCCGCTAATACTTGGCATATCGCTAGAGGATCAGAGGTATGCCCTACCTCAGTAAAATATAATGCATAATTGATATTGCTGTGCAAATTAGGCTCAAGTTTTGATGCTTGCGCTTTATTTAATATGTCGACGGCAATACCGGCTTGTTGATAATGTTTATGCATCGTAAGCACTTCTTTATATGGGGTGTTTTCAAACACTAATAAAGAGCCGTTACAAACAAGCAAATGCTGTGCTTCCGCGGCTGCTAAGAGCGGCTCATAGTAAGCAATTGCATTTTTATTTAAGCTTTTAAGGGCAGCGCTATTTCGCGTTCGTCGTTTAGGGCGCATATTATTAAAAAACTGCAAAAACCAAGGAATAGCTTTAATAACGTGTTTTGGTGATAATGCTACCGGCCCTAAAGGATCGAGTAACATTTTAGGGAGCTGCGCTAGTAAACTAGACTCAGCTAAAGGGAACACTTGCTCGGTGGCAAAATGCCCTGCATTACCTTTAGAGCAAGCTCCACCAATAGAGCCCTTATCAATCAAGGTTACTTGATACCCAAGCATCTGTAATGCCAATGCACAGTTAACCCCTACAATACCTGCACCAATCACTGCAATTTTTTTATTATTTAATGCTTTATCGAAAGCAACACCTACATCAGTTTTCATTTTTTACCCATCAAATCAGTCTATTACATCTATATCAAAGACGAACACAACATATCACTTGCAATAATAGTATCATTGTATACAATATACCTCAATCTAAATCGGATACTGATTACTTAAGTATCATTACTGAAATTAACATTTATTAACGAGAACATTATGGCTGTAAACTGGCAAGGTGTTTACCCAGCGGTAACCACACAATACAACGACGACTTATCAATTAACTTCGACGCAACACAACAAATGATTAATACCATAATCAACGAAGGTGTAGACGGCATTATTGCCCTAGGTACGGTAGGGGAAAATGCATCTCATACACGAGCAGAAAAAATTGCGATTTTAAAAGCGGTAAAAGAGGTAGTTGCAGGTCGAGTGCCTGTTATTTCAGGTGTTGCAGAAACATCTACCCAGTTTGCCGTTGAATTTTCACAAGACTGTGAAGCCATTGGCATTGACGGTTTAATGGTATTGCCTGGCATGATCTATAAATCAGATGAAGCCGAAGCTATTCACCATTATCAACAAGTCGCACGCAACTGTAACTTACCTATTATGATATACAACAACCCCGTCACCTATGGCGTTGATGTCGGTATTGAAGGTATGAAAGTGCTTGCAGCAGAGCAAAACATTGTATCGATTAAAGAAGCGACTGAAGATACCCGTCGTATTTCTGAACTTTATTCAGCATTTGGCGATCGTTTCATTATTTTTGGTGGTGTTGACGATATCGCGCTAGAGTCATTAATGCTTGGTTGTACCGGCTGGATTTCAGGTCTAACTAATGTATTCCCACGAGAGTCAGTAGCCATTTGGAAGCTAGCACAACAAGAGCGTTTTACTGAAGCACTCGAAATTTGGCGGTGGTTTTTACCCTTATTACGTTTAGATACTGTACCAAAACTGGTGCAATGTATTAAATTGTGTGAGCAACTTGCTGGCCGAGGTAGCGAACTAACACGCGCACCGCGTATGCCTTTATCAGGTGAAGAACGAGCGAATGTTGTGCGCATATTCAATGAAGCTAATGAAAGTCGCATTGATTTAACGAAGTTCAACCTAGATTAATAACTATTTGATTTAGACAACACTTGCACATAACTTTTTAAGTTATGTGCTTTGCTGTTTTAAACAGTACACACATTAATGAGCTAACTACTTATGATAAAAGGCACTTTTTTTTGCATAGATGCGCACACTTGCGGCAACCCTGTTAGGTTAGTTACTAGCAGTCACCCGAACTTAAAAGGGCAGACCATGAGTGAAAAGCGACTCGACTTTATGCAGAATTACGACTGGATTCGCCGAGGGCTAATGTTTGAGCCGCGTGGTCACGATATGATGTCTGGTGCATTTTTGTATCCACCTTGTAATGATAACAGCGACGCCTCAATACTCTTTATTGAAACCTCAGGCTGTTTACCCATGTGTGGCCACGGCACTATTGGTGTCGTGACGGCTGCACTTGAAAATGGTCTTATTGTCCCCAAAAATTTGCCTATTGACGGCAGAAATAAGCTCACCATTGATGTACCCGCAGGGCAAATATCCATTGAATACCAACAACAAGCGGACAAAATAACTGCCGTTAAAATATTTAATGTCGCCTCATATTTGGCCCATCAAGATGTGACCTTATCCATTCCCAATCTTGGTCCCTTAAAAGTCGATGTTTCTTATGGTGGTAATTATTATGTGATTATAGAGCCACAAGAAAACTTCCCAGGCATTGACCAATGGAGTGCAAGCCAAATTATCCATTGGAGCACAATTGTTCGAGAAGTTGCAGCTAAACACCTAACTTGCATTCATCCTGAAGACCCAAGTGTGAATGGTATTTCTCATGTGCTTTGGACTGGTCACCCACAATCTGGGGGCTCTGATGCTGCAAACGCCGTTTTTTATGGTGATAAAGCCATCGACAGATCGCCTTGCGGCACCGGAACAAGCGCACGAATGGCGCAACTTTTTGCCAAGGGTCAATTAAAGCTAGGCGATACTTTTGTCCATGAAAGTTATATCGGTAGCCAGTTTATCGGCAGAATTGAACAACTAACTACCCTCGACTCTGATAGAGGCTCAATACCTGCCATCATGCCAAGCATTGAGGGTTGGGCTAAAGTATTTGGTCAAAACTGCATCACAATAGATGATGATGATCCCTACGCTTTTGGTTTTGTCGTTAAGTAACAACTTAGTAAGTAATTTAAAAAACTACAGGAAATAATTATGTCAATTTCAGGTAAAAATTTAATCGCCGGCGAATGGTCTGGTGAAACAGTTAATGGTTTTACTGCATTTAATGCTATCACTCACGAAGCAATGACAACTACATTTGCTGATGCCACAGAAAGTGAAGTCAATAGTGCTATTGTGCAAGCAAATGATGCTTTTATTTCGTATAGCCAGCTTAGCCCATCAAAACGCGCGCACTTTTTGCGTACTATTGGAGAGCAAATACTAGCACTTGGCGATGAATTAGTAACAACTGCTTGTACCGAAACAGGGCTACCAACCATGCGAATTCAAGGTGAACGTGGCAGAACCATAGGTCAATTAAATTTATTTGCCGACTTATTAGATAATGGTGAATACCAAGGAGTCATTGATTTAGCTGACCAAAACCGTCAGCCACTACCAAAACCAGATACCCGTTTAGGCTATTTACCTTTAGGTGTAGTTGGCGTGTTTGCCGCCAGTAATTTTCCGCTCGCTTTCTCAACAGCTGGTGGTGATACAGGTTCTGCCCTAGCCGCTGGCTGCCCGGTGGTTATGAAAGCCCATGCAGCCCACCCTGCAACAGCTGAATTAGTCGCCCAGGCAATACTTACAGCGATAGAAATTTGTGGTGTAGATAAAGGTGTTTTTTCACTTATTCAAGGTAAAAACTACGCAATTGCCAGCCAAATAGTCACGCATCCACTTATTAAAGCGGTTGGCTTTACAGGCTCTGAACGTGTAGGCATGATTTTACAACAACAAATCAACCAACGCCCTGAGCCAATCCCATTTTATGGTGAATTAGGTAGCATTAACCCTCAATACATCATGCCAGAGAAACTATCAAAAGAGACGCAAGCTATTGCCCAAGACTTAGTGGCGTCCTTAGTTATGGGGCAAGGACAGTTTTGTACTAGTCCAGGAGTTTGGGTATTAATCGGTGAAGAAACTGATGAACACTACCAAGAGTTTATCAAAGCAGCAGCACAATCTTTAAGTGAACAGCCCGCTGGCGTTATGCTAACACCCGCTATGTGTCAAACCTATAACAATGCAATTGCAGCGCGCGAACAAGTAGCTGGGGTATCTTTATTAGCCAGAGGTTTATCAGGAAGAGAGCAAGAGTGCAGTGCCACACTCTTTAGCACTGATTTTAACACCTATGAAAACACGCCAGCGTTACACGAAGAGCTTTTTGGCTTTAGTGCGTTAATTGTGCGTTGTGACGACTTTGCACAAATGCTGAAACTAACACAACTATTGGCCGGTAATTTAACGGCGAGTATTCACGCGCTTGATGCAGATTTGGATGTTGCTGCACAGCTTGCACAAACCTTAGTGCATAAAGTTGGCCGTTTGATCTACAATCAAATGCCAACAGGCGTCGAGGTCTGTGCATCAATGAATCATGGTGGGCCTTTCCCAGCTTCGACCAATATCAGAACCACTTCAGTTGGCAGTGAAGCTATCAAACGCTTTCAGCGACCGATCTGTTATCAAAATATGCCGCAAGCATTACTCCCTAAAGCTTTACAAAGTTAATTTATGATTCAACTCTCTCAAACTTGACCTTTTTAACTTGGCTTGCTCATTTGTATTTTGTGATGATTATTTCTAAACTACTATCAAAGATATAAATAGATTTTTGAGGTTGTTATGAAAGATGCATTTATGCGAGCAGCAATTGATGAAGCCAAAAAAGGAGCGGCCCAAGGGGGAATCCCCATAGGCTCTGTATTGGTTCATGATGGAAAAATCATTGGTCGTGGTCACAACCGAAGAGTACAAACGGGTAGCCCCACATTACATGGTGAAATGGATGCGTTGGAAAATGCAGGCCGTCAACCTGCCAGTGTATATCAAAACAGCGTGATATATACCACCTTATCGCCCTGCTCTATGTGCAGTGGGGCCATTTTGCTATATGGCATTCCCAAAGTAGTTATTGGTGAAAATCAGAGCTTTATGGGTGATGAGGCACTACTTAAATCTAGAGGAGTTGATATTTTACTTATCGACTCAGACGAATGTAAACAAATGATGAAAGAGTTTATGTTAGCAAAACCAGAACTCTGGAATGAAGACATAGGCGAATGAAACTTTACGCGCTAATTATTAGTAGTTTGTTATCGGTGAGTATATTTGCCGCTGATATCATAAAAGTTGGTGTTTATGATTTTCCTCCCTACGCTTATATCGAGGAAAATACAACCGGTATTACAGTTCAAATGATAGCCGCAATGAATAAGTTTCAAAATAAATATCAGTTTGTGGCAGTACCAACAACAGCTAGACGTCGTTACCTTGATTTTGAAAACAACAAATTCGACATGTTAATATTTGAAAACAAAAAATGGGGTTGGGAGAAATATCCTGTTACTGCATCAAAGACCTTTGTCACAGGCTCAGAAGTCTATGTAGCTAAAGCAAAGGCAGGGAGGGGGCAGGAATTTTTTTCTGATTTTAAAAACAAGGCAATGATTGGGGTGTTTGGTTACCACTATAAATTCAGTGGATTTAGTAATGATCAGGATTATCTTAAAAAGAAATATAAACTTTTGCAAACCACCAGCCAAAAAAAAAGTCTGGAGTTAATTCTTAATGGCCGTGGGGATATTGCAGTACTGTCAAAGGAGTATTTAAACTATCACTTTTTACACTCCCCCGCAGATGAGGGCAAACTGGTGGTCTCAGATATATACGATCAGATTTACCAACATTCTATTTTAGTTCGTAAAAATCATAAACTCTCAGTTAAACACATCAACCAACTGCTTGACCAGATGCAAAAATCTCAAATACTACAGCCCTTATGGGAAAAGTATGGCCTTAGGGCAACTCCTTGAATCAAATTGATTAAATTGATTGAGTTATTCCCACTGTGCAACAATTGATAGTTTTAGAGGCAAGCCATTGATTATATATAATAATTATTCTCAAAAGTATATTCCAGCATTCTCTAATAAGTTACATATCCATGTAACTTTGGTGTCATAATCAATAACGCAGTATGTCAGCCTTCCCCCCCTTCTAAAAAAGCTTTTATAATATCCACTGACATTATAAAATTCGTTTGATTTTGAATATATAGACCTAAACAAATTTCCCTTGTTATTGAGTATCTAGCATAGCTATGAGTTAGGGATAAATATAGTTAAATTAATGGTATTATTTCTTTTTTTCAGCGCTAATTTCTTTATAATGATATAAATTAAGCAACTCCCATTAATAGTGTTAACCTCACTATTATTATCAAAAATGATTACCAAAAATGGCATCTAATAATGGCAATTGAATACAAAACGCGTACTCAGCTAGTGGTTGAAATATTAAGAGAAAAAATACTCAGCGGTGAAATTGTCGCCGGCCAACCTCTACGTCAAGCAGCGTTAGCTGAAGAATTAAATGTTAGCCGCATTCCGGTTCGTGAAGCTCTTTTACAACTTGAAGCTGAAGGGCTCGTTTCATTTGAACCTCACAAAGGTGCTAGTGCTACCGAGCTAAACCTCGATCAAGTTGATGAATTATTTGAACTACGCGCCATGATTGAAGGAGATTTACTTGCTGCTTCTTTAGTTGATATTACTGATGAAGCACTCGCTCAAGCGACTGAAATATTGGCTAAACTTGATAGCGCTTTAGGCAAAGAAAATGCCGCAAATACCTGGAGTGAATTAAACTCTGCATTTCATAACTGTTTATATTCAGGTGCAAATCGCCCACAAACAACTGATTTGGTTAATATTCTTAACAAAAATGCCGATCGTTATATTCGCATGCACTTGTTATGGGCTGGGGGTATCTCTAAAGCAGGCCCTGAACATGCTGAGTTATTAGCTTTCTGTCAATCAAGAGAAATTGACAAAGCCGTTGCTAAATTAAAGCAGCATATCCTTAGCTCTCGTGATGAAATTAAGGCCTTCTTACAACAGCGCGAACAACTCAATTCATAGGCTATTTACCCTAAGATATATAGCCAAGCCACCTCAACATGCTTGTTTCTTGCATCCTGAGATAGTTTGGGCACCAAGCTGCTTTATTGCAGCTTTTTTTATTGCCTAAGACCCTCTACTCACTTCTCCATCCTCATCTCTCTATAGTTTTTTTTGTTATAGCTATATTATTATTTATTCTATAAAAACCAAATCTTATTAACCAAAAATACCAGAAAACAAATTTAATTCACTCAAACTGCTTTACGACCGTTTTATCTACACCCCTTATTTTATAGTACTTTCAAGTTTTAACGTCATAGAAACCTCTCTATATGTTGAAAGAAAACATTAAAAAACTACGATATGAATCGTCAAAAAACACTCAAAGATATTAGCTAAAAACATAGACCGCTTTTACTTGAACGTTAAAAAAAACTATATTGTATACAATATATATTATATAACTACACACGGTTATTACATTTACTTGTTTAGTTAATGGAGTAACTAATAAAACTAAGCGTTCAATTAAGCAACTAAAACAATATGAACAAGGGTAAAAACATGTCTAAAATAATTAAAAGTGACTTCAAGCCACGTAAATCAATAGCAGCCATTGCTGTTGGTACCGCACTAATGATCTCTATGCCAACAGCTCTAGCAGCAGACAGTTTTAACGGTGAAGTAAAAGGTGTTATCACTGATACATCAAATAACGCGACAAGTGGCGCAACAATTACGTTAAAGCACAAAGGTAAAAATATTACCAGAACCATAAAAACCGCTGCTGATGGTTCGTACTCCCTAAGAAAACTACCCGTTGGTGACTATCGAATGACTATTGTCAAAGATGGCTTTAATACCATTGTGCAAGGTGATCTTACCGTTACTGTTGGCGGCGCCATCGTTTATAATGGTGTGTTACTAGCACATGATAATACTGATTCAGAGATAGAGCGCATTTCCGTGACTGGCTCTAGGGTTAGCCGAGTAGATCTTGAAAGCTCTACGGGTGGTCTTGTAATCACTGATACTGAATTATCAAAAATGCCTGTTGAGTCAGGCTTCGAAGCAATGGCACTCCTTGCTCCAGGTACAACAAGTAACTCAGAGTTTGATGGCGCTAGTGTTGGCGGTAGCTCTTCAGCTGAAAACGGCTACTACCTAAATGGCATAAACATCACTACAATTAAAACAGGTATTGGTTCAATCGATATGCCTTGGGAAGCGATTGCTCAAACAGAAATTAAAACAGGCGGTATAGATCCTGAATTTGGTGGAGCGCTAGGTGGCATTGTTAATGCTGTGTCAAAATCAGGTTCAAATGAGTTTGAATTTGGTGCTTATGCCCGTATCGATCCAGAAGCAACCAGAAACCATCACGATAATTTGATTAAAGCTGATGGCAGTTATTTAGATAATACTGAGCAAGATGAAGAAACATTTACTCGCGCTTCAATCTGGGCAAGTGGTGCAATTATCGACGATAAACTTTTCTTTTATGCGCTATATTCTCCTCAAAATAAAAAATATATCGATGCGAGAAGTTCAACAGTATACGATGGAGATACATCGTCAGATCGTTACTTTGGTAAATTAGATTGGTGGATTAATGATGAACATTCAATTGAATTCACAACTATAGGCTTTACCGAGCGAGGAAAAGGAACAAGTTACTTAAACGACTGGGAAACACAAGAGCTTGGCGCATCAACAGGCTCTTACGCATCAAAAACTGGTGGTGATGTTTATGGTTTAAAATACACAGGTATTCTTAACGATGAAATGTCTGTAGAAGTAATCGCTGGCCGTACAACAGATAACACTTACAACGCTGTAGAAAACAGTGACCCACTAATTTGGTCTAACTTAACCGGCTCATGGAATAGTATTTCTTCTCATACTGATTCAACAGTAAAAGAAAGTGAGTTTATCCGTGATCAATTTCGCATCGATTTCAGCTGGATGTTAGAATCTCACGACATTAAAGTTGGCGTAGACTACACCAATATACTTGTTGATTATCAAGCACGTCCAAATGGCGTACCTGGAAGAGAAGGTTGGTGGGACGTTACTTACGCTGGCGCTAATAGTGTAACGGGCTTAGCTGTAGGTACACCTTATGCGGATCAGCGAATTCGTACAGACTTCACTGACTCTGAAGTGACATCTACCGCGTTATATATTCAAGATACTTGGACAGTAACTGATCAGCTAGTACTGAATTTAGGCCTTCGTTATTCTGATGTTTCAAATACTGTATCAGATGGTCGTAAATATGTTGATGTTAAAGGTCAAATTGCACCTCGTATGCAAGCTATTTATGACTTATCAGGTGATGGCGCTACAAAATTATTTGCAACTTTCGGTCGCTATTTCCAGCCAGTATCAGCGAATATGAATATCACGCAAGGTGGTGCTCGTCGCGATGTCCATGATTATTACTTGCTTGGCGAAACGGATGCCAATGGTGAAGTAGTCATTCTAGCTGATGGGTCACCTTCAACAGGTGAGCATGTTGGTACACGCGTTGTTCAAGAAGGTATTAGTGAGCCAAGCTTAGTTGCCAGTGCTAACCTAGAGTCAATGTACTCTGATGAAATTACATTAGGTTTCGAGCAAGAGCTTCTTGAAGGCGATATGGTATTCGGTATGCGCGCTATTTATCGTAAGTTAGGTCGTTCAATTGAAGATACAGATTACGGTCCAGTAATTAATAAATACTTTGAACAAAACGGAATCAATGCTGATGCATCATATACTTATGTTTTAGCAAACCCTGGCGAAACCCTTGATATTAGCTATGATTTTGATGGTGATGGTAATGTTGATCATGTTGTTATTCCAGGTAATGAAATTGGTTTACCAAAACCAGAGCGTACCTATGGTGCGCTAGAAACAACCTTATCTGGTGTTGCATTTGAACGCTTACATTATAACGCATCATATACTTGGTCTCATGGCTGGGGGAATACTGAAGGTTTAGTAAGAACAGACAATGGTCAAGCGGACCCAGGCTGGACAACATCTTATGATTACGCTGAACTAATGGATCACTCAAATGGTGATTTACCTAATGATCGCCGTCATGCTTTCAAATTCAATGGTTATTATGACCTTACCGATTCATTGGTGGCTGGTTTCAATGCACGCATAACATCGGGCATGCCAGTAAACATGTTTAGTGTTCACCCTCAAGGTGTTGACAGTTGTGCTGCGGGTTCAGTATGGGAAAGCTGTAATGGTGCTGGATACGATCAAGTTGCATTTTATGATGAAAATGGAAATCCTGTTCGCCGGGGTACCGCAGGTAGAACCGATTGGACCAGTGAACTTGATATTAGCCTCGCATATAATATTGAACTTGGCGATGGTGACTTACAACTTAAAGCCACAGTGTACAATGCGCTTAACGCAGACACACAAACAGCTGTTGAACAAGAGCGTTCACAGTACACTGAAACGGGTATTGGTTTAAACCCTGAATGGAATAGAACCACTGACAGACTAGCTGAACGTTATATTAGTTTTGAAGCAAGATACAGCTTCTAAATTCCGCTAATTTTATTCATACAGTCAACTATTTATAGAAACTAAAACCGCTCATTCGAGCGGTTTTTTTTATTCTTAAATTAAGTCATACAATCTTACTTGAAAACAAAAGGTATACTGTATACAATATTTACTTATATCAAGTCACCAGAATAAAACGATAGAGATTTTATGAAGAGCACCACAACGACTCCTTTTACAGCCGCTTTTTATGTGGCTAATACGATGGAAATATTCGAACGGCTAGCTTGGTATGGTATGTACACTTTGCTTGCTAGTTATATTATGACGCCTAGTACCCAAGGTGGCTTAGGCCTTGGTAATACTGAACGAGGCTTAATTATGGGCGTGGTACCATTTTTCCTCTATTTATTCCCTGTGATATCGGGCGCACTAGCCGATAGATTCGGCTATCGTAAAATGTTTTTACTCTCTTTTGTGTTAATGGCGCCAAGTTATTATTTTTTAGGTTATGCCGATAGCTTAGGAAGTTTTATAAGCCTGTTTATGCTTATTGCATTAGGGGCAGGTATTTTTAAACCGGTCGTTATTGCAACAATCAGTCGCACTACTGATGATTCTAACCGAGGATTAGGGTTTGGCATTTTCTATATGATGGTCAATATTGGCGGATTTTTAGGCCCATTATTAGCCCCGGTGATTCAAAAGAACTATGGCTGGCAATGGGTGTTTACTTTTGCTGCCATCTGGATTTCAATTAACTTCATTCCTGCCCTATTCTTTTATCAAGAGCCGGAACGCCATACAAAATCAGGTGGTTTAAAACAAGTGTTTAAAGAAATGCAACAAGTGTTAGGTAATTCACGGTTAGCGTTATTGGTAGTCCCTTTATTAGTATTATTAGTCTCTTTTTATGCTGGCATAATTGAAAGTGGTAAGGTAACCAGCATAATTGCGGCTATGCTCATTAGCTGCGCATTTATTTGGGACTTTTGGCTAACAAAATCATCTAAAAAGAGGGTTAATATTAATAACTCTTTAGCGCCATGGTATAAACAAAAAATGCAGGTCGGCAATAAAGCCTTCATGGTTTACTTGCTAATTATCACTGGTTTTTGGGTGGTTTATTTACAAATTTTTATCACCTTACCTATATATATTCGCGATTTTGTTGATACATCAGATTTAGTACATTTATTATACAGCGCTAGCCCTTGGTTACATGACACGTTAACCGCTATCAATATTAATACGTTAGCAAGCGAAATAGCACGCTTAAGTCAATCATTGACTCCTCAAGGCTTACCTCACAGTGCGGCAAGTATCAACGAAGTTTCAACCGCACTCGCTTCGCTCGATATTCGCGTGCCAAAGAGCGAACTTGTTAATGCATTTACTGTGTTAGCACAATCAGGTGAACAGTTACCACAAGCAAGTACAGCGTTGGCTAATCAATGGGCGAGCAGCTACCGTCAAGTTAATCCAGCAACGATATTAAGTATCGACTTTTTAATGATCATTTTATTTCAAGTAATCATCAGCCGCTATATTAATCAATTTAAAGCATTGCCAACATTGATTGCAGGAACAGCTATTGTGTCTATTGCTATGCTGCTTGACGGTTTCGCTCATGGTTTTATTTTTGGTGGTTTAATGGTTGCTGTTTCTGTCATCATTTTCGCCGTGGGTGAAATGACTGCCTCGCCTAAAAGCCAAGAATATGTTGCTTCATTCGCCCCTTCTGACAAAGCTGCGATGTTTATGGGCTACTATTTTGTGTCAATGGCGTTAGGCAATTTATTTGCTGGGTTACTCTCTGGTTGGTTATATCAATCGCTTGCCATTGATTTGGCAAATCCAATGTTGATGTGGATGCTAATTGCACTGTTGGGTTTGGTCACTTGTATCGCTTTATATGTTTTCAATCGCACTTTGGTTGGCGATATTGAGCAACAACAAGCATTTAAACTAACCTCTGAGTAAATACGATGAACAAACAACACCTGCTATTATCAGCGCTATCTCAATGGCAACCAAATTGTGGCAATGATCAGTTTTTAACTATCAACTCCCTTGAGTGTCACACGGGCGGTGAACCATTACGCATCATTACTGACGGCTTCCCTGAGCTAAAAGGCGATACTATTTTAGCTATGAGACGCGATTGTCAAAAGCACCATGATAATTTACGCCGTGCATTAATGTTTGAGCCGCGGGGACATAAAGATATGTATGGCGCCATTATTACCAAACCTGAACGCCTTGACTCTCACTTTGGTGCTATATTTATCCACAATGAAGGCTACAGCACCATGTGTGGCCATGCCGTGATAGCTTTAGCTAAGTGTGCGGTGGAATCTGGTGCGGTAAAACAAACAGCTGAAGTAACTTCAGTTGTTATTGATGTGCCTTGCGGTCAAATTCGAGCAAAAGCCATTGCCCAAAACTTTCCTCATAATACAAGCATTACTCAAGTAAGCTTCGAATCAGTGCCTTCATTTGTTTTTACCCAAGGGCTTAAGGTTGAGGTTCCTGAGCTTGGCACGATTAATGTCGATATTGCCTTTGGTGGTGCTTTTTATGCTTATGTTAAGGCGATAGATTTAGGGTTGACATTAACACCAGCACATCAAGAGAAGCTGGTTGAGTACGGTAAAAAAATAAAAAATGCAGTCAACCAAACACTGAAAGTAAAGCACCCTTTTGAAGAAGATTTAAGCTTTTTATACGGGGTGATTTTTATTCAAGCACATCAAAATAGCCATTCAACCACTCAAGTTCACAGCCGCAATGTTTGCATTTTTGCCGATGGTGAATTGGACAGAAGCCCAACCGGCAGTGGTGTTAGCGGTCGTATTGCCTTACATGTTGCTAAAGGCGAAGTGCCATTACAGCAAAGTATTATCATTGATAGTATTTTAGGTAGTCAATTTTCGGTGCAAGCTATAAAACACATCAGCTATGGCAATAATGAGCAAACATATCAGGGCATTATCGCCCAAGTCACTGGAGATGCCTTCATTTGTGGTAAAGCACAGTGGTTAATAAATAAAGACGATCCGCTTAAGCACGGTTTTCTTTTAAGATAAATCAACATTAAGACAATAGAGTCATTACAATGAATATAAACACATTACGCCAGCAAGTATTAACACAAGATCACAGTGCCATTGTTATTTTTAGCGATATTAACATTCGCTACTTGTCTCACTTTTCAGGACATGCTGCAACAGTATTGATCACCAACAAAACTCATTATTTAATTACCGATTACCGTTATTTTGAACAAGCCAAAACTCAAGCAAAGGGCTATCAGGTTATTTGTCGCGATCGCGCGAACCAAACCCTGACTGAACTAATGATTGAGCTACTACATCAAGAAAACTGTCAAACGCTCTTTTTTGAAAGCGAACATATAAATGTTGCAAATTGGCAAGTAATGTCAGCACAAATATCACAGCAAACACTCATAACAACATTCATGGCTTTAGTTGGCACTATTGAAAAACTTCGCTCGGTGAAAACATCCGATGAAATTGCAGCGATTAAGCAAGCTGCAACCATAGGTGACCAAGCTTTAGCTAATACACTGCCTTTAGTGAAAGCCGGCATCACCGAACGCGAACTTGCAGTAGAGCTTGAGTATCAAATGGCAAAACTAGGATCAGAAGAATTATCTTTTGCCACTATCCTAGGTTTTGGTGAACGTAGCGCTCTGCCCCATGGCATTCCGTCAAACCGTCAACTCAAGCAAGGAGATTTGATTTTAATTGACTTTGGTGCAGTAGTGAATGGCTACCGCTCAGATATGACTAGAACTTTTGTTTTTGGTAAAGCCAGTGACAAGCAAAAACATATTTATCAACTTGTGCTAGACGCCCAGCAAGCAGCTATTGATAAGCTCACTGAAGGAGTCACAGGAAAAACTCTATACCAAGAGTCAGCTACCATTTTACATAACAGTGATTATAAGGATTATGCTGGTGAAGGTTTAGGCCACGGTGTTGGCTTACAATTACACGAACAGCCTTTCCTTGGAGAAAGCTGTAACACCACTATAGAGCGAGGTTGTGTTATTACCATAGAACCAGGTATTTATATCCCAGGTTGGGGGGGAGTTCGTATTGAAGATGATGTGGTTTTAACAGAAAACGGCCTTGAAATATTAACCAAATCACCAAAACACCTGGTTGAACTTTAAACCTATTTTTACAAAGAGATGCTGATGAAAGTCATTAATTTTGAACAAGTACAACGCAACTTAACTTTTGATGAGTTAATTCCATTACTTAAACAGAGTTTTAGCAAGCCATTTCATATGCCGCAACGACAGGTGCATTTACTGGCGCCTGAAGATCATAACAAGCATGATGCTTTTGCACTTTTACCCTCATGGAATGACGAAGTGATTGGCAATAAAATGTTTACTTATTTTCCAAACAACAGTGTTGAGCATGACTTGCCCGGTTTATTTTCTAAAATCATGTTATTTCGCCGTAAAACAGGAGAGCCTCTAGCGCTAGTTGATGGTACCAGTGTTACCTATTGGCGCACTGCAGCTATTTCAGCGTTGGCTAGTCAATTATTATCACGCGAGAACAGTCAGCATTTAATGCTATTTGGCACAGGTAATTTAGCCGCTTACTTATTACATGCCCATATTAGTGTTCGCCCGCTGAAAAAGGTGACCTTATGGGGTAGAAGCGCTGATAAAGTGCAAAAGCTAATTAACGAGTTTAGCTCTTTATACCCAAACATTAGTTTTTATACGAGTTTAGATGTAGACCAAGAAATTCCATATGTTGATATTATCTGCTGTGCCACAGGTGCAAAAACGCCATTATTTGATGGCCAACTTATCAGTAAAGGCAGCCATATAGATTGCTTAGGTAACCATATGGCAGACGCCAGAGAGTGCGATAGCACTACCATCACCAAAGCCCGCGTGTTTGTTGATAGCTTGACTAACACTTTACATGAAGCAGGTGAATTACTTATTCCAATTAATGAAGGTGTATTCTCAGCAGAAGCTATTGTGGGCGAGTTAACGGATATGTGTAAACAACCTGATTTATTAAGACAATCTACAGATGAAATCACCTTGTTTAAATCGGTTGGTACGGCAGTGAGTGACTTGGTCGCTGCTTACTTGGTGTTTCAGAAAGTGAGTTAATTGAATAATATCTGTTGATAGACAGAACTAACTATTGCTTATTCGATTGTTATACTCCTGATCAAAAACGGTAATTCTCAATGAATTTTGAATAATGCTATAAGCAGTTTTTATAGCATTTTTCTCAATAGTTACCGTACTTCCGTCAACTAACAACGCCTGCAACTTCCTACCATTTTTTTCTTCAAGCCACGCCATAAAAACTAAACTTAGGTTTTCAATTAACGCTTTACGGTTATCACTGCTAACAATTTCAATAGTTTCATCCGTCGCAACGACAAATTGATGAGTAGCAGGAACTTTTCGATATGAGACTTTTTGCTTTTCCAACAAGCCAATAAAAGTATTTTCTGGATCAAAAAGAGTTAATTCAACTAGGGTATTTTCATTCATTTAAATAGTTTTGCATAAATTTAATTTTAAATATAGAACCAACCTATTTCTAACTACTAAAAACACAGAAATCAACCTCATATATTGTCTCTCGCTTATCACCTTAAATCCTCGAATTAACGGTTAAAGAGCTAATATGGTATATGGCTATTTCGTAACAATAGCATGTTCACTTTTTAACGCATTTGCATGCCAATATTGCCAGTGCATATGGCGAGGTGTTTCTATTAAGTGCTTAGGTTGCAAATAATCCTTATACGTATAACGATAAAATTGTCTTGGTTGATGGGGATCTTTAGCTTTTGTGTCATCAACATAGTTGGCGTTGTGTTTGCTTAACCATGCACTAAATTCTGTTTGGTATTGCTGACCACTTTCATCTAATAACTTTTTATAACCATCAAAAAAATCTGTTTTTAGAAAGTGAGCTAATTGCCGATATTCTTCTACGTGGTTTTCAAACATAAAACGCACAGCTAGGTATCCCCATTGATATACTTGATCACTCCCATCACGATACTTGGTATCAAAAACCTGCTGTAACGTTAACCATTGGTCTTGTTCGGTTTCATTTAATAACTTGAATGCTTTTGGATTATCATCTCCTTGAGAAATATACTCTGCTAACCCTTCTGACCACCACACAAGATTACTTGGAAAATGGTTAAAGGTGTCATATTTAAGAAAACGACCATCAAGGTAGTGAACATATTCATGGTTTAAATTCCACACTTGAAATTTTGGTCTTACCCAAAAATGCTCGTAAGAATAAAAGGTGGCGATATTATCTGGATCTTGAGTGGTACCTTCAATGTACATGCCACCATTATTAGTATTGATATCAAATACCAACTGTCCATATTTATTATATTCTGCCGCATTTTCAAACACTACCACGCGCAACTTATCATTAAAATCATTGGCAACAGGCTCTAAGTTAGTTGCTAGTTTTTCATGAAAAACCGCTTCTTGTGAAATTAGTTGTTTACAAGCATCATCCAACTGCGCTTTTGTCATTGTTTGCGTACGAATAAAAAGACGCTCAGAGCATATATGCTTTATTGGCGTTGCTTCTTCAATGGTTGGAGCGACGCATCGATTCTTTAAACTTCCCTGTTCACATTCAGACTTACCGCGGAAAGTGCTCACCACATAAGGAATACTAAACAGGGTTTTTATTGCTTGTTCTCGCTCTGATTTTTCTTTAATTTTACTTACTACTGAGTTCATAAGAGCTTGCCAAATTGCATTATCCAGCGTGGTCATTTTCTCTTGCTGTGGCAAGGTGATTTCTTCATCATCAAGCTGCTTTTGCTCTGCCTCACTCTTTTTATAATAAGCATTCAAGTATTGTGTATTATAAACATTATAATGTTGTGCTAGTGCCCATGCAGCATGCTTTTTTGGCCAGTTATCACCTTTGAGCACTGCATTATCACTACCGATAAATGCTAATAATGCGTCAGTTAACCTAGTGTTATCAGTAAAAATAGCTAAATGTTCAGCGTTATTTTTTCTTGACGCTTCATAGGGTAGTATTGCACTGGCTCGCAGAATTTCCCATAGTGCATAATGAAGCGCTTGTTCGTTGTCCTTACTAGTATCTAATGCCAACTCTTGCTGTGCATATAAATTAATGAGCTTGGTTAGCGGCTTAAGGTGATCCTCCGTTGATAATTGCAACGGCTCTAAAAAATATAACCGATACAAAGCCACGGCATAATTTTCATGTAAACGTGCCGTAACGGGTGTGAGTTGATAAAAACCCGGCATACGTTGTAAGGCTAGCAGTGCATTATTTAAAGCCGCTGCCGTATGCTCTGGCCATTCTTTATCTGGACCAAAGCTTGAATAGATACGTAAATAAAAACTGAGTTTTTCTAATCTTTGATCGGTTAAATCATGGTTTTTTGCTAACACTGAGATTGCCTGACTCACCACTAATAACAAGTCATTTTGATAATGATTAAAATCTTGGCTCCACAATGCATTTAAATCGGTATTAATAATTGACTGTATTGCGGGCGACTGTAGCACTGAAGAGTCAGTTGTTAATGAATGCCTTGCTGGTAAGCTCTTTTCAGTCATTGGAGACAGGCTACAGGCATTGAGCAGCAAGCTAGTGCCCAGTGCCAATAAAAGGGTCTGTTTGTTATTCATATAATCAATAAAATAGTTTAATTTTACATACTGTATACAATATACCTCAATAATTCAAGCGAATTGCTTTTTAGAGTTACTTAGATTTTATCCTCTGATATGCAACAGAAGTTAATCTAAATTATTATTAACTGAAATAAATTGATCAATGAAAAAGGCTTTTATAAAGGCAAGGGCCAATATTATCCAAGCTGCACATGCTACCCATAACATGCTGTTTGCTAAAAATAATAGCGGTGTGAATTGTGATGAAAGCGCTAAATTATTGGTAGCCACCGCATACATACCTAACGGGAATACTATGCTCCACTGCATTGGGTTATAGGTAAGTGGTATTTTTTTATAACCATGTATCCATACACCCATAATGACTAACAAAGGGATCCACCAAGTTGCCCATGTCCACAACATAATTGACATTAACTGTACAACCGCATGCAACTCAGCCAACATAGGAATAACAGGATCGGTTAATAACAGCCGAGTCCCAGCATTTGCACTTATCGCGGCAGCCCCCATAATCACCCACATAAAAGGCGAGCAATCTTCAACTGTCATGGTTTTAAAGAAAATTCGGTAGCAAAAAAGTGTCACAAGCACGGCATAAAAAATAATACCTAATGCCCATAGCATATGAATTTCTACCATCATGTAAGCAGCATACTCTCCAAAATTTTCAGCAACCTTAGTGCCTAGTAACACTAATGATTGCGTGCCTACTATCAAGATTAACCAACCGCCATGCATAATATTAACTTCCCTTTCTTTGTGAGCAAAGCATAAGGCGGTGAAACTTAAATACATTAAAATGGCCCAATAACTAAAAGCCACAAACCAACACAACATGGCGAAAGACGGGTAACCACGCTGATGCAGCAACACACCACAAAGGTTAGTTGCAGCAACAAAAGTAAAAAACACAAAGGTGGTTTTAGGGTCAATTAAATTATCCCATACGGTTTTAGGGTATTTAATTAGTCGCCAAGTATATAAAAAAAACCATATCAACCATGTGGATAAGGTGACAACCATAAAGCTATTGGATAAAAGGATATTGCCATGCAAAAACAAGCCGACTGAAATAATGCCCGTTGCCATAGTCATAGCAAAATAGCCAGGATATAAATTTTTCAACCAATGATTTTTTTCAGGCATGAATAACTCCTTTAAATGCAAAGACACACATTATGACTACATTGTATTAGCACATGGTATGAAATTAACAGTTGAGATGATAGCGTATTGTCTTGAGCATAACAAAGCGAAGTTATAAGGCAAGTTAGTTAAATTTTAACAAGAGGATTTAAGGAAAAAGTAACTGCTGAGCATTTTTAGTACCTGCTAACAGGCTTAAGCTGTCTATCGATGGCTGCTCACATTCGGTGACATTAACGTCAGTTTTGAAAAGGTCTTTGACAATTGCTGAAGATGCGGGAGATAGGTATATTTTTACTTCACAATGCAACCGTCCGTCTGCCTCATGGCGAATAAATGCCGCCATATCGTCAGGATTGCCTGCCGCTGAAAAAGCAGCTTTTAGCTGATGTGTAATGCGGTCTTGCTGATCATAAGCCAGCATAGCATCACCAAGATTTATTAAAAGCCAACGTTTCATTTGTGTACTACCTTACTATGGTGCTTTTGAACTTATTATATGCATAGCGGGGGAATTGTGAATAATTACCCTCAGAATATTTAATTCGAATAGCGTAAATAAATTAAAATAACCTAACCTAACCTAATCTAACCGAAACTAAACTAAACCAAATTATTTCTAACCATATTACGGTGAACTTTTTTAGCAATGCGAGCAAGATCACTTAGTTCGCCAAGGGTAGGAATTTCACCTTGGTCAAGTTGGCATTGAAAGTGGTCAAGCTCGCCACCCATATATTCCAACATTTTTTTTGCGCACCCAATACATTTTCCCGCACAAATTTCATGCTCTGATTTTTCAAAAGGTAAAGCATTTTTTATATCATCAATAAGCGTTTGCATTGCTATGCTTGTATTGGGTTTCATAGTAAATAAAGGTAATTAATTATTTGAGATTAACCTGTAAAAATTAATTGTTTGACTCAAGCTCTATTGGGTTTTCATCACGATCATAAATAACATAACGTCCAACATTATTGCCTGTTTTTACATCATTAACCATTTTATTTAAGAAGGGTTCAGCATCATCTTCGCTTGGTGTCATACCATTTTCACCACTAAGACTAGCGATAAACACAAAATTCCAGTTTTTTTCAATTGAATCTGCTTCATTTTTTAAGTCGGCAAATGTTGTTAATTGTTCTGGCAATTTATCAACACACATCACTGGCTCAATCGTGCCTTGCTGGTGCTTCTTACTTTTTTTCGGATTTTTAGCTTCTGCTTTTGCAAACAAAAACATTAAACGTTGTGGTTGTTCTTGTTCGTTAGTTAACTTGAGTAATTCTTTAAAAGTTTTCATAGCCTAATGTTCGTCTAACATAAATAATGGCCAGAATGATAACACAAAAAATAAAAAACGCCTTGATCTGCGTTAAAAAATCAAGGCGTTTACGTTCAATTTAAAAACAGATTACTGTTTCACAGCATTGATCTCTGCATCTGCATTATCAAGGGCTAATTTATAACCAAATGAAACGTGATGATAGCGAGCGCTTGAGTAATCGTCATGAATCGCAAAACCAAAGTTGTATACTTTACCAGCTTCAATACTAACATCGCCGGCCTTGTCTGATTTAAGCCTACGCTTAACAACCACAGACCAGGTACCGTTTTTCAGAGACGCTTCAACTTCTGCACCTTGACCGCCATGCATGTCACGTGAGGCTAAAATCTGCCCATCTTCTACTTTATCAGTACCTGATTTATAGCGAACAACATCCATAAATTGGTTAGCTTGTTGTAAAGCATTGATATCAGCTTGGTCTTTCAGCTTATCCCAACCACCTAATGCTTTACCACGGCGACCTTTAAGCTCTAACTTAGTACGTGTTTCTTTTAAGTACTTAGTTACACCCGTACCCGTACCCGTATCGAAGTTCAAGCGTTTAGCTAAATCACTGCCTTTTAAGGTATCTTGCTCTGGTGCAAACGGCATGGTGTTAGCATCCGCATGACATGTACCCCAACAACCTGCACGGTCAGCATACTCAACATCATCAGTAGCTAACATAAAGGCTAACTTCATAGGGTTTTCAGGATCCATTTTGCCACCTTCAACAAAAGGTACAGCAGCGTGTTCACCATCAGCCCAGCTGAATCTTAAGTATATATTTTCAGCATCATGAGTTGCATCAATGGTTACATCAAAGCTACCACGTTTTCCTGGAATTACATTAGGCTCTAAATCTTTCTCGCTTTCACCAGAAACGATGTTATTACCAATATCAGCAATTTCTTCACCATGACATTCTATACAACGGTCACCTTTAGTGAAGGCACGTTTGCCACCATGTTTTCTGCCTAATATCCATTCAATTGATGCCGTACCTGGATAGAACACACCAATATCAGTAGACTGTGCTTTTGACCAATCAACATTAATGTTACTCGCTTTATTGGCAGTTTTGGTAGAAGATACCGCTTTATCTGCTCCTCCAGCATTGGCTACAGCAGCAGCTACAGCGGCAGCAATTTTTTCTTCAACTTTAGCTTTCTCAGCAAGCTTTTCAGCTTTAAGTTTCGCAGCGGCAGCTGCTTCTTTAGCTTCAATTCTTGCTAAACCATCTTTATATTCTTGAGGTACTTCACGAATATAATCAGGGTTTGGTGCTTCTAATTTTTCCAATGCTTCGTCTGACAATTTATCGCGTACATTATGATGAGCAATACCTTTATGGCAATCAATACAAGTTTGTCCTGTTTCAAAGGCATTTAAATGCTGTTTTCGCGCACGAGGCTTTTGAAATTCTGGGTTCATTGACTCAAAGTTATGACAATTACGACACTCTCTTGAATCTGTGTCTTTCATTGCTTTCCAAACATTCTGTGCTAAGTCAAATCGATGCTCTTCAAATTTTTCTTTGGTATCAATTTTACCCGTCAACCAAAAATAAACTTCTCTTGAGGCTTTTATTTTACGAATTACTTTATGGATCCAAGGGCGTGGCACATGACAATCAGGGCAGCCTGCACGCACCCCGGTGCGGTTAGTATAATGAATAGTTGGAGTGTATTCTTGATAAACGTTGTCTTCCATTTCATGACAACCAATACAGAATTCGGTGGTGTTAGTTGCTTCCATTGCCGTGTTGAAGCCACCCCAGAAGATGATACCAACAACGAAGAAAATAACGGCTCCGGATACAGTAGTGCCGAGTATTAGTCGTTTAGACCAAAAACTTGGTTTTGTTAATGTGTTATTAGCCATACATAGCTCTTAGATAGGTCGATGGGAAAATAAAAAGGCATGGCATAAGCCATGCCTTAAAAAGTAAAGTCAATTTACTTGATTCTAAGTTTTATGATGCGAACGGTTATAAACGTTAAACTTACCTGTTGGGGTAGTTAATCCTTTAATACGTGCTTTTTCTTTCAGAGTTTTGGCATCATATACAACGATTTCACCCGTTGGGTTTTTAGCATCTTTACGGTTCCAAACTGATACCCAAACTTCAGTACCATCATCGTTGAATTCCATGTGAAGTGCCGCTTTACCAGGCTCTGTTGTTACACGGATTGTTTTCACGATTTCACGAGTTTTCTTATCAAAAACTTGTACTGATTGCTGAATTTCAGGCTCTGGATGCTTAAGTTGATCCGCCCATACATAGTCTGAAGTTTCGTGAGTACGGATGAATACACCAGCACCATCAGTTTCAACTTCATAACAAAGTTTCCATGCTTGGTCAGGGTGATTGATTGGATCATTACCCCAAACTGAAACTAAGCCAACACCTAAGTGAGTAGTACCACCAACAGGGCCACATTTTTCATCAATCCAGTTAGCACCTGGACCTGGGTGAGGTAAGCTATCAACGTCAATCATTTTCTCAAGCTTGCCATCTTTAGTATCGACAACAACCATTTTATTTGATGCGTTAGCTGCAATTTGGAAGTAACGACCTGAAGGGTCGAAGAAACCATCATGTAAGAATTCAGCTGACTCAATTGCAGTAATGTTTAAGTTGTCTAAGTCGGTATAATCAACTTGCAACATTTTACCCGTTTCTTTTACCGCAACGATGAAAGCAGACTCATTTGGCGCAGTGTAGATAGCTGCAACACGTGCTTCATTGATGAATTCACCTTTAGTGTTGTAACCACGCGTTGAAACAACTTTAAGTGGGTTCAATGTAACAGCGTCCATGATAACGAAATGCGCAGGCCAGTAACCACCAGCAATTACGTATTTTCCATCACCAGAAACTGCGATATCACGTGCGTCATAAGCCATTTTAGTTTCAGCAACTAACATTTTTTCAGGCTTTTGCCATAAATCAATTTTGTTAACCTTACCGTCACGCCCAATGGTGTACCAGAAACGACCAACATCTTTAGCATGATCTTTCTTATGGTGCTCAGTACCTTTAATTACATGTACTGCGTAACCAGTATCAATATGGGTAACAATTTTCTTAGTATCGCCGTCAACGATCGCCGCTGTACCAGCATCACGTTCGATTACAACGAAGAAGTTTTCCCAATTTAAACCGTGTAATGGCTTAGTTGGGTAATCTTTTGGCGCAACAAATTCCTTAGTATGAGAACGCATTTGTTCTAAAGACATTTCCGGTGGAACTGGAGGCGTCATTTGAATAAATGTAGCTAAGTTAGCAATTTCTTTTTTGCTAAACAAATCATCAAAGTTGTTCATGCCACCTTCAGTACCTAAAGAAATAATTTTCTCTAGACGCTTTTGGCCTTTTTTAAGCATGTTTTTTGGCTCTAAGTTTTTACCAGTAGCGCCTTTACGTAGTACACCGTGACAACCAGCACAACGCTGGAAATAATGTAACTGTGCTTTTTCAAAATCAGCTTCAGATAACGTAGGCTCCGCAGCCGATACTGACATGCTCAAACCGCCCGCTGCCATGCCAATTGCTAAACCAAGTGCTGAAAGACTGTGTTTAATGTGTTTCATCCGTTACTCTCCAAATATTATTGTATATTCTTATCTATAACTGTTTTATGTAAACAGCTACCAAATGTTTCTAAATGTAACTATCTACCTATTTTCGATACCGTTATGTGATATAGATCAATTTTAAAAAAAAATATCTGTTAATAATTGAACATATTGATCAAGGTCAACAAAACCATCATAAATAACTAGCTTTCAATAGAATAAATCGGTATGCCGCACGAAAGTGATAATCAGTATCATTAAGATAAACCTTTTATTACAAAGGATTTTAATACACACAATACATCTCTTTTGCCAGTTAGTTTTTGGCGAATTATTCAACAAAAAAGCCAGACAAAAGATGTCTGGCCCTTTGTGGTAAAGGTTAACCTACATTGTAGGCTTAAATAAAAATTACCAAGCATACTTTAATTGTAATGAAGCATTAATTCCTGGTGCAGCCATGGTCGCTAATAAGGGATCAGTTGCTGAAACGCCATTAACATCTGACCAAAGCCAATATTGTTTATCAGTTAGGTTATTGATAGCACCAGCAATGGTTAATTGCTGATTAATATGGAAGTTAGCGATAACATCAAAGGTTACATAACCTGCCGTTGTAGCAAGTTTAAGCTCTGGATCCTCGGCATCATCAATATCAGACTTGCCAGCAACTAAATTTGCATGAAGTGCAACTGAAATAGATTCATCACTGGTTAACCATTCAACGCCCAATAAAGCATGATTTGGCTCTATTTCATTAATGGGTTTGTCGGTATCACGGTTTTCACCTTTACTCCAAAAGACTGAGGCATAAGTGTTATATTTGTCACTTGCAGTGAATAAACCTTGGTTATGGTAGTTATAATTCACTTCTGCACCATAAATTTTCGCATTGGCAATATTCTGTGATTGAAAAATAATGCGGCCAACAACAGGATCAAAACCTAAATTGACTTTGGTTTGGATGAAATCGTCATAATCATTATAAAAACCCACGAGCTCAACTTTATGATGTTCACTAGTAAAATTATATCCGATTTCATAACCATCAGTGGTTTCTGACTTTAAATCCGGGTTGGGTATGGCACGCATTTTAAATAGTGGGATGTCTAATCCAATGTTCGCATCTTCAAAAGGCGGCGCTCTAAAACCTTTCACATATTGAGCATACACCTTAGCATTTTCATTGACTTGGTAAACGACACCTAACTTAGGTGAAATACTATCTTCAGTAATAGAAACGACGGTTTGGTCTGGATTATCAGCTAAATATATACTATCAACCTGTGGAGACAGCTCATATTTATCATAACGAAGTGCGGGAATCACGGTTAAGTTAGTACCTGAAATTGTTATTTCGTCATTTAAATAAATACCCAATTCTTTCACTTTGGTTATAGGAAAGTCTCTAACAGGAAATACTTCGGATAAAATACTATTAGTAGCAACACCTGTTGCAAGATCTGTTTTCACACCATTTCTCAATTCCTTGGTTTCAGTCGTGCTATATTCTAAGCCATAACCAATATGATGATTTGCAGATGAAGCAAACGCATTAGTATAAAAATTTAACCGCACGCCTTTAATATCTTGTTGATAAAAGAAATCACGATCGTAACTAAAATTACCCGTTATGCCGGTTCTTCTATTGGTTTCCGTTCTTCTTTCATCGGTCAATTGTGTTGTTTCTGTACTCTGATCATAAAGTCGAATAATACCGCCTTCGAGCCAATCAGCATCAAGCACAAAATCATAGTTGATCACAAAGTTTTCACGCGTTGTTTCATCATCGCCAATTAAAGCAGTAGTTGAACTGAATCTACCTAACCCTAATATTGACAGCACATCAGTTTGTGCTTCACGTTTAAAGAAATCATAGGTAAAGCTTAGCTCTTGATTGTCCGAAATAACATAAAAGTATTTTGCTAATAGTGACTTCGCTTCATTGTCTTGCTCATCACTAGCAATTGTTGAGTCAGAATTACTATCTAACTCATTTCCGTTGCGATATGAAGCAGAAATTAACGCACTTGAAGTGTCATTGCCAAAGGCTGTGTTGAGTGAAATAAGCTGACTGTTATCAATTGAGTAGTAACCGGTTTTAGCCGCAACATAAACATCGCTTGTGGTTTGGCTTAATAAATCATTTGGCTTTTTAGTTACAAAACTGACCACACCACCAATAGCATCACTACCATAGGTGCTAGAAGCTGGACCACGTAAAATTTCTACTTGTTTAATAAGCTCTGGGTCGACATAGTTTCGTCCTGAATTAGAATAACTGCCGACATTAAACTGCTCAGCAACGGGTACACCATCAATTTCAGTAGCGACTCTATTACCTGAGATGCCACGAATAGCAATACTTGAGCTGCCAAAACGGCTACCTGAATTAAGCATACTAATACCAGCCTCATAGCGCAGTAAGTCAGCAACGTTATGCACTAATTTTTGCTCAATAGCTTCGCTATTTATCACAGAGACAGCACCAACAACATCTTGTACTTTCCGGGGCGTTTTACCAATAACCACTAGGGTTTCTATTTGTTCATCAATACCCTGATGTACGACTGAATCATCTGCAATAGCTATACTAAAAGCGCTCGGTAATAATATGCTAGCCAGTGCAACAGTTAATAACGTTTGTTTAAACATTTTTGACCCTTTACATCTTAAATTTTAATTCATCAATAATTGGTGGTATTTATAATCCCAAATAGAAAAGCTCACAGTGATCTAAGTCAATTTAATAAACTTATTTTTCTATACAAGCAGTATTTATGTCAAAAAACAGATCTATATCATGCTTTATTTCTAGGGTTCTTAGCACATTTCAAAAACTGCTATGTGACAAATATCGGTTATTCTTCAAAACTGTCATTTCAACATTTGGTGATTTATATCAATAAACTTAATCTCTTTGTTTTAAAAATATGATCTCAGGCAATAAAGAAACTTACCTCACTGTGTAAACTTACTTTCAATAACATTGACGGTGGATAGTTAATATGGGGTTATCAACAATTAAGCACATTTGGTCTATAGCGGCTGTATTAGTTGGTTTTTTTGGTGTATCGAGTCAAGGAAATACTAATGAAGCAGCAATATCAAGTACGCGGCAAGCTGAATTAATTCATATAGTAAAGCAAGATTGCGGCTCTTGCCATGGCATGACATTAAAAGGAGGTTTAGGTCCTGCATTACTGGTAGAAAACCTGCAAAACAAGCCTATGCTATTTATTCAAAACACCATTTTATATGGGCGAGCAGGTACTGCTATGCCGCCATGGAAAACATTATTAACCGAGCAAGAAGCCTTATGGATAGCCGAGCAATTAAAGCAAGGCAATATTACCAATAACAAACCTATCCGTAAGGAATAACAAGGAAATAGATATGAGAAACAAATACTTCAAATTCGCCAGTCTTTGCTTTATTAGCGCTACACTCTTTGGGTGCGCAATCACTGAGCAAACACCAAACATAGAAACTGAACTACGCGCAACAGGCGATATGGGCGTAATTATTGAGCGTGCCACAGGGCAAGTACAAATTATTGATCATACGGATAAGACCATTGTCAGCGAAATTGACGGCTTAGGCGACCTATCCCACGCCTCTATTGTTTACTCGCGCGATCAACGCTACGCCTATGTATTTGGCCGAGATGGTGGCTTAACCAAAATTGATTTATTAAAAGACAAGATTGACAAACGTGTCATACAGTCAGGTAACAGTATTGGTGGTGCAATTAGCCAAGATGGTAAATTGGTTGCAGTATCTAACTATACCCCCGGCGGCGTAAAAGTATTTAATAGCGAAACCCTTGAGCTTGTAGCCACCATAGACAGTACTATTTTAACCACTAAACCAAAAAATAAAGATGGTAGTCCAGTGCGTTCAAAGGTGGTTGGCCTAGTAGATGCGCCAAATAACAAGTTTGTTTTTAGTTTATTTGATAGTCATGAGATATGGGTTGCTGATTTTTCAGGTATTGAAAACGGTAAAAAAATGCAACTAACCAAATTTTCAGATATTGGTTTATTCCCTTATGATGCTTTAATAAGTGGTGATGGTCGTTATTATATTGCCGGTTTATTTGGTGAAGATGGTATGGCTTTACTTGATTTATGGCATATCGACAAAGGCGTTACCCGCATTTTAAACGATTATGGTAAAGGAGAGCAAAAACTACCTGTTTATAAAATGCCACACCTTGAAGGTTGGGCTATTGCAGGCGATCACGCTTTTGTTCCTGCAGTAGGACAACACAAAGTACTGGTGATTAGCACTAAAACTTGGCAACAAGTTGCAGAGATCCCTGCCCATAGTCAGCCCATTTTTGTTATGGCACAACCCGACAACCGACAAATATGGGTTAACTTTGCTTATCCTGATAACAATACAATTCAAGTGTTTAACACAGAAACATTTGAGCTAGTGAATACCTTAACACCTGGCCCTGCTGTATTGCATATGGAGTTTACTCCACGTGGTGAGCAAGTGTGGATGTCAGTACGCGATAATAATGAAGTACAAATTTATGATACCCAAACTCAAACTTTACTGAAAACCTTACCATCAAAAAGCCCGAGCGGAATTTTCTTTACCAATCGCGCACATCAAATAGGGCTATAGCTATGACGACAATTAAGCAAAAAATAATTAGCGATACCTATGTGGGTCAACTGACCCAGCTGCAGCAAGATATTATTAACAATTTTCAAAAAGGTTTTCCTTTAACAAATAGCCCTTATCTAGCCATCGCACAAAAACTGAGTAGTACACAACAACAGATATCTGAACATGATGTCTTTAGTGCTTTGTTTGACTTAGATTACTCTGGGGTAACTTCACGTATCGGTCCTGTTTTTGATCATAAAAAAGCAGGGGCAAGTACCTTAGCCGCATTAGCGGTTGAAGATAAGGATCTTGATAAAATAGCCAGTATTGTTAATCAGTTTGAACAGGTCAATCATAATTATGCGCGCAGTTCACATTTTGAGAAAACTAATTACAATTTATGGTTTGTTGTAACAGCAAGTGATCCAGTAACGCTGCATAATACCCTCACCCGTATAGAGCTACTCACAGGGTTAGCAGTGCTAGTGCTGCCAATGGAAGCCTCTTATCATTTAGATTTAGCTTTCACCATGAACATAACGGGTAAGCCTAGTCCTATTGTTAACAACAATTTAAACATTAGAATAGCCAAAACACAGCCCTTAACTGAATTACAGAAATCACAGTTAAGAAAAACCATTGAAAGCGGTTTACCTAAATTGTTGCAACCTTATCAAACCATTGCACAAGCGATAAATGCCAATGAACAACAAGTACTAGCGCAAATAGCGACTTGGCAACAAACCGGTTTAATACGTCGGTTCGGCTTAGTGGTAAAGCATAGAAAGCTTGGCTTTAACGCCAACGCTATGGTGGTATGGAATATTAACAGCGAAAATGTTGATGCGGTTGCAGCAAAGCTTGCTAAACGACCCGAAGTATCTTTATGTTATCGTCGACCTCGTCGATTACCCGGCTGGCAATACAACTTATTTTGCATGATTCACGGTACAGATAAAGACTATGTATTAGCACAAATTAACGAAATTACTGAGCAACTGTCTTTAGCAGATATTGAAAAAGATATTCTCTTTAGCTTTACCGCCTACAAACAAAAAGGCGCGAGTTATCAAAAGAACAAGAGTTTACAGGAAAAAAAAGAGGCCGCTCATGGATAAAGCTGCATCAACCCAAGTAAGTGAATTATCTGCTTTGGATATAGCATTAATCAACTTATTACAAAAAGGCTTACCGGTTTGCGAACGCCCATTTGCTGAGATTGCTATTACTCTTAATACCACTGAAGCAGAGGTTATTGAGCATCTAAAAGCGTTACGAGAAAATAAAATTTTAACGCGTTTTGGCCCGATGTTTGATGCTGCTTGTCTTGGCGGTGCCTTTACTTTAGCAGCGCTGGCAGTACCAGAGGCGGATTTTGACAAAGTCACCGAACAGGTCAATAGTTTTGAGCAAATTGCCCATAATTACCGCCGCGATCACACCTTTAATATGTGGTTTGTTATTGCCACCGAATCGCAGTCTGAAATCGAGCAAGTCATTAATGCCATTGAAAAGAAAACTCAATTGCCTGTACTAAACACCCCAAAACTGGAGGAATTCTATGTCGGTCTCTACTTGCCAGTCTAACGAATTAAGCTCATTAGAAAGACAATATATTTTAGCAACACAAAATGGTTTACCCATTGTTGAGCGCCCTTATGATGTAATTGCCAACAAGCTCAATATCAGTGTTGAACAAGTGCTCAGCCTAACTAAAGATTTACAACAGCGCGGGATTATTCGCCGTATTGCTGCGGTTCCTAATCATTATAAAATTGGTTATAAGTTCAACGGCATGACAGTGTGGGATATTGACGACAAGCATATTCATGAATTTGGCCAACGCGTCGGTAACTTGCCATTTGTTAGTCACTGTTACCAAAGACCACGTCACTTACCGCATTGGAATTACAATTTATTTGCTATGGTGCATGGAAAAAACCAACAAGAAATTCAACAGTACCGAAGCCAGATCAAAGAATTGTTAAATGAGGTTTTAGTGCAACGTAATCATGATGCAAGTCAAAGTAACCCTAATAAAAGTAATGATATGTTAACCAGCACACAAATATTGAAAAAAACAGGTTTACGACTAAAAAAATAGTCTAGGTTATTAAAACTGTTCCATTAATATTTTATATTTTTTATTGCGTTTTTATAACGAATAACTAGGTACCAGATTATGTTTAGGATTTCACAATTATTAACCACGCTACATGATGATTTAGCGTCATTGAAGCCAGTAAAACCTGCAAGAAAAATGCCCGGCCCTGTGGTTATTTGGAACCTTATTCGCCGTTGTAATTTACGTTGCAAGCATTGTTATTCAACATCGTTAGATATTGACTTTAAAGATGAATTAACCACAGAGCAAATTAAAGCCACCATCGATGACTTAAAAGTAGCGCATGTGCCGGTACTTATTTTATCTGGTGGTGAGCCTCTGCTTCGCCCTGATATTTATGAGATAACCGCTTATGCCAAAGCGAAAGGCTTTTATGTTGCTTTATCAACCAACGGCACATTAATTGACGAGTCAAATATTGATAAAATAAAAGCAGCTGACTACCAATATGTAGGGATTAGCATCGACGGATTAGAAGCATTTCATGATGAATTTCGCCGTCAAAAGGGGAGTTTTCAAACCTCTATGCATGCGATTAAACTATGTAAAGAAGCTGGCATAAAAATAGGTATGCGCTTGTGTTTAACCAAAGAAAACTTCCAAGACATTCCCGCTATGTTAGATTTAATGGAAGAATATCAAGTAGATAAATTTTACTTGTCGCATTTAAATTATTCAGGTCGAGGCAAGCGTAGCGCTGAAAATGATGCTATGTTTAAAATGACTAAAGATGCTATGGAGTTATTATATGAGCGCGCTTGGTCACATATCGAACAAGGTCTAGTTTCCGACTTTGTTACTGGTAATAATGATGCTGACGGCCCATTTTTACTACACTGGGCTACTAAAAAGTTTGGCGATAGTCACCCTGAAGCTATCGAAAATTTAAAACAACGACTCATTAATTGGGGCGGTAATGCCAGTGGCGTTAATGTCGCTAACATTGATAATACTGGCACCATTCACCCTGATACATACTGGTGGAATCATCCCATTGGAAATGTTAAAACTGAAAAATTTTCAGACGTATGGCGCGATACTCAAGACTCATTAATGCTAGGTTTTAGACAAAAACCTCGCCCAGTGAAAGGTCGCTGCGCCCAATGTGAGTATTTAAATATTTGCGGTGGTAACACTCGCACCCGTGCGTTTGCACAATCGGGGGATGCTTGGGCTGAAGATCCTGGCTGTTATCTTGATGATGCCGAAATTGGCATTACAGCAAGTGAGCACTTAACAAATAATGAGACAAATATTCCTGTGGTTGAAGTTTAATTAACATAACTTCGCCAACTCTTCACTAACATAGTTGAAGCAATAGAGAGCAAAACATGAACACGACAAAAACAACGACAGCGCCAAGCACTATTTTATCAAAAGGAAAATCTTGCCTAAATAAGGGCGAAGTTGCCTTAGTCGGCTCGGGTCCCGGTGATGCTGAGTTATTAACGATTAGAGCGATGCGTTTTATTGAGCAAGCAGAGATTGCCATTTACGACCGCCTAGTTAGTGAAGAAATTTTGGCATTATTACCAGAAGACTGTGAGCGTTTTTACGTGGGTAAAGAGCAAGCAAAGCATTGCGTGCCACAAGATAAAATCAATCAAATACTGGTAGAGCAAGCCAAGTTGGGCAAAAAAGTATTACGCCTTAAAGGCGGCGACCCGTTTATATTTGGTCGTGGCGGCGAAGAAGCTGAATACATGCTAGAACGAGGTGTTAGTTGCCATATTTGTCCCGGCATCACCGCTGCATCTGGCTGTACAACTTATGCAGGTATTCCATTAACACATCGTGGTGTTGCTCAAGGTTGTACGTTTATTACTGGTCATATTCAAAATAATGGTCAACTAAACTTACCTTGGTCTAGCTTAAGCTGTAAAACGCAAACAGTAGTATTTTACATGGGCATAAACACCCTGCCCAAAATCGCTGAGCAACTTGTTGCACACGGGCGAGATGCCAATACGCCAGCGGCACTTATTCGTAAAGGCACCCAACCTGAGCAAAAAACCTATCGAGGTACTATAGGTAATTTAGCCGAATTAGTTGAAAAGCATAATATTACCCCACCAACGCTGATTGTTATTGGTGATGTTGTGAATCAATTAACAGAACAACAATTATCTACTCCTGGCTTTTTAGATGCTAACGACTATGTTCAAGCACAAGAAATCAAAACCGCATAAAACATAGGACTGATGCATTAGCAAGCAGTTACCTCGTCGCCCTATTTATCATAAATAGGGCATGAAAAACATTAACAAGGTCAAGCAATGAAATCACTCTTTTCCATTAACAAAACCGTTTGTTTAGCGCTTTCTTTAGGCACATTGTTAAGCTTCTCAAGCTATGCAACAGCTCATAAAAAAAGTGATAATACTGCCGCTAAAAAACTTTATGAGCAACATTGCCAAAGTTGTCACGGTGTTGATCGTTTAGGGGCTATGGGGCCGGCTTTATTGCCAGAAAATCTTGCTCGTTTTAGAAAAAAAAAAGCAATAAAAGTCATTAACAACGGTCGTGCTGCCACACAAATGCCAGCCTTTAATCAAACGTTAAACAAAGACGAAATAGCCACTTTAGCAGACTATATTTACACGCCATCTAAAGCGTCACTCAAATGGACAACAGCTGATATTAACGCTTCTAAAGTACAGCATTTTGACCAAGCTAAGTTACCGAGTGAAGCGCAGTTTGACGCTGACTTAATGAACTTATTTATTGTCGTTGAATTGGGCGATCACAGCGCTACCTTACTAAACGGCGACACGTTTGAGCGCTTAGACCGCTTTAAAACCCGTTTCGCTTTACACGGTGGGCCCAAATATTCACCTGATGGTCGCTTTGTATTTTTTGCCTCTCGCGATGGCTGGATCAGTAAATACGATATCTACAACCGAAAAACTGTTAGTGAAGTTCGCGCAGCAATTAACACCCGTAATATCGCCATTTCAAATGATGGGCAATATTTAATTGTCGGTAATTACCTGCCAAACAACGTAGTTATCTTGAAGACTAGTGACTTGTCACCGCTTAAAGTAATTGCTGCCATAGATAAAGATGGTAACAGTTCACGCGTTAGCGCAGTTTATAATGCGCCACCACGACACAGTTTTATTGTGGCGCTAAAAGACGTCAAAGAAGTATGGGAAATTCCTTACAGCGATAAAGGTGGTGTTGAAGTGTTTAAAGGTTGGGCGCACGACTATAAAAATGAAGCTAAAGCAGAAGGTTGGAAGCATGATTTATCAAAAGAAAGTGAACAATTTCCTATTCGCCGCATTAAAACCGATGATTACTTGAATGATTTTTTCTTCGATCCTGATTATATCAATTTAATTGGCACAGCTCGTAATAGTCATAATGGACAAGTCATTAACCTAGACACCAAGAAAAAAATCGCCTCTATCGGCTTAACAGGTATGCCGCACTTAGGCTCTGGTATCACTTGGCAATATAAAAACAAAGAAGTGTTTGCTTCTCCCAATATCAAAGAAGGTAAAATCACCGTCATTGATATGGAAAACTGGCAGATAATTAAAGAAATAAAAACTGAAGGTCCTGGTTTCTTTATGCGTAGCCACAGCAAATCTCGTTATGCTTGGACTGACGTATTCTTTGGTCCAAACAATGATAAGGTTCACGTGATTGATAAAAGCACATTACAAATTGTCAAAACTTTAGCGCCAGCACCGGGGAAAAATTCCGCCCATGTCGAGTTTACTAAAGATGGTAAGTTTGTATTATTAAGCGTCTGGGATAATGATGGCGAGTTAATTGTTTATGATGCTGATACACTAGAAATAGTAAAACGTATGCCAATGAAAAAGCCCTCTGGTAAATACAATGTTTACAACAAAATTAATTACGAACGCGGCACCAGTCATTAGAGTAATGCTCGCTTAATGTTTTCTCCTTTAATCGCCTGCTACCTATATTATTGCAGGCTTTTTTTTAGCTTCGATTAAAGACTTTATTTCAAAACGTCTATTGTGATCATGCGACAGTAATGTCATATTCTTTTTTTCATAGCTATCGAGATAACTTAAGAGCTATAAGAAAAAATAAAGGCTTTATGCAGCTTGTATATGGGCCTCTATCCGAAAAGAGGGGAATAAATCCCCCTCTACAATTGATATAACATTTTCCTGAGCGAAGTACATCAGCTCGTTTTTTCATAACATAAAAGGCTATTAACCCGTGTTCTCAACTTTATTTAAACCAAAGCCAGTCATTGACGAAGAGAGCAAAACATGGATTTTTGACACTTTTTTGTGGTGTATTGAGCAACTTGATGGTGATTTTTTTAACCAGCATAGCCAATTGATACTGCCCAACAATACCTTTTACCCCGGTAGTTCAACTAGTGTCGAAGAGATGGCGCATACTATTTTTATCAATACCACTAAATACACAGGCATGACAGCATGGCCTTTTAGACTAGTAGCTGCTGAACACTTTAGCCCCAAACCAATCCCTCAGTTATCTTTTGAATCAAGCCTACGCGGGGATAAATGTAAAGTCAGTTACAAAAACAATTTTGACATGGGCAATGAAACTATCGCCCCTGAAATTGATATCGCTTTTCATCAAAGTCAACTTAACCAACCACAAGATTTAATTGCTTATTTAGTACAAATACAGGCAGGCATATTAGTTAATCAGCACAGCGCAATGGCGCCAAATACTCCCCCTCCAGGAGGCGAAGCAGTATTAGCACAAACTATAGATCTAGTAGCTTGTTTCATGGGGTTTGGGGTTATTTTTTCCAATACCGCCTATCAATTTAAAGGTGGTTGTGGTTCGTGTAATAATCGAAACCTCAACCGACAAGCGGCCTTACCAGAATTAGAAACAGTGTATGCGCTAGCGTTATTTAGCGTGATAAAAAACGGTGATATTAAACCGATTAAAAAGGCATTAAAGTCACATTTATATAAGGCTTTCAAACAAGCGCACAAGGAAATATCACTCTTCTTACAACAAACCACCAATGCTGAGTACAAAAAATTACTGACTGAAAGGCCAACTAACGCTTCCAAAAAACGTTGATTAATGCCCCCAGCATTATGAAAGCACCGCCGATGATCGTGGTTAGCATAGGTACTTCACTAAAATACGCCCAGCCAATGATCACCGAAAACAACACTTGCACATAAGAATATGCTGTTGCTTTATTTGCATCAGCACTGTGCATTGCTTTAGTTAACCCTACTTGCCCTACTTGCGTAAAAATACCAACTAGCACTAATAAAACTGTTGCCGTAGCAGTTGGCATAACAAAATCACTGCCTAACATCAGCATAGACACAGGAAAAGCTATCACAGGGAAATAGAAAATAATAACTGAACTATCATCAGTTAGGGTCAGCCTTTTAACAATAACGTAAGCTAGCGCACTGCCAAAAGCCCCTAACACACCAGCACCAAGACTTAACCATGAATATTGAATAGCATTGTCAAGTGGCAAGCTTGACTGAGTTAAACCGTCCTGCGCTATTCCTTGGTAAGCTAAATTAGGGTAAATAATAATGAATAAGCCAAGTAGGCTGAGCAAGATACAAGTGACCGTGGAACGCTGTATAGCTTCTTTCAAAAAGAATAATGCCAAAATAGCGGTAAATACAGGGTGTAAGTATTGTAATAAGGTTGCTTCAGCTAATGGTAAGGTGGTTACTGCATAATACACAAACATCAATGCAAACGAGCCCACAGCACCTCGGGCAATAAGCAGTTTTTTATTATGTCCCCACACAGGGATCTTTTTTCGTTTAATATCTGCGTAACTGATAAAGCCTGAAATTACCGCTCGAGCGGCAACAATTTCTAACACCGGAATACCTAAACCGCTCACCTCTTTCACACAAGCGGCCATTAAAGAAAAGCCAAGTGCAGAGAGCAACATATACCAAACACTCATTGGTACTGAATTTTTAATCGATAAAAACATTTACTAAGATACTCGCGCGGAAATAAAACATTGGGTTTGGCTACTCAACTTAAGCTACTTTGTCTCACTTACCCAACAGAACAGCATTAACTAAAATCAAGCTGAGATAGCTTATCACGAATCGCTTGATAACGTTGCTGTTCGCAACAAGCAAAACCAGCTAATTGCCTAACTTTGTTTCGGCCAAACAACGGCATGGTCAAACCTGCAAAAAAACGACAATAGCATTCGAGTGTTAATGGGGTATGACTTTTATCTTCTAGGTGACGTGTTAAGGCTTTAGCGTTGGCAATGAGCACGTCATCACTTGGCCAAGGCACTTGTTGTGAATATTCTAGTTGTGCAATACTGCCTCGACAAACACTACAGTGCCCACAATGTGTTGGCGCATCTAGGTCGTCAAAATACCGGCTTAAGTTAGCGCTTAAGCACTTATCAAGTTGAAAAAATCGTACCAATGCAGCAATACGCTTAATTTCTTTCGCTTCTTTATCAAGAAAGTAATGCGCTAACTTATTAGCTAATAATGGTTCGCTCAATTCATGAAAATTCACCTTGAAAACTTCAGTCATACCTGAAGTTTCTAAGACAATCATTTGCTGCTCGTGTAAATACTCTAAGGCTGCAATCACCCGATTTCTTTCAATTGACTTGTCTTGCAACAAGGTTTCAAAATTTAAACTGCCCCACACTTTTTTAAAGGTCGTGGCTTTAAAGATGGTGCTAAGAAAAACTTTTCGTTGCTGATTAAATCCTGAAAGTATCTGTTCAAGCGGTTGTAACAGCTTTATTTTAAAGTCTGAAAAATAAGCATACATAGGCTCAATAACGCCTAACAACTCTAACTGAACCAGTAATGTTTTTAACGGTAATTGTTTAATGTTACTCGCATTCGACAGTTGTATTAACTGCAATTCCCATTTGCTTTCATATTGGCTTGTTTGGCTTATATCAGTCACTTGTGTTTCGGTTTTAATATTATCAATAACATATTCAATTGCGCTGAGCTCTGGCGTATCACCATAAACAAAATTTTCTACGGTATTAAGTCCATCTAAATTTGCTAACGTAATACAGCGAGAAAACTGACCATCGCGCCCTGCTCTGCCGATTTCTTGAGAGTAGTTTTCAATAGATTTAGGTAAGTCATAGTGGAAAACAAAACGGATGTCACTTTTATCAATACCCATACCAAAAGCAATAGTGGCAACAATTACTTGTATTTTACCGCCCATAAAATCATTTTGAATTTGACTGCGGGTATCACTATCAAATCCCGCATGATAAGGGCTTGCATTAACACCTGATTGTTGTAGATAAATGGCTACTTGCTCAGCACTTTGTTGCAGAGTGACATACACAATACCACAACCTGTTTGTTGCTTTACTTGCTCAGCTAAATAAGCATTTTTATTTTCGCTACTAACGGGTAACACCGTCAAATCTAAGTTCTGCCGGTAAAATCCAGTTTGAACAATGTGATTTGGCTGAATAGCAAATTTTTCAGCCATATCCAATTTGACTTTCTTGGTCGCAGTGGCCGTTAATAATAAGGTTAATGGTATATTCAGCTCAGTGCGGTAATGAGGTAGCTTCAAATAATCTGGCCTAAAGTTATGACCCCACTCTGAAATACAGTGTGCCTCATCAACTACCAGCATTGACACAGGCACCGATTGAATGAATTGCCTAAAGCGTTCATTTTTAAAACGCTCGACCGATACCATGAGTATTTTTATTTTGCCATTTCTCGTCGCTGCCATCACCTCCTGTGCTTGATTCCCCTTTAAGGTCGAATCAATGCTCGCCGCAGCAATCCCTTTACTTGCTAAGAAAGCAAGTTGATCTTTTATTAATGCCAATAAGGGCGAAACAACCAGTGTTAAATGAGGTAAATGTAAAGCTGTTAATTGATAACACAAAGACTTTCCTGAGCCCGTCGGAAATATGGATAATGTAGAATGACCCGCATGTAATTGTTCAATCGTTTGTTGCTGGCCTTCCCTAAACTGCTCAAATCCAAAGGTTTGGTTAAGAGATTGCTGTAGATTGTCATTAATTCCGTTCATGTCGCCTTCCTACCACGCTTCTGCTGTTATCAATCATTATATCTGAAATATTGTGCACTTTATCGTAAAAATCACCAATCATATTCAAAGTTGTATAAGCTTTCACTACACCTCATTACACCATTAGTTACATATTAGTGACGCTAGGTCTGATAACTAAATGGTAAGGTATTGTCGAAAAGTAATATCATTAAGTAAAAAATCAATTTGTTAAAATAAATCTATTGCTTCAACTCCAAATTACCGTTGTGAATAAAAATGCGCTTAAAGAAAAAAACAAAACCAAACATAATCAAAACAATTAAGCGCTTAAGCCTTATAACCCCCTTAATTTTTACATTACAATCAGCACTCGCTAGTGAAGATGATACTAGCGATTCATCACTTGAATTAACACGACAGCAAACTGCTAAAACCACATCAGAGCTATCTTTACTCCCCGATATTTTCGAATATCCCGCGACTTTTTTTGAACAATACACGCCACAAAATGCCATGGATATGATCAAAAGATTGCCGGGATTCTCATTCGATAGAGGATCAAATGCCCGAGGATTTGGTGGTAATGCGGGTAACGTACTCATCGATGGCTCAAGACCTACCTCTAAATCAGGTGGCTTACGAGGTGCGCTCAGTCGAATTTCAGCGGCACAAGTTGAAAAAATTGAAATTTTACGTGGCGGAGTAAACACCGGCGATGCGTCTGGCCATGCAGTAGTTGCTAATGTTATTCGTGTTAAAGGGCTGCAGCAAGGTACGTGGGCAGCAAAATTAAGACGAGCGCCCGATAATAGCTACCTACCCAATTTAGAGGCAGCACTGTCAACAACACTCGGTGATTGGGAAACCTCATTTGACTTAGATATTGGTGGTCGCCCTGGCTATAGAACGGCTGCAATTGAAAATTTAGATAGTGATAACTTGCTGACCTCAAGCGCCGATGAAAAATTTAGAGATTCAGGCCGTTGGCTCTTTATCAATGGTGAAGGAGCTACTCAGTTTGCTGATGGTGATTTGGTCATTAATGGACGTGTCGGCGGGGATGTATGGCGTGGAGATACCCACCGAAATATGTTTAACACCCCAATCACTGATTCTTCTTCACCGGATGAGTTTTGGCTACTTGATGAAAAAAACACATTCAAAATGGTTGAATTAGGTATTGACTGGACCCAAAAAATACAAGACTGGAAATGGCATATCATTGCCTTAGGTTTAGTTAACGATCGCAATTATCAGTATAGTTTTCATGAAGAAATACTAAGTGCCCAAACCGTAAGTGATGACTATTTTAACCAAAAGCGCCTTAAAACCGAAGGAATAATACGCACTACCCTGGGTTATGCTGCAAGCTCAGCCTTTACCCCTGAATTTGGTATTGAGATTGCTAATAATAAACTAAACACCAGCGCCAATGAAACTGACAATGGTTTGCTAGTACCTGTTGATGGCTCTGATGTGGTTGTTGAAGAATGGCGAGGAGAATTATTTGCAACGTTTAATTATGAAGTCGATAAATATCTATCACTAGAAGGCGGTATCACCGCAGAATTCTCACAGATTACAGTGTCAGGCGACTCAAATCAAAGCCAAAATTTTAACTTTATTAAACCCCGAGTATCAGCCACGTACAAAATTAATAACAGCACAACATTAACATTAGAAGGCGAACATAGTGTTGGGCAATTAAATTTTAATGACTTTGCCAGCAGCACCGAAGCCTCTGACGATAGTTCAACCTTGGGCAATCCTGATCTAAAACCCGATCAAAAAACAGAAGTTGCCGCAACATATGACTGGAGCTTTAGTGAACGCGGAAGCATAAAAGTAAGGGTGTTTTATCAATGGCGAAGCGATATATTAGAACAAATAATACTGGAAACGAATGATAGTAATGAGGAAAGCGATGACATCAACCAAGGGCTGGGAAATGCTGGCGATGCTGAGTTTTGGGGGGCAACCACTGAATTAAATTTACCGCTTGATTATATTATGCCCAATGCATTATTAGAGCTATCTTATAAATACAATGATTCCCAATTTTATGATGCAATCATTGCAACTGACCGCACCATAAATGATTACACACCGAATTGGACCAAGTTCAATTTCAGGCAAGACTTTATCAATCAAAAATTCGCTTGGGGCGCTGAATACTGGGGAAATTTTAAAGATACCAATTATCGCGTTGATGAAATTCAAACATTCGGCGCGAATAAGCGATTACGTTTATTTATTGAAACCACACGTTATTTTGGCTTAAAAACCCAACTTGAAGTGACTCATTTAAATACGGGTCGCTATACTCGTTCACGCTATTTCTACCAAAGCGATCGTGGCGGTGCGTTTGACGGCAGTGAAATATCTCACCGCCAACGTAAGCCAGAGGTGAAACTTTCTTTTTGGGGGACTTTTTAGAGACTCAACAAGTTAACCTTAAAAGCTACACTTTCATCATTAAGAACAAAATTACAGTGATAAAAAAGACTAAGTTAAGTGTTCATACATAGCACATCTTATCAGGCCACACATGATAATTTCTGCAACTTTTTCTGCATAAAGTACACTTAATTTACTTCAATAATTATCATTTATATTGCACACCACTCTCAGATACGGTTAATATATTTTGATTAACCAATTGATTAAGATAATTTTGAATAACTACTTCGTTACCTTTTGCCTTCATGTGAGATGCTATATGGTTTCTCAAGCTAACGATCTTTTGGGGACGTTTCTCTTTTGGTTTAGATTTTAAGCTATGAATTAATTTAGAAATCTCGCCTGATGCATTAACCATTTTTACCTGCTTACAAGGACGACCATTAGCTTTGATATGTGCAATTAAGGGTGTGAAGCCGTTGTCATTAGTAATTACCTCAAAGCTAACATTAGCTGAAGCTTCTTGAGCATATTTACCAAGATAATAAGATAGGTGAAAATCTAAATTGTTAGCTTGAGTTGCTTTAATTTGGATTAAAACTAAGTTGATCGGGGATTCGTATTTTTTATCGCCAAAATCTATTTTAGGTTGTTTTGCACCGACAAAAACAATAACCCTTTCATAAATAGACAAATCGAGTTTACTTAAACAACCAATATTTTCATAATCTATAAACGCCCACTTCATGTGATAAAGCCTCCATAAAAGCTAACAGCTCCATTAACAGGATACTCGACGTTTAAACGAAGCCCACCTATCCTTCATAAAGCCTTAAAAACCAAAGATACGATATTTAGCAATTAATATCAATTACTTAATGATAAAACACCTGTTTAATTGCTGGATTAAAGGTAGGTTTTAACTTATAACTCATTAAGCCACCAATAATAACTTTTGCAACTTTTCCTTCATAAACCACCTTTAATTTATCTTAAATACGACTCTAATTCCAACTGAATTCCGCATCTTGAGGTGGTTTGGTTATAGCTAAAATCCAAACTTACAATCAGTGCTAACCCTACCCCAGCGTTTTCAAGAGAAAATTTAATCACTGGCAATTTCGATATAGCATCCAAATTGCCAGTATCATATTGTATTAAAGGCTAGTTCATTGCTTTTACTTGTTCTTCAGCGGCGCTTGCTTGTATATAGGTAGCATAAAAAGACGCAGCTATAATTAACTTAAATCTCTGCAGCAATCACCGATATTTCAACGAGTAAAGCTTCTCGAGCCATTTTAGCGGCAACACAAGCTCTAGCTGGCGCATGACCGTCAGGTATCCAAGCATCCCAAACGGCATTCATATCAGCAAAATAACTCATATCTTTAACATAAATGGTTGCCGATAAAATGTGTGCTCTGTCACTACCTGCTTGCAATAATAATTCATCCACCTTGGCTAGCATGGTTTGGGTTTGCTCGGTGATGTCCTTACTGGCATCAGCAGCTACTTGCCCACATAAGTAGATAGTGCCGTTATGCTTAACAATACGGCTCATGCGTTGTTTGGTTTCTAATCTTTCAATGATCATAATAATTCTTCTTTTCAGTATAGTACTTAAAACAAAACCCCACTGTCATACAACAATGAGGTTTAAAATAGAGTTTATAATTTTTAGATTAAGCCCAGCAAAATAGAGTAATTTAGCCAACTTAGGAAAAAATTACTCCCACTCGATAGTCGCTGGCGGCTTACCACTGATATCGTAGACCACACGTGAAATACCGTCAATTTCATTTATGATCCGGTTAGAAACTAATCCTAAGAAGTCATATGGCAAATGTGACCAACGAGCGGTCATAAAATCAATAGTTTCAACACAACGCAGTGACACAACCCAATCGTATTTACGGGCATCACCCATTACACCAACAGAGCGAACAGGTAGGAACACTGTAAATGCTTGACTTACTTTGGTGTATAAATCATGTTTGTGTAATTCTTCAATGAAAATCGCATCCGCACGACGTAATAAGTCAGCGTATTCTTTTTTCACTTCACCTAGAATACGTACCCCTAAACCAGGTCCAGGGAATGGGTGACGGTATAGCATGTCATACGGTAAACCTAACTCTAAACCAATTTTACGCACTTCATCTTTAAATAGTTCACGTAATGGCTCAACTAAACCTAGCTTCATGTAATCAGGTAAACCACCTACGTTATGGTGGGACTTAATTACGTGTGCTTTACCTGTTGCAGAAGCAGCCGATTCTATGACATCAGGGTAAATAGTGCCTTGTGCTAACCATTTAGCATTTTCAAGCTTATTGGATTCTTCTTCGAACACATCGATAAATACATTGCCGATTATTTTGCGTTTTTTCTCTGGATCATTTTCACCGGCTAAGCGATCTAAAAACCTGTCTTCGGCGTCAACTTTAATGATATTTAAGCCAAAATGATCGCCAAACATGTCCATTACTTGCTTACCTTCGTTTAAACGAAGTAAACCATTATCAACGAATACACAGGTCAGCTTGTCACCTATAGCGCGATGTAACAGCATGGCAACTACTGATGAATCGACACCACCTGACAAGCCTAAGATAACTTCGTCATCACCGACTTGCTCTTTCATCTTGGCTACTGCATCTTCAATAATTGATGCGGAAGTCCAAAGCTTTTCACACTGACAAATATCAACAACAAAATGCTCTAATATGCGCATACCTTGCTTAGTGTGAGTGACTTCTGGGTGAAATTGTACACCGTAAAACTGTTTATCTTCATTTGCCATAGCGGCAAAGGCACAGCTTTCTGTTTTCGCAACCGTAACAAAACCTTCAGGAATAGCCGAAACTTTGTCACCGTGACTCATCCACACATCTAATAACGCATTACCGTTAGTGCTAACATGATCTTCAATTGCGTTAAATAAGGCTGATTTGGCAATAACTTCCACTGCCGCATAACCAAACTCTTTATGCTCAGAGCTTTCAACGCCACCACCCAGTTGTTCAGCCATAGTTTGCATACCGTAACAAATACCTAAAACAGGCACGTTAGCAGTAAATACATACTCAGGTGCGCGCGGTGAGTTAGCTTCAGTCACTGATTCTGGGCCACCCGCAAGAATAATACCGGTTGGGTTAAATTCTTTAATTTGTGCTTCGGTCACATCCCATGACCAAAGTTCACAATAAACGCCAATTTCACGTACACGACGAGCAATAAGCTGAGTGTATTGTGAACCAAAATCTAAAATCAGTATGCGGTGATCATGAATGTCTTTACTCATGTTTTTTGTTCCTGCTTTTTACCACTAAAGGTATTGTTTATAAATAACAACACCCTGAACTTTTCTCTAATAAGAGTTCAGTTCAAGGTGTTTAAATTTTGTCTATTTTTACAATGTGATTCGTTGTAAAAATAAGAATGCTTATAGCCACACTAAGTTGAGAGTATTTTAGTTCTAGTTCAAGGCGCTAGCGCGGAGTTGACGATAGTCAATGAGCACTTGCAACGCCGAAATTGGGCTAAAATAACTCAACCGATCTATCCCATACGATAATTGGGGGCTTCTTTTGTGATGGTCACATCGTGTACATGTGATTCACCCATTCCTGCTGAGGTTATCTTCATAAACTCAGGTTTAGTGCGCATCACTTCAATTGTTTCACTACCCGTTAAGCCCATAGACGAACGTAAGCCGCCCATCTGTTGATGAATAATAGCCGCAACGGGGCCTTTATAAGCAACACGACCTTCGATACCTTCAGGCACTAATTTATCGGCTTCACCATCAGTTTTTTGGAAGTAACGATCGCTCGAACCTTCTTTTTGACTCATTGCGCCTAACGAGCCCATACCACGATAAGATTTATAATAGCGTCCCTGATACAGCTCGACTTCACCAGGTGATTCCTCTGTGCCGGCCAACATACTTCCCACCATGACACAATGTGCGCCAGCAACTAGCGCCTTGGCAATATCACCTGAAAAACGAATACCGCCATCAGCAATCACCGGGATATCAGTGCCTTTTAATGCTTCAACAGCATTAGAAATAGCCGTTAATTGTGGCACTCCAACACCCGTTACAATACGGGTTGTACAAATTGAACCTGGGCCAATACCTACTTTAACCGCATCAACACCAGCATCAGCTAATGCCTTGGCTCCAGCACCTGTAGCTACATTGCCTGCAACAATTTGTAAATCTGGGTACTTGTCACGCGTTTCTTTGACGCGATCTAATACGCCTTGAGAATGGCCATGAGATGTATCAATTAATAGTACATCTACACCGGCTGCTACTAATGCATCAATTCGTTCATCCGTACCAGCACCAACACCAACGGCGGCGCCAACACGTAAACGACCTAATTCGTCTTTACAGGCATTAGGTTTGCTTTCAGCTTTTTGATAATCTTTTGCGGTAATTAAGCCTTGCAGCTTGAAATTGCCATCAACCATTAGGATTTTTTCAATTCGGTTTTCATGCATCAAGCCAAGAATTTCTTCACGTTCGGCCTTGTCAGTAACCGTAACCAACCTATCTTTAGTTGTCATCAAAGCTGACACAGGTTTAGTTAAATCTGTTTCAAAACGTAAATCACGACCAGTAATAATGCCGACTAAATTATTAGCACTGTCGACAACAGGAAAGCCAGAAAAACCTAAGTCATCGGCTTTGTGCATCACTTGTTCAATAGAATCTTCAGGACTAACCGCGACAGGGTCACTAACTATACCACTTTCGTATTTCTTTACTTTTGAAACATTACTGGCCTGTTCTGCGATGGTCATGTTTTTATGAATGAAACCTAAGCCACCTTCTTGTGCTAAGGTGATCGCTAAGCGAGCTTCAGTTACTGTGTCCATAGACGCAGATACTAAGGGAACATTTAAATTAATTTTTCGAGTTAAACGGGTTTTCAGATCAGCCGTATGAGGTAGTACCTTAGAATGAGCAGGTACCAATAGAACATCATCAAAAGTTAACGCTTCTTGGGCAATTCGTAACATCGCAATATCACCAGAGTTGAGAGTAAAGTGGATACCAAACAAGTAAAAAAACTAAGCACACTTGGTATCGAATATTGCGGCAGAATTTTAACCGTTTTCTTTGTTTAGGTAAACATAAATTTGCGTTGCGCTACCAAAAAGAATGCAAAATAAATGCCCTATAGACAATTCCTCACGATATAATGCTAACTAACCTCGCTTAAACGTATTGGTATATAAAATTATGGCAACGCAGCACATCTTACAAGTTAGTGAACTCACTAAAAAGGTCCGTTTTATTTTAGAGAGTGAGCTTAATACTGTTTGGTTAACGGGTGAAATTTCAAACTTTGTTGCTGCTAGCTCTGGCCATTGGTATTTATCGTTAAAAGACAGCAAATCACAAGTACGTTGTGCCATGTTTAAAGGCAACAATAGAAAAGTGCGCTTAGCTAGTGCGCCACGCAATGGCCAACAAGTACTTGTACGCGCAAAAGTGTCACTATACGAGCCTCGTGGCGATTTTCAATTGATCATTGAACAAATGGAGGATGCTGGGGAAGGTTTATTGCGTCAGCAATTTGAACTCTTAAAAAGCAAACTCAATGCCCTTGGCCTTTTTGCACAAACGCATAAAAAGCAACTCCCTAGTCATATTCAAAGGGTCGGTATCGTTACCTCACCAACGGGTGCAGCGGTTAAAGATATTATTACTGTGCTCAAACGTCGCAGTCCCAACATTAATGTAGTAATTTACCCTGCATTAGTACAAGGGGAATACGCCAACAATGATATTTGCCATGCTATTCATCAAGCTAATACTCGTCAAGAATGTGATGTACTCATTGTTGGCCGAGGTGGCGGATCTTTAGAAGATTTATGGTCATTTAATGAAGAATGTGTAGTGCAGGCTATTTTTGACTCTGCTATCCCTGTTATTAGCGCTGTAGGTCATGAAATTGATACCACCCTTAGCGATTATGTTGCTGATTTACGTGCAGCAACTCCTTCAGCAGCAGCTGAGTTAGTTTCAAGTGATAACGGTGAACTGTTAGAAAAAATCGCCATACTGACTTTACGTCTAACCAATGCAGTTTCACGTAACAATACACAGCAACGCCAAAAACAAAGTCATTTACATCATAGGTTAGTACAAGTACACCCAGAGCAGCAGCTAAGAGTCCATCAGCAAAAATCTGATGAGCTCAATTTGCGCTTGGCCTCAGCAATGAAACGAGCCATGATGCAAAGCCAGCAGCGCCCCAAGCAATTACAGCAAAGGTTATCTCAATTATCGCCTATTAAAACCATTGCTGAGCAGCAAGTTCAGATAAAACAATTAAACCAAAGATTAATTCTTGCCATGCAGTATAAGATGCAACATAACACTGAGCTATTTGTGCATTTAATTGAGCAGCTACAGCTAGTAAGCCCTTTAGCGACTATAGCTAGGGGTTATAGTGTCACTCGTAATGCAGAAGATAAAGTGATTAGCTCGGTTGCACAAGTTAGCTCAGATGATCGCTTGACGATACAATTAACAGACGGTGTAATTAACGCTAAAGTTGTTTAAGGCTAATGGGTCCTTTTAACTAAGCTAGTCGTGTGAGGTAACAATGTTGTGCAATAATTGGCTCGCTTGAATGTTACTTTCAGCGTTAAACTTTACACCAAAAGACACGCCATCTACTTGTTGCTTTAAGTTACAAACCGCACCTTTCAATTTAATATTGTTGCCACCTTGTGTGTCCTCAACCACAATTTCAATGCCGGTTTTTTCCGATAACACAAGTTTTTCACCGTTAACAATACTTAACTGGCAACCACTAACAGAGAGGTTTTCAATTGTTGCTTGCCAATAGTTTTTATCTATTTTTACTTTGGCATTTATTTGGGTATCAATACGAATTGACGAACGTAAATGTTGCAAACCAACAGTGCGAGGAAAATCTAACACCATGATTCGAGAGGGCATTTGAATAGTTTGCTTGATAGTACTAATAAATGCGACCACCGCACCTTCATGGCCTTCAATTAAACCTCTTACCGTAATAGCAGCCCCTTGTATTAAATGCTGTGAGAACTTACCTAATTTACCAGCATCTGGGATTTGAATTAACACATATTGTTTGGGCAGGTAGCCAATAAAAGTTGTTCTGAATTTAGCGCGTTGGCCTGCGGGGGTTACTAAATCAAAGGTAACTACAGAGCCAGCATTGAGTAAAGCCAAATTGCGATCTAGGCGAGCAGCCGTATCAATATTTGTTGGTTGTTCCGTCATAAGTGCTTTATCAACAAAAACGAGAGTTTGTTAACTAACAGTAGCTAAAGGCTCTATTAAAAGCAATAGTTTTAAGTACCGGTATTAGCGGCGACTGTGAAAGTCGCCACTTGAAACTATCTGCTTGCCAATAATATGCTCAAAGCACTATCTAATGCATGCTTCCAACTTGCTATTTCATTAGTACCATTATTCACTATTTAACCAGTTATTTATTGTCTTTATTATACCCTTGCGTTGCTCGGGCAATTTTCTTTTGCTCGGTAAAGGTTAGTTTTTTCTTACCGGCAAATGGGTTTGAGGTTTCTCTAAATTCAATACGAATAGGAGTCCCCATGATTTTTAATGATTTACGATAGTAGTTCATTAAATAACGTTTATAAGAACTTGGCAATTTTTTCGCCAAATTGCCGTGAATAACAATAATTGGCGGGTTATAGCCACCAGCATGCGCATATTTAAGCTTAATTCGTCGGCCTTGGTGCATTGGTGGCTGATGATCAAACACCGCCATATCAAGTATCTTAGTTACCATTGCGGTAGAGATTCGCTTAGTGGCGCTAATAAAGGCTTCTTCTACAGACTCATACAAGTGACCAACACCAGTGCCATGCAATGCTGAGATAAAATGAATTTTAGCAAAATCAATAAAACCTAAGCGTCGATCAAGTTCTGTTTTGATGCGATCTTTAACATGATCATCCAAGCCATCCCATTTATTCACCGCCAACACCAGTGAGCGGCCTGATTCCAAAATAAAGCCTAACAAGCTTAAATCTTGATCGGTAATCCCCTCTCTAGCATCAATAATCAATAAACAAACATTGGCATCTTCAATTGCTCGCAAGGTTTTAATCACTGAGAATTTTTCTACCACATCGGTAACGTTTTTACGACGACGAATACCCGCGGTGTCAATTAAGGTATAACTGCGGTCATTATGTTCCATTGGGATATAGACACTATCGCGCGTCGTACCGGGCATATCATAAACAACCACACGTTCTTCACCCAACATACGGTTAGTCAGTGTTGACTTACCCACATTAGGTTTACCAATAATGGCTAACTTTATCGTGTCATTTTCTGATGGTGCTTGCGCGATCTGTTTTTCTAGTTCAGCTTCCGATAACTCAGCATCAAGTTCGTCATTGGTAAAGCCATCAAACTCTGTATTTTCACCGTCGAGTTTAGGCTGCCCCAATGCTTCAATATGTGGCGTTAATGCTAACGTTAATAATTGGGTAACGCCACGTCCATGAGCGGCCGCAATTTGATGAACTTCTTCACCTAAGCTTAAGTCATAAAACTCAGCTATCGCTGAATCAGCATCAATACCGTCTACTTTGTTGGCGACTAAAAATATTTTTTTATTTTGCTTACGTAAATAGTCAGCAATACCATAATCTGCTGATGTTAAACCATCGCGTGCATCCACTAAAAACAGCACCGCATCAGCTTCTTCAACCGCCATTAACGATTGCTCGGCCATTAGGGTGTCTATACCTTCTTCATCGCCTTGAATACCACCAGTATCGATAACAATAAAAGGATGTTCTTCAACTTCAGCTTTACCATACTGACGATCTCTAGTTAAGCCAGGATAATCTGCAACCAAAGCATTTCTAGAACGCGTTAAGCGATTAAATAATGTTGATTTACCAACATTGGGACGCCCTACAAGGGCAACAACAGGAAGCATGACAACCTCAAAATTCAAGAGTAAACTCTTAGCTAATCATTAAATAAAAGCAAGAGCGTAAAAACAAGTAACGGCCCCACATGCGATTGCATTGGAGCCGTATATAATTCTAGTATAAAAACCAGTAAAAAGCGCTGAGACTATTGCTCTGCTTTTATTGTTGTAGGCAAACTAATAGCCTGCAAATCACCGTCGCGTGATTGGCTATACAACACGTTATTCACAACCGTTGGTGTTGAGTGAATACCACTACTATCAATTTCATTGCGAGCAACAATTTCTCCGGTGTCTTGGTTTAACCAATGTAAGTAACCCTCAAAGTCACCAACCACTACATAATTGCCAATCACTGCAGGGCCTGTGACACCACGGTTAGCAAGAGCTAAGTTGCTCCAACGCTCAATGCCATTAATACGATCGACAGCGTAAACATGACCACGTAAATTAGTTAAAAAGATAGTATTGCGATCAATAGACATTTGACGGTATGACGAAAATTGGCGTTTCCAAACAATTCGGCCACTTTTCAACTCAATGGCAGCTAAATGTCCGCGTGATGAAATTGAATAGATTTTATCACCAAAAATTAACGGTGCTGAATCAACATCTATTACTCGCTCAAGTTCAGTTGTACCTGAAGCCTCACCTATTTCAGTTGACCAACCTTGTTGACCTTTTTCTAATAAGAAAACATCAATGCCACCTTTTGCTGTACCAATGAGTACCCCACCAGAAGCAATCACTGGCGCACTAATTCCACGCAAGGTTAATGCTGGTACGTCCTGCTCTACTTTCCACAGCTCTTCACCGTTGTTGGCATTAAATGCCTTCATAATACCCGAAGCCGAATTAACTATCACCACACCTGAGTCAACAGCAGGGGCATTTAAAATTTCCCCTTTAATGCTTGCTTGCCATTGCAGTTCTCCGGTATTGGCATCTAACGCATAAACTTTACCGTTTTCACTACCGATAAACACTTTGCCTAGACCGGTAACCGGACCACCTGAAAGTAACGCTGATTCTCGACTACTCCAAAAGCTCCGCTCATTATCAATATCACTGAGATCTTTATGCCAAAGCGCTTTACCTGTTTTAGGCTCAAAAGCAAACACATCACCGGCTCTGCTCGCAGTAAACACTTTATCGTAACCAACCACAGGCTTAAGACGAGAAAAGTAATCGCCACTGCCAGTACCAACACTTCTTTCCCATAACACCTTGGGCTCGAATTGTTGCTCAAATGTGGTAAGTTCAGCAGGTAAATCACTGTTATCTTCATCATCCGTTGATGAACAAGAAAATAGCATCCCTGAAAGTAGCAAAACCGCCAACACGTTAGTAGATTTAGCTAACAAGCGATGCTTAGTTTGTTTTTTAGGAAAGAGCATTCAATAACCTTATGACTTCTGTGCAGGATCAACAGCCGTTAAATTAACCGCAGTTGCTAAGTCATCTAACTTCATTTGTAAGCTTGGGCTGCTGGCTAAACCGTCAGCAGCAATTGCAGCTTGATAGGCATTTCGGGCTAATTCTTTTTTATCTTGCAATAAATAAGTATCACCTTTAATTTCTTCAATGGCCGCAGTAAAAGAGGCTGGTAATGGCTTGGCTAACGTAGCTAAGGCTTGTTCATACTGACCTAATTGAACTTGAACTCGCGCTAAACGTACACTGGCAATACCTTTAATACCGTCAGAAGGCGCACTTTCAAGTGCCTTGATTAATTGCTTTTGTGCTGTTTGCCACTCTTTAGCTGAAGCTGCTTCTTTAGCTAACGCTAATGCCGTTAATGAGACATAACTTGTCTCAGCATTTTCGTTAATAAATTTTTCCGCATTATTATTAAAAGCTGCTTTATCTTTGGTACTATTTTCGATTAGCACTTGATAGCTATCTGACACCGCTAGTTCATTTTCAAGCTTATTATCTTTATATAAATTAAAACCAATAAACCCAGCAAACCCAAGGGCAATACCGGCAATAATCATATTGCCATGTTCTTGCCAGTAGCTTTTAATTGCTTCTACTTGTTGTTCTTCTGTTTGATAAACTTCCACTACTTCACCTTAACTAAAGCCTTTATATTAAATCGGTTAACAAACTTGGGATTTTTTCAAACGCCACATTTTGTTGTTCTTGTTGCCCGCGTAAATATTTAACCATTACACGTTGCTCGGCGATTTCATCATCACCTAAAATTAACGCAATTTGTGCGCCTGACTTATCAGCACGCTTTAATTGTTTTTTCATGTTGCCGCCACCGCAATGACATTGCAAACGTATATCAGGCACTTGGTCACGCCATTGCTCTGCCAAGCTATTGGCTTGAAGTGATGCATCATCACCCAAAGTAACGATGTAAGCATCAACTTGTGAGCGAACATTAGCCACTTTATCTAAACTGGTTAACATTAATATTAACCGTTCAATACCTAATGCAAAACCAAAACCTGGGGTGGCTTTACCGCCTAATTGTTCTACTAACCCATCATAACGCCCACCTGCACATACAGTGCCTTGGGCGCCTAAACTTGTGGTAACCCATTCAAAAACAGTGCGATTATAGTAATCTAAACCACGAACTAGTCGTTCATTTAACACGTACTTAATACCTGCAGCATCTAAACGCTGACAAAGTTCGTTGAAGTGTGCTGTGGTTTCTTCACCGAAATGATCTGATAACTTCGGCGCTCCTACTAAAGCTTCTTGTACTTGTGGGTTTTTACTGTCTAACACCCGCAGAGGGTTAGTGAGCATACGACGCTTAGACTCTTCATCTAAAAGATCTTCACGTTCAGTTAAATACGCCACTAAAGCATCACGATAATTAGCACGTTCTTCATTACTACCTAACGAGTTTAACTCTAGTGTGACAAATTCATTGATGCCAAGTTCCCGCCATAAACGAGAAGTGAGTGAAATAATTTCAGCATCAATATCAGGAGTCGCGATTCCAAAGGCCTCTAGGCCAAATTGATGAAATTGACGGTAACGCCCTTTTTGTGGTCTTTCGTGACGAAACATTGGCCCCATATACCAAAGACGTTGTTCTTGGTTATATAATAAGCCATGTTGATTACCTGCACGAATACAACTTGCTGTACCTTCTGGACGCAAAGTTAGGCTGTCGCCGTTGCGATCATCGAAGGTATACATCTCTTTTTCAACAATATCAGTTACTTCACCAATAGAGCGTTTAAACAGCGCTGTAGATTCGACAATGGGCATACGAATTTCAGCAAAGCCATAGTTACTGGCCACGCGGCGCAGCACCGCTTCAACGGTTTGCCAAATATTAGTTTCACTAGGTAAACAGTCGTTCATACCTCGAATTGCTTGTATTGCTTTAGCCACTAAACGGATTCTCTCTTAACTGATAAAAATGCAGCGTGCATTATAGGCAGATTATGATAAAACGTAAATCATTATGCCTATTGCTTGTATTATATTACGCTGATGGGATTGTCATTATTTAATTTCGGTGATATCGATTTTGTTTTCTTGTGCCATTCGCTCATTCATCGCATGTGCTTTAGCCCGTATACGTTGTTCAAGTTGATCAACTAAATCAGTGTTATCAAAACGCTCTCGTTGGCGAATGCCATCAAGATAATAACCACTTTTTTTACTACCTCCAGTTAACCCTAAATCAGAGACCATAGCTTCCCCTGGACCGTTGACAATACAGCCGATAATAGACACATCCATTGGCGTCATTATATCTTCAATCCGCTGTTCTAGCGCATTTACAGTAGCCACTACATCAAACTCTTGGCGTGAACAACTCGGGCAAGCAATTAAGTTGATACCACGGCTGCGTAGTTTTAATGACTTTAAGATATCAAAGCCTACTTTAATTTCTTCAACAGGATCAGCAGCTAATGAAATCCGTAACGTATCACCAATGCCTTGAGCTAATAGCAAACCTAAACCAACAGAAGACTTAACTGATCCTGACCGTAATCCACCTGCTTCAGTAATCCCTAAATGAAGTGGATTATCTATCTGTTTGGCGAGTAATTTATAAGATTCAACGGCAAGAAAAACATCAGATGCTTTAACACTGACTTTAAACTGATCAAAATTAAGTCGATCTAAAATATCGACATGGCGCATCGCCGATTCAAGTAAAGCCTCTGGAGTTGGCTCGGTATAGCGCTCTTGAATATCTTTTTCTAGAGACCCCCCATTGACCCCTATTCGAATTGGAATATTTTTATCTCGAGCACATTCAACTACGCTACGAACTCTATCTTCACGACCGATATTTCCAGGATTAATCCGCAAGCAATCAACACCGTATTCGGCAACTTTTAACGCGATACGATAATCAAAGTGAATATCAGCAACTAAAGGTACACTGACTTGCTTTTTTATTTCTCGAAACGCTTCAGCTGCATCCATGGTTGGCACGCTTACCCGAACAATATCAGCACCGACCGCTTCTAATGATTTAATTTGGGCTACTGTTGCCACAACATCAGTAGTTTGGGTGTTGGTCATAGATTGTACGGTAATAGGAGCATCACCACCAACCGGGACGTTTCCGACCATGATTTGACGAGATTTTCTACGTATAATTGGAGATTCTTTAAACATAATTTTTCTTACAAATTGCCTGTATACTTGTACATAACTATAACGTTAGTGGCAAGGTGAATTTAGCAATATTACCCGCACTAAAAGAGGACATATCAATGGTTTGATTATTAAATACAATCGCGGCAAGCTCAGGCCTTCCAAGTGTTACTTTAAAAGGTGCTTGACCACTAATTGTCATTTCATAACCAGATTTTTTAACGCCCCAAGCAATCCGCTCACCGGTGTTATCATAAATATTGACCCAGCAATCACCCGAAAAAGTAAATATTACTGTGCTTATCTCAGTGTCAGCTATTTGCTCCAAAACAGGCTCAGCCTCAGGCACAAGCGTTGCAATTTTTTCATTTGATTCAATGTTTTGCGTATTAATGGTTTCTGGTACTGCCACGATTTCTTGTGCTGTCGATTCAGTATCAGATAATAAGGTAACAGGTGCCTGCTCTGGCTGCTCATTTGCTATTTCATTTTCTAAAGCTGCCAATTGTGCAGTATTATCTTTCCCTTCACCTGCGTCTTGGTTAATGATAGCGGCACTGTCGCTTACTACATTGCCATCAAGCTCTTGCTTTGATTCTTGCAACCACCACAACACCATTAAACCAATTAAAATGGCGACAATAAGGTAACTTAACCACATAATTCGGCTATGTTCAGCTTGCTTTTCGGTTAAATTGGAAAAACTCTGCATTTCGCTACGTTGAACTTCAGCAATACCTAACATATCATACGCGCTAAGCACCTCATTAATATCGATATTAACAAGTTTGGCATAACTACGTAGGTAACCTCGGTTATAGGTTGCAGGTAGTTTTTGATCAAAAACATCTTGCTCAATATTTTGCACTAAACGTTGTGTAAAATTTAATTTATCAGCCACATCTTCAACACTCAGAGACCGATTTTTTCTAGCGTCGGCTAACATCTGACCTGGACCTACCACGATCATATCTTCACAAAGTTCATCGACTTCTTTGGCTTGTTTAGTCGCTATTGATTTTTTGCTCATCTATTGATTCACCAACTTTGGGTTTTCTAAAAAAATAATCTCTTTAATATATATTTTTTTTCTTTTAGAAATATTATTCCATCGACGTAATGCCTTAAGCTTTATATTATATTTGACAGAAATACTATATAAAGTTTCCCCTGAACTCACTACATGAAATTTAGGGAATTTTTTGGTTTGTTCTTCAGCTGTTATTTCTGGCGTTTGCGTCTTTGGTTCTAGCGCATCATCAACAATAACCTTTTCTTCCATCAATTCATCGCTATTTTGCTTGGTATTCTCAAGTGTCTCGTCAACAACCACTTCATCGTTAATTTGCGGAGTATTTTCAAGGGTTTCTTCAACAGCCACTTCATCGCTAATTTGCGGAGCATTTTCAAGGGGCTCTTCAACAGCCACTTCATCGCTAATTTGCGGAGTATTTTCAAGGGTTTCTTCAACAGCCACTTCATCGCTAATTTGCGGAGTATTTTCAAGGGTTTCTTCAACAGCCACTTCATCAACAATCACATCATCAGTAGCTTGTGGTACATCCTCAACAATTGGCGTTGGTTTTTTTGCAATTAGAAAAATTTCTGTATTGGCCGATGATATTTCTTCTGACTCAATATCATTTATCTCTGCCGCACTTGATGTTATTGCATTTTCGCTATTTGTTTCGACTAACGCCACCTCATCAGCAATACTATCAACTACAGTGCTGTTTGATAAGGTATCGTCCATTAAAGCATTATCGTTTGAGGTATTCTCTACTGAGTTATTCTCTACTGAGTTATTCTCTACTGAGTTATTGTCTACTGAGGTATTGTCTACTAACGCAGTGTCTATCGTGGAATCATCGACAACACCTACCTTTGATTTAATGTCCTGGATAGTTTCAGCCGCTTGATCGCTCGTGATCGCCTCTTTGTCATTAGCAAGCTCAACTATTGGCTCTATAGGTGCTTCGCTTTTAGCTTCGGCAATCGAAGCTTGTGTAGTAACAACTTCAGAATTAACAGCTTCGTCAATCTGTTTAACCGCATCAATTGCAGCATCAGTAATCTCAGTGCTAGTTATGTTGCTATTTTCTTTTGATGTTTCGATATTAGCGGCAATATCAGCTTCTTCGATACTTTCACTTTCATCAGTGTTAACTACAACAGAAGCTGCTGTTGGCGTATTTAAAGCTATATCAGGCGTACTTAGCTGGTTATCAACTTCAGATGCTTTAGGAGTTTCAACTTCTACAAGGGTTAATGCTGCATTAATTGACGCTGAACTAGCCCTTGGCGCTAAACTCGTCTCAGGCACACTCACCTTAACAGGCGCTTTTTTTGCAATAACTGTTTTTTTCAAAGTTTCCTGATTATTTTCATCACGGCGTAATGCAGCAGGATGCTTTGGTGAGAGTTTTACAATACGTTTTTTAGGCTTACCGTTCTTTGCGCTAACTTTAGTTAAAAGGTATCTTTTTGCTAAATTGTCCGCTTCAATTAAAGCGAGTTCATTTAGCAGATATTGTTGTGCTTCCCATGACTGCGGGTACATTTTAACTAACATTGCCCCATAATTTTTGGCCGTACGACGTTGACCTAATTTAAAGTGTACTTTATAGGCTAAAGCTAACGATTGTGAGGTGAAGCGACGGGTGACTTTTTCAAAACGCTGCACAAACGTTTTTGCTTGTTTGTAATTGCCCATAGCGTATTGTAATTGAACCATTTGTAACAAAGTAGCCGCACTACTGGGGTTGTGGGCAATGGCTTTTTCAAGATAGGTTTCTGCTTTGACAAAGTTGTCGTTCTGCAAAAAACAAGACGACAAGTTGTCGTAGCTTTTTGCTACTAATACATAAGTAGGTACCGCAATCGCTTTTAAAAATTGTTTTTCTGCCGCGTCAAATTGCTTTTGACGACACAAGTACACTCCATAATTATTTAAGGTATCAGCATCATCGCTTTTGATCGACAAAGCCTTTTCAAAGGACTCTACCGTTAGCGTGTGCTCGCCAACCGTTTCATAATAATGGGCAAATGCTGTATACACCTGCACCATATCTGGGGCGAAACCTTTTGCTTTCTCTAAATTTTGCTTAGCTTGGGGCATATTGCCCATTTTTAAATAACCTAAGCCTAACGAAACACGGGTTGCCGCCATGTCATCCCTGTTTGCTTGATTTTGCACCACAGGTGTTTTGTCATTTTCATAATTCTGTGTAACACAGCCTGACAACGCTACCGATAGTAGCACTGGCGTGCTAATGATAGCCATGCTTAAAAATGTAGGTTTTTTAACTAAGTTTTTATCCATAATATGCTGAGCTTGCTTCATTAATTGTTATTTTTGAGTAAAACACTAGCTGATAATAGCGCGATCACACTATCTTTACTGAAATTTCGTCTGCTTTCACCTGTTTTTTTTCATTCTGCACATTTTGTTGCAATTGAGTACGCTTGGTTCTATCTAATACATCACCAGCCAACTGACCGCAAGCCGCATCAATATCTTCACCGCGTGTGCGTCTGGTGATCACGGTTAAACCATAACTTTGCAATACTTTATCAAAACGATCGATACGGGAGTTACTTGGGCGTTTATAAGGTGAGCCTGGATAATGGTTAAATGGTATCAGGTTTATTTTACTCGGTAAGTCTTTCAAAGCATGTGCAAGCGCATGTGCTTGCTCGGTTGAGTCGTTAACATGATCTAACATCACATACTCAATAGTCGCTTGTTTGTTTGCCTTAGAGCCTTCGACATAACGTTTAGCCGCAGCAATAAAATCTTCTAATGGATATTTTTTATTAATCGGCACTAACTCATCACGTAAGGCATTATCAGGAGCATGAACAGAAATAGCCAAGGCACAGTCTATCTTTTCTTTTAACATATCAAGTGCAGGAACTACACCTGAGGTACTAACGGTAACTCGACGTTTTGATAAGCCATATCCTAAATCATTTAACATGGTATCAAGTGCAGGAATTAGGTTTTTCATATTGAGTAACGGCTCACCCATGCCCATCATTACAATATTAGTAATAGGACGTTTACCGGTAATGCGCGTAGCACCAATATCATTGGCTACTCGCCACACCTGACCGATTATCTCAGCCATAGACAAATTTCGGTTAAAGCCTTGCTGTGCGGTTGAGCAAAATGTACATTCAAGGGCACAACCTACTTGTGATGAAACACACAAGGTAGCGCGATCATTTTCTGGGATCCACACGGTTTCAACTTCTTGCCCGCCCTCAAGTACTAAGGCATATTTGATAGTACCATCGTTAGACACTTGTTTTTGTGAAATTTCCGGTGCTTTTATTTCGCATTGGCGTTGTAACTTTTCCTTCAGTTTTTTATTCAAATTAGTCATTTGTTCAAAATCTGAATACCCAAAATGATACATCCACTTCATTATTTGATCGGCCCTAAAGGGCTTTTCACCAATTGAAGCAAAATAGTCACGCAAGCCTTGATGATCAAGATTTAACAAATTAATTTTGGCGTATTCTTTGGCACTTTTTATGACATTTTCAGGGGCGATTGATTCGCTCATACAACTAACTCTCAAACTAACAGGGGAAAAGGTAAAGCAAGGGGCGAATTGTACACTTTTTAAGCGCGAGTCGCAATTTTACCTATTAAGCAAAAACACAAAAGGATTTTACTGACGAGTCAGTAAAATCCTTTTTCTTTATGTAGGCAGTAGCTGAATTAACGACTACCACAATGTTGGAATAATCCCAACCTACAATAAATTACTTATCTTGTACGATTACAGATTTCTTCGTCAGAGAAGAAGTAAGCAATTTCACGTGCCGCAGATTCTAAAGCATCGCTACCATGACAGGCATTTTCATCAATTGAATCAGCATAGTCAGCACGTAAAGTACCCGCTAATGCTTCGCTTGGGTTAGTAGCACCCATAATTTCACGGTTTTTAAGAACCGCATTTTCGCCTTCTAAAACTTGAACCATTACTGGGCCTGACGTCATAAATTCAACCAAAGCACCAAAGAAAGGACGCTCGCTGTGCTCAGCGTAAAAGCCTTCAGCTTTTTCTTTGCTTAGGTGTAACATTTTAGATGCAACAATTTTAAGACCCGCAGTTTCAAAGCGGTTGTAGATTTGACCAATAACATTTTTTGCTACTGCGTCAGGTTTTACGATAGAAAAAGTACGTTCGATAGCCATGATAAGCCCTTTTAAATAAATTTTAGTGTATATAATTAAGCAGATATCAAAGTAACAAACCGACCTCTGCAAATTTTGGCGCGATTATAAACGAATTCACAGTAAATTTCTAATATTATAGGTTAAATAATTCTGAGAATAACTTATGTTTTTTTCTGGTCCTTTAGTCTTAGTCTTCAAATATAAAAATAATGGCTTTTTTATAAAAAAAGTTAATAGCTCTGATAAAAAAACACAATCAAATTGCAATTAAAAGCATTTATAAACATTGACTTACCAAGCCAGTAATGAAATTAAAGTTTAAAATCACACCACCTTTCCAAGGTAAAGGTTAGCTATTAACTGTTACATTTGGTCACAATGTCGAAAAATTTCTGACATGCTTTCATAGTTCACTGCGCAGTAATATTTTTAACCACCGCAGGAATATCTATGCAACTTATTAAACGTACCCATGGTGAAGAGCAGCCGTATTGGCCAGCAGGACCATTTAAAATTAGACTACCTTTCGTACATTATCGCTGGGAACTTCCAGAAATGATTCAAGGTTTCTTTATGTTCGTGGTCGGTTTAGCCATGATCCCATTACTCGAAAGTTATTTGGGCATGCCTTATGAAGCGGCTTTAGCTTTTACTTTTATTGCCGGTGTTGGTTATATTTTACCGGCTGTACTGGGTGTTCCTTTAGTACCCGGCTGGATAACACCCGCCATACCTGTGGTATTACTTTATTTAAAAGGTTTTGAACCTGGCCCTGAAGCAATAAGAGCATTATTTGCCCTGCAAATTGAAGTTTCTATTATTTTTCTTATTTTAGGCGTGACTCGCTTAGGCTCTAAGCTAGTTGATATTATCCCAAATTCGCTCAAATGTGGCATCATCATTGGTGCTGGCATGGCGGCAATGATGGGAGAATTAAAAGTGGGTGGCCGCATTGATGCAACCCCAATTTCATTGATTGTTGGTTCTATTTTTTCAGCCTATATCTTATTTTCACTTTCGTTTAAAAATGTGATTAATGAAAGCTCTATCGCCCGAAAGCTCGCCAACTTTGGTATGGTACCGGGCATGATTATTGCGATGATTGTTGGTTGGTCTGTTGGTGAATACCCATTGCCAGCAATAGAATGGGGTATTACTAACCCTAATTTTTCGTTAATGTGGGATTATTTACCTTTCACCGTTGGCTACCCTGACTGGGAAATTTTCTTATTGGCTATTCCAACGGCAGTTATTGCCTACGTAATTGCTTTTGGCGATATCCTTGTTGGCTTTACCTTAGTTAAACGTGTTGATCATATTCGCATCGATGAAAAAATAGAAGAAAATGTCGATCGTGTTCATTTAGTTACGGCTATTCGTAATGCTATGCATGCCTTTTTAGCACCATGGCCTGGGCTATCAGGACCATTATTCACAGCTGCTCATGCAACCGTTGCTGAACGTTATGCAATGGGTCGCAAATCGATGGAGTCAATTTATAGTGGCGGTGCAACTTTTTGGATGAGTGGTTTACTTGCATTATTCGCCTTACCATTAGTGACTTTATTTAAACCCGTGCTACCCATTGCCCTTTCGATCACACTAATTCTTACTGCTTATATCTGTATTATGGTGGGCATGGAACAACTGAAAAACTCTACTGAGCGCGGTGTTGCAGGTATTGTTGCCGTTACTTTAGCTATGCCAGATCCGAAGTCCACCATGTATGCTATTTTTATTGGTGTAGTACTTTACGTGTTAATTGAGCGCCCTAGGCTGCTAGGCAAACACGACATTAAAGATAACATTTTATTTGCTGATGAAACTCAAGAAGAAGTGGCCGTAACGTCAAACAATAATACGTAGCAATAGGAGAATATATACATGACTACTATCAACATTTTTGAGCAATATTTAACGCCCAATGAAGCTAACTACTCAGCCTTAAACCCTATTTCATTTTTACAGCGTGCCGCCTTTGTTTATCCAAACAAAACGGCAACCGTTAATGGTGATGTTCGCCATACATGGTTAGAGGTTTTTCAACGCTGCACTCGTTTCGCCAGTGCGTTAACAAAACGAGGGATTGGACCGGGTGATACTGTTTCAGTAATAGCCCCCAACATTAGTGAACACTTTGAAGTGCATTTTGGTGTGCCTATGAGCGGCGCAGTACTCAATTCAATTAATACCCGTCTTGATGCTGAAGCCATTGCTTTTATACTGGTGCATGCAGAAACTAAAGTGTTAATCACAGATAAAGAATTTAGCCCTGTAGTACAAAAAGCATTACGGATGATTGCACATAAACCCTTGGTGATTGATATTGATGATCCTAGCTTCAATGACGGCCAATTAATTGGTTCATTAACCTATGATCAACTACTTGAAGAAGGTGATAGTCATTTTGCCTATTTGCAACCTAAAAACGAATGGGATGCTATCTCTTTAAATTATACCTCTGGCACAACAGGCGATCCTAAAGGGGTTGTTTACCACTACCGTGGTGCTTATCTTAACGCTGTGAGCAATGTTATGTCATGGAACATGGGCGAGCACCCTGTGTATTTATGGACATTACCTATGTTCCACTGCAACGGTTGGTGCTTTCCTTGGTCTATTGCTGCAACAGCCGGTACTAGTATTAGTTTACGGCACGTCCGTGCTGAGACCATATATGATTTAATACAAACAGAAAATGTTGGCTACTTCTGTGGCGCGCCAATTGTTTTAAATATGCTTAACGGCGCAGATCCTTCATTAAAAGAAGGCATTAACCACCCTGTGAAAGTAATGACTGCTGGAGCGCCACCACCGGCGTCAGTAATTGAAGGTATGGAAGCCTCAGGCTTTATAGTCACTCATACCTATGGCTTAACCGAGACTTATGGTCCTTCTGTGGTTTGCGCTTGGCATGATGAGTGGAACCAAGAAAGCTCCGAACAACAAGCGAAGTTAAAATCACGCCAAGGGGTTCGCTCACCCATGCTTGATCAACTAATGGTAGCCGATCCTGACACTTTAAAGCCTATGCCAAAAGATGGTAAATCTGTCGGTGAAATATTTATGCGCGGCAATTTAGTCATGAAAGGTTATTTAAAAAATCCATCCACCACGCAAGCAGCTTTTAACGGAGGCTGGTTGCACTCAGGAGATATAGCTGTTTGGCATGAAGATGGCTATATTGAAATAAAAGATCGTTCTAAAGATGTGATTATTTCAGGCGGTGAAAACATTTCAAGTGTTGAAGTAGAAGATATTTTATACCGGCACCCAAAAATTAGGGAAGTCGCCGTGGTGGCAAAAAAAGATGCAAAGTGGGGAGAATCACCTTGTGCTTTTATTACACCCATGCCAAATGTTGAAATTACAGAACAAGAAATAGTCACTTTTTGTCGTGATAATATGGCGCATTTTAAAACACCAAAAACGATCGTTTTTGGAGAACTCCCCAAAACATCAACAGGAAAGATACAAAAATTCATTTTGCGCCAACAAGCCAATGAATAACATGTAAATGTTTATCAAATAGTAGTTACCATAGTGTTCCCAACGCTACTATTTTTTTGGGCTAGCTTATCGCTAGCCCTTTTTTTATAATGCTTTATCGATTACTTGGACAAAGGTAGCTCATGTTTCTACAGCAAAAATTGTCTCGTACTTTCTTTTCAGCCATCACCTCTATTTTGCTGGTATTACTGTGTAGCCTATATTGGTATTCGGTGCCTTTAATTAATAAGGAGGTTTACAATATTGAAAAAAATGCTAGTAGACTAGTATTGAATAACGTCTTTGAGTTAGCTAGTACTATGCAACTCAACCTAAAACCTCGTAAAGAAGAAGTCGTTTACAGACTTCGTCAAATAATTAAAAACAGTGTTGTTGCCAAAACTGGTTATCTTTTTATTTTTGATGAACAAGGCAATATGTTGCATCATCCTAATCCTAACATTAATGAAACCAACGCGTTACAACTGACCAACCCAGAAACTGGTAATCCCATTTTACAAGAACTTATTGCGGTCGCTGATACAGGGAAAGAGCTTGAATATAAATGGGATAAACCTAGTGATGCCAATAATTACAGTTATAGTAAGTTATCCTTAGTTCGCCACTTACCCGAGTTAGGCTGGTATATTTGCTCCTCTGTTTACGTAGACGAATTACAAAACAGTGGCAAGTTACTGAGCCAGCGCATTTTAACTATGGGTTTTATAGCTTTTATGTGTGCGATTTTATTAGCATTGATATTTTCTTATTGGATAACAAAACCTATTAATTCCTTAGCCTTGATTGCCAGAAAAGTCAGCCAAGGCGATTTAAACGTAACCAGTGGTATTTCACGTACTGATGAATTAGGGGTTTTAGGCAAAGCATTTGACGATATGGTCACTCAGATGCGTGACAATATTGAACTGCTTGATTTGAAGGTTGCCTCTCGAACACAAACATTAGCAACAACAAATGCCCAACTGCAACAAGCACTCACCGAAAGCCAACAAGCCCAGCAGCAATTAGCGCAGGTTCAGCACATCAATGCCATAGGCCAACTTGCTGGTGGTTTAGCTCATGATTTTAATAATATTTTAGCGATTATTATAGGCAATTTACTCGCCGCCCAACAAGGTAATGAAGATAACACCCCCTTATTACTGCGCTTAGCTCCTGCCATAAAAGCTGCCCGAAAAGGTAGTGATATTACTAACCGCTTATTAGCCTTTTCTCGACGACAATATTTAGTCCCTTGTAAGGTTGACATTAAAGTACTAATTAGTGAAACAGTGGAGTTATTGCGAAGTTCCTTATCTAGTAAAATTACAATCAAAACAGAATTGTGTAGTGATAACTTTACCGTTTATATTGATGCTAATCAGTTTGAAAATTGCTTAATCAATTTGGTGTTAAATGCTAAAGATGCCATGCCTGATGGAGGCGGAATTACCATTTTGGTCGCTAAAAGAGTAGTCACTGATTATTTACAATTTGATGAAACTGTAGATTTAGGCGACTATATTAGTATCACTATTTTAGATGATGGTTGTGGCTTTTCTGAACACACAATAAATAAAGCATTCGAACTTTTTTTTACCACAAAAGAAACTCACCAAGGTTCAGGTCTGGGGTTAAGCATGGTGTTTGGTTTTATTAAGCAATCAAAAGGTTATATTCGTATTGCTAATCAACCTCAAGGTGGAGCTGAAATATCACTATTACTCCCCTTTTTTACCGGTGAAAAAAACAAGTACTACCCTAATAAATCTTTAAGTACTGATGACGTAATCCTAACAGACACATCAAAAGCAATTAACACAGAATCTAACTTCACCAATAAATTGATCTTATTAGTAGAGGATGATCATGATGTTCGCACTATTATTAGAGAGCAATTAATCTCATTTGGCCTGAATGTTATCGAAGCGAATGAAAGTGATGAAGCTGAGCAACTAATTGATACCATTGATGACTTATATGGTATGGTTTCAGATATTAGCATGCCAGGTAAAAAAGATGGCTTTGAACTAGCTACATTGCTAAAAACCCGATCGCCAAACTGTAAAATTGTTCTTATGAGTGGCTATTTTCAACAGCATAACACGCCAAATAAAGACATGCCTATTTTGTTAAGAAAGCCTTTTGAGGCAAGTCAGTTATTTCAAGCATTACAATAAAAAACGAGGTGAACAGCTTGATGAAAACTAAACCTTTAATTTACGTTATCGATGATGAATCCGACATATGCGACTTAGTTTGCCATGAGCTTGAACGTTATAATTTTAACACGCAAGCATTCAATACTGGCGAACATGCTCTATCGGCAATAAAACAACAATTGCCATCATTGTGTATTATCGATCTGGGTTTACCTGACATGGATGGTTTGTCATTAGTGAAACAACTTTTTGATGATAAAAAAATTGGCGTAATTATTTTATCTGGCCGAAACAGCTTACCTGATAAAGTCTTAGGATTAGAGCTTGGTGCCGATGATTATATTAGTAAGCCTTTCGATCCACGCGAGTTAGTTGCTCGGGTGAAAAGTATTATTCGTCGTATTGTTAGCAATGAGCTACCCGTTACAATTCACCGAACCGCCAGTTTTGGTCATTGGACATTTGATCAATCAACGCTGACTTTGTGTAATAGTCAAGGAGAACACTTTAGGTTAAGTGCTGCCGAGACCGAAATTCTAATGATCTTACTGAACGCTCCTAAGCAAATACTGTCGCGAGAACGATTATTAAGCAAAGATGCGACTTCTTTTGATCGAAGTATTGACGTTAGAATGTCCAGACTGAGAAAAAAAATAGAGCAAGACCATAAAAACCCAAAAATAATCAAAACCATTTATGGCGCTGGTTATATTTTTACTTTGGATGTTTTATGGCAGTAGGTCAGCGATAAAAGTTAACCTTCTTTTTTCAATTTAATAATCAAATCAATATGAGGGATCAGGGCTTCTACTTCACGTAAATGGCCTCTTAATGATTGCCATTGGCGAAGCTCTAACTTTCCTGAATCTAAAATGGCTTGTTTTAACTCTTCAACCAATGAGTTTTTATCATCAAGCTGAATAAACTCATTGATACGTAACAAGCTGTCAAGATCATCTTGACTGATTAAGTTGTCTACTTCATCTGCTTTAGCCATAATTAATGTCCCTCACTTTCGCAATAAATTATAAACTGATGCGTTTATATTGACGATATTCTGGTTGCCAGAAGTTTCGCTCTATTTTAGCCCTTAACTCTTCATCTGGGCGCTTAAGCGCTAAACCTTGCTCATATGCCACTTTAGCAATCGCAAACGCTATCTCTTTACTCAGTTGTGCTATTTCAGTTAATGGTGGTAGTAGCTCACCTTTGCCAGTGTTGGCTAATGGTGAAGCTGCCGCAAGTGTTTCACTAGCAACTTGCAACATTTTGTCAGTGATACGATTAATATTAGCAGAAACTACGCCTAAACCAATGCCAGGAAAAATATAACTATTATTGCATTGTGCGATTGGGAATACTTGTCCTTGATATTCAACCGGATCAAATGGGCTGCCTGTAGCAATAATGACCTTACCTTCAGTCCAGTTAATCACCTGAGTCGGTGTTGCTTCAACTTGTCTTGATGGATTACTTAACGGAAAAATAATCGGCTTATCACAATGTTGTTTCATCGCTTTAATCACTGCTTCACTAAACAAACCAGCTTGACCAGAAACCCCTATCAAAATATCAGGCTTAGCCCCGTGCATTACTTCAATAAGTGAAGCATATTCACCTTCAATTTGCCAAGACTCTATGGCAACATTCGTTTGTACTAGTTTTTGCTGAAAGTCGCGTAAGTCGGTCATGTTTTGACTCAGCAAACCAAAGCGATCAACCATAAATATTTGGCTGCGTGCCTGCATCGGTGAAATACCTTCACTGATCATTTGGGTAATAATTTGCTCTGCAATACCACAACCTGCTGAGCCAGCACCAACAAAAGCAACTTTAAGTTGTGATAACCTCACTCCTTTACTGCGACATGCAGCAAGTAAAGTCCCCACAGTGACAGAAGCTGTACCTTGTATATCATCATTGAAACAACAAATTTGGTCACGATATCTACTCAAAAGCGGCATTGCATTGGGCTGAGCAAAGTCTTCAAATTGCAACATAACATGAGGCCAACGACGTTTAACGGCGCTGATAAATAACTCTAAAAACTCATCATATTGCGCTTGCTCTATACGTTTGTGGCGCGCTCCCATATACATAGGATCATCAAGTAACTTTTGGTTATTAGTGCCAACGTCAAGCATTACTGGCAAAGTATAAGCTGGGCTAATACCACCACAAGCTGTGTATAACGATAATTTACCAATAGGGATGCCCATTCCGCCTATACCTTGATCACCCAAACCAAGAATACGTTCGCCGTCGGTAACAACAATGACTTTCACTTTATTTTTGGTGGCATTTCGTAAGATATCATCAATGTGATACCTGTCTTCATAAGAAATAAAGAGTCCGCGAGAGCTACGATATATATCAGAAAACTGTTCACAAGCATCACCAACTGTTGGTGTGTAAATAATAGGCATCATTTCAGCTAAATGACGTTGTACTAACTTAAAAAATAAGGTTTCATTGTTATCGTGGATCGCACGTAAATAAATGTGCTTGTTGATATTGTTATGAAAACTGCTGTATTGGCGGTAAGCTCTTGCAACTTGTTCGTCAATAGTTTCGTATCGAGGCGGCAATAAACCAACTAAATTAAAATTAATACGTTCTTGTTCGTTGAAAGCACTGCCTTTATTCAGTAAGGGGGTTTCTAATAAGGAGGGGCCTGAGTATGGGATATATAAAGAACGTTTACTTTTAGTCATTGTTATTTGTCGCTTCCAATTGAATTATAGTTATGGTGAATATTGAAAATACACCTAGAAAATGCGGGTGAGAGTATAAATGATATTTGCCTTTCAGCAAAGACTATAAAGATCTGTAGTAAGCACTAAAAGTTTTATTAAAAGCTTAAAGCATTGGCTTAGTGCTCTTTGCTATATAACTAACTAAATCAATACTGAGGCTAATCAACTTCAGCTATCCAGGCTAATTGAATTGCTTCAAGTACACGTTCACCACAATGATTTGGCTCATCATCAAAACGCTCTAACGCCAATACCCATCGCCTAAGATCGGTAAAATGTATTGTTAATGGGTCAATATCTGGGTGTTTTTCAATTAAATCTAACGCTATTTCTAGCGAGTCTATCCATTTTAATCCTGAAGATACGCTCATAATTCACCCTACCTACCAATTTCATTGGCATTAAAACAACAAATGAAACCAAAAATAATCTACTATTAACATTAGTATAAGCCACAGTAAAAGCAACCTTGCTCTTTGACAAAATGGACAGTCGGTATGCCACCATTGTTGAAGCTGGGTAAATAAGTTAGTTTTCTTCATTTATCGAAACAATCTCTTTAACATAGAGCCCTGTGCTAAGGGTGCCGTTGAAGTACCTATACTATCACCACAGGCTAATGGATTAAAATTGGCTAAGCCAATATAGTCCGTGTTCGAATGCTGCTTTTCAAAATCTCCCGTCGCAGGATTGAAGCGGTATTCTTTTGACCACTGACTGATATTTTGCGTTATCGCATTAATCGCTTCAACCACATATTTAGCCTCAGTATCAGTGGTGGTTGGATGAAAAGACGCACGTATCCAGCCCGGTTTCTCACAATAATCTCCCTCATTGATTTGCTGTGTAATATGGTTTGAGGTGTCGTGATCAACATTCAATAAAATATGACCATAGGTACCAGCACACGAACAACCACCTCGGGTTTGTATGCCAAACTTATCATTAAGTAAACGTACCACTAAGTTGTAATGCACGTTGACAATATAAAATGAGATAATTGCCAATCGCTCAGTGATTAAAGGTTCAAGTATCCTTACCTGCTCGTTTTTATTTAGCTCACCCATGACCAAGTGAGTTAATGCTTGCTCACGCGCTGCAATATTATCAATACCCATAGCCTCTTTGACTTTAATCGCTAACGCCGTGCGAATACATTGTAAAAACCCCGGTGTTCCACCATCTTCTCTAATTTCAATATTGTTAAAAAAACTGTGTTCTCCCCATGGGTTTGTCCAAGTAACTGTGCCACCGCCGGGGTGATCAGGTACCTTGTTTTTATACAGTGTTTTATTAAAAATAAGTACGCCTGAACTACCCGGCCCTCCTAAAAATTTATGGGGAGAAAAGAAAATAGCATCTAAAGCTTGAGCTTTGTTGACCGGATGCATGTCGATGTCCACATAAGGAGCGGAACAAGCAAAATCGACAAAACACAAACCACCATGTTCATGCATGACTTGGGCTAATTGATGATAAGGTGTTTTAATTCCTGTGACATTAGAGCACGCGGTGAAAGAGCCAATTTTAACCTTACGGTCTTTATATTCTTCTAGTAGCTGCGCCAAGTTATCTAAACAAGGTAAACCATTTTCATCACTTGCTACTATTTTTAACGTAACATCACACTCATTCCACGTAGTTTGGTTAGAGTGGTGTTCCATATGGGTAATAAAAACAACTGGCTTTTCTTGGTCATTAAAATGTATTTTATCGGCCATACGTTCAGGGATACGCAAACCCAGAATACGTTGAAATTTATTCACCACATCCGTCATGCCTGCCCCAGAAGTGATTAAAATATCATTATCACAGGCATTAACATGACGTTTAATAATTTTCTGCGCATCATGATAAGCATGAGTCATGGTGCTGCCAGTGAGATTAGTCTCGGTGTGAGTATTGGCGACATAAGGGCCAAGAATATTGCTAATATAATCTTCTATGGGCTGGTATAAACGACCACTTGCAGTCCAGTCAGCATAAAGAATCGCTTGTTGCTTACCGTTAATCTCATGGACAAGGTCTTGACCAATAATATGCGTTCTAAATTGAGAAAAATGCTGCGCTAATGACATGATATTACCCTTTAAATTCTGCAAATCAGCTTGATTTGCTGATTCGTTTGTACTTAATTATCAGGAAGAGGCAGTGGTAACTCAGTAGAGTGTTTAATCTCTTCCATGGCAAAACTAGAGGTCACATCGGTCAAACTTGTTGCTTGAATAAAACGTTGATAGAAAGCATCGTAGCTGGCAATATCCTTAACGACTACCCGTAACAAGTAATCATACTCACCACTCATTCGATAAAAATCAACCACTTCAGGAAACGCTGACACAGTTGTTGAAAACTGCGCTAACCAATCGCTATCATGCTTACTAGTTTTCACTTGCACAAACACAGAAACACTCAAGTCGAGTAATTTAGCATCAAGTAAAGCGACTTTACGTTTGATAATACCGCTGTTTTCTAGTTTTTGTAGACGACGCCAACAAGGTGTTTTAGTTAAACCAACTTGCTTAGCCAACTCGTCGACGGCAATACTAACATCACGCTGTAAAATAGCAATAAGCCGCAAGTCTATGTCATTTAAGTTCATTCTGTTTTATTTTTTAATTGAATTTAAAAACAAAATACTAATAGAGCACAAAAAAAGCAAGTGAATTGGAAAATGATTACCAAAAAATAAGTTTCAGAGAAATTTCATTTCTCCAAAAAATTGATATTAATTAAAAATAAATGGAAATAGTTACTTAAATAACAAGATAAAGTGCAGGTATAAGAAAAAAGTGTATTGATTGGAGGGTTAATTACCACGTCTATGACTCTGCTGTGGTCTAAAGCTAAGTAAAGCAAAACTCGAAGCAAACACCGTAGCAATGAGCACTGTACTGAAGGCAGGCAAACTTAACTGCGAATATAGTGCAAAACGTAAAAACTCAACACAAGCAGTAAATGGATTGAGTTGACAAATCCAATACAGCCAAAGACTCGCTTCCTGCATTTTCCATAATGGATATAAAGCACTAGACAAAAAAAACAATGGAAAAATAACGAAATTCATCACTCCTGCAAAATTTTCCAACTGTTTAATCAGGTTCGACAGCATTAATCCTAGGGAGCCAAGAAAAAATGCAATCAAAAAAATAGCCGGTATCGCACTGACATAACCCATTAATGGTACGTCAACGCCAATAAACTGAGCAAAAAGTAAAAAAATAAAAACCTGTAACAGCGACAATAATGCACTAGCAATTAATTTACACAACAACAAAAAGGGGCGAGGCAAAGGACTCATGAGTAAAACTTTCATGCTGCCCATCTCACGATCATAGACCATAGAAAGTGAACTTTGCATACCATTAAATAATATGATCATGCAACAAAGCCCAGGAATAATATATTGCTGATAAGTAATATAAGTTCCATAAGGTTCCATAATAGAAATACCTAAGGCAGATCTAAAACCGGCAGCGAAAACAACTAACCACAACAGCGGTCTAACTAAAGCGCTCAGTAAGCGGGAACGCTGTTGGAAGAAACGTAAAACTTCCCGTTTAACAATCCCATTAAAACAATAAAGATAACGCCTATTCATTACAGTAACTCCGTATTTGAAGTTAAAGTACGATATAGTTGGTAAATATCTTCGGTTTGATACTTACCACATAACTCACCTGCTATGCCTTGAGCTTCAATTTTTCCTTGATTGATAATAATTAACTGATCTTCTGCAGATATTTCATCAATTAAATGCGTTGCCCATAACACACAGATATCTAACTCCTGGCATAGATGCTTAACATATTGAGTGATCATTTTTCTGCTATCAATATCTAAACCAACAGTTGCCTCATCAAGTAATAACACTTTGGGTTGATGAATTAACGCCCTAGCAATTTCAACACGACGGCGGTGCCCGCCATTTAATGTTCTTACTTTATCATTGAGCCGTTTGGTGAGTTCCAATTCCGATAAAATCAAACGAATATTGTCTAGGGCAGATTCCTCTGAAATACCATGCAGTGCAGCAAAATAAAGTAGGTTCTGCTTAACTGATAAATCTAAGTCTAATGTGCTTTGCTGAAAAACCACCCCCATAGAACGCATAATATTGGCACCATTACCACAAAAATCATGACCATTAATCTGAATATTCCCTGAAGCCGACTGAAAAAGCCCCGTTAACATTGCAAACAAGGTGCTTTTTCCAGCACCGTTAGGTCCTAGCAAGACATGAAAACCATGAGCAAGCTCAAGGTTCAACCCGTTTATTGCTGGCTTTTTACCATAATAAAAAGTCAGCTGGTTAATCACTATACTCATGGCTGCTGACGTATCGCTACGCCCCATGGGTAGCGCCCTACTTTGATAGATTTAGTCACTTTCATTTGTTCAACATCAATCACTGAAACATCACCGCTAACACCGTTGGTCGTTAACAACTGAGTTTGATCATGATTAAAAGCAAGCTGCCATACTCTTCGTCCAACCAATAAATATTTTTCAACCGCCATTGTATTGCGATTTATGACAGCAACATGGTTTGCCGGCCCCAGTGCCACAAAGGCGTATTTACCATTGTTGGTTAATTCTATCCCTACTGGCTGTACTCGGTCGCTATGAATACCACGAATGGCAAACGAAAACTCTTGGGTTATTTTTTGTGTCGCAACATCGAGTATGACTACTTTTCCACCAATTTCCGAGCTGACCCATAAATAACGACCATCTTGAGTAAACATTGCAGCCCTTGGTCTTGCTCCCACTAGGGTGTTAGCAAAGTTCTTATTGGTTTGGGTATTAATCCAGTGCACCATATTAGTGGTTTCAGAGGTTACCACCACAATGCTTCCATCAGGACTGACCGCTAGGCCTTCAGGCTCAACCCCTACATCTATTTGACTAATAACCATGGCGCTATCAATATCAATCACTGTTAATAGAGCATCATCTTCATTCGAGGTATATATAATCTCGCCATTAGGATGTAAAGCAATAGTTTCAGGATCTTCCCCTGAAGGCAGCTCCCCGACTATTTCTTCACTTTCAATATTTAACACCTGAATGCGATCTGATTCGCTTGCACAAATGTAGGCTAAAGTTTGCGTTTTATTAAAAACAATGCCTCGAGGGCGTAAACCTACCTCAATGGTTTGAACCACTTTTTTCTGGCGTAGATCAATCACTGAAATGTTGTCATCCTTTTCATTGGTGACATAAGCAAATTCATTGGCAACACTCAATGTACTGTAAAAAAAGGTACCAATCATTAATACCCTTAAACCCAATAATTTAAAAAATAATGTTGTTTTCATATTTTACCTTACACTTTTTTCATTCAGCGATTATGTTAATTGAGTATTAAAAAATAGATAAATCAAGACGGTAGATTATATTGATAATTTGCATTGTGACTCTGGTTTATCATAGCCTAATGTATCAAGTTCAGTCACCGGATGAAGCATACCTGGCAATGGTGCTTGTGTGACCAGCGCATGAGGGTGTACTAAAGCCAACGGCATTCTCAATTGTTGGTTCCAAGCTCTGAAGCTGAGTTTTCGCCCCTTGTAAGCCGACAACTCAAAAGCATTTGAGTGAAGATATTTAACCAACTTATCCACCTCAACTTCCTGTAATTTATGTATAGACTGCGCAACACTGCGTATTGCCAAATAACCGGCAAAATCAACATCATTCATGGCTCTATTCGCTAATTGCGTAAATCGGTGTTGTAGCTGAGTTGCTCCCCATTGCTCAATCACACTGTGCCATGCTAATGCTTCTAACCCTGCTGAACCAATTACCGGCCTAGGCAGATAGGTATTAAAGGGGAGCAATTCTGAAAAATATTTATGTTTATCTGCAACATAAATCACATCATATGCTTGTCGCGTTTGAGTAAATAATGGAATTTCTTGTTGAGCACTGCGTCTGAGATCCGTATCAAAATCCCACTGTTTTTTTGAGATAATGGTTAAACCAAAACGTTTAGCTGCCCGTTCAAAAGACTTAACTAACTGAATATCATCATGTGTTTTACCACTAATGATTAGCACTTTATTCATTCGGCGATACAACAAATACTGAGCAAGTGCATCGGAGGTCATCGCATTACTAGGAATAGTGTGAAATATTGCAGCCAAGCACTGCTTGGTCCGCAGTTCATCGGCCGTCTCACTGATATTAAATAGCAGTACCTTTTTATTTTCCGACCATGAATTAACTTGTTCTAATTGCGCTATTGGTGCATCAAGGATAAAAACACGTCGTCCCTGCTGGTATTCACTTACTATCTTTGACAAAAACTGTTTTTTTTCAGTCACTTTAAAGTAATTTAATTCAAAGCGTTGCTGTAAAAACTTGCCAGTCGTGTTGGAGTCATTTATGCCAAGTTTTGCACCAAAGTAACCACTATCGTTGGGTTTTTTCAATAAAGAGGATAAAGCGGGCGGTTGCTGTTTTACTAACTTTACATAACTAATAGTCGTTGTTATTTCACCAGAAAAAGCACTTTCACAAAATACCCACATTCCAAGGGATATCACCTGTATTAGGTATTGTTTAATACGTATTTTTGTCACAAGAAACATAGCGACCTCAACTAAAAAAATGACATTTTGACGCGTAGTCAAATTGCTCAACATGCTACAAGCATATAGAAAAACAGACCAAAGTAAAAAAACACCACTCTATAAAAATATCATTAAGCAACTGATAAGAAAGGAATAATAAAAAAACACTTACTTTTCTTCATATAAAATCATACTAAAGGATGACGTCTAACCGAGCTAAAGTACAATTCTGGTTAACCACCGTGCTCGTTAATATGGCTCATCGAAACTAATCACATAATGACTTAAATAATTATTTTCACGACAACTTACTTTCACCCAACATACATAGACAAAAAGGTTTAGAGCAATGATAAAATTTAATTTAGGACGTAGCTGTTTTGTTGCATTAATATCACTGTATTCATTTGCTATATCAGCTCATGGTCCTGTTACTCCTCAAGCAATTGATTCATCTACACTTCCTCAGCTTGGGGAAGAATGGGAAGAAACTAACCCTTATCGAGAACATGAAGGTGATACATTAAAGGAAATCATTCGTGTCGGTGCTTCAGCCTATAACCAAAACTGTGCTCGCTGTCATGGTCTAGAAGGCATTTCTGGCGGCATAGCCCCTGACTTACGTGAGTTGGCAACTGATTATGATGGAGATGAATGGTATATTTATCGTGTTCAAAATGGTGCTGTTCGCAACGGCGCTGTTTACATGCCTAAAATGACTGAACACCTATCTCAAGAAGCACTTTGGTCTATTCGTACTTGGTTAGAGTCTGTTAGTGAAAAACAGTAAATTATACTTCCTTCTCTGTTACTTGAGTTGTTGTGCCATATTTCACACAACAACTTTTGCTCGATCCTACGATGACATCATCGATAGTCAAAGCATCGCTATTGCCATTTATGATAATTTTGCTCCTTTTTCTTACCAAGAAAAAGGCCAAAACAAGGGGATTGATGTAGATGTTGCCAAGCACATTGCTAAACAACTTGGTGTCGAACTTAAGCTACGATGGATGAGCGCCGGTGAAAATGTTGAAGGGGATTTACGTAATAATCTCTGGAAAGGCGATTTGATCAACCGAACAGTAGCTGATCTTATGTTGCGTACGCCTTATGATAAAAATTATTCAATGCTTCGCGACGATGTTGGCCTCTTAGTTCATGAACAAGTTCACATGTTTGCTCCTTATCATACTGAATCATGGCAAATTATTTTCAACAGAAAAAAAATTGATGCTGTCCCTACTATGGCAATTTTTCAGTATCATGATATTGGGGTCGAAGTTGATTCTATTCCTCAATTTTATTTACTCTCGGCTTTCAATGGTCGCATGCGCAATAGGGCCAAACATTTTAGCTCAATCCCATTAGCTTTAGTGGCAATGCAAACAGGTAAAGTTGATGCTGTAATGGGCTTGCGGAGCCAAATTACCCATCACCAACAACAGCTTTCAAACACCGATTTTCAATTAGCGACCAATGCTTTTCCCATGATTGGACGACAACAATGGGATATTGGTATGGCGGTTAAGAAAGATTACCGTCAATTAAGCTACGCCGTAGCCGATATTGTTGAAGCGATGATACAGCAAGGAATAATGCAGCAAATATTTGCTAAGTACCATGTGCATTACCAAACCCCAAGTTTATATCATCCCTATTCTCATACTAAATGATGAAAAAAACGCTACTGCTGTTCAATAGTAGAAAAAAACATCAGGTTTTACCATGGTATTAGACTGCTTTAACGCTTAGCAATCAAAAGCAAAAATGCTAAGAGGTCAGCACCAAGTGAGACATAAAAGAGGAAATAACAATGATAACAACAGGTAAAAACAAGATATTGTCATTATCCGTGGCCATTTCTTTAGCCTTAAGTGGCGTGGCACAAGCAAAGGTAACAGATAAAGATATTGCTAACGATCAGATGACCACTAAGGACATAGTGTCTTATGGACTAGGCCTAAGAGGGCAACGTTACAGCCCTCTTGAAAAAATAAATACTGCTACCGTAAAAGATTTACGCCCAGTTTGGGCATTTTCACTCGGTGGTGAAAAACAACGTGGTCAAGAATCACAGCCACTAATAAAAGATGGCGTTATGTATGTTACTGGCTCTTATTCACGAGTATATGCTATCGATGCGATGACTGGTGATGAGCTATGGCAATATGATGCCCGTTTACCCGATGGTATCATGCCATGTTGTGATGTAATTAACCGTGGCGTTGCCCTATACGACGACCTAGTTATCTTCGGTACTTTAGACGCAAAACTCGTTGCCTTGCACAAAGACACCGGCAAGGTGGTGTGGAAAAAGAAAGTTGAAGATTACAAAGCAGGTTACTCCATCACTGCCGCTCCTATTATCGTTAAAGGCAAAGTTATCACGGGGGTTTCTGGTGGTGAATTTGGTATTGTCGGCAAAGTCAGAGCTTATAATGCCAAAAATGGTAAAATAGCATGGGAGCGCCCCACCGTTGAAGGCCACATGGGTTACATTTGGAAAAATGGCAAAAAGCAGAACAATGGTATTTCAGGAGGAAAACCCGGACAAACCTGGCCGGGTGATTTATGGAAATCTGGTGGTGCTGCACCTTGGTTAGGTGGCACTTATGATGCTGATGTCGATTTACTATTCTTTGGTACCGGTAACCCAGCGCCATGGAACTCACATTTACGCCCTGGAGATAATTACTTCTCATCATCTCGCTTAGCAATAGACCCTGATACCGGAAAAATTGTTTGGCACTTTCAAACCACACCACACGATGGCTGGGATTATGATGGTGTAAACGAGTTGATTTCATTTGACTATAAAGACAAAGGTAAAACCGTTAAAGCCGCGGCAACAGCTGATAGAAATGGTTTCTTCTATGTACTAAACCGTGAGAATGGTGACTTTATTCGCGGTTTCCCTTTTTCCGATGAAATTTCTTGGGCTTCAGGGTTAGATAAAAATGGCCGCCCAATTTATATCGACAACATGCGTCCTGGCGATCCAAGCAAGTCAAAAGATGGTAAAAAAGGCAGTACTGTTGTTGCTATTCCTTCCTTCCTAGGTGGAAAAAACTGGATGCCAATGGCATACAGCCAAGACACAGAGTTATTCTATGTGCCATCAAACGAGTGGAAAATGGATATCTGGAATGAACCTACTGCCTATAAAAAAGGGGCGGCTTATCTAGGAGCAGGTTTTACCATACAGGCGCTTAATGAAGAATACATTGGTGTATTAAAAGCAATAGATCCGAAAACTGGTAAAGAAGTGTGGCGTTATAAAAACTACGCGCCATTATGGGGTGGGGTGTTAGCAACAGCCGGTAACCTAGTTTTTATGGGTAACCCTGAAGGATATTTATTAGGTTTTGATGCTAAAACCGGTGAAGTAAAATACAAGTTTAACACGGGCTCTGGCATTGTTGGCTCTCCTGTAACCTGGGATATGGAAGGCGAACAATATATTAGTGTGTTATCAGGCTGGGGTGGCGCAGTACCTCTTTGGGGTGGCGATGTAGCTAAACGCATCAAACACTTAAATCAAGGTGGAAGCGTTTGGACATTTAAACTACCCAAAGAACTGGAATAACCCTCACAACTTAAAGATAAATAAAAAGGCTTTTGGATAAAATTCAAAGGCCTTTTATTTAATAATAATGACCGATGAAGAAGCGAGAAACCTTAGCTCTACCCCACATAAATCGAATGAACTCCTCCTAAAGTATGATGTTATTTGTGCAAAGGAACAATAGCAGCAACGACCTTAGCAAGACTAGTATAGATACACGACAAAACACTTTGGTAACCGCCAAAGTAAACATTTAATAGGGCCATGGAAAAGAGTAATACTCTTGTTGGTCTAGATACGAGGTGATATATGATCTACGCATACCCAGGCAGTGAAGGCTCTGTCGTTTCTTTTAAACCTAAATATGAAAACTTTATCAATGGTCAGTGGGTAGCTCCTGTTAAAGGGAATTATTTTGCTAACACCAGTCCTGTTACCGGTGAAGAATTTTGTCAAATTCCCCGCTCAACTTCTGAGGATATAGAACTGGCATTAGATGCGGCTCATGCTGCTAAAGATGCTTGGGGCAGTACATCTGTACAAGAGCGTGCTAATATTTTATTACAAATAGCCGATCGTATTGACGCTAATTTAGAAGCAATTGCCGTAGCAGAAACATGGGACAATGGTAAACCTGTACGTGAAACTTTAGCTGCTGATATTCCATTAAGCTCAGATCACTTCCGTTACTATGCTGGATGTATTCGTTCACAAGAAGGCTCATTATCGCAAATTGATAATGATACCGTTGCTTACCATTTTCACGAGCCTATCGGTGTTGTTGGCCAAATTATCCCTTGGAACTTCCCCATTTTAATGGCGGCATGGAAACTTGCCCCTGCGCTAGCAGCAGGGAACTGTATTGTATTAAAACCGGCAGAACAAACCCCAGCCAGTATTTTAGTTTTACTGGAAATTATTGCCGATTTATTACCCGCTGGCGTACTGAACGTAATTAACGGGTTTGGTAAAGAAGCAGGAGAAGCATTAGCGACAAGTACTCGTATTGGAAAAATCGCTTTTACTGGCTCAACTGCTGTCGGTGGCCATATTCTAAAATGTGCAGCTGAAAACTTAATTCCCTCAACAGTAGAGTTAGGTGGTAAATCACCGAATATTTTCTTCTCGGATGTAACTCAACACGAGGATGATTACCTTGATAAGTGCGCTGAAGGTTTTGTGCTTGGCTTCTTTAACCAGGGTGAAGTCTGTACTTGTCCATCTAGAGCGCTGATCCAAGAAGATATTTTTGACGACTTTATTGCCAAAGTTCTTGAAAAAACGAAAAAAATTGTTCGAGGCAACCCATTAGACACTAACACTATGGTGGGTGCTCAAGCATCAAAAGAGCAGTTTGATAAAATTATGAGCTACTTAGAAATAGGTGTTCAAGAAGGTGCTCAAGTGCTTTCTGGTGGTAGTAATGAAAACTTAGGAGACTCTTTAAATACAGGCTTCTACGTACAACCCACCATTATGAAAGGTCATAATAAAATGCGCATTTTCCAAGAAGAAATTTTTGGACCGGTTGTTGCTGTGACGACCTTTAAAAATGAAGCTGAAGCGCTTGAAATAGCTAACGATTCAGCCTATGGCTTAGGTGCTGGTGTATGGACTCGTGATGCTAATCTTGCTCACCGCATGGGAAGAGGAATACAAGCTGGCCGTGTATGGACCAACTGTTATCATTTGTACCCAGCACATGCTGCATTTGGTGGTTATAAAAAATCAGGCATAGGCCGTGAAACCCATAAAATGATGCTAGATCACTACCAGCAAACTAAAAACTTACTAGTGAGCTACAGCACCAGCCCATTAGGTTTCTTTTAAGTTAAAAGCATTGATTAAATGAGTGTTATGAACGCAAAATGTGACACTCATTTTATATCAAGCATTTTAACTACACTATTGCTAAACCTTAATGACGATTTATTTGAGTGTTAACATGCCTTTTAAAAAAGACAACCACTCCAGATGTTGGATGCCCATTCAGCTTTGCTTTATGTTAACACTCTTTTTTTGTACCTTTACTTTCAGTGCAATAGCCAATCAAGACGCCACACCAATTTCAGATGACATTGCGCAACTATTTCCCAGTGCAACCCGTGTTGGCACCGTCGATAAAAATATTGCGGTAACCCCTGTTTATCAACTCAATGAATTACTAGGCTATGCGTTTGAATCCGATAATTTTGTTAATTTTATTGGTTTTTCAGGACAAACTATTAATTTATTAATTGGCATAGACACTCAAGGTGTTTTTACTGGACTAAAAGTATTAAACCACAATGAGCCAATTTTTTTACATGGGTTAGGTGAACAGCCTATGTATCGATTTGTTCAACAATACAAAGGACATTCTGTTAAAGAACGTTTTAATATCAATGCACGTAGTAAAACAGCTAAAGATACAACCTATTTCGATGGTATTACCCGGGCAACCATTTCAGTATTGGTGATCAACGACACCATCATAGCCTCAGCCTTAAAGGTTGCCAGAGAAAAGCTATCCGGTTTTATTGCGCCTTCAGCAGTGATAATTAACCCCGATTATTACCAAACGCTGAACTTCAATGCCTTAGTGGCTCAAAACTATATTAGTCATTGGCAACTAACATCTGACCAAGCATTAGCCTTGGCTGAATCAACTTCACCCGCTTTGGTTAGTGAAATAAAGCAATTAAGCAAAGCCAATACTGTTCAAGGCGAGACGAATTTTATTGATTTTTACTATGCCTTTGTCAATATCCCAATCGTTGGCAAAAATCTACTCGGTGAAGATGAATATCTACGCTTACTAGAGGGTTTACAACCTGGTGAGCATGCGCTGATGATATTTGGTCAAGGTGATTACCCATTTGTTGGTGAGGAATTTATTCCACAAACTGTTCCTAATCGGTTAACCGCTGAACAAGACAATTTACCTGTTGATATTCGTGATATAGATTTTTATAGCTATTACGATCCTTCATTTGCGATTACTGTGCCCACGTTTAATGAAATAAAGGTCTTTAGGATTAAATCACAATCAGGATTTCAATTACACAAAAACATATCACTATCTTTGGCGGTTAATTACAACCAGTCGTTTTTAAGCAAGCAACAGTACAATTTTACGACCAATAACACTCTGCCTGACATTTTATTTATTCATCAAAAAACAGACAAAAGCCTGCAAGAAAAACAGCCCTTATGGCTAAAAATATGGATAGCTCGAACAACTGAAATACTGATATTAGCCGCGTACCTTTTGTTAATAGTCTTTTTGTTTATTAAACAAAAAACGCTAGCAAAAAATGGCAAAATGACCAAAAAAATACGTTTTGTATCATTACTTTTTGTTGTTGGCTTTATTGGTTTCTATACCCAAGGCCAATTATCGGTAGTCAATATATACACTCTGCTGCTGTCACTCTGGGAAGGTTTTACCATTGAAGTGTTTTTATTAGATCCCATTATTTTTATCTTATGGATGTTTGTATTTATCACACTATTTCTTTGGGGACGCGGATTGTTTTGCGGGTGGCTTTGCCCTTTTGGCGCAATGCAGGAACTATGTGGCATGTTGGCAAAAAAGCTAGCGATAAAACAAATTAAAATAAAGCCTCATCATCATAAAACAGCACAAAAAATAAAATACCTGTTATTATTTTTATTAGTGGCAAGTTCCTTTTATTCACTAACATTAGCAGAGCGCTTAGCTGAAATAGAGCCATTTAAAACCAGTATCACACTTAATTTCGTTCGATATTGGCCATTCGTTTTATACGTTTGTCTACTCTTAATACTCAGTCTGAAAATTCATAAATTTTATTGCCGGTATTTATGCCCATTAGGTGCAGGATTAGCTATGATAGGACGCTATCCGTTATTTAAATGGTTAAGACGACGCAAAGAGTGCGGCTCACCTTGTCATCTGTGCCGAAATAAAAAGTGTGAGATAGATGCAATCAATGATAATGGTTCCATTGATTATGGTGAATGTATTCAATGCTTAGCCTGTTTAGTTATCATTGAAAGCCCAACCCTATGTGTGGTTAATAAGTATGCGCATAAAGCAATTAAGGTAGACAAACAGCATCCTAGCATAAAAAGTTAATACGCATTGGCCGCCTATCGTGCACATAATACGCTAACATTCTGTCTTTATACTGGCAGGCATAAATAATCTAAGGCTCATTATGAATGAATTAAAAACGATAACAGCAGTTACCAGAGCACCAGACCCATTTATGGCAAGTCAGGAACTGTATCAACAACTTCATCAAGAGCATATTGATTTTGTACTTTTTTACTGCTCTTCTACTTATACTCTTAAATCACTAGCGTCAGCCATGGAAGCAACATTTAAAGATATAGCTATTGTTGGTTGTACCACCGCTGGCGAAGTCACACATAGCGGCTACGAGCAAAATTCAATTGTTGCTATTGGCTTTTCTTGCCAATACTTTTCTGTTAGCGCCACCTTGATAGAGTCTATGGAAAAGTTTGACACTATTAGCGCGCAATCAACCATCAATAAGCTTATTGAACAATGTCAGCCAACCCATACTACCCCAAGCAAAAACCAACGCTTTTTACTGACATTACTTGATGGATTGTCATCAAATGAAGAGCAATTCTTAGTGACTTTAAATTCAGCAGCTAGAGGTATTCCTCATTTTGGTGGCTCAGCGGGTGATGATATACACTCAACCAAAACCCATGTCTATTATCAAGGCTGCTTTTTTCAAAATGCCGCTATTGTAATCATGGTAAACACTGCTTTACCTTTTGAAGTATTTAACTGCCACCATATAAAATTACCAACCGAAAAGTTAGTAGTAACTGCAGCTAATGCTAAAAGCAGAACCGTGTATGAACTTAACGCAGAGCCCGCTGCACTTGAATATGCAAAATTGCTAAATATGGATGTTAAAGACCTAAGCCCTGAGGTGTTTTCATTGCATCCCCTAGCAGTCAAAGTAGGTGGTCAATATTACATTCGGGCGATTCAAAAGGTAAATGAAGCAGATTTAAGTTTAACCTTTTACTGCGCCGTAGACGTTGGTATTGTTTTAACGGCTGTAGAGATGGGTGATATTTTTGAGCCAGTCAAAGCCAAATTAACCGAAATTTCTCAGCGTTATGGTAAACCAGAATTAGTACTCGCTTGTGATTGTTTTTTAAGGCGCTTAGAAATAGAACACAAAGGTATACACAAACAAGCACAAGACTTAAATCAAAAATATAATATTGCTGGTTTTAATACTTATGGCGAGCATATCAATGGCATACATTTAAACCAAACGTTTACCGGAGTCTATATTGCAGGCGGCGCTGATGAGTGAGCAAGTATTAAAAGATGAATTAGCGCAACTTAAAAAGCAAAATGCCAAGTTAAAAAAAATCAACAACGCGTTAATGAAGCGTGTTGAAGACAGTGGTGAAAACCAGTACGCCCCCTACACTGCGTTTGAACACTCTGTTCATTTAGCCGAACAAGTCAGAGAAAAAACTCAAACTCTAAATGAGACTTTAGCAAAATTAGAAAGTAGTAATCGCGCTTTAAAGCAAGCCAACGCTAAGGCTAACCTCTTTAAACAACGTTTTATTGATGCTATTGAAAGTCTTTCAGATGCCTTTGTTTTACTTGATAGTGAAGGTAGAATTATTTTACAAAACAGCAACTTCGCCAACTTTTGGCGTGATTCTGGCTTACCTATACAAGAAGGTGTCAATCTTAAAGATTTAAAAGCATTAGCCAAAACTCGGGGAATAATTCAGCGCGCTTCACCAGGTGATGCCTTTGCCAGCCCGGTATATCAACTATCAGACAATCGCTGGTTTCAATTAAACGAACATAGCACCAGCGAAGGCGGTTGGGTCATGCTTTATACAGACATTACCGCGATCAAAGCTCAAGAAAGCGCACGTTATGAACGTGGAATGGCGCAAAAGTCACGACTACTACAAAGCTTGATTGACAACCTTTCTCAAGGGGTGGTTTTGATTAGCAGCCTAAACAAAATTGAAGTGTGGAATACGCGTTTTGCCCAATTGAGCCAATTACCGCCCAAGTTATTACGTTCAATGCCTAATACTGAGCACCTTTTGAACTTAACTGAACTCGATCTAGCGCCAAAATCTCAACTAAATAGCGACTGTTACACCCAAACACTTACTGATGGTACTGTGCTTGAAATCCGCGATCATCCATTAGATAACGGCAAAATGATTAAAACTTATAGTGATATTACTGAGCGTCATCGCTATGCCGAATCTTTAAGAGAAAGTGAAAGCTGGCTACGGTTAATCACCGACAATGTGCCGGCGATGATTGCTTATGTGGGAAGGGATCTAAAATATCAATTTACCAACCAAGTATACGCCGACTGGTATGGCTGGCCTCAAGGCAGGCTAAACGGCTTAGAGTTAGAGCAAAGCCGAGTGCACTCAAATTTAACAAAATTAAAACCCTTTATCGACCTAGCATTACAAGGAGAAAGTGTTAGTTTCGAGATTGAAGAAACCAACAAACTAGGTGAACTTAGTTATTTGCTAAAGTCATATGTACCTAATCGCGATGTTAACGGAGAGATACTCGGCTTTTTTGTACTGATCCGAGATGTGACTGATCGGAAAAAAAATGCGATTGCCCTGCAAAAAGCCCATGACCAATTAGAGCTTAGAGTACAAGAGCGAACCTTTCAGTTACAAAGTTTAAACGACAAGTTACAAGTAGAAGTAGAAGATCGTCGTCAGGCGCAAGCAAATTTACTTAAAGCTAAAAGTGAAGCTGAGTTTGCCAATAGTTCAAAAACTAAATTTCTCGCCGCCGTTAGTCATGACCTACTGCAACCATTAAACGCAGCACAACTTTTTACTAGCTCGTTGATGGAACACCCATTAGCAACCAAAACTAAGCAGTTACTCAGCTCGGCTAGCAACTCCCTAGATGATTTAGAAAATTTAATATGTACCTTAGTTGATATTTCAAAACTTGATGCTGGGGTAGTTAAAGCCGATAAAAACGCATTTAAGCTTTCAGAATTACTAAACAACCTAGTGAGTGAGTACCAACAAACCAGTAAACAGTTTCAAGTGCAACTACACTATGTTACCAGTGATGTTGTAGTGCACAGCGACAGCGTGTTGCTAGCAAGGATTTTGCGTAACTTTCTCTCAAACGCCTTTAGATATACCACTAATGGCAAGGTATTATTAGGCTGTCGCCGTCAAGGTGACCATGTTTCTATCGAAGTTTGGGATAATGGCACCGGCATCGCGCAAGATCAAATCACAGAAATATTTAAAGAGTTTAAACGCCTTAAATCGTCTCAAACTGCCTTTAGAAATGGCCTTGGTTTAGGGTTGGCCATTGTAGATAAAATATCTAAGGTACTAGAACATCCAGTAATGGTGCACTCAAGACTAGGAAAAGGCTCAGTATTTTCTGTCAAAGTCCCCCTGGGTAAAGTTAATCATCAGCCGCAGTTAAATAACTCACTCAGTAGTATATTAGCCACACCAGTATTGGCACGCAGTAAAATATGGCTTATTGATAACGATGCCAGCGTCTGTGAAGGCATGGCAGAGTTACTCACCGGATGGGATTGCCTTGTCATCACCGCAACAAGCCTACAGCACTTGCAACAACAAGTGAATATTAATACTGAGCATGCTGATATGTTAATTGTTGATTATCACCTTGATGACGATGTTAATGGGCTTGATGTGGCAACAAAAATTAACAACTTACGTAATAAGCCGTTATCGGTAATGATGATCACTGCCAATTATAGTAAGCAGTTAAAAAATGAAGTCAAAGATAGCGATATTTTACTATTGAATAAACCGGTTAAGCCGATGGCGCTGAAAACGTCCATGCTGTATTTATTAAAATAGCCCACCCTAAAATATAAATAAAAAACACTGTGCTATCTGACGGTATTGTTCAACTTGGGTGAGTAATATTAACCGAATACAACTTGAAAACTACCGTTAAAAATACCAACAACTGGATTAAGTTGCGGCAGTACGCAAGCTATCCTTATTTATTAGTTGAAAATGTCCTCGCAAGCCAACTTTTAATCACCATAACAAGTTTTTCAGGCGTCGCCATATGCATCATGTGTTGGCTATTCTGAATAGCTGCCACATCTGCATTTTGTTTATCTTTTATAAAACTAGCAATTCCAAGGTAAGTTAGCTTGTTCATCTCTTCAAAGCATTTCTGAGTAGGGTTACCTAAACCAATGAAAAAGTCTTTTGTTTGTTCTGGTATATGATTAATTGCAATCGCAGGTGCTGTAATTCCAGAGTAATGGCGTTCTTCTTCCTCAGTAAAGAACCTCCCCAAAACTGAAAGGTCTGCATATGGTAAATAACTACCATCAGAATTTTTAACTCTTTGTGTATTATAGAAATTATCTTGATACTTTAATATATCTATTGTTGCGTAACCTAAGTCTGGGCACACTGCTAAGTGGTTGTCCATATAATTTAAATCTTGGATAGCATCGATATAAATTAGGCCTTTTACTCTTTCTGGAAAATGCCTTCCAAGGTGATTTAACTCCCCCCCAGCAAAAGAGTGACCTGCAAAAATAGCATTAGCAATATTCATTTTATTTAAAATTGTAATTATATCTTTAGTTAACCTAGCGGTTGAATAATTTTCATTGCGAGATTCTGAGCTTCCATGACCAACACGAGTTATCCCGATAACCCTAAATGATTCAACAAACGAAGAAACTAATGGATCAAATGTATGGGCATTAAGGGCAAGGCCAGCAAGAAATACAATAGGTGTACCTTTTCCACCCCAATCAACAACCTCTAATTTAATATTGTCGTCCATTTCTACGAAATGAATTTGGTGGTGTGTTTTATCCACCCATTGACTCGCATTAGCCATAGTTAAAAATGACGATATAATTATAATCAATGTAATCTTAATAATTAGATACTCCTTGACTGGATTAGACGCCTTGCAACTAAAAGCTTGCTAACATGCAATGTGTTGGCATAACTTATTTGATTACTACAAATTCGATGACGAATATGTTTATCTTTGCTATTGGTGAGCATTACGTCAATCATTAGAAATAAAAGGTTATTCAATCAGCATCTCGCTGATACTTTGTTGGTGTTCAAAAACTATTTACAGGGTCAAATTGCCTCAACTGGTTAATGATTAATTTGGTTTTCACCAAATCTATCCAACAAACGATTCGTTAACCCATGTGCTTTTTGCCGCTCTAGCGCATTAATATTTTTTAGAGTACGTTGTTTTATAAAATCTAATTTTAGATAAAAACTATCGTTTTGTGTAATCTTTAAACCAAAATCAGCATATGCTACAACTTTTAGGTGGTTGGGGTTTCCTGAATCTGGGTCATAGTGTTGATACCCTTGAACTAGCCTCAATATTGCCTGTTCTCCTCCAGCTACAGCAATGCTTTCGGAAAGTTGATATTTCAACTTATTAAATTTATCTCTTTGCATTATCGTTTCTTCTCGATTTAGATTCAGCAGGTGCTGGCTATCAAAGTATTCTTTTTCAGAAATGGTCCATAACATTGCCACAGCGTCATCAGATCCTAGCTCAATTGCTTTCATGAGAGGTTCAACAAAATTATGATTGTTAAAATCACGTTGCAAGCAATCCTCAAAGCGAGACAGAACATCTTCGATATACTCGTAAGGCTCACCATTTTCGTTGGCATTAATTAACCAGACGTTTAGCTCATCTTCTGTCTTTGGTAATATTTTACAATGACGAATTCCTTTTGCTTCAGACAAATATTCCTCAGGTGTTACAAAAAAATTCTCTGCCGTTTCAAATTCAACTGACTTTATTTCTTTTGAATTTGAATGTTTAAAAATGGTGCTGTTACTTTTATGTTCAATACTAAATTTAACATCGTTACTACTAGGAGCTTCGAAAAAAATTTCCAACAAAATCACGGCTAAAATTGATATAGCTAGAACAACTTTTTTCACGAGACCTCTCAACAGATTTATTAGGGCTAGCTTAGTTAATCGTTAGAGGTAATTATAACTTTAAATAACCAAGCTAAAAATAGCGCCATGAAGATGGCAAAAAAGTCAATCAGGTAGCCTTTCCCATTTAAAAAATCACCAACAGCAAAAGAAAGTGTTATAGGGGCAATATTCGGAATTAAGCCTTCAGAGCTAACACTTCGAATGCTTTGTGATACAAAAAACACCAACGTTATTGGTATTGCAATTCGACTTTTAACCCAAGTACCGTAAGCTCCATATGCAGGTAGAAGTACATAAAGCAAAAGACTAATAAGAGCACTCAAATTGCTTTCAAAGTCTATGTAAATTGTCGCAATCAGACCAATCAGTGAAAATAATGCAAGAATATAGGTCGCAATTTTGAATTTCACTTTACCCATACCTTTTGTGATCGAAACGGTTCTGTAATGCCCGTTTCACATTTATGTTAATCACACTTATACCCATGATTTTAGTAAGTTAGAAGGATTGATTCGCTTAGTAGAAAGCGCCGGCCATTAGATTCATTGTCAGTTGATTTTGATTCCAGCTTAAAACTACTGCAATGGCGTATTATTGAAGAACACTAATGAATTATACCTGATTGTTGGGTGCTGGGCTAAAAAAGAATTAATGCCCCTTGATAACCCTATTCAATACAACGTTGGCTTAACGCTTTAAATATTGATTAAAGTCAATATCGCTACAACCCAACACTACTTTTACCCGGTTTGACGCGCCGAGTTTTTTTAGAATAGAGGAAACATGAGACTTAACTGTGGTTTCTGAAATATGCAAATTAAAGCCTATTTGTTTATTTGCTTCGCCTTTAATTAAGTGTTTAAGTACAATTAACTCACGACGAGTGAGTGAAGCTATATTTTCAGGCAGGGCTTCAAAGTCTTTTTTAGTACTGGTATTTATTTGCGAGCGCATAATATCTGGTGGTAAATACACATTACCAGCAAATACACTGTCAATTGCTTCTCCTATCGTATCTTTTGAAGACGATTTAGCAATAAAACCCACAGCACCATAAGAGAGTGTCTGTAAAATTTTTTGTTTATCCTGCTCGGCAGACACAATCACAACTGGCGAAGTTGGGCATTCATTACGCAGATCTAACAAACCATTAAGCCCTGACATGCCAGGCATATTTAAGTCTAGCAAGATCAGGTCAATGTCATCGGTATCTTTAACCAAAGCCAATGTCGAATCGACATCTTCGGTTTCATAGGTGGTTGAGCCCGGAAATTTTAAGCCAATAATATTAACGATAGCATCTCTAAACAGCGGATGATCGTCTGCAACTAAAATTTTATACATAAAGCAAACCGCCGTGCAATGAATCAACTAGCCAACCTTAGCACTTTATATGCCATGAAGTAATCCTCCCTTAGTTGTAGATAAGTCATTTTTTAGTGCTAGATAATAAAAACGAATACCAACATTGCAATAAATATCGGTATTCAGCTACCAATTTAACTAGCTTTTAAAAAGTAATAACCGTACCTATCGCAAAAGTATTATTTTCTTCATTCACTAGCGATTTTGTAACATCTGCTTCTGTTTTATTATATTCAGCAACAAAGGTTAGCCCTGGGCGTATCGTTCTAAAGTAAGCAATGCCGGAGTTTGTATGAGTTGCATCAAGCGCACTACCTGTGTTTTCCACTTCAGATTCACCATGAGTTAAAACAAAGCGGTTGCCCTCAACACTATATGAAGCTTGCAATAAATAGCCATCTGATTCAATTGAATCATCACCAACAATATGGTCTAAGCCAGCAACATGGCCTAAACCTTCAGAGCTGAAACCTGACGCTGTCAAAGATAATCCTGAAAATTTAATGTTAACACCATAGCCAATACCTGACTGGTCTTGTTCAACACCATTAGTTTCGCTTGATTGTGAAACCCCACTCACCCAAGCTTTAACTGACGTTTCATCAAGCGTAGCGTTATACATTAACTCAGCTTCAAAACGCGGCATGTCTTCAGATGAACTCGCACTGGTTTTATTTGGATCCATTATGCCTACAGCTAATTTAAAGCCGCTGATATCAGGACTACGATAAGTGATTTGAGATTTAGGAAATGCGTAGGTATAACCTGTACTGATATTACCAAAAGACACATTACCACCATCAACTAAACCAAAAAAGTCAGAGGTTTGACCAAAGCCTAGTAGTAATTCATCGCCTAAAATGTTGGCTTTGTTGTAAAGACCAAAATCTTTACCGACGAGTACTTCACCCCAGTCACCACTGACCTTGCCATAAAACTGTCTAACATCAATCAAAGAACCTGTGCCTAAATCACCTGCTGATGCATCGCGTGCTTGATCAGCATCATTGATTGAAACCCAAAAAGAAGATCGCATTTCAATTTTAAGATCATCAAGTTGGTTGGCAAAGTTAAATCCAATATTGTTTGGTAAAAAGCCCATTTTTACTCGAGACTGATCTCGATCGCTAGCAACGCCTTCAGCATCGACTGTGTCTATGGTGCTGTTTACATAAAACACATTAACTAAACCATCAGTACTAAAAGTCATACCGTCATTATTATAAAGTTCAATGGCGGCATTTGCGTTAAAATTAACTATGGTTAATGCGGCGGTAATCAAGCTTACTTTAGTGCGTATTTTCATGTCTGTTCATCCTGTTGTTATCATTATTTATCAAAACTATGATAGAAACTCAGATCAGAAAAAAGAATGACTCAATATAAGCATATACCCCCTTACTTAGTCGTAAACTAAAGGCTTACTGCTTTAGTAGGGCAAGGATGAGAGAAAACGAATTTTGAATATCTCTGGGTAGACTAAACAACCTAACATAGAATATTTTGGCGTTCACCTTCATAAGCTTGCCGTAGCAGAGAAGTCGAACTTACATAAAATGTAATTCAACGTGGTTTTTTTATGTAACCCATTGCAAGCCTTAACAATAACCAAGTGAGACATAATAAAATAGGTACTGCTAGTCCTTTAACTATGACTTTGTTGATTGGATACCCTACAACATTCACTGCATCAAGCATGTAATCGAGTAAGCCCATTAAATAGTAAGCCATTGCCGCAATAGAAACGCCCTCAACCATTTGTTGTAAGCGTAATTGTATTTCACCTCGTTTGTTTATAGCCGACAATAATTGCTGATTTTGTTGCTCTATGGTTAAGTCGACTCTTGTTCTTAACAAACTACTAGCACGGGCAATGCGCCGAGTTAGCTCATCAAGTCGATTAGATAATGCCTGACAAGTTCGAATACCTGGGCTTAGGCGTCGTGTTACAAACTCACTAATTCGTTCTATACCTTCTATATCGGTTTCTTTTAGCTGTTCAAGTCGCGAACAAACTAAGTCATAATATGCATTAGTTGCACTAAAGCGATAGCTAATGTTGGCAATCAATTGCTCCGTTTTTCCTGCCAAACAAGAGAGCCTATTTAACATCTCATTATCATTTTTTTCGCCCACCGCAGACATTTTTTGATTTATATCTACCAAATCAAGCTCCATTTGAGCAACATCAGCAGATAAAGAACGCGCAATAGGTAAGCTTAGTAATGCCATCAACTGATAGGTTTGTATTTCTAACATTCGTTGCATTAATCGACCCACTTGATAGCGATTTAGTCGATGACTTTGGATAATGATTCGGCCAAAGCCATCACTGTGTATCCTAAATGAGGCAAATACATCGGCGCGATTCTCGGCAACCTTGCTACCAAGCACTTGGTGCCCTTCAAAAGCGTCAAACAGAGCTTGTTCTGACAAAATATCTTCACTAATGACTAAATTAACTGCGCTAACGAGTTCACCACCAATATTGTCTAGCCATTCCTGTGGCACATAGGCAATGGCATAACCGTCAAATAAGCGCTGGCCTATTCCTTTACGTATGAAACTGTAACTTGAAAACTCATGGTGTCGTTCCCAACGCAACTCAAAACCGCCAAAATCTTGATAATAGCAACTTGCTTCGGGACTAGGTGGGTTAACACTATAACGGTGGCATAATGTGATTAAATGTTGATATGCTTGATGTTGCTCTTGTTCGGTATAACGCACAGCCATGTGGGTAATCGACGTTTGTCCATCCACTTGAGGAGACGGCCTATTATGTAATTCCTGAGCAAGTTGTTGTCGTAATAGTGAAACACTTATACGAGATCGTTCGCCTTTAGCGGAGCTATCAATAGGTTTGGCTGATTCTAAAGGGGTAAAAACTGTCATCGTTTGACTCCTAACTTAGTCAATCTTTCCAGCTAGTAAACCAGGAAAACGTGTCATAAGTTGTGCTTGCCATGCTAGCTCTAAAGCTCCAGACTCTTTGCGAGGCCGAGGTAACTTAACCAGAGTTTGATGAATAACCGTACTGGGCGGGTTACTCATAAATAAAATACGATCGGCTAAATAAATCGCTTCAGATAAGTCATGAGTGACAAAGATTACCGTTGTACCTCGTTGTTTGCACAAATCTATCAGTAGCAGTCTTAATCTATTGGCGGTTGGCGCATCAAGCGAATTAAACGGTTCATCTAACAATAATAATTTAGGGTTAGTCGCAAAAGCACGAGCAATGCTAACGCGACGTTGCATCCCACCCGAGAGTTGGCGCGGATAGTATTCCCCCTGATTGGCTAATCCTACTTGTGCTAATAACTCGGCGATCCCATAGTGTTGACTTGTGGGTAACACCAGCTCAATATTCTCTCTGACGGTCAACCAAGGCATTAACCTGGGTTGTTGAAATATATAACCCAAGTGCGGTTTATGCTTTTCATTATCACTTGTATCACCATAGGTAATTTGTTGTTCTACAGAGGATTCAAGCCCACTTATCATATTAAGCAGAGTAGTTTTACCACAACCTGAGGGACCTATAATGGCGACAAATTCGCCATTTTTAACATTAAACTTCAACTGGCCTAATACTGGATTGTGGTTATTCAAGTAGTGCTTTTCTTCAATGGCAACATTAACTTCACTCACAGCAATTACCTCGAGCAACAAGTTTATCAAACGGCTTAAAAATGGCGGCTTCAATCAACATGATTACGGCAACAAAGGCTAGGGTATAAGCAAGAATGCCGGCTATATCAAAAAATTGAAACATTGCATTAAGGGCAAATCCTACGCCGTCACTTCGACCTAACAACTCAACCACTAACACTATTTTCCAAATCAAAGATAATCCTGAGCGAGCCGAAGCTATGATGAAAGGATAAAGTTGCGGTAAAAACACCTTAAAAAAAGTGTGACGGGCTGATAGTTGATACACTTTTGCAACCGCTAAAAGATCTTTATCAACCACTCTTGCACCTTCTCTGATCATAACGACTACTGTTGGCATTTTATTGATAACTACTGCCGCTATAGCCGCAGATTCCACTAACCCAAACCAAACATAGCAAAGTAGAATGGTCACTAAGGCGGGAATATTTAACATAATAATAAGTAAGGAATCGGTTAGTTTGTTAACCAAACGATTAAGCCCCATGATGATACCCAAAAGACCACCAAGCAGCATGGCTATAATGAAGCTTATTAATGCCCGTCTTAAGGTGATGATAACATTAGTAATCATTTCGCCTTGACTAAGGTGAAAGTGTAAACTTTTTACCACCTCAAGCAGTGACGGAAAATCAGGGCTAGCAATAAACCATGCCATGCCTTGCCACATCAATAACATTAGAGCGATAATGCCAAGGCGTTGTAATAAATACCTTAACAACCCTGTTGTTATCCCTTTGCTAATCATGCTTTGACTTGCAATTTTTTTTTCGAAATTTTCTTTAGGTCTAAAATAATTTTTGAAAAAAAAGGATTTCATTGAGCAACCTTGGCGTTAAAACTGTCGGCTAGCAAGTTTGTTTTCCAAAAGGTTCCCTCACTTAACGTCGTTGCTTTTCCTACCAAAGTGCTCCCACCTTGCTTAGCCAAAATAGTAAACACGTGTTTACTTCCGGCGAGCTCTTTTTCGCCGAATTGACCTAATAAACCTGCTCGATAATCTGCTTTCAAAGCAGCAAATACCGCAGGATTCTCTGCTTTCACCAAGGCACTAATTCGTTGCCATTCAAGATCAGATGAAAATAAAATTCGCTTAGCTTCTAAGGATGCCTGTAAAAAACCTTCGATAACACGGGGGTTTTCATTAGCCCAGCGCTGAGAAAACACCCAACCTAACAGGGGTATTTGAGCATCAACGCCCAACTCAGCGAGCATTTCGGGTACGGTTACTAAGGGTTTATAACCGGCCGCTTTTAACCTAGCTCCGTAATGCCAAAAATTTATAGTGCTAGCTAAATCACCACGCATCATCAACCTATTTAATAACGGCGGAGCAGCAAATACGGGATCAACTGCAGCCTTTAAATCCAACTGATATTTGCTTTGGCTGTATGCTTGTAGCAGCAGCCAATTTTTATCTACAGCTCCCCCTGCAATCCCGACAGTTTTTCCTGTCAAATCGTTTAGCGACACCATTCCTGAACTGGGGGCAATATACAAGCCACCGGTTGCCCTGGATGTTGGAAATAGAGTGTAATCTTTATGTTCAAATCGCTGACGATTGACCCAAAACCAATCGCTAAGAATAATATCAACGGCATCACTTTGTAATGCAACCGCAGAGGCATTTTTACTCGCTAATGAAGTGACCTTTAGTTTGAACTGATATTTTTCATCTAACTTGTGATGTTTAATCACATCAATTTCCCAGTTAACTGTGCCAAATTTTAACACGCCAACACGCACTTCTGTCTGCGCCAACACATGAAAAGATAAACATAGAAATAATAGACCACTGAAAAGCCTGTTACACATTTGCATTCCTCTTTTTAACTTTCAGCTAACATTAAATCGGTGCTAGCATTAAAATTTAACATTGATACCCGCATGCAGCGCGCGAGGTTGCCCGCCAAAATAGCGATAAGATCCAAAAGCAAAATCCGCACGACTGGCATATTTTTCATCAGTTAGGTTTTCAATGCGGGCAAATAATTTCACCTTGGTATTAAGGTTTATTGCACCACGCAACTGCAACAACTCATGGCCATCATATTTGTGTTCATTGGCTGGATCTAAGTAATAATCACCCATATGTAACCACTCTAGTTCAAGCTTAATATCAGCGGTTGGTAACCAACTTAAGCGTGCATTGGCTTGGTGTTGAGGTGCAGTATCAATGTCATTTCCTTTCACAACGCCACTGGTCAGGCGATCAAATTCATATTCATGCTTGCCATAGCTGTAATTGATTGCCAAATTGATGTTGCTGATTAAGTCATAGTTCACCCCAAGTTCAAGTCCTTGGTGAGACGTTTCTCCGTCAGTTACATTTAAACCTTTAGCATCACGGAAGAAAAAGTTTTTCTTAGTCATAGCATATATCACGGCTTCATAATGGAGTTTATCACTTACCCCACGTACACCAAATTCAACACTGTTGATCTCTTCAGAATCAATTTCGCCGGCTACTTGCTGCTTTTGTAAACGGTAAAGATCCGTGGTTTGTGGTGCTCTAAATCCTTGAGACCATGCGCCAAACAATGCTATTTCTGAGTCTAGTTGATAATTAAAACCAAGCTTAGCACTGGCATTGTTATAGCGGTCATTACTATCCGCTGGACGTAGATATAAACAAGGCGTTGCTTCATCAGAACTGTTAACACAAGCACTACCATCGGCTTTTAATGTTCCATCAGCGATTAAATTATTATAACGATATTCCGAGGCATCATAACGAATACTACCAGTAAACAATAACTGGTCTGTCGCTTGCCAATCTGCCTGAAGGTAAGGTGCAATAACTAATGCTTCAACCTCGTAGTCATAATGAACACCTTGTTGACGGGCTTTACCATAACTGAATGTATCCGCTTTTTGTTGGGTTTGTGTGAGGGCACCTTCAGTCCATTCGGCGTCAACCCCCATAACTAATGCTAAATTTGGCTCTACTTGCCAATGATAATTACTGGCGACGCCAACACTGTAATGATCATTTTCTTCAATTGCTTTTGACGGTAAATAATGTTGACGAAACTCCATTTCATTCACCCGAAAATAAGGTGTAATGCTTAATTGTTCGTCTTGATTCAACGTGCGCTGCCAACGTGTTGTAATGCGCAATGATGACCACTTGCGGTAAGCATCGTCATTACAATTTTTCTCCATGGCTTCACGATCTTTGTATAAAGTAGCATCATCATAATCTGAGCTATAACAGTCACTACCGTTATCTCCAGAAGAAATAAAACCAGCAGTATCTTGATCAAGTACAAAACCTGAAATTAGTGTACTAAAAACATCTGCACCATTTTCATAATTATGTCGGCCATTAACTTTGAATGAATTAAAACCGCTATCATCTCGATAGCCACCATCATCTATAGCTTGAAAATTAGCGCTAACACCATGTTGCCCCGTTTCTCGACCAAGGGTTCCTTGAAGCTGAAACCTAGCATTTGGCCCAGCAAGAAATGACAGTTCTTTTTCATCACTTGGCGTCTTTGTTAATACATTAATTACGCCATGCACAGCATTTGAGCCGTAAGCTGCACTGGCTGGGCCACGGATAATCTCTACTGCTGCGGCTTGGGCAAGATTGAGCTCAGACAAGCCATTATTATTAGCAAAGCCCGCCGCTCTGGTGGCAACGCCATCTTCAAGAAATAGAAAAGCCCCTGCTGCACCTGGCCCAGTTAACACCGGCGAGCGCAAAGAGGGTAAGGACTCCATGCCATTATTGGTTTGAATATGAACCCCGGTAGCACGGTTTAATAAATCGCTAGGGTGTACGGCACTTACTGCATCAATATCAGCTGATGATATTGTATTGATATTACCGGTAAGATTAAGTAACTGAGATTGTTGTCGACTGCCTGTCACAACAATCACTTCGGTTTTTTCTGCTGCCTTTATAGCGGATTTTTGATTGTCTTGGGCAGTGGATAATGCAGAAAAACTTGTTAAAGACAAGGCGACATAAGGCAGTATAGAACGATAAGATTGTGGGTTCATCGATTATTCTCAAGTTAAATAAAATGCTTACCTGATCCTATTCCGACTTACCCAACAATGCTTTCCTCCTTTAGTATGACTCTTGTCATCTTTTAGTAAAACATCGAGTCATTCTAAGGAGCTAAAATTGATAATTGATGCTTACACTAATCGCTCTAGGGCTTGCTGGGCCAACAAAATATTCATCAAACTCCACCTCTGGATAGAGTTCTCCGAGGACTTCATCTGCTTCCCCATAGGTACCAAAAGTTGAGTAATGGTGATCAAAGATATTGTTGACTTTAGCTGATAGTTTCACTTGTGCACTTAGCTGATAGTTAATAAAAATATTAGCAAGTGAATAAGCAGAGATCTTTTTATTTTCATTGGCTTCATCACCGCGATAGTAAGTAGACGAGGCAAATAAGAACTCTGTGCCGAGATCAATTTCATCACTAATTTGCCAATTGATATGCGCTTTAAATTGATGTTTTGGCTGACCCGGAATTTGGTCACCTTTATTGACTTGTCGATTAGCACCAAGAGGGTTAACGGGGCTAAATGCAACAAAGGGAGATTCAAATGTTGCGTTTAAAAAATTATAGCTGGTATCAAAATCTACATTCCCCAACTGCATAGAAAGCCCAAGCTCTAATCCTTGACGCTGGGTTTTATCAATATTGATAAAATACCCTTGATTAGACTTATTTCCCGCCTGTTGAAAGATAATATCTTGGTTACTCTCGGTAGAATATAAAGTAGCTAATGCCGATATCGTTTCTGTGTTGTAGTGCAACGAGGCTTCCATAGTTTTTGCCACGACTTGTTCAAGTGGCGGATCTGATACAAAGGCATTAGGTAATTTACAAGGGTCATCTTCATCGGCACAACTTAGCTCTGCGGGGCTGGGGGTTCGTGAAGATTCACTGTAGCTCAACGTAAGGGCATAGTCAGAATTGAGCTGGTAATTTAACGCAATAGCAGGATTAAACCGGCTAAAGCTATGCTCACCATCGAGGGAGCCTTCACCACTTTCTATTTGATCATGCATACTAATGTCTGAATGATTATATCTACCTGCCACGTTTAAAGTTAATGCTTGATTTAGTGAGATTGCATTTAGAAAATACCAATATTGCTGCTGTGTTGTGACTTTTAAAGCAACCCGTGATTCGTTGTCAAATAAGCCTATTCCTGTGACAGAACGATCATCTTCAATGCTATCGTTGTGTAATATGGCAAACTGAGTATCACTGTTAAAACCAATATCAGCTTTGTCAGCACCTACGCCAATAATTAGTTCATTGTCAAATGAGTTCAATTTATTCAAGAAAACCAGCTGCAGTGCCCCTCCGTAACTTTTATTATCTGTAAAACCGGTATTAAAGGTGCCATCAACGTCATCAGCATCTAGATCACTAATATCAGTTAACCAAACATCTTCGTCATAGCCAACAAAATGAACTCGCTCTAATTCGTCATCTTCTTCCTCGCACAAGCTCACTTTTTCGCCATCTTCGCATTCTTCATAATCACTGTCATCACCGTTAACACTGTTGATTTCGTTTTCGCGGTAATAAGCATTTGCCTGCCATGACAATTGCGGATTTATAGTGCTGTCACTGTTGATGCTAAACTGTTTATAACGATTGTGGGTTTGATCTGGCTGGGTATAAATAGCTTCCCTACCGGCAATTGCTGCTAATTGCTCAGGTACAGCACCATTGCCAAGCATGGTGTTATCATTGGTCGCCAGCATAAAGTCAACCGAATGAAACTCACTGTTATAGCTGACAGTTGTCAATAACTGTTGCAAGTCACTCTCGGAGTGATCTCGCCAGCCATCTTCTTTATATTTATTGGCAATGAAATAATAGCCCCACTCACCATTGTTAGCTCCTGACTGCACAGTATATTGCGCTTGCCCAAAACTCCCTAAACGTAAACCAAGCTCATGCTTGGTGTAACTAAAACCATTCTTGGTTTGCAGTGCCAAAGCACCACCTAACGTATTTTGACCAAAAGCAGGGTTCGAGCCTGAATATAGCGAAACAGTATCTATCGCCGCTAACGGGATCAAATCCCAATTAACTGTATCTCCAAAAGGTTCATTAAATCGGCTTCCGTTTAAATAGACAGAGACGCCTTGTGGCAAACCGAGCAAAGGAGATGCTGTAAACCCACGGTACTGAACATCAGGTTGAAATGGGTTGTTTTGTACATCATTAATATTCACACTCATTAGCTGATTATTCATATGATCTGCCAATGATAGTGCCTGCGATTGAACTAATTCAGCGGCATTGCTTGTTTGCACGCTGCCAAAAACATGTTGCTGCCCAATCATACTTGCCGATAAAGGCGTTTGCCCGTAGATACTGATTTTTTCTAGCTCATCTATTGCTTGCCCATGCGCAATCATAGGCAGCACAACAACACAAACACAACTAAGTATTTTTCTCATTATTAACTCCATGTTTAAAATTTTACCCTATTGTGTAACCTTAAAGTTGAAAGAACAATATTCGTGCTTTTAAACCAGCAAGACAAAAAAGCAAACAAATTAATACTTAACAATGACTTAATGATTTATTCGTGATAGTCATTCATGCTAAAGTAGGATGAATTTACTCCACAATACCAACATCACTAATATCAACCATGAGCTATTCAAAGTAGTGTTTTTTGGTCATTCTTTCGATAGTTAAAGCTGGAGTTCAAGCTAGAAAAAATGAGGCTTTGATTCATAACTCTGACAATAACGCCAAAAAAATGGCTGAGCATAATATATGCTCAGCCATTTGTTTCTAATCATTTTGTTTCACAAACAAATTAGTTAGTTTTGATTGGAAAACCTCTATTGCGCATTAACGCTTTAACATCAGCATCGCGACCTCTAAAGGCACGATACGCATCAGCGGGATCAACCGCGTTACGTACACTAAACAAATGTTCAACTAGCTTGGCGGCCACATCTTTATCGTAAAAACCACCTGGTGACTGTGCAAAAGCTTCAGCCGCGTCAGCCGTTAACACTTCAGCCCACATATAACCATAGTAACTAGCAGAGTAACCTTCACCACTAAAAATATGACCAAAGTGTGTGGTGCGGTGACGCATCACTATTTGCTCTGGCATATTAAGCGCAGTTAACGTATCACGCTCAAATTTTTGTGGGTCAATACCGGTAGGGTCAACGGTATGAAACTTCATATCCACTAATGCAGACGCTAAGTATTCTGTGGTTTTGAAACCTTCATTAAAAGTTGCCGCTTGTTTAATTTTAGCAATTAAATCTGCGGGCATAGGTTTACCCGTTTTGTAATGCACTAAATAATTGTTAATAACATCATCGGTAGATAACCAATGTTCTAACAATTGAGATTGAAATTCAGTGTAATCACGCACGCCACCATTTAACGTTGGATAAGTAACTTTAGAAGACAAGGAGTGCAAGGCATGACCAAATTCATGGAAATAAGTTTCTGCATCAGACCATGAAATTAAAGTGGGTTGGCCATCAGCCCCCTTGCTAAAGTTTGAGTTGTTCGATGACAATACATTCTTCTTACCATCAAAAGTGGTGTAACTACGGTAGGTAGTTGCCCATGCGCCTGAGCGCTTACCTTTTCGTGCAAATGGGTCTAAATACCATAAACCAATATGTTCGTTTGTGGTTTTATCTGTGACTTCCCAAACACGTACATCATCATTAAATACCGGCACTGAACCATCTTTAATTTCAGCAAATTCAAAATTAAATAAACGGCCAGCCACATAAAACATTGCCTCACGTAATTTATTTAATTGTAAATATTGTTTAACTTCATTTGAGTCTAAGTTGTACTTGTCTTTACGCACTTTTTCAGCATAAAAACGGTAATCCCACGCTTCGATTTTATCAATACCGTCTTGTGCTTTACCAATCGCTAACATATCAGCAACTTCTTCATCAACACGGGCGATAGCTGCCGGCCAAACACTTTCCATTAGCTTGATCGCATTATCAGGAGACTTAGCCATTCTGTCTTCTAAGCGCCAAGAGGCATAATTTTTATAGCCCAACAAGCCAACACGTTCATGGCGAAGTTTCAAAATTTCAGCAATAATGGCATTGTTGTCAAATTCATCGCCATTGTTACCGCGATTATAATAACTATGCCACACTTGTTGACGCAGTTTACGCTCAGTTGAATAGGTTAAAAACGGGTCCATTGATGAACGAGTATTGGTAATCGCATATTTACCTTTGTGACCTAAGGCTTCCGCTGCAGACGCCGCAGCTGAGATAATTGACTCTGTTAACCCGCCTAACTGATCTTTGGTTAAATACAACACATAATTTTCTTCATCGGCCAACACATTATTTCCAAATTTAGTGTGTAAACCCGCTAGTTTTTGGTTAATTTCGGCATAACGTTTTTTCGCCTTACCTTCAAGTGTTGCACCATTGCGAGCAAAACCGTTATAAGTTAAGTACACCAAACGCTGTTGCTCTGGCGTTAAACTGTTGACATCATCACTGTTATATACCGTTTGCACGCGGCTAAATAACTTAGCATTTTGGTTGATTTTAGAGAAAAAAACCGAAAGTTTGGGTGCCATTTCCGCTTGAATTTTCCGAAATTCCGGCGATGATTGGTTTGCACTCCAAATTCCCCAGTAAGTAAAGATTCGACCTAACGCTTCACCCGTTTTTTCCATAGCAACTATAGTATTTTCAAACGTTGGCGCTTCAGGGTTGTTGGCAATGGCTTCAATTTCAGCAAGGTTAATTTTCATACCTGCTTCTATCGCAGGAATTAGGCCAATAAGTGAAACTTTATCAAACGCCGGAACGCCTTGAAAAGGCCCTTGCCACTTTGCAAGTAGAAGGTTTTTTGCTTGCTCAATTTCGGCTGAAGTCGCAGCAACTTTTGTAGCCGCAGCATCGGCTTTAGCGGCAGTAGTTTCAATAGCGGAATTTCCGCCTGTGCAAGCTCCTAACAAGCTTGATAATAATAAGGTAGATAATAGTGTTTTTTTCATAGTCATCTCTAGCTAGAGTGGAATGGTTCCAATAGTTGTAATTGACTACCTAGTTAGCATAACAACTACTGAGTTAACATTACATTAACAAGAATCCCTTGATAAAGAAACGACTTACGATGACATTCATCTTAAATTCTCTACGGTTAAGCGTATTTTAAACAATTGTTAGATGACTTCAGTACTGTAATTTCTAATTTAATGAGGTGGATAATTTTACATCCATTGATCTCACTTTGATATTGACGCCGGCATCAATTAATGACTGATAGAAATCTGCAACATTACATGCAGGGACCTGTTCACAAACAATCACGTATTTCAAAATACCGGGCTTGTGGCTTTGCAACGCTGCCTGATTGAACCAATGCAACGCTTGGGATAAATCCTGCTCAACATGCTGACCATTTAAAAACATTTGTGCCAGATTCACTTGCCCTTTGGCAAAGCCTAACTGGGCCGATTGAAAATATAAATTGTACGCTTGGCTCAGATTATTTTCGATATGATTTGACTTTAAAAATGAGGTTGCTGAGGCATTTTCACGTCGGCCAGGCACAAAAAAGTCACTGCTGTGGTGGACTTTGTCAGGGCTGACATAATTGCCAAACAATTTATCTAGGATAGGTCGTTTCACTAAATAAATTGCGCCTGTGTGCCACATATGTTTTATTTGATTCGAGGTAAAATCATAGCGTTTAGTGGCAAAGTATTTTCGATACCGTAATTGACCATAACGAATACTATCCTTGAGTGCTTGTTGTCTTAAATAAAACAAATTACCGTACTGCAAAGTCACAATATCACCTGTAATATCAACTACTTTAGCCAAACGATATTTTTCGTTGGGCCTTAGAGCATCACTTAATAGTCTGAAGTCTAAGAAATAAATATCATTAACTTTTGGCGAGTTGATGTAATGCTTACTTTCTTCATTGGTTGTTTGGTTTTGCTTAAATTGATTAACAATCAAAAAAACAACACCTAAGATAATAACTAACTTCAACCACAATGAACTATCTTGCCCTAAGCGTTTTAAATGGTGTGAACAAGCGTTTAGCCAATTTTCCGACATGTTAATTTTATTTTCATTAAGTTCCATTTAACGCATTACCCTGTTAGCTTCGATGGTAATTAATATACAGTGTATTTCGTAGATTACCAATAAAAGTAAATCTAGTGCTTTTTATTGATCTATTACAAACAAATTAATCACCATTTTATTAGAATACTTGTATAATACCCGAGTAAATTACTCAAGCATTTTTCAAGGTTAACCATGATGCAAATTACAGACTTGCAAAAAGAACAAAAAATCACCCCGTTACTGCGTTTAGGCTTTCGACCCTTTTTTCTCAGCGGCGCTCTTTTCAGTGTTGTCGCAATAATTCTGTGGTTATTAATGTACAAAGGTACTGTTAGCTTATCTCCTTTAGGCGGTGGCTATTGGTGGCATATTCATGAAATGATTTTTGGTTTTGGTTGTGCGATTATTGCTGGTTTCTTGCTTACCGCAGTGCAAAACTGGACTGGCGCACGAGGCGCCCAAGGTACAACTTTATTGGTGTTGTTTATCCTCTGGTTAGCTGGCCGAGTGGTGGTACTTATGCCTAATCTTTTGGGAGAAACCCTCAGCACTATTATTGACTTAAGCTTTTTACCTGTCGTCGCTTTTGTCTTAGGTAAACCTATTGTCGCCATTAAGCAATATCGTAATCTATTCTTTGTACCATTATTACTGTTGTTTACACTCGCCAATGCTGAGATGCACTTAGCTACATATTTTCCAGAAACTTTTAGTATCACTTTTGCAAGCTATGCTGGCGTGTTGTTGGTAGTCTTTTTAATGTCAGTGATGGCTGGTCGTGTGGTACCAATGTTTACCGCTAATGGCACAAAAACTCCAAAAACAATACCATTGCCTTGGTTAGATAAAATGACCAACGGATGTTTAGCCGTTGCTATGTTGTATTTATTATTACAACCCGTACTAGGTTTTTCTGAGACCTTCTTTGGTGTATTGATGATTATTGCCGGCATCTTTCAAACCATGCGTTGGATAAGATGGAAGCCATGGATTACTTTAGGTGTGCCATTATTATGGTCAATCCACGGGTCGATTAAGTTTATGGCCTATGGCTTAATTGTATTAGGTTGTAGTTATTTAATTGCAGAAATTCCAAGCAATCATGTTTGGCACTTATTAACAGTTGGTGGCATGGGTGGCTTGATATTAGCAATGATTTCTCGTGTTTCGTTAGGCCACACTGGCCGTCCACTAGTGCCACCTAAAGCAATGACAGTTGCCTATATTTGTATTTTCTTAGCTGCATTAATTCGCGCCCTAGGCCCTTGGGCATTACCCGAAAAAGCCTTATTGTTTATCGATATTAGCGGTACTTTTTGGCTATTAGCATTTGGTATCTTCGTGGTGACTTATGCACCAATGTTAATGAGCGCAAGAAAAGATGGTAGACCAGGGTAGGACTCTTCCCCCTGCTTTAAGCGTACAACTTATACTAGTATTTGCTTGATTTAACTATAAATTACAAACAATAAGTGTTGTTTTAGCCATTATTAGTCGTTATAGTGCCGTGGCATTTTTTTGCGATACTAAAAATTATAGTTCTAAGGAAGACATAATATGAAAAAAACAATTCTATCAACACTTATGATTGCAACACTGTCAGCCTCTGCGTTAATGCCTACAGCACAAGCTGAAGGCACTAAAAAGCTAAACCCTTGGCACGATTGTGGTCTAGGTGCAATGGTTTTTCCCAATAATGGCGTAGCTGCTGCCATCTCTAATGTAATCTGGGATTTAGGAACAACGGCAGTAACAACTAATGTTTCTTCTCAGGAAAGCTGTGCAAGTGAAAAAGCACAAACTGCCATGTTTATTAAATCAACTATGCCTTCATTAGAACAAGAAGTTGCTATAGGTGAAGGTGAATATGTTACAGCGATGCTTGAACTGCGAGGCTGTGAATTAGAAAGCCATGCTGCAATTATTAAAGCAGTTCGCCAAAAATTTGCAACTCAAGATAACGACAATGCTGAAACATTATACAATGTTTTAGAAGAGCGTATCAGTTCAGATTTTTCAAAATCATGTGCTAGTGTATAAATACGCTTAGTTAGCTTGAACGCTTATATAAGTGATTTAAAATGGGCCTAATGGCCCATTTTTTCATTTATTTAGCCTAATTTATTGAGTTTGAAGTGAGCTTTACTTTATCTTTTTCTTTTTCTTTTTCTTTTTCTTTTAGGGGCATTGCTCTCATTGTTTTTGCGCTTGTAGCGCCATATACCAGTGCCAATAAACTTTCCCTGTCTGAATTATCACAAAGCAAGCAATGGCAGAAACTGTTGCATTATAAAGAACATGACAACAACACTAGTTATATAACCAGCAAAAACTTTTTATTGAGCAGCACAATAAATCGCTCTCCGCTTGATGAATTAAAAGCAACGATCAATGCATTCATGCTACCCGTAAAAGATGATTCGCAAATCAATAAGCACGCACAATGTCGATTTCCTGCAAGACTAATGCTGATAAAAAAACACCTCAACTTAAAAACAATACATTCGATACCAAAAGTTAAATGCGAAAACTATCAATATTGGTTAAAAACAACAGGTGCATCATCAATCAGTGTTGTATTCGCTTCAGGTTACATGAGTAACCCCGCATCCATGTATGGACATTTGTTTATAAAGTTAAATCGCGATCATAATTCAACAACTAAACACAAAACAAGTGAATTATTAAATGCTAGCCTTAACTACGGTGCTATCGTTCCTAATAAAGAAAACCCAGTGATGTATGTTTTGAAAGGAATTTTTGGCAACTATGATGCAGGATACTCAGACCAACAGTTTTACCGACACCAACATAACTATGGCAATGTTGAACTTAGAGATTTATGGGACTATAAACTCTCATTAACTCAGGAAGATGTCGATTTAATTGTTGCTCACATATGGGAGTTATTAGGCAATAAATTTGACTATTATTTCATCGATGAAAATTGTGCTTTTCATATTGCAAAATTATTAGAAATTGTTTTACCTAATCCGTTAATCTCAAATAATAGTTTATGGGTTTTGCCCAGTGATGTTGCAAAAGGCATTGTACAAGCAAGTTATAACGCCTCCATGTTATTAGAAAAAGTAGACTATATACCATCTAGTGAATCTATTTTACGTGACTACTATCAACAATTGACAGTTACACAACAAAATATCGCACAGGCGTTAGTCGCACTAAACTTCGACTTTACCAATAAAAACTATCAACAACTTGCCGTACAAGACAAAAAAATCATTGTCGAATCATTGTTTCAATACATTAATGTAATGAAACAAAAGCAACCTGATAATAAACAGCTCGAAAAAAATAAAAAAAAGTTAATTAAAGAACGTTATCAAATGCCTATCGGCAAAATAATCAGTGTGCAACCCACTCAGAGTAAATTCCCCCCCCATCAGGGAATGGAAACATCAAAATATTCTTTAGGCTATGCATCTGTAAAGCAAAACCAATTTTTAACCGCTGGTTTTAGGATGACTTATTTCGATAATTTATCAATGAATCTTGCCAAACAGCCCTTTGCAAACTTAGAGATGATCGATATTGAATTGATAGCAACAGATGATGAAATCCGCATATCTAAGGTTGATTTGATTGATATTGACTCTTTATATATCCCTGCAATACCATGGGCTAATGGCAGTGAATCTGCTTGGTCTGTTCGTGCTGGCTATGAGCAGGTCAATAATCAATGTTTTGATTGTGGGATCTATTTTGCTGAAGGTGATATTGGAAAATCGACACTCTATCAAGACAACCATCTGTTGTATGCTATGCTAGGCGGAAAAATATTTTTTGGCAGCGAAGATGATATTAACCTCTCCGCTAAAATGGGTATAATTAGTCAGTTTAGTGATCGTTTTAAGCTTAAATTAGCCGTTCAAAAAATCACCGACAGTAACTTTTCTAAAGCTAGTCAAACTATATGGTCAGGCGAAATAAACTATCAAATAGCTCCAGACTGGGAGCTAAGATTTTTGGTAAACAAACAGTATTCCACCAAGATTGAGCTTAAAGTTAACTATTTTTGGGGCTTTTAAATTCGAGTAACCAATGGAGACAACCATGAACGCTGTGTTTTTAGATAGCCAGACCTTTAGCGACAACATTTCATTTGCTGCCATTGAACAGCAAGTAACGGCTCTTACATGTCACCCAACGACCATGCCAGAGCAAGTGCTTGATCGTTGTCAAAATGCAGATATTATTGTCACTAACAAAGTGGTATTAACGGCTGAAATTCTGGCAAAACTACCTAAGATAGCCCTAATTTGTATTGCTGCTACGGGTTACAACAATGTCGATATAGAAGCGGCACAAAAACACAATATTGCTGTCACCAATGTCAGTGGTTATGCGGGTAAGGCTGTTGCTCAATATGTATTGGCTCAAATGCTAGAATATTATCAACAAACAACACACCACAATACCAACACGGTTCAAGGGCGCTGGCAGCAGAGCGAGACTTTTTGCTACCACGGCAATGGTATTACTGAACTGGCAGGTAAAACTTTAGGTTTGATCGGTTATGGGTGTTTAGGGCAAGCCGTTGCTAAACTTGCTCAAGCATTTGATATGAATATTTTGATTAGTGAACGACCTTATTCTACTGAAATTCGCCGCGGGAGAGTCAGCTTTGACCAGCTCATCACCCAGTCAGATATTATTAGCCTACATTGCCCACAAACGCCCGACACCACCAATTTAATTAATGCCAAGACGTTGGTAAAAATGAAGCCAACTGCAATGATAATTAACACCGCACGCGGCGCTTTAGTTAATAGTGGCGACTTACTAACAGCACTAGAAAACAAACAGATAGCCTATGCGGTATTAGATGTTTTAGAGCAAGAGCCACCTCCTCTTGATCACCCTTTATTATGCGCATTACAAACAAACAAGCTAGAGAACTTAAAAATAACGGCGCATATCGCATGGGCAAGTAGTGAGGCACAACAAAGACTGATCAATTTACTTAGTGAGAACATTGCAGCTTTTAAGCGCGGTGAATCATTAAATCGGCTTTAGTGCGCTAGGCAAAACATCATAAATACTTGTCTTTAATTTTTCCGTAATGAAAGTAGCCCCATTGCCCTACTCGACGTAATGGCGCAAATGGAAATTTAGGGAGTGGCTGAGTATATAAGGGTAGGTTAGATACTGCTTTGCCTGCAACTTTTTCGGCTAAACGCTTACCAGCCTGCACGGAAAAAGACACACCACTGCCACAATAGCCCATGGCATAAAAAAGGTTTTCTTCGTTACTGCCTTTTTCTCCTTGGTAAATATGGGGTAGGTCATCCAGTGCCATACAAATCCAGCCTGACCAGGCATAATCATATGTAAGATTTTCTAAGGCCGGAAAACTAGTTTTTAATACTGACATCAAACGTTGTGCGTAAGCGGGATCATTGGCATTTTTGCCAGTAATTGCACCACGCCCGCCAAACAAAATACGATTATCAGGTAATTTACGATAATAGTATTTCAGCGCGCGCGTATCCATCACCACATTACTAGTGATAAAATTACAAGCCGCTAGCTGCGCTGGTGACAAAGGTGCTGTAACGATAATTTGCGATAGCACAGGTAAACTTCTATTGGTTACTATCGGGTGCAAACCCTTTGGCGTGTAGCCATTAGTGGCAATCACTACTTTCTTAGCGGTTACCTTTCCTTGAGGTGTGATCAGTTGCCTGCTATTTTTAATGCTAGTATCTGCAAAACTCACGGGGGTTGAGGTATGCACTTTTACGCCAGCAGCCTGTGCTAATTGTTGATAGCCCCAAGCTAGTTTTAAAGGATTTAAACCAAACCCGTCTTGATAACGAATTGCCCCATAAGCATTTTCATCGGCCATATAATCTTGATGCAATTCCTGTCTTGATAGAACTTGTACATCATAACCAAACATCTGTTGCTGCAATTTTGCTTGGGCTTTTAGCGTTTTAAGCATGCTTGGCTTATGAGCCACTTTAATATAACCTGCGGGCTGCTGATCACAGTTGATCCCCTCTCCAATCAAACCATTGACTGTCTCAACACCGGCACACATTTCATGATATATGCCGCGCATCACTTCTTCACCCCATTGTTTTTGCATAGCGGCGTAGGTTTTTCGTCCTGAGGATTTTAAAATAAACCCCGCATTTCGGCCGCTACACCCCCAAGCCGTTTGGTTGGCTTCAAACACATGGGCTTTGATGTTATGTTCTCGAGCTAAATGAAGTGCGCAAGAAAGGCCAGTATAGCCGGCACCAATAATAGCAACCTCAACATCAATATCTTTGTCTAGTTGACCATCATCTTCGGGTTTACTCGTTTCATTGGTTGTAGAAATATCAGCCCAGTAACTACTAGGATATTCAATACCACAACCTGGTGAGCTATCCACCATGGGATCATACATTTTATTCACTTTTCTTTCCGTGTTTCATGGACTTTCATTTTGTATCACTTTATTCTAACTAAAGAATTTTTACATTACTTTATCTAGGAAATTTAAGCATGAAAAAGCTTTGTCTTGTACTTGCTTCATTATTTACCCTTATTCTCAGCGGCTGTAATGGTCATAATGCAGATGAAAGCGATAATTTACCTAAAGTGGTCGCAAATGTTGAGCTGTTACTTTTAGACAGTGAAGGTAACGCTAAACATAGCTTTTCCGCAAATGAAACCATTACACTGCAAGCTAAAGTAACCGATGAAAATAACGTCTTAATTGAAAACAAAGCGGTAAGTTTTTCTGCCTCAATTGGCACATTAGATATCGATTCAAAACTAACCAATAGCGAAGGCATTGCTATCGTACATATTACCAATGAATCGCTGTCATTAGGTGCAGGCCCCGCCAATGCTAACGTAGGAGAAATTAGCGCCCTCCCCGTTGATTATGAATTTGTTGAGGCGCAAAATATTGAACTTCCGCCTACGTTAACCACGGTGATGTCATTAAATGATGATCCTGTTAATCAATTTAAGGCTGATCAAGAGGTTAGCATTACTAGCACCTTAACCGATAGTAATGGTCAAGGCATTGCTAATAAAATTATTAGTTTTACGGCTGATGTAGGCACGCTCAGTACTTCAACATTTTTAACTAATAACTTAGGTGTAGCCCAAGTCACCTTGAGTAGCGCTGACAGTGCCATTGGTGCCGGCATTTTCACTAGTAGCTACAGCCTAGGTGATGAAGCTAGTGTCAGTAGTGTTTTCAATTATCAAATCTTACCTGCTGATACCATTATCAACCAAAACAGCCGCTTAGGTTACTTTGATGAAAATAATAGCTTTGTTGAAGGTAAAATTGAACTCTCTATCATGGATAACCAGCTTAGTGCCGGCGGTAGTTTAGGATTAAGTGTCGATTTGGTTGACCAAAACGGTGAGTTAATTATTACCCCTGTTCCTGTTACGTTTAGTTCTAACTGTGTACAAAATGGTAACGCCAGTATTGATGAAACGGTATTAAGCGTTAATGGCACCGCAAGCGCTACTTTTACTGATATTAATTGTGCCGGGGCTACAGGTACAGACGATCTTATCATCGCCAGTGTTAGCATGAATAATATTAGCCACACAGCCAGTGAAACCATCACTATTCAAGGCGAACAGCTCGGCTCTATTGAATTTATTTCTGCCGCACCTAGCGCAATAGTCCTTAAAGGTACGGGCGGCCAAAATAAACAAGAAACTTCTACCCTTACTTTTAAAGTAAAAAGCCAGCTAGGTAATGTGTTACCCCAACAAACCGTTAATTTTTCACTCAGCACCGCTGTCGGTGGTATCAGCTTAAGTCGAGCCTCTGGTGTAACCAATAGTCAAGGACTTGTCACCACACAAGTGGCTGCCGGTACCGTGCCTACCGCGGTGCGTGTAACCGCTTCAGCAAGCATGGACTTTAATGGCAATACCTTTACAGTGCAAAGCCAGTCTGATTTATTATCGATCAACACTGGATTACCAGAGCAACTGTCAATGACTATTGCAGCTGACATACTTAACCCAGAAGCCCATAATATTAGCGGTGAAGAGTCTAACATTACCGTGTGGTTATCAGATAACTTTCATAACCCAGTACCGGATGGAACAACCGTGAACTTCACCACAGAAGGTGGCACAATTCAGCCAAGTTGCTCAACCACTAACGGGAGTTGCTCGGTAGTATGGACCAGTAGTGAGCCTAGAGTGACCAATCATAGGATTACCATTTTGGCGACGGCCTTAGGCCATGAAAGCTTCTTTGATACTAACGGTAATAATACTTTTGATGAAGCTGATGGCGATCCCATTATTGATAACGGCAGCAGTAGTAATTTTAATGTCGATTCTGGCCTAGATAACTATTCGCCACAAGCTAAAGGGTTTATTGATATGTCTGAAGCTTGGCGTGATGACAACGAAAATAGCCGTTATGATAACGGCGAAACCTTTATTGATTTTAATAATGATAATAGCTTTAGCTCAGCCGACAGTTTATTTAATGGTCCACAATGTCAAGGTGACAACTGTGCGAGTGAAAACATGCGCAACATTCATGTCAGAAAGGCACTAAGGTTAGTCATGGCAAGCTCTACCCCTGAAACAAAATTAACCAGTAGTCTCAACGGAAAAACTTACCACAACTCATTAACAAACACTACTTCAGCACTGCCAGATGTAGCCAATGGTGGTAGCCAAGGGTTTAATTTCGACTTTGCTGATACTGGCACGCCAAATCAAACTATGCCACTTGGCACTACCGTGGAAGTTGCCCTAAGCGCAGGTACTTTAGCTGGAACTACAAGTTATACTGTTGGCAATAATGCTAAGGCTGGTTTTACGCGGATTAACTTTAGTGTAGCGCAAGAGGCTGGTGATGACCCTCAAAGCGCAAGGCTTACTATTACTGTAACCTCACCTAGTGGTGTTGTTTCTACATTAAACTTTGATATGAACTTACTGTAACGCTGTGGCTGAAGTTAACTATCAAAAACTTGTTCCTACGTATTTCGAACAAGTTATACAGCTTGCTAATACAGTACATGGTGACGGCTATTTAACCAATGAAAGTATTGCTGATTGGGTTAACCGTGGCATACATGCTGGTATTAATTGTGGTTATGTTGCCCTGCTGAATCAGCAAGTAATAGGTTTTCGTATTACTTTCTCAGCAAATAATTGGCCAATTGATCAATGGTGTAGCCCTAAATTGTGGCTAGTGCCTAGTGAAAAATGCTGTTATTTCAAATGTAACACCGTTGATCAAAAGTATCGCGGCTTAGGTGTCGGCAAGAAATTACTAAAGCTGTCAATTGAGGCCGCAAAGCAACAAGGAGCAACCGCTGGAATTGCCCATCTTTGGAAACAAAGTCCTAATAATAGCGCTGTCGCTTATTTTACCCATTGTGGTGGCAAGCTAGTTAAATCCCATCCAGATAAATGGAATGAAGCAAGTAAACATGGATATAACTGCATTTTGTGTGGTCATGATTGTCACTGCGAGGCCGCAGAAATGATCATTCGTTTTTAATCACCGACATCAGCTTTTAGTAACCGATAACATAGTAACTACAAACTGCTCCAATTAATGCCTTTTTGCCCTTTTTCTTCTAGCCAAGCATTTGCTTTAGAGAAGTGTTTGCAGCCAAAAAAACCGCGATAAGCCGATAATGGCGATGGGTGTGGGCCGTTTAATATCAGATGTTTGTGTGCATCAATATTACGGCCTTTTTTTTGTGCATGTGCGCCCCATAAAATAAAAACACAACCGTTATTATGCTGGTTAATATGTTCAATAATTTCATCGGTAAAGGTTTCCCAACCCAATTTAGCATGCGAGTGAGCTTGGCCTTGTTGAACCGTTAAAACGGTATTTAACAATAATACTCCTTGCTCTGCCCAGCTTGTTAAGTTGCCGTGACTAGGAGTGGTAAAATCCGCCACATCTGTGCTTAATTCTTTGTAGATGTTGGCTAACGAGGGTGGCACTTTAATCCCTTTTTGCACAGAAAAAGCCAGACCGTGTGCTTGGTGCTCGCCGTGGTAGGGATCTTGGCCTAAAATAATGACTTTTATCTCAGGCAAATCTAGAAATTCAAAGGCACAAAAAACATCTTCCTGCTTAGGGAAAATAGTGAGTCCTTGCGATCTTTGCTTGGCAATATCTGCTTGTAACTGGCAATAGTAGTCTTGCAATTGCGCTTGCTTAATTATCTGTTGCCAGTGTGGTTTGATCATAGTGACTCGATTTTATTTAAGTAAGTATGCGCGTAAATCAGCAAACTCATTCGCCATATCTTGCGATAAAATAGGCTCGCCCGCACAATCAGCCAACTCTTTGGGTAGACCTAAAGGTTGCCCTAAAATACTTTCTACAACATCTTTAAATTTAGCCGGATGGGCGGTGCCTAAGAAAACACCTAATTCATCTTCAGTGGCACTGTACTGTAATGCTTTATAAGCAACTGCTGCGTGTGGTTCGCTAATATAGCCTAATTTTCCTAGGCCAATAACAGTTGATTGTGTTTGTTCTTCATCAATAGAAACTGAACTCACACAACCGTTTTCAACAATACCCGATTTAAGCATGTGCTCAACACGAGGCCAGTTGTTAGGGTTACTCACATCCATGGCATTAGAAATAGTCGCCACCGTTGTATTGGGTGACCATTCTCCGGTTTCTAAATAACGTGGCACAGTATCATTTAAATTAGTTGCAGCGATAAAGCGCTTAATAGGTAAGCCCATAGCTTTAGCAAATAAACCCGCTGTTAAGTTACCAAAATTGCCTGAAGGAACCGAGAAAACAATATCTCCAAGACTCTCTTTCGCACGAGAAAGTTGCGCCACAGCTTCAAAGTAGTAGCAAATTTGCGCTAACAGTCGGCTGATATTTATTGAATTAGCCGAGTTCAAACCAATAGTAGTCGCAAGCTCTTTATCATTAAAGGATTGTTTAACTAAGGCTTGGCAATCATCAAAATCACCATCAACCATTAAGGTTTCAATGTTACCACCTAAGGTAGAAAACATTTTCTCCTGTAATAAAGAGATTTTACCTTTAGGGTACATGATGACAACACGAATATTGTCAATACCATGAAAAGCATGGGCAACCGCGGCACCGGTATCACCTGAGGTCGCCGTTAAAATAGTCAATGGTTTTTGTTGCCCGCTTGCTTTAGCGTCTTTTGCAACGAAAGTTTGTAAACATTTCGCCATAAAACGGGCACCAAAATCTTTAAACGCCAATGTCGGCCCATGAAACAATTCTAAAATAGCACGGTTATTGCTAATAGGCTGTAAAACCGCCGGAAAGTTAAAGGCTGAGGTTACTATTTCAGTTAACTCTTGCTCGGTTAAATCATCTTCAACAAATGGCTGAAGTATTTTTACGCTACGCTCAACCAGTGGCATTGCAAGCAACTCATCGATATTGTCAAATTTCGGCATAGATTCAGGAAAAAATAACCCCTGATTTTTGCCTAACCCTTGCTTAACGGCTTGAGCAAAACTTACTCGTTCATCGTTTTCTATTAAATTATAAAATTTCACTTTTTGTTCCTAATAATCTTTTAATATCGTTTGGTCAGGGTTTGCAAGCTTCAGCCCAACCAAATTTAAATTTCTACCGCGCCAGCTTCATCAACCTGACATACGTGTACAAAGCCAAGCTCTGTTTGCAAATAATGTGCTTTTAACCATTGAGCATAATCTTGAGCTTGTTGCTCGGTATCACAAATACAAAATAACGTTGGCCCTGAGCCTGAAATACCCACAGCATGAGCGCCTTCTGCCATCAAATAATCATGGGCTTGCTGGTATTGTGGTAATAAATTGATTCTGTATGGCTCAGCAACAACATCGGTTAATACTGAAAAAGCTTGTACTTTATCTTGTCGATGACAAGCATCAACAAAGGTTGCTAAATTTTGACCATAGCTTATCACATCAGCTCGGCTATAGCTGGTTGGCAATACATCGCGTGCGGCTTTAGTTGACACCTCAATACCTGGGTAGGCCATAACGTAAAAACAATCATTAAAACCAGGTAAAACACGATTGATCACTTCACTGTCTGGCACCATCAACTGTAAGCCACCTAAATAACATGGCGCAACATTATCATAATGTAAACTCCCACTGATTTGAGCCTCCATTTGACCGGTCATTTTTAGCAAGGTTTTCTCATCAAAACTAAAACCGTGGTACTTGCCATAAAATGCATTTAAACCAGCAAGCGCTGCCACTACTGAGCAAGCACTAGAGCCTAAACCACTCCCTACCGGCATTTTTTTATCTAAAGTCATTTGTACTCTAACAACCGCTTGATCTGCTGATTGCAAGGCTTGGTTAAATAACAGCAAACATGACCAAACAATATTGTCTTCTTTCGCCTTTGGTAGCTTGTCAGCAAAAGCACCAACAACCACTAAGCGATCTGCTGCATGTTCACCAGCACTTTCTACAGTGACAACATCACCTAATAAAGTGCCATCAATGGGCTTTACTGCTAAACCTAAAACATCAAACCCGACGCTAACATTACCAATTGAGGCAGGCGCAAAAACTGAGACTTTAGCGACGGATGAATGGGTGGAAACTGTCATTAGTGATGTTGCTCCCACGTTAAAGTTCTTAATATATCACCAAAAACGCCTGCAGCCGTTACTGCAGCGCCAGCACCATATCCACGAAGCACAAATGGCAAGGGCTGATAATATCGACTATGAACCGCTAAGGCATTTTCGCCTTCTTTAATACTGTATAATGGGTGACTAGCATCAACGGCTTCAATTGAAACGCGGCACTTGCCATCAACTATATTGCCAATATAACGTAATACTTGTCCTTGTGCTTTCGCTTGCTCACAACGAGCGCTCATGCCACTGTCAAGTTTAGGTAAGTTATTCATAAACTCATCAACATCACCACTGGCATCAAAGTCATCAGGTAATACTGATTCGATATCAATATCTGATAACTCTAGTTGCATCCCTGATTCGCGGGCCATAATTAATAATTTACGCGCTACGTCCATACCACTTAAATCATCACGAGGATCTGGCTCAGTAAAGCCATTGTCTTTAGCAATAGCAGTTGCTGCTGATAAAGACATTCCTTCATCGAGTTTACCAAAAATATAAGAAAGCGAGCCTGATAATATACCTTCAAAACGTTGTAACTGATCACCTGCTTTAATTAAGCCTTGCAAAGTATCAATCACGGGTAAGCCAGCACCAACGGTTGTTTCATACAAAAACCTTCGGTTGGTTTTTTGTGCTGTAGCACGTAATTCTTGATAGTACTGCCATGAATCTGTATTGGCTTTTTTGTTTGGTGTAACTACATGGAACCCTTCTGCTAAATAGTCAACATAGCTCATTGCTAATGCTTCATTTGAGGTAGAATCTACCAACACCGGATTAATTAGATGATTATCACTAACAAATGCTTTGATATTTGCAGCATTTACCTCAACCGCTTTTTTATTATCTGCAGCTTGCGCCATAACATTTTGCCAGTTGTCGAGATCAATCCCAGCGTTATCAAACACCATACCTTTAGAATTGGCAATACCGTAAACTTTCAAGGCAATATTTTGCTCTTTAAGGCTGGCTTGTTGACGAGATATTTGCGCTATTAACTCGCTACCTACCACACCACAACCAACTAAAAACACATCAATGGCTGGTTTATGAGAAAAGAAATTTTGATGACTCACTTTCATCGCAGCCGTACATTTTCTTTCTTCTATCACCACAGAGATACTGCGCTCTGACGAGTCTTGGGCAATAGCAACAATATTGACTCGCGCTTGCTCAAGTGAGCTGAAAAACTTTGCGGCAACACCACGTTGATGATGCATACCATCCCCAACTAGGGACACAATAGATAAATCACCCTTTAAGGCAATGGGTTCAAGTAAGCCATTGAGTAATTCTAACTCAAATTCTTCTTTTAAACTTTGCTCTGCCTGCAGCGCATCAACGGAATGAATCGAGAAACTAATACAGTATTCACTTGAAGACTGACTAATGAGCACTAAAGAAATATTTTCTCTACTCATAGTAGCAAAAACACGGCTGGCCATACCTACCATGCCTTTCATGCCGGGACCAGAAACATTGACCATGGTAATATCATCTAAGTTTGATATGGCTTTAACACATTTTTGCTGGTCGTTTTCGTTAGAAATTAACGTACCTGGCGCTGATGGATTACTGGTGTTTTTGATTAAGCAAGGAATATGGTATTGAGCGATTGGACCAATTGTTTTCGGATGCAAGACACTGGCACCGAAATAAGACAGCTCCATAGCTTCTTGGTAAGACAAATAATCGAGTAATTTTGCTTCTTTAATCATGCGCGGATCAGCATTATAAACCCCATCAACATCAGTCCATATTTCACAACACTCAGCTTGCATACATACTGCTAATACTGCAGCAGAATAATCTGAGCCATTACGCCCTAACGTGGTGATTTGACCTTCAACTTGATCTTTACCAATACTCATACCGATAAAGCCCGGCATTAACGAAATTTGATTTAGCTTGTCATATTGCGAATGAAAGCTTTCTTTTGAAAGCACTAAATCAGCAACTGCATTTAAAGAGGAGTCGTTAGTGAACAAGAATTTTTCAGGCGACAGTAATGATACCTGCAAACCTGATGACTGGAGCACCGAATCGAGAATTGCAACACTTAAACGCTCACCTGTACTAATAATGCGCGCACGTATATGATCCGGGCAATAAGTTAACATGGTAGCGCCTTGCATATAGCGGCTAAGCTGATGTTCATAATTTGCTAGTGCTTGCTCACAATGAATCGCATTAAATTCAGGTAAACTCGCCGATAGGTCATCAATAATCGAGGTGATTGCGCGTTTAAAATGTCCTAAATCGGTGACCAATTTTGCTTCATCACTAATATTTTCAGCCATGGCAACTAAATGATTGGTAACACCTTGTGGTGCTGAAACAACCACGGCAACTTGGGACGACTGGCTTTTATCTTTGATGATATCTGCCACTTGACGAAAACGCTCAGCTGAAGCCAAAGATGAGCCGCCAAATTTAAGTACACGCATTATTTTTTCCCTTTTAAAAAGCAAAAAGCCCGTAACCTTTGCAGGTTACGGGCTTCGATAAAATTATTTTTTTTACACGTTAGCCAGCAACCGCCAATCCTATAAGGGTGGTGGTGGTGGTAATAATGGTAATGTGGTTAGGTGTAATATTCATAAGTTTAAAATGCCTGATTTCCCTTAGAGTGTCAACATTTATTGGCAAATAGAGAATAGAATAAAAAGTTATAGCGTATACAACTACACTTTCTATTATCCTATGATAATCACTATTACAGCCAAGGTAAGATTAATACCCTATGGCAATTAACTGTCTAGTATGGCCAACTATCTGCCTGTTATATTCCAAATAACCAGTAAGCACTCGCTACAGAAAATACAATAGAGGCCATATAAATAAATGTCATCTTTAGACTGTGAAGGGTTATTTTCATCGTTATTCCTTAGCGCTTTGGATCAATAGCACAAACTAGCTTCAACTTCCTTGGTTAAATTAAAGCTAAATTCATGCCAATAGCAAAATCCAAAACGATAATTAATCTAAGCTTGAGGTTGCCGCCACTGCAGCGCACCTTGGTTTGCTTTTATCCATGCCTTAGCCTCTTTAAAGTTTGGACAATATATGGCAACTAATCGCCAAAAATCCGACGAATGGTTTAAGTGACGTAAATGACACAATTCATGAATCACAACATAGTCGATCACAAATACAGGTAACATCATCAATAAATAGTTAAAACTTAGCTCGCCTTTACTATTACAACTGCCCCATCTAGCGCGATATTGCCTGATTTTTATGTTGGTAGGAGATAATTGCGTAAGCCGTGCGTAGTAGTCTACTTTGGGAAAAATAATATCCAGTGCTTGCGCTTTAAAGTAAGCCTCTATTTTCTTTTTAACCGCTAACGATTGTTGTAACTTTGTCGTCCATTTGGTTTGCTGAGACTGGTTAAAAGCAATAGTTAACGTTTGTTGCTGCTGAGTATCTGAGGATAAATAGACATCAGGCTGCTTACGGGCATTCAAATAAATAATATTGAGCTTAACTTGCTGCCCAAATACCAGCAATGTAGCCCCTTGATTAAACTGACAACACTGCTCAGCCGTTTGAAGTTGTTCAAAGATTTTAGCGTTTAACCAAGCCTCTTTTTTGTGAATAAAGGCATGAATCTGTTGTTCATCAAGATGATAAGGCGCACGAACAAAAACCTGCCCGCGCTTTACTTGTAGCGCTAGGGTTTTTCGGCGACTATGAACTACTTGATATTCAATCACAAGCACATGCTAAAAAACAATATTCCAAAAAACAAATTAGCTAGCTTCGCCTAATTTTGCCGGAGTAGGATCGGCCTTATTTTCTGCTGATTTCTTAGCCGCTTTTTTGACAGGCGATTTTTTTGTAGGCTTTTTCGCAAGTAAGGCGACCAATACGTCATCTCGGTGCTGTGCCAAATAAATACTTAATTCTTCACTTGCGCTATCACTTAGCTCTATCGGTGATTTAGCAAATACATTGACTAAGTTATCAGCCATATCCAACATTTTGTCATATTCATCTGCTGATTTCTTATCCATAAATGTTTTTGCCTCCACCCCGTGTCTAATGACGACGAATCGACTCTCAACTGCCATTGTTATTCCTTAGTCATCTTTAAAAGAAAATTAAATTAGTATAATTAACTAAACAATACCATATCAGACTCTAAAACTGTATATAAAAACAGTCTATTTTTTATTTAACATCAACATTTTTATCATTAAGCCGGTCATTTAGCTTGCGGTAAACTGCGGTTATGTATTGAAAGTATGTAAGCTGATGAACAAATGTAAAAAAATAGTCATAATTTCCTGTCTACTTTTTCATCTATAATTATTCATTCAATCACTTAGGACAAACTCTCTTTATTGATTGCAGGTTTTTCGTTACATCCATGATAAAGGCATTAACAACTTTTTTCACCGTTTGGGTCACTATTAAGTGTGCGAGGTAATATTGCTTCGTCATTAAACCCTATTGGAGAATAATCATGATCAACGTTAATATCACAGTTATCGCTTTAACAGCACTGTCAGCTCTTGCTTTCAGCGCGCCTAGCCAAGCCACAATGAGCCCATATGTAAAAACAGCCTTAGTTGACGTATGTAAAGCCGCGATGAGTAACAAAATTCACCGCTTAAACGGCACAACCAATGCCTATCGCTTAAGAGACAAAACCGTGGCTTTAAAAGTTATGTGTAATGGCGATGATATTATCAGTTTTGCCGAACATCATGGCGCCTATAAAACTGCAGCAAAACTGCAACGAAGTATCGGTAATGTCAGCATTATAGATACTGCAGCTATATCAAAAGTAAATGTGACCTTTGCCGAATAGTTTGTTTCACATTGCTTTAAGGTATTTAGTATGACAGATACGACCTAAGCACTTAAATTTGCCACTTAAGTGCTTAATTACTCCCTCAACATAGCAACGTTTTAATCGCCAAACAACCTATCAAACCAAGAACGTTTTTCCTTCTTTTTTTGAGCACAATGATCTAGGGTCACTATGCCCCGTGATATCGCTGGATAAGCTTGGGTATTGCTACATTTTTCTGGCACTGCATGACCTGTTTTTTGATCAAATGTTGTGATGGCAACTGCATCAGGTTTGTTGCGAACTTTACTAACTCCACCATTTTTGTTAAGAAAATCAGCAAACAACAGCAAAGCTCCACTACTTCCGGTGAGACCTGTCGGCTCATTATTATCTTTTCCTAACCAAGTAGTAATTAACAGTCGATTATCATACCCAATAAACCAACTATCCCGAAGATCATTACTAGTACCTGTTTTTCCTGCTACATTCACTCCTTTCATCCGCCAATTTAGAGATTTTGCGGTACCCGATTTTGCTACCTGACTTAACGCATAGTCCATTAAGTAAACTGCATCGGTCGAAATTACTTGGGCATTGCTTGGCACATATTGCCAAAGTATTTCCCCCTTACTTGATGAAATACTGCTAATGGCGTGCGCCTGCTCAGCAAAGCCTTGGTTAGCTATAGGTAGGTACATTTGATTAATTTGTAAGGGTGACATATTCATTGCACCTAGCAACATAGAAGGCCGCATCACCACATCATTGTCATAGCCAAGTAGGTGAATTGCATTAGCAACATTTTCTAACCCTAAAGCCATACCTAAGTTTACGGTAGGAATATTGAGAGAATTCACTAAACCATCGATTAATGGCACTTGCTGTCGATACTTACCATCATAATTTTTTGGCTGCCAGGTTTCGCCTTGACTGCCATCTTCAGCGTCTATGGTCAATGTAATCGGCTGATCGGCAAGTAAGGTAGCAAAGTTGAATTGTTCAAATCGTTCTAAAGCCGCTAGGTAGATAGCCGGCTTAATTAAAGAACCCACGGGCCGTTGTGCTTTGGTCGCTCGATTAAAGCCTGCATAACCACTTTGTTTGTCACCCACTAAGGCTCTAATCTCGGCACTGGCGATATCAGTAACCACCATAGCAGCCTGTAATGCTTGTTGCTGATATTTTTGTTCTAATTGCGTTAACTGTTCTGTTACAGTTTGCTCTAGTGTTTGTTGGGTTCGATGAGAAAAGCCGGTAAAAACACGAATACCCATTTTTTGCTGATAAGGGGTTAAATGTTGGTTTAACTCTTGTTTCACTAATTGTAAGTACGCTGGGTAAGCTTGTCTGGTAAACCGCCTATTCTTTCGAATCGATAATGGCGAATTAACAGCTTGTTTAAACTCGGCCACTGAAATTAAATTTTGCTCAAACATTAAACGTAACACTAAATCTCGACGATCCGTGGCTCGAGCTGGATGACGCCAAGGATCATAGTAGCTTGGCCCTTTCACTTGTGCCACCAGCAGGGCAATATCAGCACTATTTAATTGAGAAATTGTTTTACCAAAATAAAATTTTGATGCTAAACCAAAACCATAAATACCATTAGCATAATGCTGCCCTAAATAAACTTCATTAATATAAGCTTCTAGCAGTTGATCTTTGCTATATCGTACTTCAATAATGAGCGCCATGAGCGCCTCTTTCACTTTGCGAGTAATAGTGCGTTCTCTGGTTAAAAACATGTTTTTAACTAATTGTTGAGTTAACGTGCTCCCCCCTTGCACGGTTCGACCCGCAACAATATTGCTATACAAAGCCCGTAAGATCCCTAAAGGTGAAATACCTTGGTGATGATAAAAGTTACGATCTTCAATTAATAGCAAGGTATCTAGCAAAAGAGTCGGGATATTTTGTAGCGCTACTAATACCCGATCTTCTTTATTATTAGGCACTAGTCTGGCTAGCAGCACTGGCTCTAATAACAAGCTATTAACAGGGATGTTATTGCTAAATAGCTGGCTTATTTTGCCATTTTTACTGTTGATAGTTAATTCAGCTGTGTCCGTAGAGTAAGCATTGCTTGACTGTGGGAATGCAAACGCTCGACGATAAATAATAAGTCTATTGGCCGATTGTGCAAATTGCCCTGGCGCATCTACTTTGGTTACTTTTTGATAACCATTTAACCGCAGTGCGTTGGCAATTTGTCCTAGTTTTACTGGTTCACCAAGCGTTAAACGTTCTACCTGACCAAAAATTTGCGCTGGCACTTGCCATCGCTGGCCCTCAAAGGTTTTCTGCACTTTAGCATCAAGGTAAAGCGTAAAGAGTGCTAACGCAGAAGCTAGTGCAAAGGCTAATTTTGCACTAACAATGACCACTTTACGTAACCAGGTTTTGCTTTTAATTGTGGCATCAGTGGTTACTTTTTTTGAATTTGACTTCACAGAAGCCTTGTTTTGCTGTTTCGCTGACATCGATGCATTTGTTCCTAACTGATATTTTTCAAGTGGCGTTTAGTTTTATTCGTTGGCTGAGCATCTGCGGGATTATCTGGCCAGAAGTGCTTAGGGTATTGTGATTTCATATCTTTTTGTACTGCTTTATAACTTCCTGCCCAAAATTTCGCTAAATCTTGCGTAACTTGAATAGGCCTTTGCGCTGGTGATAACAACTCTAGCAATAAAGGGATACCTGGATGACCATTAATGCCGCCCACACAAGGGGTTTGCACAGAACCATAAAGTTCTTGCATAGGCATAGCAACTTTTGGTGACTTTTCCTGCGAATAAGTGATCGCACAATGACGACCAGTGGACCCAATATAGACACTTGGCGCAGCTTGCTTTAATAGCTGTTGTTGCTGGTAATCAAGTTGTGACAATAACATCGCTGATAAATCGAGCTTAGCTAATTGTGTTAATGATTTTATTTCCCCAACAAAAGGGCTGAACCAACCGGCAAGATTGGTGACTAAGATTTCATCGCTAATCTCGGGCAATTGGTAGTGTGGGAAATACCTTGTTAACCACTGCCACCGGGCTCTTAAGGCAAGATCTTTCTGTTGCCAACTCAGGAACCTTAAACCTTTACGTCTAAGTACATCACACCACATTTTCGCGATCAAATTCGATGATAAATTAGTGTTACTGACTGTTTCTTTCAAGTTTATCGCCGCCAAACTTGTGCGTTTACGCGTAATAATTTTACCACTAACATCATCAAATATGGCGAGTTCTTGTGTGGAAATTTGATTTGAAAAAGCTTGTTCTATTTGCGACACATCTATCTTTGCTGCTAAACGCACCTTCAGTTGATGAGATGTTTGTATTAAATCAGCAATCACTAAATAAGACTCTCCAGCTAAAGCATCTTGTTGTTCAAGTGTGACTCCTTTGCCATTAGCACAAATAAAGTCGCCGATGCTACCACGTGCTTTGGCTATTCGCTCTGGATATGCATGAGCTAACAGCAAGCCAATACAATTGGTCGGTATGGATTTAATCGCAAGCGAGTCGATACTTTTAAGCTGCGCCCCTCTTGTTAAGTTTTGCACTTGTTTAATTATATTAGCAATTACACCGAAGGGTTTATGCCATTTCTGAACCAACAGCGTGATGCGCTGTGCGATATCACAATCAAAACGACTTTGCTCATTTGGCAATAGATCACGCTCTTCTAATAGGGCTACTAACATGCAGGCTAACAAGGGAAGATTATCGTTACGCATTGTTGAAGCCAGTTGGCATGCAGAGAGTATCATATGAGCAAATCTTGGATGACAGGAGAATTCTGCAACTTTTTTGCCGTGTGCCGTTAATTTATTATCTTTATCGACAATGGCCAAAGATTGCAGCTCTTGCCAGGCTTGTTGTTCTTTTATCTCACTGGGTAATTCTAGTAGTGGTAAATCAGCTAATTTGGCAACTCCCCAACGCGCAGCTTCAATTAATGTAGGTAATAAGTCAGCCTGTGCTATATCATTAATGCTTTGATCCGGCCGCCGCTCAAAATCATCTTTAGCATATAACCGAATACAATGACCAGCCATTAAGCGTCCAGCACGCCCTGCTCGTTGAATAGCTGAAGATTTAGCGATCTGTTTTTGAACCAATTTATTCAGTAGGCTGGCGTTGTTATATATTGCAACTTTTTCTAAACCACAATCTATGACTAAATCTATCCCTTCGATCGTTAATGAAGTCTCTGCAATATTGGTTGCTAATACTAGCTTTCGCGCTCCCTGCTTACAAGGCTGTATCGCCTGTTGTTGCTGCTTAAGCGTGAGATCGCCGTAAAGTGGACAAAGCAACAAATGATTTATTGACGCTTCGGTAATATAAGCCGAAAGTGTTTGCGCTAAAAATCGAATGTCAGCTACACCGGGAAGAAACACTAAGATTGAGCCTTGGTGCTCTCCTGCCTGCTGTTTAATAACAGCTAGCGCATGGTCACGCCAGCGCTGACTGACACTCGGTGCGTTATAGCTGATTTCAACAGGGAAACTGCGGCCTTCACTGGCAAGGCTTATTGCCTCAGGTAATGCTTTTGTTAACTGCTCAACATCAAGGGTTGCCGACATTAACAGTATTTTTAGGTCATCGCGTAATCCTAATTGCACATCTCGACTAAGCGCAAAGGCCAAATCGCCATGTAAACTTCGTTCATGAAATTCATCAAATACCACCAAACCACAATCACTAAGCTCAGCATCATTTTGAATTATTTGCGTGAGAATTCCCTCTGTTATCACCTCTAAACGGGTCGAATTAGATACTTTTGTTTCATTGCGAAGCCGGTAACCTACCGTTTCACCTACAGGCTCGTTTAGCTGACTTGCTAAATAACAAGCAATATTTTTTACCGCTAGGCGCCGTGGTTGTAACAAATAAATTTTTTTCCCTGTCAGAACCTTTTGCTCAAGCAACCATAAGGGTAAACAGGTTGATTTACCAGCACCTGGGGGGGCTGAGAGAATAAGGGTATTGTCCTTAGACAAGGCTTGGCAAAACTTTACCTTGATCGCTTCAATGGGTAAAACGGCTTGTTCAGGTATCAATTTAGGTGATGGATTAATTATAATATTAGACATAAAAAAGATGCTTTTGATCGTAGTGCACATCATAGCAATTATTTACTAACAAGCCTAAATTTTCCCTTTTCAGGGAGGTTGACCAAATGCAAGTTTAGCCCAATGCACCGACCAGCATTAAATAATTGAATAATATGCATTATATAAACTTGAAAAATCATAGAAATCTGCTTACTTGGCAAATCGCTTAAAAACTGATATCTATAATGTCCGATAAAATTTTACAAGGCTAACTATCGATGCAACCATCAACACACGGAAGTTACAATATTGAGCAGCAAAATAACATTTTATTTATCGATGCGCAGGGGCCTTTCGATGATGTTGTCACTGAACAGTACTACCAAGATATTAAACTGGTTGCTAATCAGATGGGTGATAGCCCTTGGGCTTCATTAGTTTCATTTGCCGGCAATAGTGTATTTGCGCCTGAAGCCGAGCAAAAATTAATTGAAACTACTCAGTATCGGGTGGATCACGGAATGATTGCCATTGCTGCTGTTATTCTCAACAGTAATTATGCCGATACATTACAGATGCAGCTACAACGGATATATCAAAATAATGGTGTGCAGTTTAATTTTTTCAGTAATATAAACCATGCGCAAGCCTGGTTGGACACTTTGATTAATTAAGTCATCTGCCTTTATTCAATACCCAACTTTATCGTATGATTACTCCCTTGTTAATCATACAATGCAGCACATTAATGAAACTATCGGTCAAACCAGCAGTTCTAATCAAACGCTATAAACGTTTTCTAGCAGATATAATTTTACCTGACAATACCGAAACAACGTTACATGTTGCCAATACAGGTGCAATGACAGGATGTGCCACACCTGCTGATACTGTGTGGTATAGCACCTCAAGTAACGCTAAGCGTAAATATGCCTTTAGCTGGGAACTAACTCAAACAAAGCAAAATCATTATATTTGTGTCAATACCCTCAGAGCCAACCAATTAGCTGAAGAAGCATTATTAAATGGCACTATCACAGAGTTACAAGGGTTTGATTCGATTCAGCGCGAGGTCAAGTATGGGCAAGAAAATAGCCGCATCGACTTTTTATTGCAACATACCGGTGACAACAATCAATCAGTAAATACTTATATTGAAGTAAAAAGTGTTACTTTACTTGATGACAAACAGGGCTTTTTTCCTGATGCTGTCACCACGCGTGGTCAAAAGCACCTTAGAGAACTAATTGATAGGGTAAATAGTGGAGATAGAGCCGTGCTATTGTTTGCCGTGCTGCATACTGGTATCAATAGTGTAAGGGTTGCTGAGCACATTGATGCTCGCTATGCTGAGTTATTACAACAAGCTATTGAGTCAGGTGTTGAGGTGTTGGTATATAAAGCAGATATTAGCCCGGAGCATATATCATTATCCCAACGACTTGATTTAATGATTTAGTGAATAAAGTCCACTTCGTTTA